>NZ_JBIAKL010000002.1:0-724129 GCF_042872445.1 Micromonospora sp. NPDC005257 | reverse complement strand
CCCAACGCGGCCACCACGTCACCGGTTACGACCACGGCTCACATTCACATGCCGGGCCGAACCCACAATGGACGAAAGCTACCGAACCACCCTCTCAAAATCCAAGGCGCGCAGGCTCTGCTGGACTGGCTATCCACGACGCTACGGGACAACCAGATCGACCCACGCCGGCTGCTGTCCGCGCCACGCCCGACTGCCCGCCCGCCGTCTCCAGCACAGGGGCAGGCACTCGCCGATTTGCTGGAAAAACTCATCATCGACCCAACATTGCAGGACAGCCTGATCGTCCACCTGCGTCGCGCCCTTGACATCAGCGCCGACGAGGCTCAGGCATTGCTCTGGGAACAGCCGCGTGCCCTCCTGCTCGGCGTGGTGCCCACAGCCCTGCGCCGGCTGCGGTCCGGGTGGCGACCCGTCGACCCGGACCCAGGCGCGCATCCCGGAAGCCTGCTACCCGAGTTCCTCACCACGGCCTTGTACGAGCCGCTGAACGTGCCGGAGGTCAACTTCCGGCTGCCATTCGCAGAGGATTGGGAAGCCCTTCCCATCGAGCGGGCGCTCCGCGAGGCAGTGCCCGGACGCGTCAGCCGCCGCTATGGCTACCGCCGCAGCAATCACCGCACATGGCTGCCGCTGCCAGATGTCCAGGCCAACGGCGCTCTAGAGATCGACAGTTTCGTCGAGACCTATACGCCACAGGGCACCTGGTCACCGACGGGACACCAGCCGGTTCAGGTCTTCCGGCCCCACGTCGTCGCTCTGCAGCAGCCACCGGACGCGGTCGCCGATCGATCGCAAGGCATTCCGGTGTGGGCGTCTGAGATCCTTGAACCCAGCAGCGGCCTCTACATGGCGGACATCCCCAAGCCGTCCAACTGGACCGACCGCATCACCGCTGTTGGTTTCGCCACGAGCGCCGCCGGCAACCCGGCTGAGGTTCGCCGAATGACGCTCGGGGCCGAATGCGACACGACCTATGACCGCGGCACCGCAGGCACCGTCACCAGCAGCGTCCGCTACAGCTTGGACGGCCGGCCGGCTGCGCTTGGCTTCCGCCTAAACGTCGACGCAGTCCGGTTCGACCTCGCACCGCTTAACCTCACTCGGCCGACCGTCGTCGAACACTTGAAATCGCCAGAGTGGCGATCGCTGGCGTTCGCCACCGCCGTCGCGGAGGACCCGGCGCTCGACGGTGTAGCCAATCCATTCCAGCGGAACTGGCTGACCACCGTGTATACGGCCGCATATGCCCTGGCCGCCACCCAGCCCAACAACGCGACCTCCGGCGAACGCCTTCACGCCCAATTGAGTCGTGGCGCCTGGCGCAACGACGTCCAACAGATCCTGCGGGCCCTCTACCGCGACGCCGGATCCGTCGCGACCGCCGCACCTGAGAGGCTCGTCGCCGGTCTGACTGAACTCAGCAACGACGCGCGGCTCACCGACTGCCTCGACCGTCACGCACGGCTGCTCTGGACCGATCAAGTCGTAAGCCTCACGGAAGACCTCGCCCAACGGACGTACCGCGAGACCGTGGCAGCCGCGATTCTGGCCGCTGCCCAACGCGCGTGCCCCGACGCTCAAGACCGCGACCTGATCGTCGACGTCGTTTCGCCGCCTGGGACCGGAGGCCCCGCCGCGGTCTGGCTGAGCGAAACATCGCTGGGCGGTATCGGAATCATCGAGCAGCTGACGCACTACTATGCCGAGAATCCGCGCCGATTTTGGAACCTCGTCGACAGCGCTTTAGGCCCCAGCGACCACGACTACATTCACAGTACCGTCGTGCAACTGCTCGACCATGTCGTGTCCCAGCCATCAGGGCCCGCCGCACAGGCAATGTCCACGCTCCGTGACCCGCGCTCGGCCCATGCCGCTGAGAGCGCGCTGCAACAACTTCGATCAGCATGGGCGAAACTCACCGGCCACCCACGCCATCAAGCCGTGGCAGCGCTCTCCACCCGCCTGCTAAGACCAGGAACCACCAACGCCACCGACGCCGCAGCGCTCGGACTCGTCCACGCCTGGGACGCCCTCCAGCAACGCCTCGGCTTCGAGGTCGAGGCAGCAGTGTTCGCATATCTCATCGGCAGCGGACAAGTCGCCGTGCCGAATGCAGGCAACACCAGCCTTACACCGGACCAGGTGTTCAGCTTGCTGTGGCCCCGAGGCAACAAGGCCCGAGTCCAACACCTGCAGCACTACCAGCCATACGCCCCCACGCCGATCCTCGATCGGCTCTTGGCGCAGGCAGCACACGACGAACGGCTGCCTGTGGTCAACGTCGACGACGTCGACTGGCTCGACAACTACCGATCGGCAGTACGCGACCGCGGCGCCGTCGTGCTCGTCGCCCCGGCACAGCGGATGCGAGCCTTCAGCACAGCCCTCAGGACCGTGCCGGCGGTTGCCATCGATCGCGACGTGCTGCGGGTCTACGGCGACGTTCGCACCATCACACGTGACGGCGACAATCTACGCGCGACGATCGAAGTTCGTGAGGCTACACAGTGACGTTGGAACGAGTGGTCCGGACCGGCCGGGCGACCGGCCTTCGCATCGACACAGTGCTGGCAACCGTGCTCACCGCTGAACTGGTGGCGCCGAGCAGCCAACTCTGGCTCGTGTCTCCCTGGATCAGCGACGTACCGGCCATCGACAACACCAGCGGCAGCTTCGACAGCGTGTTCGTCGACCCCTCGAACCGGATGTACACCCTTTCCGAAGTCCTATCCCTACTTACCTACAACCAGGCCCGGGTGACAGTCGTCTCGCGTCCCGACCGGCACAACTCGACGTTCTTGGACCGCCTTCGCCGCAGCGCCGACGGCGAGAACCTGCAGATCAAGCAACACGAAGACGTACATGAGAAGACTTTCTGCGGAGACGATTGGCTCCTCACGGGGTCCATGAACCTCACCCTGCGCGGCATGCAGATCAACGACGAAGCCGTCACGTACAAGGTGAGCAGTGAAGCTGCCGCTACCGCCCGCCTCGACTTCCGGCACCGTTTTGGAGGACTCGAATGACCGGGCGCCGCACCGAGAGCAGCTACGCCATTCGGGCGGACCGGCTCATCGAAGCGTTCTTCGGTCCAGCAAATCCTGTGTGGCCGGACCGCGATCCGGGCTCGCCTGTCGGACGCCGCCTCGTTCCTTACCTCCAAGTCCTTCATGAGGCATCTGACGTCCCCATCATCCTGCCGCGCCAGGACCCCGAGACCCGGCAATGGGTGGCATACGTCATCCCCCACGATGAACGACATGCGGCGACGGTTGGTGAACTGCTCCAGGCGTTCATCGGCACCAGCTTCGCCAGATTTCACGGCCTGCCCGCACGCCTCAACCCGAATGATCCGATAGATCGGGCTGTCCTTGAGTTCGCCGGCCACAGTTCAATCTTCGTCATCGCGAGCCCACGCTCGAAAGAGAAAGACATGTGGGACGCCGTACGGCTACTCCAGCAAGCCATACGAGCACGCCCACGACGGTCCTGGCATACGCCGACTCCCGTCGGCCGGCTGCTCAGCCAGTTTGACGTTGCCATGGCCGCAGGCGACAACTCCGCCTCAGCATCGATCCTCGATCAACTCTCGGCCACCGGCGGGCTCAGCGCCACAAACGTCGCTCACCTGCGCATCAAGCGCTTATCCCGCCTCGGCCGGAACAGCGAACTGCTCCGGCTCGCAGAACTGCCCGATGTCGCCATCACGCACCCACCCATCCCTGTGCGCGACGCCATCCTCGCAGCGATCTTTGCCACCGCACTGGCGGAACCCCTAGCAAACGGCGACCTCGACCTTGCGCGGACCCGCCTCATCGAGGCCGGAACTCTGGTCCCCGCCCTCATGAACGGCGAACTTTCCGAACTGAGCCCTGAAGCGCTCACTGTCCTCGCGCTAGCTGCAATCGTCGTAAACAGCACACCCATCTTAGACCTCCTACGCGACCAACCCGATGTCCTCGAAGCGGTCGAACGGTTGGCACCTGAACTGGCCGCGAAATACCGCAACACCCGCCCCGAACCGCATGGGGGAGGCAATGTCCCAGAACCGACCGAACGCAGATCCAGCCCGCCGGCAGCAGCACCAGCGTCATGGCTTCAGTTGGTACAAGCCGTCGCAGTCCGGTCACCCGTCACTGAGGTCCTTGCCGGCGAGCAGTGGCGCCAATGGTCACAAGCAGCCGAGCACGACGACCAGATCGCTGCCGTCCTCGGTCAACTCGACGATGCAGCGGCGGACCGAATTTGGTCACTTGTTGGCCCATTCGTCGATTCGGACCGCTACCTGACCCCAGCGGCGAAATCAGCACGTGAGTTCCTCGTTAACGCGCTCACCCATGACCGTTTCAGCCCTGGTGACCTGGCCGGCGTCGTCGCTCTCACAGAAATCGTCCTTCGGTCCGCACCGGACGCCCCCGCATACGCACACCTCCTGGACGACCTGACGGCTGAAGCACCGCGATGGGCCGGCCCCGATCGTGCCCCAGTCGTCCTCGACCTCGTCGACCTCGTCGCACGGTCGGCGTGTCCAGACTCCGACGCCCGGCTTCGACTGGGTTACCGCCTACTTCGACCGCTGAGCGATCACAGCACCCGCCTCGACCCCGATCAGGCCACTTTTGCCGCTCAACTGAGTGCCGAAATCGCCGTTGAACTCCCGTGGCCTGAGCCCGAACCGAAATCATCAGCAGAGGCATGGTCGTTAGTGATGGCTCAGGATCTGCTCCTGTACTCACTGGACGAAAAGGTCCTCGGCCGGGTAGCCGCGACCTTCAATGCCGTCGCACCCCAGGTCAACGTCATCACAAGCCATGATTACGTCGGCAGCACGCAACTAAGACAGTGGGCTCGGCGTGCCGACGTCGTGGTCATGGCCACACGCTGCGCGACTCACGCCGCGACTGGCTTCATCCGTGCGAACTGTCGGCCGGGAACACCTGTCCGTGAAGCTGATGGAAGTGGCTCGGCCTCCCTCCTGCGCGCCGCGACAGCAGCGCTGATGCGTCGGCAGCCGATTTGAGCGGTGCCCCCAACTCGCGGTCGCTGGAGGACGCCCAACGACGCCCGAGTGCTGCTGTTGCATCCCGGCGGTGCAGGTGTTTCGTCCTCCAGGTCCACTTCTCCAGGTAAGAGCCGCGTTCCTCGGACGCGCCGAGGGGCAACTCGTCGCCGGACTCCGTCGTCAACCCACCCCGCCACACCACGCGAGGAGTACGACCAGTTCCGCGTCATCCCGTGCGGCCCCCTCACATGAAGAATAGAATAGGAAGGCGCAGGTCATTGCCTGCGTGCACAGATAGAGCATCGCCTTAGGGGAAACCGGTACCCCATTTCCTGAGCTCAACCCGCGCCGTGTGCCTGTCACAGGTGGCGGGCACGTTCCGTATGGCAAGCGAGCA
This sequence comes from Micromonospora sp. NPDC005257, assembly GCF_042872445.1. Taxonomy (NCBI): domain Bacteria; kingdom Bacillati; phylum Actinomycetota; class Actinomycetes; order Micromonosporales; family Micromonosporaceae; genus Micromonospora; species Micromonospora sp. NPDC005257. Next base: position 718,727 of record NZ_JBIAKL010000002.1, on the reverse strand, counting down.
ACCCGCGAGCATCACGGATCCATAGTGGATTAAGAGCGCGGCATTCGCGCAGGTCGTTGCATGATCGTCTCAGTGCTGGCAGACATTGCTCTGGATTAAAAGTCCACAGCTCTGCCATTGAGCTAGCGGCCCGCACGCACAGGTTACCCGAACCTGATCAGCCCCGGCGTGCGTCACGCATCGACCCTCCGGCACGCCACGATCCCACTTCGGGGCCCTCCGCTGCGTCCGCGGACCGCTACGCTTCGACGATGTCGAGCTGGCGCTGGGCGCGGACCGCTTCGGTGCCGCTCGTCGCCCTGGTCGCCCTGCTCGGTCTGGTGGTTCAGTCGGAGGGCATCGACACCACCGCCGAGATCGTGGCGCTGCTTGTCGTCCTCGCCTCCTCCGCCGCGCTCTACCTGCGCCGGCGATACCCCGTGGCGGTGGGCGTGGTGGCGCTGGCCGCTGTCGCCGCGTACGGGGCTCTGCTGCACCGCCCCGGGCCGGTCATGCTGGTGTTCGTCGTGGCGCTGTACACGGTCGTCGACGAGGGGCACCTCGCGGTCGCGGTGGGGCTCGGCCTGGCGTCGGTCGTCTCCTTCGCCGTCGCCGACAGCTACACCCGGACCGGCGTCAGCGGGAACGGCGCGACGCTGCTGCACGCCGGGTGGCTCGTCGCGGTCATCGTCGGCGTGACCCGTAACCGGCGGGCCTATCTCGCCGAGGTGCAGGCGCGCGTGCTGGCCGCCGAGCGGCGCAAGGAGGAGGAGGCCCGGCACCGGGCCACCGAGGAGCGGCTGCGGATCGCCCGTGAGCTGCACGACCTGCTCGGCCACCACCTGTCGCTGATCAGCGTGCAGGCGAGCGCCGCGTTGCACCGGCCCGATCCGGAGCGGTCGGCGGAGGCGCTCGCGGTGATCAAGCGGACGAGCCGGGAGACGTTGCGCGAGCTGCGGGCGGCGCTGGGCGTGCTCCGGCAGGAGGGTACGACGCCGAGTGATCCCGCGCCCGGTCTCGACCGCCTCGACGAGCTGGTCACGGGGGCGGGGCGCTGCGGGCTGGCGGTGCGTACCGAGGTGACGGATACCGGGCCGTTGCCGCCGGAGGTGGATCTGTCCGCGTACCGGATCGTCCAGGAGGCGCTCACGAACGTGAGCCGTCACGCGGGCGCGAGCACGGCGGTGGTCCGGGTCTTGCCGGACGGCGACGAGGTGGTGGTGGAGGTGGCGGACGACGGCGCCGGTCCGACGGGCCCGCCCGACACCACAACCGGGAACGGGGCCGGGACCGGGGTCCTCGGCATGGGCGAGCGGGCCCGGGCGCTGGGCGGTTCGCTCACCACCGGACCGGGGCCGGACGGCGGATTCCTGGTGCGGGCCCGCCTTCCGCTGCGACCCGCCCCGCTGCCGGTCCCTGCGCCGCGCGCGGAACTGGGGGAGACCGCATGATCCGGTTGTTGCTGGCCGACGACCAGACCCTGGTACGCGCCGGCTTCCGCTCGATCCTCGACGGCGAGGACGGCATCGAGGTGGTGGGCGAGGCCGCAGACGGCGTCACCGCGGTGCGGCTGGCGCGGGAGCTGCGGCCGGACGTCGTCCTCATGGACATCCGGATGCCGCTGTTGGACGGGCTCGCCGCCACCCGCGAGATCGTTGCCGGCACCGGGGCCCGGGTGATCATCCTGACCACGTTCGACCTGGACGACTACGTCTACGGCGCGTTGCGGGCCGGCGCGAGTGGCTTCCTCGTCAAGGACACCGAGCCGGCGGAGCTGATCCACGGCGTACGGGTGGTGGCCCGGGGCGACGCGTTGATCGCCCCGAGGGTTACCCGCCGGCTGATCGCCGAGTTCGCCGCCCGCACCCGGCACCCCGACCCGGGCCCACGGCTGAGCGCACTCACCGAGCGGGAACGGGAAGTGCTCGTCCTGGTCGCCGCCGGCCTGTCGAACGACGAGATCGCGGCCCGGCTGGTGCTGAGCCCGGCCACCGCGAAGACGCACGTCAGCCGGATCATGACCAAGACGCGGGTACGGGACCGGGCCCAGCTCGTCGTGCTCGCGTACGAGTCGGGGCTCACCGTGCCCGGCTGGCTCACCGCCTCCTGAACGAGCAGCCGGGACACGACGAGCAGCCGGCCGGAACGAGCGGCCGGTCAGGCGGTACGCCGGGAACGGGCCAGCGCCAGCCCGCCCAGCACCGCACCGATCAGCCCCAACGCCACACCGGCGACCGCACCGGCACGGCCCTGACCGCTGCCGAGACCCTCGGTGGTCAGCGCCAGGTGCCAGGCGCTGAGGACCAGGCTGACCACTCCCGCCGCGGCCGCCACAAGGGCCTGGACCCGCCCCTCGCCCGGCCCGCGGCGGGAGCGGCTCAGCGCCAGCCCGCCGACGACCACGCTGGCCAGGGCCACCACGGCGATGACAGTGGCGCCGACCCGGCCGGAGCCGCCGATGCCCCCGGTGGCGAGCGGGATGTGCGCGGCCGGGGCGACTGCGCCGGCGAGCAGGTGACGGATGGACATCTCGGGGCTCCCTGGGGTCGTGACAAGTGGTGACGGCGGCAGCGTATGGACGCGCATCGCCGCCGGTCGTCGTCCCGGAGTCGTCGACCGGGCTACCACCACGGGAGTACGCGATCGGCCCGCGTACCCCAGGGGTTGTCGCCGCCAGGCGTGAACCGCGGCGGCCGGGGAACCTGGGCGACCATGCGAGTCACGACCACCGCCGCCGTGGCGGCGTCCCGCGAGGTGCCGGGCGACGACGGTGCACGCCGGCCCGGCGGTGAGGTCCACGCCTGGCTGCCGGGTCAGAACCAGACGCTGTGCGGGCTGCCGCTGAGCCGGACCCGCCTGCGCCGCTTCCCGCACGTGCCGTTCGACTACTCCGGCACCGACGTGCTCACCGCGGCCGACCCGGAGGGCTGGGTCTGCCCGCATTGCCTGGCCGCTACCGCGGGTCGCCGTGACCGGGAGAAGGGCTGGGTGCGCACGAACCCCCGTCCGTGAGCGGTTGCCACCCGGTTCAGCGGGTACCGCTCACGTTATGCGCATCGTGATCGTGGGGGCGACGGGCAACGTGGGGACGGCAGTGCTGCGCCGGCTGCGGCGGGAGACGGGCACGGAACTGGTCGGCGTGGCCCGCCGGCTGCCCGGGCCGGCCGCCGGTGAACCGTACGACGACGTCGAGTGGCACTCCTGCGACATCGGCGCACCGGGCGCCGCCGACCAGCTCGTGCGGATCTTCGCCGGGGCGCGGGCGGTCGTGCACCTGGCCTGGCAGATCCAGCCCAGCCACGACCGGCGCACGCTCTACCGGACCAACGTCGGCGGCAGCCGCGCGGTGATCGAGGCCGCCGTCCGGGTCGGCGTTCCGGCCCTCGTGTACGCCTCGTCGGTCGGCACCTACGCGCCCGGCCCGAAGAACCACCCGGTCAGCGAGAACTGGCCGGCGACCGGGGTGGAGACGTCGTCGTACAGCCGGGACAAGGCGGAGGTGGAGGCGCTGCTCGACGGTGTGCAGCGGGAGCACCCGAAGCTGTGCGTGGTACGGCTGCGGCCCGGACTGATCTTCCAGCGTGCGGCCGGTACGGAGATCAGCCGCTACTTCCTCGGCCCACTGGTGCCGGTGCGGCTGCTGCGGTACGGCCGCATCCCGCTGGTGCCGTCGAACCGGCGACTCCGGATGCAGGCGGTGCACGCCGACGACGTCGCGGACGCGTACGCCCGGGCGGTTCTGGGGGACGCGAGCGGCGCCTTCAACGTGGCGGCCGACCCGGTGCTGACGCCGGAACTGATGGCCCGGCACTTCCACGGCTGGACGCTGCCGGTGGCGACGCCGGTGCTGCGCGCCGCGGCGGCGCTGACCTGGCGGGCGCGGCTGCAACCGGTCGACACCGGCTGGGTCGACCTGGCGCTGAACGTGCCGCTGATGTCCAGCCACCGCGCCGAGACCGAACTCGGCTGGACACCGGCCGTCGACACGGTGACCGCCCTGAAGGAGCTGTTCGCCGGCATGGCCGCTCGCGCCGGCGCCGACTCCCCACCGCTGTCCCCCGACCCGGCGCTGCCCGGCCGCCCCGCCGCCCTGACCCGGGGCCACCTCCCCGGCCACCCCAACCCCTACTGACCCTGCCCCCCGCCCTCACCCCGCCTGCCCGCACCCGGTGATCAAGGAGTTTGTGTCACCCGGCGAGATCAACCAGGACACAAACCCCTTGATCACGCAGCGGGAGAGGGGGATCCTCGACCCGCCGCTAAGCCGGGCCGGCGGTCAGGCGTGCGAGAGCGCGAACGCGACCAGGAAACCGAGCACGGTGATCAGCCCGACCAGCAGGTGCGCGTCCGCGAACGCCTCCGGGACCATGGTGTCGGTGATCATCGCGAGGATCGCTCCGGCGGCGAGCGCGGTGATCGTCGCCAGCACCTCCGGCGGTGCGCCGCCCAGCAGCGTGTACCCGGCCAGCGCCGCCGCACCGGAGATCAACGCGATGGCCGTCCACAGCCCGAACACGTACCGCCGGGTGCGGCCGGCCTGCCGCATCCCGGCCGCGCTGGACAGCCCCTCCGGCACGTTGCTGAGGAACACCGCGATGACGGTGACCAGGCTGACCGGGCCGCCGGCCAGCAGGCTCGCGCCGATCACCACCGATTCGGGTACGCCGTCGAGCAGCGCGCCGACCGCGATCGCCGAACCGGAACCGGGCTGCTCCCGCTCGGAGGGCTGCTCGTCGCCGGAACGTTTGCGGTGCCGCGCGCCGTGCCGGGCCAGCAGCACGTTCGCCCCGGTGTACAGCAGCGCGCCGGCTGCCGCGCCGATCACCACCGGCAGCAGGCCACCCTGCTCGTGCGCCTCGTCGATCAGCTCGAACGAGACGGCGGACAGCAGCACGCCCGCCCCGAACGCCATCACCGAGGCGGTCACCGGGCGCGGTACGCGCGCGAAGAACCCGACGGCCGCCCCGATCAGCAGGGCCGACCCGGCGAGCAGGCCCCAGAATCCCGCTTCCAGCCACTCCGGCACGCGCTGCACCCTACCCCCGGGCGCGTGCCGGCAACCCGCCTCAGAAGTCGGCGAACAGGTGCGGCAACTCGCGGGGGAAGAGTCGGCGCAGCTCACCGGCCGCGTCCACCGGCACCTCCCCGAGTCCGCGTACGACCACCTCGACCGGGTCGAGTACGCCGTACGCCAGGGCGGAGAGCCCGGCGGCGGTGAGCCGGGCGGCCGGGACGCTGCCCTCGGCGGCGGTCCGCGCCGGCAGCACGGCCAGCTTGCCGGTGGTGCCGTCGAGCAGGTGGCGCCCGGCGAGCCAGCGGTCGCCGACCACCTCGACCAGCACCCGGCCGGCCCCGACCGGCTGCTCGGCCAGCGCCTCCAGGCTGAGCAGCCGGGCCATCGGCGCGGTCGGGTCGGGCCGGGCCACCCGCGCCTCCACCTGCACGTCGAGGTCGGTGAGCCACAGCTCGGGCAGTTCGTCGGGGGTCACCTGCACGCTGATCCGGGCCACCTGGTCGACGTGCCGGGCGAAGAACTGGAGCACCGAAGCGCGAGCGTACGGGTCGTCGACGAGCAGGTCGTCGGCGAACAGCGTGCCGGCATGGTCGTCGATCCGGTACGTGACCGCGCCGACCGTCTCGCCGCCGCGCACCACCCTGAGCAGCCAGCGGTCGTCCCGGTCGCGCAGCCCGACGGCTCGGAAGTCCGGGAAGACCGCGAAGCCGTGCCGCTCGCGCAGGCACCGTTCGGTGTACGCGCGCCACCTCGCATACCCCGCGCCGATCCGCTCCCAGACCAGCTCGTCGGGCAGTTCGGCGCGCAGCAGCGGTGCCAGGTCCGCCGGGTTGAAGATCGCGGTACGCCGCCGGGGCAGCCCGATGTAGCCGAAGCGCTCGTAGAACGAGGCGCGGAACGGGTGCAGCGCGCTGAGCTGGTGGCCCTCGTCGCGCATGCCGTCGAGAAGCTGCTGCATCAGCGTGCGGACGTGGCCGCGCCGGCGGGCCAGCGGATGGGTGGCCACGCCCGCGACACCGGCCATCGGCAGCACCGCGCCGCGCAGGTTCTGCCGCATCGGGATCGCCGACACGGCCGCCGCGGTGACCCCGTCCTCCTCGGCCACCAGCGTCGTGTTCCCCGCGTTGTACGGCAGGTAGGCGCGGAACTGGTCGGTCCGGGTGGCGCCCATCGGCGAGGACTCGAACGCGTACGCCTGGAGCGGGAAGCTGGTGGTCAGTCGTTCATCGGCGGCCAGCCGGCGAATGTGCATCCGTTCATCCCAACCGCACCCGCCGTGGTCCGCAACCGGAAGGGCGCCCGCTCACGCCTCGGTGACGTCCGAGATGACCACTGTCACGTTGTCCGGTGCGCCGGCCTGGTGGGCCAGTTTCACCAGTTGCTCGCCGCACTGCTGGCGGTCGCCGTACGTGGCGAGCGCCGCCGCGATGGCGGCGTCCTCCACGTAGTCGGAGAGGCCGTCGCTGCACAGCAGCAGCCGGTCGCCGGGGAAGACGGTGAGCGCGCCGACGGCGGGTGGCGCGTCGGAGCCCTGCACCGCGCGGGTGACCAGCGAGCGCTGCGGGTGGTGCCGGGCCTGGTCGCGGGAGAGCGCGCCCTGGTCGACGAGCGCCTGCACGAACGTGTCGTCGCGGGTGAGCTGGGTCAGCTCGTGGTCGCGCAGCAGGTAGCAGCGGGAGTCGCCGACCTGCGCCAGGACCAGGGCGTCCCCGGCGAGCAGGGCGGCGGTGAGCGTCGTACCCATGCCGTCGCGGGCCGGGTCCACCGTGACGGCCGCGCGGATGCGCTGGTTCGCGGTGCTCACGACGGCGCGCAGCGCGTCGGCCGCCTCGTCGGCGCCGGTGGGCGGCGTCAGCTCGTCCAGGATGCGGATGACGATCTCGCTGGCCACCTCGCCGGCGGGGAGCCCGCCCATGCCGTCGGCCACCGCCACGAGGCGGTCACCGGCGAGGGCGGAGTCCTCGTTGTTGGTCCGGACGAGGCCGACGTCGTTGAGGATGGCCGAGCGGAGGATGAGCGTCATGCCGACAAGCTTGCCAAGAAGAACGGCTCCGCGTCTGCACGCGCTGGCGGGTCTGCTGAAAGAAATGTCATCCGCTTACATCCTGGGTATGCGTCTACTGTCCAGTATGGATGGACGAGGATAGCGCAGCAGGAGGCTCGCGTGGACCTCCTCCTCGCCCACCGCCGCGTAGGTGTGCGGCACGTCGGAGGTCCACCGCAGGTAGCCACCGGGACCGGCGGTCAGCGGGGCGTCGACCGGGCCGGCGCGCAGCACGCCGGAGAAGACCGTCACGTGTTCGGTCACGCCGCTGGAGTGGGCGGGGGAGAGCTGCGCCGGGCCCGGGGTGACCCACATCCGGTACAGCTCGTAGGTCGCCTCCCGGTCGCTGAACACCTCCAGCAGCGTGCCTCCCACCGCGGCCCCGCGCAGGGTCGGCGTCTCGCCGGGCGTGGCGAGCACGGCGGTCAGCGGTACGCCGAGCTGCGCGGTGATCGCGTACAGGGTCTCCAGCCGGGGGTTGCGCACACCGTTCTCCAGGCCGGAGAGCGTGGCCTTGCCGACGCCCGCGAGGCGGGCCAGCTCGGACAGGGAGATGCCCCGCTCGGTACGGAGCGAGCGGATGCGCCGGCCGACCTCCCGGGCGCCCCGGTCATCGGCTGGTGCGGCGGCTGTCATGGGGGCTATCGTGCTACACCGTGCCGTTCCGTAAACGGAACGGTCGGAGGAGGAGAGCATGGGCGGTCGGCTCCAACCCGTGCTGGCCGGCGTGGTGACCGCCCTGGTCGGCTTCGCCAGCTCGTTCACAGTCGTCCTGGCCGGGCTGCGCGCGGTCGGCGCCGAACCGGAGCAGGCCGCCTCCGGCCTGCTCGCGCTCTGCGTCGCCAGCGGCGCCTGCGCGGTCTGGCTCGGCCTGCGGCACCGGCTGCCGCTGTCGATCGCCTGGTCCACGCCGGGCGCGGCGCTGCTGGTGGCCACCGGGCCGGTCGCCGGCGGCTGGCCCGCGGCGGTCGGCGCCTTCCTGCTCGCCGGGCTGCTGATCATCGCGGCCGGGCTGATCCCCGCGCTCGGCCGCGCGGTCGCCGCCATCCCCACCCCGATCGCCTCCGCCATGCTCGCCGGGGTGCTGCTGCCGCTGTGTACGGCGCCGGTACGCGCCCTGGTCGAGGTGCCCTTGCTGGCCGGGCCCGTGGTGCTGGTCTGGCTGCTGCTGCACCGGTTCGCCCGCCGGTGGGCGGTGCCGGGCGCGCTCGCCGTGGCGGTGGTCGCGATCGCGCTGACCACCTCCGGGCCGGCCCGGCTGGACGCCGCACCGGTCGTCGCGTTCACCGCGCCGGCCTGGACGCTGCCCGCCGTCGTCGGGCTCGCGCTGCCGCTGTTCCTGGTCACCATGGCCGCGCAGAACGTGCCCGGCACCGCGGTGCTCGCCGGGTACGGCTACCGGGCCCCGCTCGGCTCGGCGCTGCGGGTGACCGGACTCGCCACCGCGCTCGGCGCCCCGGCGGGCGGGCACGCGGTGAACCTGGCCGCGATCACCGCCGCCCTGGCCGCCGGCCCGGACGCCCACCCGGACCCGGAACGGCGCTGGATCGCCTCGGTCACCGCCGGGATCGGCCTGGCCCTGCTCGGCCTGGGCGCCGGCGTGGCCACCGCCCTGGTGCTGCTCTCCCCACCGGTGCTGGTCGAGGCCGTCGCCGGGCTCGCCCTGCTCGGCGCGCTCGCCGGAGCCGTCACGGCGGCGGTCGCCCAGCCGGACGCGCGGGAAGCAGCGGTGGTGACGTTCGTGGTCACCGCCTCCGGGGTGAGCCTGCTCGGGGTGGGCGGCGCGTTCTGGGGACTGGTCGCGGGCTGGCTGATGCTGCTGCTGTTCCGCCGCCGGGCGGTCGTATCCGCGCCGGTCGAGCCGCCCCGGACCGAATCCGCCCCGTCGCTTTCCGGCCGGACCGGGTGACGAACTGTTAACCTGGAGTGCGCAGGAGGCCCGTGAGGGTTCCCGCAACCGCCTTAGGGCCCGCTTTCAAGCGGGCCCTTCGTGCGTCGGTCGTCCGGTCGGATGCCAGCACCAGGAGTGGTACCGGCGCGGCTCGACCCAGGACCACAACCGCGTGTTGGTCGTCGCCTCCCGAGGATCCGCGCCCGCCCCGCTCGCCATCCTGCGGAACAGGAAGGTGACCAGGTCGACGGCCTGCACCAGCCGGGATGCGTGCGACGGGGCGAAGTGCAGGGTGTCCACGATCCGGCTGAGCCGCCGCGAACGGTAGCCCCCGGTTCCGTCGACCCGGTAACGGGTCAGGTCCGAGCGGTGAATGGCGGGGTTGTCGACCTCGTCCGCGATCACCAGGGCCAGTTCGTCCCGCATCGCCGTGTACCCGTCCACCCGTTCCAGCAGGTGTGACAGCACCACCTCGTGAGCGGGTCGGGTGAGCCCGTAGCGCCGGGCGAGACCGTGCCGGTCGACACCGCGCAGGATGAGGGTGACGTCGTACGTGCCGATCGCCTTGAGCGCGGCGTTGTAGACGGCGATCCGGGCGCGTGGCGGCACGCCCGCCCAGGACGTCCGCCCCTGGAACAGGTCGTACCCGTGGAGTTCGGCGGCTCGATCGATGCCGTACGCCTTGGCCGCGTCCGTCATCACCTCGTCGAGTGCGGTGCTGAGCGGGATGGCCACGGCCTCCGGGACCAGAAGCGCGCCGATCCAGTACCAGCGATCGGTGTACGACTCGTCCACATAGGTCAGCAGCACCCGACGAGCCTAGGCCGTACTCCGAGCGCGGCCGCCTCGACGCGCAGAGCCGCCTAAACGGCGCATTCGACCCGGCTGGTCACTCCTCGGCGGGTAGCTCCGCGGCCGGGACGGTGAGGCGTACCGCGCCGTCGCTCACCGCGGCGATCCGACCGGACGGGACGTAGACCGCGCCGGTGCGGACCAGCTCGGTGGAGACCTTGAGGTAGCCGTCGCGCAGCAGCCGGGCGGCCAGGTCGGCCGGCACGTCCGGCTCCTCGGCCGCCGCCGACTCGATCAACTCGTCCAGGCTGCTGCCCGGGTCGACAGGGGCGGGCGCCTGCACGGTCACCGCGGCCGGGTCGCCGCGCTGCACGAGATCGACTGTGCCCACCTCGACGCCTGCGGAGTCGACCACCCGCATGCCGGTGGTGACCCGGGAGACGGTGTCCTGCTGCTGGCTCATGCGGAAGCGGTTCCCGGGTCGCGCGGGCGCTAAACGGACGGGGCCCAGCCGCCCGGCGGCCGGGGGGACAGCTCGCGCCAGGTGTCGGTGCCGTCCAGCAGCGCCCGGACCGTCTCCTCGGCCTCCTCGACGCTGGCGTGCTCGTAGAACCGGGAGACCCCCTCGGCGCCGCCGGCCCGCTGCTCCACGTGCCAGCGGTCGCCGTCCACCCGGAGGAAGACGTCTCGCCGGGCGAGGCGTCCCCATTTCCCGTTCCACCAGTGCCTGCGCTGCTCCATGCCCGGACTCTATCGAACATGTGTTCGATACACGTCGGCCCCCGCGAGATCGTCGCGGGGGCCGATCGGCTATGGCGTCAGCGCGGCGCTGGTGGCTCCTGCCGGCGGCCGAGCACGTCGTCGAGGGCGCTGCGCTGGCCCGGTGTGCCGTGGTCGCCGGCGAGCAGCGCGTCCCGGATCTCGGTGAGCAGCTTGACCTCCTCGCTCGGGGCCGAGGGCGGCGGCTCCTCGCCGCGCTTGCGGCGCTCGGCGAGCTTGTTCATCGGGTAGACGACGAGGAAGTACAGCGCCGCCGCGGTGAGCATGAACGTGATCAACGCGTTGACGAAGGCCACCCAGTCGAACGGGATGCCCCGGAACGCGGGCGTCGAGCCGCTGAGCCCGTCCTTGTTGCCGGTGATCAACACGATGAACACCCGTACCAGCGGTTCCAGGAACGACTTGGTGAGCTGGGTGACCACGCCGGTGAACGCGGCGCCGATGACGACACCGACCGCCAGGTCGACGACGTTGCCGCGCATGATGAAGTCTTTGAAGCCCTTGAGCATCCGTACTCCCGTGCCCTGATGAGTCTGCGTCGGGGACAACCTATGCCCCGGCGGGCCCTTCGAGAAAAGCACCGGCCTCGATCGCCGCCCGCTGCGGGTCGCCGGCCCGGATCGCCTCGACCAGCCGGCCGTGGTCCACGTACCGCTCGGGGGTCAGCGCCTCGCCCATCGCCTGGGCCACGGTGCTGCGCAGCGCGGCGCCGACCGAGGCGTACAGCTCGGCGAGCATGGCGTTGTGCGCGGCGGCCACCACTACCGTGTGCAGCGCGGCGTCCGCCTCGACGAACTCGTCCACCCGGCCGCCGCGCCAGGCGGTCTCGCGGGCCGCGAGCGCGCCGTCGAGCGCCGCCAGGTCCTCGGGCGTACGCCTCAGCGCGGCGAGCCGGGCGGCCTCCACCTCGAACGCGCGCCGGACCTCGACCACCTCGGTCATCCGGTCGTCGGTGAGCCGGCGGGCCACCACCGGCGCCAGCTCGTCTGTCGACACCACGTAGGTGCCGGAGCCCTGCCGGCACTCCAGCACCCCGGCGTGCACGAGCGCCCGGACCGCCTCGCGAACCGTGTTGCGCCCCACCCCGAGCGCGGCGACCAGTTGCGGCTCGGTGGGGATGCGCCCGCCCACCGGCCACTCGCCGCCGAGGATCCGTTCCCGGAGCTGTTCGGTGGTCTGCCGGACCCGGTGACCGCGCGGTGGCACGGAGACGGAATTGACGGCCGGTGTCACCGGTTACACCTGCTGCCGAAATTCATCCCATGATTGTAGGTTCGAGGTCATGACTCCGCCACCTGCGCCCGCCGCGACAGTGCCCGCCCCGGGCGTCACCCCCGCGCCGGGCCGCGGTCCGGCGGCCCGCCCGGTCCGGGGCGGTCTGCTCGTCCTGGTCGGGATGCTGCTCGTCGCGCTGAACCTGCGGGCCGCGGTGACCAGCCTGGGCGCCCTGCTCGACGAGATCCGGACCGGGCTCGGCCTCTCCGGGACCATGGCCGGCCTGGTCACCACGCTGCCCACCATCGCGTTCGCCGGGCTGGGCGCGCTCACCCCGTGGCTGGTCCGCCGCTGGGCCGCGCCCCGGGTGCTGGTGGTGGCCATGCTGGCGCTCACCGTCGGGCAGGTGCTGCGCGTGGTCACCGGCTCGGCGGCGGTCTTCGTGCTCACCAGCGCGCTCGCGCTGGCCGGCATCGCGGTGGCGAACATCCTGCTGCCGATGCTCGTCAAGCAGCACTTCCCGCACCGCACCGGGCTGGTCACCGGGGCGTACACGATGGCCCTGACGGTGGGGACGACGGTGGCCGCCGCCTCCGCCGTGCCGGTGGCGCACGCGTTCGGCTCCTGGCGGGCCGGACTCGGCATCTGGGCCGGGCTGGCCGCGCTGGCCGTACTCCCGTGGGTGCCGCTGGCGCTGCGTGCCCGCGCCGCCCGACGGGCCGCGCCCCCGGCGGTGGCGGTCGCCGCCCCGGCCCGGGTGCAACCGGCCCGGACCCGGCTCGGCTGGGCCATGGCGGTCTACTTCGGGGCGCAGTCGCTCAGCGGGTACGCGATCATGGGCTGGCTGGCCCAGCTCTTCCGCGACGCCGGGTACCGGCCGGAGGTGGCCGGGCTGCTGCTCGCCGGCGTGACCGCGCTGGGCGTGCCGGTGGCGCTGATGATGCCGACGCTGGCCGGGCGGCTGGCGACGCTGCGACCGCTGGTGCTGTCGCTGACCGTGTTCTCCGCGGCCGCGTACACCGGTCTGGCGCTGGCCCCGCGCGGCCTGGCGCCGCTGTGGGTGCTGCTGCTGGCGCTCGGCCAGGGCGCGTTCCCGCTCATCCTGACCACGATCGGGCTGCGCGCCCGGACCGCCGAGGGCACCGTGGCGCTGTCCGCGTTCGCGCAGAGCACCGGGTACGTGATCGCGGCGCTCGGACCGCTGCTGGTCGGCATCCTCTACGAGGCGACCGGCGGCTGGACGGCCCCGATCGGCTTCCTGCTGGTGGCGTTGGCCGTGCAGACGGCAGCGGGCATGGTGATCGCCCGTCCCCGCTACATCGAGGACGAGCGCTGAGCGGGATCGGTCAGGAGGAGGCCGGGGTGGGATCGCCCGCGACGGCCTGCTCCACCGTCGGGTACGTGTGCAGCACCTCGACCAGGCCGCTGACCTCGAGGATGCGCAGCACGCCGCGCTGCGGGGCGGCCAGCCGGACCACGCCGCCCACCTCGTCGCAGTTGTTCTTCGCCCGGACGAACACCGACAGGCCGGTGGAGTCGCAGAACGACACCTCGGCCAGGTCGAAGACGAGGCGACTGCGTCCCTTGTCCAGTAGGTCCGTGATCTGGTCCTGCAGCTGCGGTGCCGTGGCCATGTCCAGCTCGCCCGCGACCGACACGACGACCACGTCGCCGCGTTGTTCCGTATGCACCGTCAAGGACATTCGTCGACCTCCTGTGTTCGGGGGAAACGGTATCCCACGAAGGGCACGCCGCGCAGAACGGGAGCGGTCACGGTGCGGTCGATCATTCTTTGCTACGCGACAACTAGCGCACCAGCCTCCGGTGATAGAGTCCGCCCGTCCAAATCAGGGAGGTCAACCATGGCGTTGAGCGCCGAACAGGGTGATCGGCTCGCCCACCTGCTCACTCAGCACGCGGACCGGTTGACCAGCCGCTGGACCGAGATCGTCGCCGCTTCGCTGCGCGGTCGGCTGAGCCGGGCCGAACTGGCTCGCCAGGTACAGGAGCTGCACCGCGCGCTGATCGACGCCGGTCGGCAGGGCGTCGCCGACCTGGCCGACGAGCACGGCGGTGAGCTGCGCGCCGTGCTGTCCGAGCTGTCCACCAACCGGGCCCGGCAGGGGTTCTCCGCCACCGAGACCGCGATCAGCGTGTTCGCGCTCAAGGACACCCTGCTGGAGGTGCTGGAGGAGGAGAAGGGCGCCGACGCCCTGCGCGATTTCGTCGCCTTCTCCGCGCTCGTGGACCAGATGGGGCTGTTCACGTTCGAGACGTTCGTCCGGGCGCGGGAGAGCCTGATCGCCGACCAGGCGGAGCAGTTGCTGGAGCTGTCCACCCCGGTGGTCAAGCTCTGGGAGGGCGTGGTCGCCGTCCCGCTGGTCGGGACGCTGGACTCGGCCCGCGCCCAGGTGGTGATGGAGCGGCTGCTCCAGACGCTCGTCGACACCGGCTCGCCGTACGCGATCATCGACATCACCGGCGTGCCGGCGGTGGACACCCAGGTCGCCCAGCACATCCTCAAGACCGTGGTGGCCGCCCGGCTGATGGGCGCCGACTGCATCATCTCCGGCATCCGGCCGCAGATCGCCCAGACGATCGTCGCCCTCGGCATCGAGTTCGGCGACATCGCGACCAAGGCCAGCCTCGCCGACGCGCTGCGCCACGTGCTGCGCCTCACCGGGGTCGAGACCACCGCCCGCCGCTCGCGCCGGGAGTCCTGATGGAACGGGTGCCGATCCTCAAGATCGGCGACATCCTGCTCGTCTCCATCCAGCTCGACATGTCCGACCAGACGGCGATCCAGTTGCAGGAGGACCTGGCCGAGCGGATCGTCGCCACCGGCTGCCACGGTGTGATCATCGACATCACGGCGCTGGACATCGTCGACTCGTTCGTCGGCCGGATGCTCTCCACCATCGCGTCCATCTCGAAGGTGCTGGACGCCGAGACGGTGGTGGTCGGCATGCGCCCCGCCGTCGCCATCACCCTGGTCGAGCTGGGGCTGTCGCTCAACGGCATCCGTACCGCGCTGAACGTCGAGCGCGGCATGGAGCTGATCGCGGCCAGCCGTGCCGACGAGTGGGACGAGGCGGCCGACGACGAGGGCACCGAGACGACGGCGACGGCATGACCACGGGCGTCGACCTGGGTGTGCCGGCGACGCAGGCGATCCGCAGCGACGAGGACGTGGTGCGGGTCCGGCAGTTGGTGCGCAGCACCGCCGTCGCGGTCCGCCTCTCCCTGGTCGACCAGACGAAGCTCGTCACCGCCGCCAGCGAGCTGGCCCGCAACACGCTGATCTACGGCGGCGGGGGCAGCGCCGAGGTGAGCACCGTGGAAGACGGCCGTCGACGCGGCGTGCGGATCGTCTTCGCCGACGAGGGACCGGGCATCCCCGACCTCGACCTGGCGCTCACCGACGGCTACACCACCGGCGGCGGACTGGGTCTGGGACTCAGTGGCGCCCGCCGGCTCGTCGACGACTTCGACATCCGGACGGCTGTCGGCGAGGGAACGAGGATCACCATCACCAAGTGGTCGCGATGATCGCCGACGTGGTGCCCGACCACGGGATCTGGTTCCGGGTCGACACCGGAGCGACAGCCGGCAGCGTACGCCGGGCGGCCGAGCGTCTCGGCCGGCAGCTCGAACTGAGCGCGTCGCGCGTCGCGGACCTGGCCATCGTCACCGCGGAGATCACCAGCAACCTGGTCAAGCACGCCCGCGAGGGCACGGTCCTGATGCGTCCGGCACGCCGGGGCGGGTATGCCGGGGTGGAGCTGGTGGCGATCGACTCCGGCCCGGGCATGGCCGACCTCACGCTCTCCTCCGTCGACGGCCACTCCACCGCCGGCACGCTCGGCATCGGGCTCGGCGCGATCGCCCGGCAGTCGAGCCGGTTCGACGGCTACTCGTCGCCGGGGAAGGGCACGGTCCTGGTCGTCCAGGTCTGGGACGGCGCACCGCCGGAGCCGGACTGGGCGGCCGGGCTGGCCCGGCCGATCACCGGCGAGCAGAGCAGCGGCGACGGGTACGCGGTCCGGCTGGCCGCCGGCCGGCGGCAGGTGCTGGTCTCCGACGGGCTGGGCCATGGGCCGCTCGCCGCCGCCGCCACCGGTGCCGCGGTGTCCGCGTTCCGCTCGGCGCCGGACGGGCCGCCGGACGTGGTGGTGCGGCACCTGCACGCCGCCATGTCGCACACCCGGGGCGCGGCGCTCGCGGTCGCGGAACTGGACCCGGCCGCCGGGGTGCTCCGCTATGCCGGGCTGGGCAACATCGCCGCGATGATCGTCACGCCCGGCGAGCGGCGGCGCGGACTGGTCTCGCTGCCGGGCATCTCCGGGCACCAGCGTCCGGTGATCCGCGGATACGACTACCCCTTCTCGCGCGACGCCACCCTGGTCATGCACAGTGACGGGGTGGTGGATCGCTGGGACCTGGCCGACTATCCCGGGCTCGCCGCCGGCAACCCGCTGCTGGCCGCCGCGACCCTGCTGCGTGACGCCGGCATTCGTCGTGACGACGCCTGCGTCCTGGTGGCCCGGGGGGCGGCATGACCGAACCCCTCCTGCACCTCGCGCTCCGGGTGGAGCAGGACATCTTCCTGGTCCGGCAGCGCGGCCGGGAGGTGGCCGCAGCGGTCGGGCTGGAACACCAGGACCAGGTACGGATCGCCACCGCGCTCAGCGAGGTGGCCCGGGGACTGTTGCGCGGGGCCGACGGCGCGGACGTGACATTCGCCCTCGCCCGCGACGCCGTCGGCCGCCGGGTCCTCCAGGTGGACCTGTCGCCGGTGCGTCCGCTCCCCGATGGACGGTACGAGCCGCAGTCCGGCGCCGTCGCTCGTCTTGTGGATACGTTGCGGGTCGTGAACGTCGAGGGCGATACCGTCGTGAGGATGTCCCGACGAGTGCCCGACAACGGCGAGGAGCTGACGGCCAAGCGTGCCGCCGAACTCCGCGCGGAGCTGGCCGAGCGTGCGCCGGGTTCCGCCCTGGACGAGTTGGCCACCCAGAACACGCAGCTCATCGCCGCACTCGACGAGGTACGCAGCCAGCGCGACGAGCTGGCGGTGCTCAACTCCGAACTCCAGGAGACCAATCGGGGCGTGATGGCGCTCTACAACCAGCTCACCGAGGAGCTGGAGGAGACCAACCGCGGCGTGGTGGCGCTCTACGCCGAGCTGGACGAGAAGTCCGCCCAACTGCGGGCCGCCAGCGAGTCGAAGAGCCGGTTCCTGGCGAACGTCAGCCACGAGCTGCGCGCCCCGGTCACCGCGATCATCGGCCTGGCCCGGCTGCTCGCCGACTCCGCCTCCGATCCGCTCACCGGCGAACAGGCCCGCCAGGTGGGGCTGATCCGCTCCTCGGCGGACGACCTGCTGGGGCTGGTCAACGAGCTGCTCGACCTGGCCAAGGCGGAGTCGGGCCGGATCGAGCCGGACTGGGCCGACGTCGATCTGCGCGCGGTGTTCGGGCAGTTGCGCGGCACGCTGCGGGCGCTCACCGCGCGCCCCGAGGTGGAGCTGGTGGTCGAGGAACCGCCGGCCCCGGCCACGGTCCGCTCGGACGAGGTGCTGCTCGCCCAGGTGCTGCGTAACCTGCTGCACAACGGGCTGAAGTTCACCGAGCGCGGCGAGGTGCGCCTGCGCGCCGAGCGTCGCGGCGAGCAGTGGACGCTGTCGGTCACCGACACCGGCGTGGGCATCCCGCCGGAGCTGCACGAACGGGTCTTCGAGGAGTTCTACCAGGTGCCCGGCACGACCCGGGTCGGCGGCACCGGGCTCGGCCTGCCGTACGCGCGACGGCTGGTGAAGCTGCTCGGCGGGACGCTGGAGCTGGCCAGCGAATCCGGCCGGGGCAGCACGTTCACAGTGGTCCTCCCGTCGGGCGGAGCGTGACGGTGGACGGCGGGCCGGTGACCGTGCTTGTGGTCGACGACAGCGGCCCCAAGCGATACCTGCTGGTCAACTGGTTGACCCGGGCCGGCTTCGTCACGGTCGAGGCGGAGAACGGCACGGCGGCGCTGGAGCGGGTGGCCCGGGAGCACGTCGACCTCGTGGTGCTCGACGTGCGGCTGCCCGACATGAGCGGCTTCGAGGTGTGCGAGCGGATCAAGGAGGAGTTCCCGTACATCCCGGTCATCCACGTCTCCGCGCACGCGGTCGACGTGGTCGACCGGGCGCAGGGCCTCACCCGGGGCGCGGACGCCTACCTGGCCGAGCCGATCGAGCCGGAGGAGCTGGTCGCCACCGCCCACGCGGTGCTGCGCTACTACCAGGCCCGGCTGCGTGCCGAGCAGCTCGCCGAGCGGCTCGCGGCGCTCGCCGACGCCACAGTCGAGATGCACGCGACGCCGAACTTCGTCCGGCTGCTGGAGGCCGCCGCGAGCGGCGCGGCGCGGATCTTCAAGGCCCCGGCGGCGGTGGTCGCGGAGACGTTCGACGGGGACTGCCTGGCCGGGGTGGCGATCGACGCGCACACGCCGGCCACCATCGTGCCGTGGGTGGTGGACGACACCGGAGTGCCGATCGGCACCCGGGTACGGGTCGACGAACCGGCCGACTGGGCGCTGACCGACTGGCCGGACGGCGACACCGTGACGGTGGCCGCCTCCCGGCTGCGCGAGGACCGGGCCCCGCTCTACGTGGTGGTGCCGACCGCAACCCAGACCGTACGCACACCGGTGCTGGTGCAGCTCGCCCAGGCGGTCGCCTCGGCGGTGGAGGCGCAACGGTCCTTCGACGAGGAGCACCGGATCGCTGTGACGTTGCAGCGCAGCCTGCTGCCGCAGCGGCTGCCCGACGTGGTCGGCCTGGACCTGGCCGTCCGGTACGAGCCGGCGAGCGCGCAGACCGAGGTGGGCGGCGACTTCTACGAGCTGGTGATGCTCGACGGGCACCTGCTGGTGGCGATCGGTGACGTGGCCGGGCACTCGCTGCACGCCGCCACGGTGATGGCCGAGCTGCGGCACGCGGTGCGGGCGTACGCGGTCGAGGGGCACCAGCCGGGCGTCATCCTGGACCGGGTCAACGAGCTGATGCGCAACCTGCTGCCGACCGAGCTGGCCACCATCTGCGTCCTGCTGCTCCACCCGCCGACCGGGCTGATCCGGATGGCCAGCGCCGGGCACCTGCCGGCGCTGCTGAGCCGGGACGGGCGGGTCGAGTTCGTGACGCAGACCGCGCCGCTGCTCGGTGTGCGCGCGCCGCGCCCGCCGGATCTGGACTTCGTGCTGCCCACCGGGGCCACGCTCGTGCTCTACACCGACGGGCTGATCGAACGGCGGGACGCCACGATCGACGACGGCATGGCGGCGCTCGGCGTGGCCGCCGCCCGGGTGGACGACGACCTGGACGACTTCTGCCGCCGGCTGCTGGTCGAGCTGGCACCGCCGGAGATCCAGGACGACGTCGCGGTGGTGGCGGTCCGCCGCCGCTGACGCGCTCCCGGTCACGTACTGTAGCTGAACTGACTGTCACGCTGCGTCACCGCGACTGCGGGGCGAGCGAGTGGGCTTGCTGCCGGCTTTGCTCTGCAGCCATCGGTGCAGCAGGCGTCTGAGCAGGTGCTCCCTGTTGGTCATTGTCGACGGCGTCGCGTCGCCACCGTCACCGTCGGTGTGCGCTGCGTCAGTGGGTGCAGAGCAAAGTCGGCGCGAGGTGAGGCCCGCCGCTCCGCCGACTGTCACCGTTCGTGACTGCGAAGTGAGGGCGGGCAAGGCGACGGCCCGCGCTTCGCGGGGCGCCCGACCCGCGTCACTGTCTCGGACCGACGCCGACGTGGTCGAGGAAGAGGCGCTGGAGCCGGCGGACGGAGACGCCCCGCCGCCGCGCGAAGTCGGTCACCCGCAGCACGGTCCGGTCGGCGCGGATCTCCTCGACCAGCGCGGTGGCCTCCGCGGCGAGCGGATCCGCGACCGGCGACCACGAGGTCAGCAGCTCGTCCAGCCTCGCGCAGCGCTCGTCGTCGGTCCCCGGGCAGATCGGCCCGTCGGTGATCGGTACGCGCCGGCCGGTCAGCTCGGCGACCGGACGCCGCCAGAACGGCCGGAAGCCGCCCGGGCTGAACTGGACGCCGGAGACCCGGCCGACGCCGTGCAGCGTGACGGCGAACAGGCCGGTGTCGACGCCCGCGATCTCACCGTGTTCGACCGCGCCGTCCTGCGCCTGGAACACCACGTTCACGGTCGGGTGCGGCACCACCCGTTGCTCGAACGGCTCGTCCAGGTCCCAGTCGATCAACCAGTAGTGCTCCACCCACCGACGCAACGCCGGGGCCGCCATCCGGCGCCGGAACCGGACCTGCCGGCGCAGCCGGCCCGGATCGAGGATGCCCCGGTTGTCACGCCGCGGTTCGTGTCGCATTTCTTCAAGACCACCCTCCTAGGCTGCCCCTATGAGCACGAAGACTAGTGAGCTGCTCGCCGTCGCGGCGCCGCGTACGGTCGATGTGGTTCGCGGCATCTCCGACGAGCAGCTCGGCCTGTCCACCCCGTGCCCCGACTACACGGTGCGCGACCTGCTCGGTCATCTGTTCGACGCGGTGGCCAACTTCCAGGCGCTGGCCCACCGGGAGGCGGTGGACTGGTCCGGCAGGACCGACCACCTGACCGAGGGCTGGCGCGACCGGTTCGCGGCCGAGGCGGCCCGGCTGATCGAGGCGTGGTCCGACCCGGCCGCGCTGGAAGGCGTTTCACCCGGCATGGGGCTACCCCAGGAGACGGTCGGGTCGATGGCCCTGATCGACCTCACGGTGCACGGGTGGGACCTGGCCCGGGCCACCGGCCAGGAGCTGACAGTGGACCCGGCCGTGGTGTCGGCGGGGCACGAGTTCATGGACCGCATGGGCGACACGGGGCAGAAGATGGGCGCGTTCGGCCCGCCGGTGCCCACCGAGGCCGCGCCGACCAGCATGGACGCGCTGCTCGGCCGGGCCGGGCGGAACCCGGCCTGGACCCGCTGACCCGAACGGCCCGCGTGGTCCCGCGCGGGCCGTTCGGCCGCGCCCGCCGGGCCGGGACGGCCGGCGTCCGGCCCGGCGGTCAGCGGCCGAGCAGGCCGGCGGAGCCCGCGACCACCAGCCCGATCACCGTCGAGCAGCAGCAGACGACAAGCGCGGCGGCGACCACCACGAGGACCAGCCAGGTCGGTCCCCGTCGCGCCACCGAGGGCTCCTCGTCGCTCATCCCTGATCCGGGACGCGCGACTGGTGGCCCTTCCTTCACGCGCGGCCGACGCGGTCGAGGATCCAGGCGTTGACGAACGCCTCCTCGCGCCAGGAGTCGTACCGGCCGCTCGGGCCGCCGTGGCCCGCGCCCATCTCGGTCTTGAGCAGGTAGTCGCCGGACGGCGCGAGCGCGCGCAGCCGGGCGATCCACTTGGTCGGCTCGTGGTAGAGCACGCGGGTGTCGTTGAGGCTGGTCACCGCCAGGATGGCCGGGTAGTCGGCGGCGGTCACGTTCTCGTACGGCGTGTACGACTTCATGTACGCGTACACCTCGGGGTCGTCGAGCGGGTTGCCCCACTCCTCCCACTCGGTGACCGTCAACGGCAGCGACGGGTCGAGGATCGAGGTGAGCGCGTCCACGAACGGCACCTGCGCGACGATCCCGGCGAACGCGTCCGGGGCGAGGTTCGCCACCGCGCCCATCAGCAGGCCGCCGGCCGACGCGCCCCGGGCGACCAGCCGGTCGCTCGTCGTCCAACCCGCCTTGACCAGGTGCCGGGCGCAGGCCACGAAGTCGGTGAACGTGTTCTTCTTGGCCAGCAGCTTGCCCTCGTCGTACCAGCGCCGGCCCAGCTCACCGCCGCCCCGGATGTGCGCCACCGCGAAGATCACGCCGCGGTCGAGCAGGCTCAGCCGGGCGATCGAGAACCACGGGTCCATGCTCGCCTCGTACGACCCGTAGCCGTAGATGACGGCGGGCGCCGAGCCGTCGCGCGGCGTGCCGCGGCGGCAGACCAGCGAGATCGGTACGCGGGTGCCGTCGTCGGCGAGCGCCCAGTCCCGATGCTGCTCGTAGTCGGCCGGGTCGTACGGCCGCCCGTCCGCCCCGGGCCGGACCGGCTTCTGCCGGCGCAGCGTCAGCTCCCGGGTGACCAGGTCGTAGTCGTAGACCGAGTCGGGGGTGACGAGCGAGGTGTAACGCAGCCGTACCTCGTCGGTCCGGTACTCCGGGTTCGCGTCCAGCCCGACGCTGTAGATCGGCTCGGGGAAGTCGATGTCCCAGCTGTCGTCGCTGCCCACCGGCAGCACCCGCAGCCCGGTCAGGCCGTTCGCACGCAGCGAGACCACGAGGTGGTTCTCGAACGCGTCGACCGCCTCCAGCCGGGTGCCGGGCGTGTGCGGGATCAGCGGCGTCCACTCGCCCGGCGCGTCGGCCGAGGTGTACGCGAGCGCGAAGTCCTCCGCGCCGTCGTTGTGCAGGATCAGGAAGCGGTGGCCGTGGTGCTCCACCGCGTACTCGATGCCCTGACGCCGCGGGGCCACGACGGCGGGCTCGCCGGTCGGGTTGGCCGCCGGGATCACCCGCACCTCGCTGGTGATCTTGCTGTGAATGTCGATCATCACGAAGCGCTCGGAGCGGGTCAGCTCGACGCCGACCCAGAACCGCTCGTCGTCCTCCTGGTAGACCACCACGTCCTCGGTCGACGAGGTGCCGACGGTGTGCCGCCAGACCCGGTTCGGCCGCCACGCCTCGTCCACCGTGACGTAGAACAGCGTCGAGGCGTCGCTCGACCACGCGGTGCCGTGGAACGTGTCCGGCACCTCGTCCGGCAGCGACTCGCCGGTGGTCAGGTCCTTGATCCGCAGCGTGAAGCGTTCGTCGCCGGAGAAGTCGGTGGAGTAGGCCAGCCAGCGGCCGTCCGGGCTGACGTCGAACGCGCCGAGGGAGAAGAAGTCGTGCCCCTCGGCGAGCTGGTTGCCGTCGAGCAGCACCTCTTCGCCGTCGAGCGGCGCGCCGTCCGCGCTGACCGGGGGCGTCTTCTCGTCCGGCCGGACCGCGCGCCGGCACTGCACGCCGTACTGCTGGCCCTCGACCGTGCGGGTGTAGTACCAGTAGCCGTCCTTGCGGGTGGGCACCGAGAGGTCGGTCTCCTGGGTGCGCCGGCGCGTCTCCTCGAACAGCTCCGCGCGCAGGTCGGCCAGGTGGGCGGTGCGCGCCTCGGTGTACGCGTTCTCCGCGTCCAGGTACGCGATCGTGTCCGGGTCGTCCTTGGTGGCGAGCCAGGCGTACTCGTCGAGGACTGTGTCACCGTGATGGACGCGCTCGGTCGGGACACGCTTGGCGACGGGCGGTGGGGTTTCGGTCACGGCGCCACGTTACCGGTCGGCGGGTGGCCGCCGGGGTCGCCCACTGCCCGAACCCCGCGACTCGCCGCCAGGTCGTTCGAACATGTGTACGATAACCGCCATGGCGGATGCGGCACGTTCCACCGACCGACTCGGAGCCCTCGACATCACCCGGAAGCTGGCCGCGATCTGCGGCGACCCGTTCGCCCGCTTCGCCGGCCCGGCCGACGAGGTGGCCGGCCGTACCGCCCGGTGGGTGGCTGTGCCGGGCGGCCCGCACGCCGCCGCGGAGGTGTTGCGGCTGGCCGCCGCGTACGACCTGACCGTGGTGCCCCGCGGCGCCGGCACGAAGATCGACTGGGGCGCCTCCCCGGCGCAGGTGGACATCATGCTCGACACCGGCCGCCTCGCCGGGGTCTGGCACGAGTCGCGCGACGCGGCGGTGGCCGAGATCGGCGCGGGTACGCCGTTGCGCGCGGTCCAGGCTACGCTCGCGCGCACCAACCAGCGGTTGCCGGTCGACGCGCCGTCACCGGGCGCGACGCTCGGCGGGGTGCTCGCCGCCGACGAGTCCGGCCCGCTGCGGCACCGGCACGGCAGCCCGTGCGCCCAGCTCGTCGGGGTGCGCTACCTCGACGCCGACGGCGAGCTGGTGAGCGTGGGCGAGTCCGGCACGGAGGCGCTCGGCCGGGCCGCTCCGGGCAGCGGCGGTGGCGGGGACGCGATCCTCGGTCGCGGCGAGGTGCCCGGGCTCGACGTGGCCCGGCTGCTCTGCGGCTCGCAGGGCGGGCTCGGCGTGCTGGTCTCGGCCACCATGCGGGTGCACGCCGTGCCGGCCGGCCGGCTCTGGGTGTCCCGTCCGGTCTGGACGCCGCTGGAGGTGCACGACCTGGTCCGGGCGGTGCTGGCCGCGGGCGTCGATCCGGCCGCCGTCGAACTGGACCTGCCGGTGCCGGTGCCGCTGCCCCGGCGTCGCATCCCGCCGACGCACCCGTCGGTGATCAACCGCCCCGACCATCCGGCCGTGACCGGCCGGCCCGCGGCGGGCAGCCTGGTGGTGCTGCTTGAGGGCGGCCCGGCCGACGTGACCGAGCGGGCCGAGCGGCTCACCGCCGTCCTCGGCGCCGAGGCGATGGTCAGCCACCACGCGCCGGAATGGTGGGGGCGGTACCCCTTCGCGCCGGGCGACACGGCGCTGCGTATCGAGGTGCCGATAAACGACCTGCACGCCGCCGTCTACGCGTTGCGCGACGCCACCGGCGGCCCGGTGCCGGTACGCGGCTCGGCCGGCTCGGGTGCCGTGCACGCCGCCCTGTCCGGTGCGCTGCCGCCCGATCGGGTCGCCTCGATCCTCACCGCGGTCCGCAGTGTGCTGATCGCCCGGCGGGGCCGGTGCGTGGTGGTGGCCGCGCCCGCAGCGGTACGCCGTGGCGTCGACCTCTGGGGCGAGCTGCCCGCGTTGCCGCGTCTGCGCAGCGCCAAGGCCCACCTGGATCCGCACCACCGCCTGGCTCCCGGCCGCCTCCCCGGCGGCCTCTGAGGAGGGAGCGGGCGAGCGCCGGCGCGGAGGCAGGGCAGGGCGGGAGGTTACGGGGTGTCGTTTCGGAGGACCAGGATGGCTATGTCGTCGCGCGGGGGTTCGGCCGAGAACGCGATGGTGGTGGCGCGCAGCCGGGCGGCCACCACGTCGGCCGAGTACCCGGCCAGCGGCGCCGCCGAGTCGAGCAGCCGCTCGATGCCGAACAGCTCGCGTCCGCGCCGCCGCTCGGTGACGCCGTCGGTGTAGAAGATCAGCGCGTCGCCGGGCTTGAGCGTCAGCTCGGCGGTCGGTGTGGCGATCGCGTCGACCAGGCCCAGCGCCGTACCGCCGGTGCCGACGAACGTCGCGCCGCCGCCTCCGTGCAGCAGCACCGGGCGGTCGTGGCCGGCCAGGTGCAGCGAGACGTCGAGCTGGTCGCCGTCGCCCGGCGCGACGGACGCGAGCGCCAGCGTGCAGTAGCGTCCGCCGCCGCGCTCGACCAGCGTCTCGTTGAGCCGGCCGAGCACCTCGGGCAGCGGCTTGCCGTCGCCGACGAGCACCCGGATCACGTCCCGGACCAGCCCGGTCACGGCTGCGGCCTGTACGCCCTTACCTGACACGTCGCCGACCACGACGAGCCAGCGGCCGTCCGGCAGCGGAAGCACGTCGTAGAAGTCGCCGCCGACCTCCGCGTCGTCGCCGGTCGGGACGTACTCGGCGGCGAAGCCGATGCCCTCGACCACCGGGAGCACCGGCGGCAGCAGCGACTGCTGGAGCGTCTGGGCCACCCGGCGGCGTTCGGCGTGGATGCGGGCGTTCTCGATGGCGAGGGCGGCGCGGCGGGCCACGTCCTCCAGCACCGAGACCTCGTCCGGGTCGTGCCGGTGTCGCTGGTGCCGGCCCACGGCGAGGGTGCCGAGCCGCTGGCCACGGGCGATCAGCGGTACGGCGAAGCCCTCCATCGGGCCGCCGA
This sequence comes from Micromonospora sp. NPDC005257, assembly GCF_042872445.1. Classification (NCBI taxonomy): domain Bacteria; kingdom Bacillati; phylum Actinomycetota; class Actinomycetes; order Micromonosporales; family Micromonosporaceae; genus Micromonospora; species Micromonospora sp. NPDC005257. Next base: position 693,223 of record NZ_JBIAKL010000002.1, on the reverse strand, counting down.
GCGGCACCTGGGCGGCGTTGCGGGACGCCTCACGCAGCCGCGACTGGATCGAGTCCGGGCCGGTCTCCTGGAGGATCCGGTGCAACTGCGGCAGCATCGCCTCGTCGGCGTGGCTCGACGCGGCGAGGCGCAGGCGGCCCCACTCGTCGGTGGTGTGCACCGCGCACCACTGGCCGAGCCGGGGCACCACGAGCTGCGGGACGAGCGCCATGGTCAGTTCGACGTCGAGCGACTGGGCGAGCAGTTCGCCGGCCTCGGCCAGGAACGTCAGCCAGGTGGAGCGGCGTACGTCGGCGCGGCGCAGCCTGTCGTTCTCCAGGTGCAGCGACAGCCGCTCGGCGGCCAGCACGGCGAGCGGCCGGGCGTACGCCGAGGGCGCCGCGTCCAGCTCCAGCTCACCGGAGTACGGCCGGTGCACGGCCAACGGCACGCGTAGCAGCTCGTTGTCCTCGCGCGGCGGCCGGCCGTACCTGGCGAACACCTGGGTGCCGAGTCCGTCGCCCCGGTCCAGCCGGACCGTGCCACCGGCGGCGCCCACCATCTCGGCGACCCGGGTCAGCAGCCCGGTGGCGAACTCGGGCAGCGGCTCGTCGGCGTACGCGTCGGGGGTGATCTGCATCAAGTCGCTCATGGCCGCGGCGCTCGGCGTACCGTCGCCGGTCCGCTCCGGTTCGACGACGCGCAGTGGGCCGGCCGACGGCCGGGCGGACCCGCCGGGGCCGGGCCGGTCCAGGCGGAACCAGACGCCCTTGCCGGTGGGCAGGTACGTGGTGCCCCACCGGCTGGCGAAGTGGTCGACGAGCAGCAGCCCGCGCCCTCGGGCGGCCACCTCGGTGATGTCGGACGTGGTGTTGCGCACACCGACGGTCAGCTCGTCGACCGGGCCGGAGGCGAAGTCGGTGACGGTCACGGTGAGGCTGTTGCGGTCGGCCTCGACTTCGATGTCCAGTTCGGTACGCGCGTGTTCGACGGCGTTCGTGGTCAGCTCGGTGGTGAGCAGCAGCGCCTCGTTCAGCAGTTCCGGCAGCCGGGCTTCGAGCAGCATGGTGCGCACCAGCGCGCGGGCCGCCGCCGGGGTGCGGCGGTCGGCGGGGAGGCGGACCCGGCGGACGCGCCCGCCCGCGCCGCCGCTGACCGGCCCTGCCTCCGCTGACACCTTCGTATCCTCCACCGCGCCCACCCCGGGTGCCAAGCGTCCCGGCGAACCCACCACCCGGGTTGATACCCGCATGACGCGCGAGCACCCGCGGTGACCTCGACGGATCGCGCGGCACAATGATGGGATGGCCCGTGTGACCGCACGAGCCCGAGCGGAGCGAGGAACGATGGCCACGGTGAATCAGTCGGTGACCGCTGACCCGTCCGCGTCCGACCACGAGGTGCTCCTCGGCGAACTGGTCGAGGCGTTGCGCCGGGTGGGGCGCGGCGATCTGCGGGTGCGCCTGCCCCGGCGGGCGGGTCTGCCCGGTGAGGTCGCCGACGCCTTCAACGACGTGGTGTCGTTGCAGGAGCGGCAGCACCTGGACCTGCGGCGGATCAGCCGGATCGTCGGCCGCGACGGCCGGCTCACCGAGCGACTGGACGACGAGGGCCTGGACGGCTCCTGGGCGGAGGGGCAGCGGGCGGTCAACTCGCTCATCGACGACCTGGGCCGGCCGACCACGGAGATCGCCCGGGTCATCGTGGCGGTGGCCGACGGCGACCTGTCCCAGCACATGGCGCTGGAGATAGACGGTCGCCCGCTGCGCGGTGAGTACCTGCGCATCGGCCGCACCGTGAACACGATGGTGGATCAGCTGTCGTCGTTCGCCGACGAGGTGACGCGGGTGGCCCGTGAGGTGGGCACCGAGGGCAAGCTGGGCGGCCAGGCCGACGTGCGCGGGGCGGCCGGCACCTGGAAGGACCTCACCGACTCGGTGAACACCATGGCGTCGAACCTCACCGGGCAGGTGCGGTCGATCTCCCAGATGGCGACCGCTGTGGCGAAGGGCGACCTGTCGCAGAAGATCACGGTCGGGGCGCGCGGCGAGGTGGCCGAGCTGGCCGACACGATGAACTCGCTCACCGACACGCTGCGGCTGTTCGCCGAGCAGGTGACCCGGGTGGCGCGCGAGGTGGGCACCGAGGGCAAGCTGGGCGGCCAGGCCGAGGTGCCGGGCGTGGCCGGCACCTGGAAGGACCTGACCGACAACGTCAACTCGATGGCGTCGAACCTGACCGCGCAGGTGCGGAACATCGCCCAGGTGTCGACCGCTGTGGCGAAGGGTGACCTGTCGCAGAAGATCACGGTGGCCGCGCAGGGCGAGATCCTGGAGCTGAAGGACACCGTCAATACGATGGTCGACCAGCTCTCCTCGTTTGCCGACGAGGTGACGCGGGTGGCGCGTGAGGTGGGCATCGAGGGCAAGCTGGGTGGTCAGGCGCAGGTGCGCGGTGTCTCCGGCACCTGGCGCGACCTCACCGAGAACGTGAACCAGCTCGCCGGCAACCTGACCAGCCAGGTCCGCAACATCTCCCAGGTCTCCACGGCTGTGGCCAAGGGCGACCTGGGCCAGAAGATCACCGTGGACGCGCAGGGCGAGATCCTGGAGCTGAAGAACACCGTCAACACGATGGTGGACCAGCTCTCCTCGTTCGCCGACGAGGTGACGCGGGTGGCGCGTGAGGTGGGCACCGAGGGCAAGCTGGGTGGTCAGGCCCAGGTGAAGGGCGTCTCGGGTACGTGGCGGGACCTGACCGACAACGTGAACTCGATGGCGTCGAACCTGACCAGCCAGGTCCGCAACATCGCCTCGGTCACCACGGCCGTCGCCAAGGGTGACCTGTCGCAGAAGATCACCGTGGATGCCCGGGGCGAGATCCTGGAGCTGAAGTCCACGGTCAACACGATGGTGGACCAGCTGTCGTCGTTCGCCGACGAGGTCACGCGGGTGGCGCGTGAGGTGGGCACCGAGGGCAAGCTGGGTGGTCAGGCGCAGGTGCGCGGCGTCGCCGGCACCTGGCGCGACCTCACCGACAACGTGAACTCGATGGCGTCGAACCTGACCGCGCAGGTGCGCAACATCGCCCAGGTGTCGACGGCGGTCGCCAAGGGTGACCTGTCGCAGAAGATCACCGTGGATGCCCGGGGCGAGATCCTGGAGCTGAAGTCCACGGTCAACACGATGGTGGACCAGCTGTCGTCGTTCGCCGACGAGGTCACGCGGGTGGCGCGTGAGGTGGGCACCGAGGGCAAGCTGGGTGGTCAGGCCCAGGTGAAGGGCGTGTCCGGTACGTGGCGGGACCTGACCGACAACGTGAACTCGATGGCGTCGAACCTGACCAGCCAGGTCCGCAACATCGCCTCCGTCACCACCGCCGTGGCGAACGGCGACCTGGGTCAGAAGATCACCGTGGACGCGCAGGGCGAGATTCTGGAGCTGAAGAACACCGTCAACACGATGGTGGACCAGCTCTCCTCGTTCGCCGACGAGGTGACGCGGGTGGCGCGCGAGGTGGGCACCGAGGGCAAGCTGGGTGGTCAGGCCCAGGTCAAGGGAGTCTCCGGTACGTGGCGCGACCTGACCGAGAACGTCAACCAGCTCGCCTCCACGCTCACCACGCAGTTGCGTGCCATCGCGCAGGTCTCCACGTCGGTGACCCGCGGCGACCTGACCCAGCGGATCAACGTGAAGGCGCAGGGCGAGGTCGCCGAGCTGAAGGACAACATCAACCAGATGATCGTCACCCTCCGGGAGACGACGAAGAAGAATGCCGAGCAGGGCTGGCTCGACTCGAACCTGGCCCGGATCGGCGGTCTGCTTCAGGGCCAGCGCGACCTGGGCGAGGTCTGCCGCATGATCATGCAGGAGGTGACTCCGCTGGTGGACGCGCAACTCGGCGCGTTCTTCCTGGCGGACAGCTCCGAGGGCAGCATGCGGCTGCGGCTCACCGCCTCCTACGGGTATGTGGCGCGCGGCCACGACGTCACGTTCGGCCCGGGTGAGGGACTGGTCGGGCAGGCCGCGCTGTCGCGCCGGACGATCCGGGTCAAGGCGCAGCCGGACGGGCGCCTCGTCGTGCGGTCCGGGCTGGCCGACACGCCCCCGGCCGACCTGGTGGTGCTGCCGGTCCAGTTCGAGGGCGAACTGCTCGGCGTGATCGAGTTCGCCGGTGTGGCCACCTTCTCCGAGCTGCACCTGGCGTTCCTGGAGCGGCTGGTGCTCACCATCGGTGTCGCGGTGAACACCATCCAGGCCAACCGGCGTACGGAGGAGCTGCTGGCGCAGTCGCAGCGGCTAGCGCACGAGATGCAGGACCAGTCGGCCGAGTTGCAGCGAACGAACGCCGAGCTTGAGGACAAGGCGAAGCTGCTGTCCGAGCAGAAGGCCAACATCGAGACGCAGAACCGGGAGATCGAGCTGGCCCGGCTCGGCCTGGAGGAGAAGGCGCAGCAGCTCACCCGCGCGTCCGCGTACAAGTCGGAGTTCCTGGCCAACATGAGCCACGAGCTGCGTACGCCGCTGAACTCGCTGCTCCTGCTGGCCCGGCTGCTCGCCGAAAACCCGGAGCGCAACCTCAGCGCGAAGCAGATCGAGTTCGCCCGGACCATCCACGGCGCCGGGTCGGACCTGCTGTCGCTGATCGACGACATCCTCGACCTGTCCAAGATCGAGGCGGGCCGGATGGACGTCGAGCCCACCGAGATCCAGTTCGCCGAGATCCGCGGTTACGTGGAGCAGGCGTTCGCGCCGCAGGCCGAGGAGAAGGGCCTGGACTTCCAGGTGCGGGTGAGCGGCGACCTGCCGCCCGCGCTGGTCACCGACGCCCAGCGGTTGCAGCAGATCCTGCGCAACCTGCTGTCCAACGCGGTGAAGTTCACCGACAACGGCGCGGTGACGCTGCGGATCGGCCCGGCGGCCGAGAACGCCGTCTTCGACGTGCCGGCGCTGACGAACGCGCAGCGGGTGATCGCGTTCACCGTCATCGACACCGGCATCGGGATCTCCGACGACAAGCTGTCGCTGATCTTCGAGGCGTTCCAGCAGGCGGACGGCACGACCAGCCGGCGCTACGGCGGCACCGGGCTCGGCCTGTCCATCAGCCGCGATCTGGCCCGCCTGCTCGGCGGCACGATCACCGTCTCGTCCGCGCCCGGTCAGGGTTCGACGTTCACCCTCTTCGTACCCGATGTGCTGGCGCCGGACGCGGTGGTGGCGCCGGCGCCGCCGTCACCGGGCCGCGCGGGCCTGCCGTCGTCGCTGCTCATGCCGATGGAGCTGCCGCAGCCGCAGGAGACGCCCACGACCCGGCGCCTGGACGGCGTGACCGTGCTGATCATCGACGACGACGTACGGAACGTGTTCGCGCTGACGTCCGCATTGGAACTGCACGGGATGACCGTGTTGTACTCGGACAACGGAGCGGACGGCGTCCGTCAGCTCGCCGAGCACCCGGAGGTCGACATCGTCCTGATGGACGCCATGATGCCGGACCAGGACGGGTACGAGACGACCGCGCAGATCCGCCGCAACCACCGGTTCGCGGACCTGCCGGTCGTGTTCCTGACCGCCAAGGCGATGCCCGGCGACCGGGAGTCGGCGCTCGGCGCCGGCGGCAGCGACTACATCACCAAGCCGGTGGACCTGGACGAGCTGATCGAACTGATGGCGTCCTGGATCGGCCGGAGCCGAGGCGAGGAGAACGCGTGACGCAGACGGCCAAGGCCCTGCTGGTGGACGACCGGCGGGAGAACCTGATGGCGCTGGAGGCGATCCTCCAGGGCCTTCCGGTGCAGTCGGTCGCGGTGGAGAGCGGCGAGGCGGCGCTCAAGCAGCTCTTGGTGGACGACTTCGCGGTGATCCTGCTTGACGCCCAGATGCCGGACATGGACGGGTTCGAGACCGCCACCCACATCAAGCGGCGTGAGCGCACCCGGCACGTACCGATCATCTTCCTGACCGCCGCGGACAGGGACGCGCAGCTCGCGCTGCGCGGCTACGCGGCCGGCGCGGTCGACTACCTGACCAAGCCGTTCGACCCGTGGGTGCTGCGCGCCAAGGTGACGGTCTTCGTCGACCTGTGGGTGAAGACGCGGCAGCTCGCCGCCCAGTCGGATCTGGTGCGGGAACGGGATCTCCAGTGGCGGCACCTGACCGACGCGGTGGACGAGGCGACGGCGCTGCTGCGTGCCGACGACGACCCGTCGACCCGGGAACGCGCGGTGGAGCTGCTGGAGCAGGCGCGCTGGGGCAACACCCGCTGACGGTTCAGCCGCCGGCCGGGCCGCCGTGCCCGGTCGCGGCCCGCCGGGCCCGCCAGCGGTCGCCGAGCGATTCCAGTTCCTCCTGTACGAAGAGGAAGAAGTCGCGCATCTCGGCGACCCGCTCACCGGCCGGTGTGTTTCGCCCGTGCAGCGCGTCGACCCCGCCGGCGGCGATGTCGATGAAGTTCTTGTAGATCGTGGTCTTGGTGATGGTCGCCTCGTACCACGGGTTGTCGGGCATCCGGTAGCGGTCGCTCCGGGAGCCCTTGACCGGCTCGCGGACCAGCATGGCGAACTGGGTCAGGTAGCGCACCGCGCCGCTCACCGCCGCCGCGCTGACGCCGAGCCGGCCGGCGATCTCGCCCGCGGTGAGCGGGTCGTCGGCGCTCATCACCGTGAACAGGACCCGGGCGGCCATCCGAGGGAAGCCCACGTCGGCGAAGGCCATCGCCATCCGCTCGACGAAGAGGTGGACCTCTTCCTCGTCGTGCTGGGGCGGCACGTTCATGGTCGGCTCCTCGACACTCACCCCGTGACCCTACAGTCTTCACAACTTTGTGAAACGAGCGTAACTTCTGAAGTATGGAAACGGCAATCGATGTGTCCGGACTGGTGAAGACGTTCGGCCGCACCCGAGCTCTCGACGGGCTCGACCTGACCGTCCGCACCGGAGAGGTGCACGGCTTCCTGGGCCCGAACGGATCCGGCAAGTCGACCACCATCCGGGTGCTGCTCGGCCTGCTGCGGGCGGACGCGGGGGCCGTCCGACTGCTGGGCGGCGACCCGTGGCGGGACGCGGTGGCGCTGCACCGCCGCCTCGCGTACGTGCCCGGCGACGTCACGCTCTGGCCCCACCTCAGCGGCGGCGAGGTGATCGACCTGCTCGGCCGGCTGCGCGGCGGGCTCGACCCGAGACGCCGCGCCGAACTGCTGGAGTCGTTCGAGCTGGACCCGCGCAAGAAGGGCCGCACCTACTCCAAGGGCAACCGGCAGAAGGTCGGCCTGGTCGCCGCGCTCGCCTCCGACGTCGAACTGCTCATCCTCGACGAGCCGACCTCCGGGCTCGACCCGCTGATGGAGGAGGTCTTCCAGCACTGGGTCCGCCGGGCCCGGCAGGACGGGCGCACCGTGCTGCTGTCCAGCCACATCCTCGCCGAGGTGGAGGCGCTCTGCGACCGGGTGACGATCATCCGGGCCGGCCGGACCGTCGAGTCCGGCACGCTCGGCGACCTGCGCCACCTCCACCGCACCGCGATCGACGCCGAGGTCACCGCGCCGCTGGACGGCCTGGCCGACCTGCCGGGTGTGCACGACCTGCGGGTGGACGGGCAGCGGGTCCGCTTCGACGTGGACACCGCGTCGCTCGACGCCGCGCTGCGCCGGCTCACCGAGCTGGGCGTACGCAGCCTGGTCAGCACGCCGCCCACGCTGGAGGAACTGTTCCTGCGGCACTACGAGGCCGCGTCCCCCGCGTCGGCGCCCTCCTCCGGCGTGGCGCGTTCCGAGACGGCGGACCGGTCATGAGCACGCTCACCGGCACCCGTCACCTGGTCCGGCTGATCATGCGCCGGGACCGCCTCCTGCTGCCGCTGTGGGTGCTCGTGCTCGCGGTACTGCCGATCACGTACGCGGCCAGCTTCTTCGAACTGTTCCCCACCGCCGCCGAGCGGGCCGCGTACCTGGAGGGCACCGCCCGCAACCCGTCGATCGTCGCGCTGCTCGGCCCGGCGTACGGCGACAGCGTCGGCGCGCTCACCGCCCAGCGCAGCGGCTTCCTGCTGCTCATCGTCGCGCTGGCGAGCCTGCTCACGGTCATCCGGCACACCCGCACCGAGGAGGAAGCCGGGCGGCGGGAACTGCTCGGCGGCAGCGTGCTCGGACGGCACGCCGGGCTGACCGCCGCGTTGCTCGTCACGTACGCGGCTGCCCTGGCGCTCGGGCTGCTCACCGCGGCCGGGCTGGTCTCGACCGGGCTGCCGGTCGGCGGCTCGGTCGCGTACGGGCTGGCCACCGTGCTGACCGGCGTGGTCTTCGCGACGCTCGGCGGCCTGGCCGCCCAGCTCACCGAGACCGCGGGCGGAGCACGGGGCATCGGCCTCGCCGGTCTCGGCGCCGCGTTCGGGCTGCGCCTGGCCGGGGACACCGCCGGCAACGACTGGCCGAGCTGGCTGTCCCCGCTGGGCTGGGGCGCCCGAGTCCGGCCGTACGAGGGGGAGCGCTGGTGGGTGCTGCTGCTGCCGTTGGCCGCCACGGTGCTGCTCGCCGCGCTCGCGTACCCGATCTCGGTGCGCCGCGACCTGGGTGCGGGCGTGCTGCCGCCCAGGCTCGGCCGGGCGGCCGCGAGTGGCGCCCTGTCCGGTCCGTTCGGCCTGGCCTGGCGGTTGCACCGGGGGCAGATCCTCTGGTGGTCGGTCGGGTTCGGCCTGCTCGGGCTGATCCTCGGCGGCGCGGCCGAGGCGGCCGGCCGGTCCGTCGAGGGGAGTCCGCGGATGGAGGAGATCGTGGCCCGGCTCGGCGGGGCGTCCGGGATGGCCGACGCGTACCTGGGGGCCACGCTGAGCTTGGCCGGACTGGCGGCTGCCGGGTACGGCATCCAGGCCGCGCTGCGGATGCGCGCGGAGGAGTCCGCGGGGCACGCCGAGCCGGTGCTCGCCACCGAGACCCGGCGCTCGACCTGGCTTCTCTCCCACATGACGTTCGCTCTGCTCGGCCCGGTGGTGGTGCTCGTGGTGACCGGGCTGGCCACCGGTCTGACGTACGGCGCGAGCACTGGTGACGTGCCCCGCCAACTGGGCCGGATGCTCGCCGCCGGACTGGCCCAGGTGCCGGCGGCGTGGGTGCTGGCCGGGCTCGCCGTGCTGCTCTACGGCCTGCTGCCCCGGCTCGCGTCCGCCGCCTGGGTGGTGCTTGCGGTCTGCGTGCTGCTCGGCCAGCTCGGCGCCGTGCTCAAGCTGGACCAGTGGCTGCTGGACGCATCTCCGTTCACGCACACCCCCCAGGTGCTCCGCGACACCTGGACCCCCACCCCGCTCTACGTGCTGGCGGCCCTGGCCGTGACCCTGACCACAGCCGGCCTGCTCACCTTCCGCCGCCGCGACATCCCCGTCCTCTAAAGGCGTTGATCTTGCATTTGCGGCCCCAGCAGAAGGGGCGAATCACCCCGGCTGAGGGCCGCAAGTGCACGATCGCGGGGGGAGGGCCCCGAGGGCTACGGGGTGGCTTCGTTGCGGATCATCAGGGCGCTGCGGAGGCCGGTGATGTCCAGGACGCGGATCAGGAAGTCACCCACGTTGGTGAGCATCAGCAGGCACTGGGCGTGACTGGCCTTGCGGCTGAGCACCACGAGCGTCCCGAGACCCTGCGAGTCGCAGAACGTGACCCCGGCGAGGTCGAGCACGATGCGCGGGGGCGGATCCGCCAGCACCTCGTTGACCACCGTCGAAAGCTGGGCGGCCGTGAGCATGTCGATCTCACCGGCCAGGCGAAGCACTGCTTCGTCACCCGTCCGGTGTACGGTGATGGACAGTTCGGCACGATCCACCCGGTCAGCCTATCGCGATCTCGACCGGCGGGCCTGTCGAGCGGATCGCCGCCGGCCCGTCGCGCCGCTCAGGCGGGTGAGCCTGATAACCCCCGTCGCGGGGTGCCTGCCAGGCAGCACTCCGGCGCTGACACAATGGCCCCATCGTGACCGAGACGCATTCCGCCGGATCCGGCCGCTACCCGGCCGACGCCCCGGCTTCCGAGGCCCTGTTCGACCGCGCCAAGGCCGTCGTGCCCGGCGGGGTGAACTCTCCCGTGCGCGCGTTCCGTGCCGTCGGCGGCACCCCGCGCTTCATGGTCCGGGGGGAGGGTCCGTGGCTCTTCGACGCCGACGGCCGGCGCTACGTCGACCTGGTCTGCTCCTGGGGCCCGCTCATCCTCGGCCACGCGCACCCGGCCGTGGTGGAGGCGCTGCGTGAGGCGGCGGCGCTCGGCACCAGCTTCGGCACGCCGACGCCGGGCGAGGTGGACCTGGCCGACGAGATCGTCGCGCGGACGCCGGTGGAGCAGGTGCGCCTGGTCAACTCCGGCACCGAGGCGACCATGTCGGCGATCCGGCTGGCCCGCGGCTTCACCGGCCGCTCCAAGATCATCAAGTTCTCCGGCTGCTACCACGGCCACTCCGACGCGCTGCTCGCCGCCGCCGGCTCCGGCGTGGCCACGTTCGGCCTGCCCGACTCGCCCGGCGTGACCGGCGCGGCGGCCGGCGACACCATCGTGCTGCCGTACAACGACCTGCGCGCGGTCGAGGAGGCGTTCGCCGCCCAGGGACAGCACATCGCCACGATCATCACCGAGGCCGCCGCCGGCAACATGGGCGTCATCGCCCCCCGCGACGGCTTCAACGCCGAGCTGGCCCGCATCGCCCACGCCAACGGCGCGCTGCTCATCGTCGACGAGGTGATGACCGGGTTCCGGGTGTCCCGCGCCGGATGGCACGGCCTCGACCCGTCGGACGCCGACCTGTGGACGTACGGGAAGGTCATGGGTGGTGGCCTGCCCGCCGCGGCGTTCGGCGGGCGCGCGGACATCATGGCGAAGCTGGCCCCGGTCGGCCCGGTCTACCAGGCCGGCACGCTCTCCGGGAACCCGCTGGCCTGCGCGGCCGGGCTGGCCACGCTGCGGCTGGCCGACGACGCCCTCTACCGGCGGCTCGACGAGACCGCCGCCACGCTGGGCAAGCTCACCACCGAGGCGCTGTCGGCGGCCGGCGTGCCGCACCGCCTCTCCACCGCGGGCAACATGTTCTCGGTCTTCTTCACCGACGCGGACGTGCGCGACTACGACAGCGCCCGCACGCAGGCGGTGCCCGCGTTCAAGGCGTTCTTCCACGCGATGCTCGCCGGTGGCGTCTACCTGCCGCCGAGCGCGTTCGAGTCGTGGTTCGTCTCGACCGCGATCGACGACGCCGCGTGGGAGCAGATCGCCGCCGCCCTGCCGGTGGCGGCGCGGGCGGCGGCAGCGGCCGGAAGCGGGGCCCAGTGAGCGCGAGGAGTGAGCCGGGTTCGCGAATCCCGCAGTCGCGAGCGAAGGGGGCCTGACCATGGCGGAGACAGTGGTGCACGTGCTGCGGCACGGCGAGGTGCACAACCCGGACGGCATCCTCTACGGCCGCCTGCCCGGGTTCCGCCTCTCCGAGCTGGGCGTGCAGATGGCCAAGGCGGCGGCGCAGGCGCTCGCCGACCGGACCGTCGTGCACGTGGTGGCCAGCCCGCTCGACCGTGCCCAGCAGACCGCCGAGCCGATCGCGGCACAGTTCGGCCTCTCCGTCGGCGTCGACGAGCGGCTGATCGAGAGCGCGAACTGGTTCGAGGGCAAGAAGGTCTCGCCGGGTGACGGCTCGTTCCGTGACCCGCGCAACTGGTGGGTGCTGCGCGACCCGGTGACCCCGTCCTGGGGCGAGGCGTACCGGGCCATCGCCGAGCGCATGTTCGCCGCGCTGCACGCCGCCCGGGTCGCCGCCGAGGGACGTGAGGCGGTGCTGGTCTCGCACCAGCTCCCGATCTGGACGCTGCGCCGGCACGTCGAGCGCAAGCGCCTCTGGCACGACCCGCGCCGCCGCCAGTGCGGCCTGGCCAGCCTCACCTCGTTCCACTTCGACGGCGCGAAGATCGTCGGTATCGGGTACTCCGAGCCGGCCGCCCACCTCGTCTCGATCTCGCCGACCGCCCGGACGGCCAAGGGGGCCTGATGCTCACCCGGAGGCTCGCCGCCGCCCTGCTCGCCGCCGTCACCGCCGGTGCGGCGCTGGTCGGCTGCTCCTCCGACAGCCAGGAGAGCCGGTGCGACGCCGACGGCTCCACCGTCACCTGCGCCCCCGAGCAGCGCTCCAAGACGCCGAAGGTGAGCGGCGAGCTGCTCACCGGCGGCAGCTACGACATCTCCCGCGACCGTGGCCAGGTCGTCGTGGTCAACTTCTGGGGCTCCTGGTGCGCCCCCTGCCGCGCCGAGGCGGACGACCTGGAGGCCACCCACCAGGCCACAAAGGGCTCCGGCGTGACGTTCCTCGGCATCAACGTGCAGGACAGCAAGGACAAGGCGATCGCCTTCGAGGAGGGGCGGGTCACGTACCCGAGCATCTTCGACCCGGCCAGCCGGCAGGCGCTCAACTTCGACATCCCGCCGAACACCACCCCGGCCACCGTCGTGCTCGACCGCGAGGGCCGGGTCGCCGTGGTGATCCGCCGGGCCGTCACCCAGGACGAGCTGCGCCCGATCGTCGAGAAGGTCGCCGCCGAGTCGCCGCCGCCGAACGGCTCCCGCTGATGGGCGAGACGTTCCGCCAGCTCGCCGAGTCCGGCCCGCTGCTGCTCGCGGTCGGCGCGGCGGCCCTGGCCGGACTGGTCAGCTTCCTGTCCCCGTGCGTGCTCCCGCTGATGCCCGGCTACCTCTCGTACGTGACCGGCCTGGCCGGCTCCGACCTGGAGGGCCGCCGCCCGGGCGCCCCGCCGCCGCAGGACCCGCCGCCGACCGGGGGCGGCGTCGGTGTGGTGGAACGGACGCAGGCGCGGACCACCGCCGCCGTCAAGGGCCGGGTGCTCGCCGGCACGCTGCTGTTCATCGGCGGCTTCACAGTCGTGTTCGTCGCCACCGCGATCCTCTTCTCCGGCGTGGGCAAGCTCTTCTTCCGGTACGAGCGCACGCTGGAGATCGTCATCGGCGCGCTCGTGGTGGTGCTCGGCCTCGGCTACCTCGGTGTGATCCCCGGTATGCAGCGCGAGTTCCGCATCCGCTGGCTGCCCGCCGCCGGCCTGCTCGGCGCACCGGTGCTCGGCGCGGTCTTCGCGCTCAGCTGGTTGCCGTGCACCGGCCCGACGCTCGGCGCGGTGCTCGGCATGGCGGCCACCGAGGGCGGGACCGACCGGGCCGTGCTGCTCGCCGTGGCGTACTGCCTCGGGTTGGGGATACCGTTCGTCGTCTTCGGGCTGGGCTTCCAGCGCCTGCTCGGGGTCTTCCGCGCCGTCCGGCGCAACAGCCGCTGGGTCACCCGGATCGGTGGCGCGCTGCTGATCGCCATCGGCCTGGCGCTGATCACCGGCGGCTGGGTGAACGTGGTGATCTGGTTGCAGACGAACGTCGGCGTGGGCGAGGTGAGCATCTGATGACGACCGTCGACGACCGGCCGGCCACCCCACCCGCGCAGGCGCCCCGGCGGCGGGTCAACCCGCTGCTGGCCCTGCTGCGCAACTCGTGGCGGCAGCTCACCAGCATGCGTACGGCGCTGATCCTGCTGTTCCTGCTCGCCATCGCGGCCATCCCCGGCTCGGTGCTGCCCCAGCGGGGCGTCAACCCGGAGCGGGTCAACCAGTGGTTCGTCGACCACCCCGACCTGGCGCCCCGGCTGGATCAGATCGGCGCGTTCGAGGTCTTCGGCTCGGTCTGGTTCTCCGCGATCTACCTGCTGCTGTTCACCTCGCTGATCGGCTGCATCCTGCCCCGGGCCCGGGACCACGTCCGCGCGCTGCGGATGAAGCCGCCGGCCGCGCCGAGACGGTTCGACCGGCTGCCGCAGCACGCGGTGCTGGAGGCTCCGGCCGCCGCCGGCCCCGAGGCGATCGCGGCGGTGCTGCGCCGCCGCCGCTGGCGGGTCACCGTGCGCGGCAACGAGGTCTCCGCCGAGAAGGGCTACCTCAAGGAGACCGGCAACCTGCTCTTCCACGTGTCGCTGGTCGCCGTCCTGCTCGGGGTGGCGCTCGGTTCCTGGTACGGCTGGCACGGCAACCGCATCCTGGTCGCCGGCGCGGACAACGCTTTCTGCAACACCCGCCAGCAGTACGCCGAGGCGTCGCTCGGCCCGCGCGTGGACAGCTCCGACCTGCCGCCGTTCTGCCTGACGCTGGAGAAGTTCGAGGCCGACTACCTGCCGTCCGGGCAGGCGTCCCGCTACTGGGCCACGGTGAGGGTGGACGAGCCGGGCGGCGCGGAGCGGACCGCCGGATTCTCGGTCAACTCACCGCTGCGACTCGGCTCGGCGAACGTCTACCTGCTCGGCAACGGCTACGCGCCGCTGCTGAAGTACACCGACAAGTACGGCCGCAGCCAGACCAGCGAGGCGCCGTTCCTGCGTACCGGCGACTCGAACGCGACCGAGGAGGGCGTGGCGATCTTCCCGGACGCCAACGTCGACCCGAAGACCGGCGCACGGGCCCCGGACCAGCAGATCGCCTTCGACGGGCTCTACCTGCCGACCGGACCGGAGAGAGCGCCGTACGTGGCGTCGCAGTACCCGGCCGAGCGGAACCCGATGGTGAACCTGACCGCGTACCGGGGGAACCTCGGGCTGGACGCCGGCATCCCCGGCTCGGTCTACGCGCTGGACCGGCGGCAGATCGACGACGGCAAGCTCAAGGAGATCGGCACGAAGCTGCTGCGGCCGGGGGAGAAGTGGACCCTCGACGACGGCAGCACGCTGGAGTTCGTCGGCACGAAGCCGTACGTCACGCTCGCGGTCCGGCACGCGCCCGGGCAGACGCTGCTGCTGGTGGCGAGCGGCACGCTGCTGCTGGGCCTGATGGGCTCGCTGTTCGCCCGGCGTCGGCGGGTCTGGTTCCGGGTTTCGCCCCCCGAGGGTGGATCTCCGACGAGCGGTAGTAGTTTGGTGGAGGCCGGTGGGCTGCCGCGCACCGAGCACCCTGGGTTCGCCGACGAGTTCGCGCAGCTCGTCTCCGCGGTGAGCGGTGACGCGCCGGACGCGCGGCGGGCGCGAGAAGGAGACGAGTGATGTCCGCACTCTCCGACCAGCTGGTCGCGTTCGCGATCCTGGCGTACCTGATCGCGATGATCAGCCACGCCGTGGAGTTCGCGCTGGGCAACGCGCGGAAGGCGCCCGCGGCCGCACCGGCACGGGAACTGGTCGGCGCGGGCGTCGGCGGCGCCGGCGGCACCGTCGCCGAGCCGGTCGTGCCGGCTGCGCCGCCGCGCCCGGACCGCACCGGCGCGCGGGCCGTGCTGGCCGGCCGGATCGCCGGCTGGCTCACCGTGCTCGCCGCCGCGCTGCACCTGGGCGCCGTGGTCACCCGGAGTGTCGCCGCCGACCGGATGCCCTGGGGCAACATGTACGAGTTCGTGCTGACCGGCACCTGGATCGGCATGGCGGCCTGGCTCGTCGTGCTCTGGAAGCAGCCGTGGCTGCGCCGGCTCGGGCTGTTCCTGACGCTGGTCATGGTGCTGCTGCTGGCGTTCGCCGAGCTGAAGCTCTACGTGCCGATCGAGCCGCTGATGCCGGCGCTGCAGTCGTGGTGGTTCGTCATCCACGTCTCGACGATCATCTTCGCCTCGGGCATCTTCCTGCTGGGCGTGGTGCCCGCCGCCGCGTACCTGATGCGGGCCGGCTGGGAGCAGGGGCGGCGCAGCTTCCCGTACACCCTGGCCCGCCGTCTCCCGGAGGCGGCCGGGCTGGAGCGGCTGACCTTCATGCTGCACGCCTTCTCGTTCCCGATCTTCACCTTCGCGGTGATCGCGGGTGCGATCTGGGCCGAGGCGGCCTGGGGCCGTCCCTGGGCCTGGGATCCGAAGGAGACCTGGGCGTTCATCTCCTGGGTGGTGTACGCGGGCTACCTGCACGCCCGGGCCACGCCGAACGTGAAGCGCAACGTGGCCACCTGGATCTCCATCGTGGGCTTCCTGACCGTGATGATGAACCTGTTCGGCGTGAATTTCTTCTTCACCGGCCTGCACTCGTACGCCGGGGTGTAGCGACCGGGCGACCGCTCAGCACCTCGTCCACCCGGCGCGTGACCTGGTAGGCCACCTCCGGCAGATCGGCCAGTTCGAGGCGGTCCGCCCGGAGCGCGAACTGGGCGTGCAGCTCGCGGGCCACCGCGTCGCGGATCTCTGTCTGGAGTGGGCTGAGGCCGTCCGGGTCGCCCACCACGTACGCGTCGTCCATCCACCGATGATGAACCGCCGACGGCGCAGCTGTCAGTGACGAAGTCATCCGCCGAACCAGCCGGGGACGTCGAGGCGGAACACGTCGGCGGGGACCATCCGTCGCAGGTCGTCCTCGATGGCGGCGACCCGGTTCGCGCCGAGCGTCGCGGCCCAGCGGTCCCGTAGCTCGTCGAAGACGACTGCCGAGCGGTGCAGGCCGTCGCGGCCCTTCGCGGTCATCCGGACCAGCCTGCGGCGGGCGTCGGCGGGGTCGTCCACGCGTTCCAGGTAGCCGAGCGCGACCAGCCGGTCCACCGTCTTGCCGGCGGCCTGCTTGGAGACGCCGAGGCGTTGCCCGAGGTCGGAGGCGGTGGTGCCGGCCGGGCCGACGGCCTGGAGGACGAAGCCGTGGGCCGGGCGCAGCTCGGGGTGCCCCTGGCGGGCCAGCTCGGCGTGCAGGTCGTCGACGAGCGTACGGAAGCCGGCGAGCAGGAGCAGCGGCAGCGCGAAGCCGGGGCGGTCAGGCGTTGCCATGTTCGACAACCACGTTTACTATTTCGTCAACCACGTTGACCATCTTACGAGAGGGGCACAGTCATGTCCCGCTTCACCGCGTACGAGCCGGACACCGCGCCCGCCGCCGCCCGCCCGGTCATGGCCGGGGTGCGCCGTTCGCTGGGCCACCTGCCCGCTGCCGTCGGCCTGATGGCCGGGTCGCCCGAACTGCTCAAGGGCTTCCTCGCCGCGAACGCCGCGTTCGAGGCCACCGACCTCGACCCGGTCGCCCGGGAGGTGGTGGTGCTGACCGTCGCCACCCGCAACGGCTGCCACCTCTGCGTGGCCATGCACACCGCGGCGCTGGTCCGGCACGCCGCCGCGCCAGAGCTGATCGAGGCACTGCGGACCGGTGTGCCGCTGCCCGATCCCCGGCTGGAGGCGCTGCGCCGGTTCACCGTCGCCGTGCTCGACCACCGGGGCGCGGTCCCCGACGCCGACCTGGACGCGCTGCTCGCCGCCGGATGGCAGCGCCGTCACGCCCTGGACGTGGTGCTCGGCATCGGCACGTACACGATCTCCACGTTCGCCAACCGGCTCACCGAGGCGCCGCTCGACCCGCCGCTGGCCGCGTACGCCTGGACGCCCGCCCCCTGTTGACCGGGGGCGCGCCTTACCCGAGGAAGGGGGTGCGGGAGGATGGGGGCATGGCGGCTCGCTTTCCGTACACCGATCTCAAGGACTTCCTCGCGGCGCTGGAGCGTGCGGGGGAACTGCGGCGGGTGAGCGCGCCGGTCGACCCCACGCTGGAGATCAGCGAGATCGTCACCCGCACCGTCCGGGCCGGCGGGCCCGCGCTGCTGTTCGAGCGCCCCACCCGGGGTGAGATGCCGGTGGCGATCAACCTGTTCGGCACCGAGAAGCGGATGGCGATGGCGCTCGGGGTGGAGCACCTCGACGAGATCGGCGCGCGGATCGGCGACATGCTCAAGCCGGAGCTGCCGCAGGGCTTCTCCGGGATGATGGGCGGCCTGGGCAAGGTCATGCAGCTCAAGTCGATGCCGCCGAAGAAGGTCAAGACCGCCCCCTGCCAGCAGGTCGTCTACCGCGGCGACGACGTCGACCTGAACCGGCTGCCCGGGTTGCAGGTGTGGCCCGGTGACGGCGGGATCTTCCACAACTTCGGGCTGACCCACACCAAGCACCCGGAGACCGGCAAGCGCAACCTCGGGCTCTACCGGCTCCAGCAGCACAGCCACAACACGATCGGCATGCACTGGCAGATCCACAAGAACTCCACCGCGCACCACGCGGTCGCCGAGCGGCTCGGCCAGCGGCTGCCGGTGGCGATCGCGATCGGCGCGGACCCGGTGGTGGCGTACTCGGCCAGCGCGCCGCTGCCCGCCGACATCGACGAGTACCTGTTCGCCGGGTTCCTCGCCGGTGAGCGGGTCGAGATGGTGGACTGCCTGACCGTCCCGTTGCAGGTGCCGGCACACGCGCAGATCGTGCTGGAGGGCTACATCGAGCCGGGCGAGCGGCTGCCCGAAGGGCCGTTCGGCGACCACACCGGCTTCTACACGCCGGTCGAGCCGTTCCCGGTCATGCACATCGAGTGCATGACCATGCAGCGCGACCCGGTCTACCACTCGATCGTCACGTCCCAGCCGCCGCAGGAGGACCACGGCCTCGGCAAGGCCACCGAGCGGATCTTCGCGCCGCTGCTGCGCTTCCTGATCCCGGACATCGTCGACTACGACCTGCCCGCCGCCGGGGTCTTCCACAACTGCGCGATCGTGTCGATCCGCAAGCGCTACCCGAAGCACGCGCAGAAGGTCATGAACGCGATCTGGGGCGCGCACATGATGTCGCTGACCAAGCTGATCGTGATCGTCGACGAGGACTGCGACGTGCACGACTACAACGAGGTCGCGTTCCGCGCCTTCGGCAACGTCGACTACGCCCGCGACCTGATGCTCACCGAAGGGCCGGTGGACCACCTCGACCACGCCTCGTACCAGCAGTTCTGGGGTGGCAAGGCGGGCATCGACGCGACCCGCAAGCTGCCCGAGGAGGGCTACAGCCGGGGCTGGCCGGAGGAGATGCGCATGTCGCCCGAGGTGGTCTCGCTCGTCGAGAAGCGCTGGAAGGAATACGGGATCTGATGACGGCGGCAGTACAGGAACGGCCCGGCAGGGTCTCGTCCTTCCTCAAGCTCGTCGCCATCGAGCACTCGGTCTTCGCGCTGCCGTTCGCGTACCTGTCGGCGCTGACCGCGATGCAGCTCGACGGCGGGCGGGTGGACTGGCTCGACCTGCTGCTGATCACCGTGGCGATGGTCGGCGCGCGGACGTTCGCCATGGCCGCGAACCGCATCCTGGACCGGCGGATCGACGCGCGGAACCCGCGTACCGCGAACCGGGAACTGGTCACCGGCGCGGTGAGCGTGCGGACGGCCTGGACCGGCGCGGCCGTCGCGCTCGTGGTGTTCCTGGCCGCCGCCGCCCTGCTCAACCCGCTCTGCCTGGTGCTCGCGCCGCTCGCCGTGGTGCCGCTCGTGGTCTACCCGTACGGCAAGCGGTTCACGAACTGGCCGCACGCCATCCTCGCGGTGGCGCAGGCGGTCGGCCCGGTCGGCGCCTGGCTGGCGGTCACCGGCACGCTCGACGGCTCCGGCCCGGCCTGGCTGCTCGGCGCCGCCGTCGGCCTGTGGATCGGCGGATTCGACCTGATCTACGCCTGCCAGGACGCCGACGTGGACCGGGAGATCGGGGTGCACAGCGTCCCCGCCCGGTACGGGCTGCGCTTCGCGCTGCACGCCTCCACCCTCGCGCACGTGGTGACGTTCGCGCTGTTCATCTGGTTCGGCGCCTGGGTCGGCTTCGGCTGGCTGTGGTGGATCGGGCTGGCGCTGACCGCTGTCGCCTTCGCCTACCAGCACATGGTGGTCAGCCCCACCGACCTGAGCAAGGTCAACCGGGCGTTCTTCACCGCGAACGGGTTCGTCGGCATCGCGTTGTTCGTCCTCGCCCTGCTCGACCTGGTGATCCGCCTCGGCCTGCGGCCGTAGCCGGGAGCCCGCGGCTCTCGCCGGGGGGCCTGCCGCCCGGACGGGTCAGGGCGTCGCGCCGACCGGGTAGCGCGCGCTCTCCAGCGTCCAGTCGACTGTGCCGCGCACGGCGGCGGCCAAGCCGTCGAGATGGGTGGCGACGGCCTGGTCGAGCGCCGGGCCGAACGACGGCGTCGCCGCGCGCAGCACGACGAATCGCCCCATCTCGGCCCGCCAGTGCCCGGCGACCAGGTCGAGCGCCGCCGGCACCGGCACGCCCCGCTCGGCGGCCACCGCCAGCACCAGGTTGTGCCCGCCGCCGGTGGCCCGGTCGCGTTCCAGCGAGGCGATGTCGTTGAACCAGGACAGCAGGTCGTTGGCCAGGCCGGCGAGCCGCCGCAGCGCCGGATGGTGGTAGACCGCGTCGGGCAGAGGCCGCCCGGACGCGAACTCGATCAGTGGGTACGAGACGTACGCCGCCGACGTGGCCCGGCGCAGCCGCACGTACTCGGCGACGCCCGGCGGTCGCCCGGTCGTGGTGGCGGTGGCCTCCCGGTGCACCCCGTCGAGGTGGTCGGCGACCGCGTCGGCGAAACGCAGCCGCCACCGGGCCGGCATCCGGCGGCGCGGCTCGCGCCACGCCTGCACCAGCAGACGGCGCAGCGGGCCGGAGAAGCCCGGGTGGCGGGCGCGTGGCCCCTCCCGCAGCAACGCGAGCGCACCGTCGCGCAACGCGCGGATCTGCGCCGGGGCCAGCCCGTCCCGCCCGTCGCAGGCGTCGTCGACCAGGAAGAACCAGGTGAACAGCGCGGTGAGCACCCGCAGGTCCGGTTCGGCGGCGTCCGGGTAGAGGCGACCGGCGTACCGGGCGAAGCCGGCCCGCGCCAGCCGTCGCCGCTTCGCCGGGTCCGCCGGCAGGCCGAGCCGGTCGACGTGCTCCACCAGCCAGCCCTGCACCTGGTCGGCGTACGGGGAGATGCGGGGCGCGATGGGGCAGTCGGAGCGGAGCGCCCGCAGCACCGTCCCCGTCATGACCGGCCCTTCCGTGGAAGTCGTCGTCGATCGAAGAATTTCATGCCGTGGGGCGTTCCGTGAACCCGCTGGACATCCCGGGCGGGCCGACCGAACGGGGGTCCCCGCCCGGCGCCCGCCGCGACCAGGCACGCTTGGGGCATGCGCGAACCATGGGTGGTGGGTGTCTCCGGAGCCTCGGGCACGCCGTACGCGGCGGCTGTCGTCCGGGCACTGCTCGACGCCGGCCAGGCGGTGGACCTGATCGTCTCCCGGGCGGCCCGGCTCACAGTGCTGGACGAGACCGGCCGGCCGTTCCGGGACGCGCACTGGGCCGAGGACCTGGCCGCCTGGCTCGACCGCGACCTCACCGGCGCCGACCTGCGGCACTGGCCCGCCGGCGACCTGGCCGCCGGCCCGAGCAGCGGCTCCTACCCGGTACGCGGCATGGCCGTGGTGCCGGCCAGCACCGCCGCGTGCGCGGGCATCGCGATCGGGCTGTCGAAGGACCTGCTCCAGCGCGCCGCCGAGGTGAACCTCAAGGAGCGCCGCCCGGTCGTCGTGGTGCCCCGGGAGACGCCGGTGACCCGCAGTCACCTGGAACATCTCGTCGCGCTGCACGACGCCGGGGCGGTGGTGCTGCCGGCCAGTCCGGGCTTCTACGGCGCCGGCGCGGCGGCGTCCGCCGGGCAGCTCGTGGACTTCGTGGCCGGCAAGGTGCTCGACGCGCTCGGCGTGGAGCACACGCTGTTCCGGCGGTGGTCCGGCGAGCTGGCCGCCGGTCGCCGGGAGGCCGCCGCCGACTGACGGGCCCGACGTGCGGGGGCGCGGCCTCGATCGGCCGCGCCCCCGCACGCTCAGTACATGCCGGCGTTCGCCGGTCCGGGGCCGGTGGAAGCGGTCGGGCCCATGTTGCGGGCCTTGCCCATGTCCTCCGCCTCGTCCAGCATGCCCTCCCCCTCGAGCAGGGCCCGCACCTCGGATTCCCGAAACCGGCGGTGCCCTCCTGGAGTCCGGATACTGCCGATCCGGCCGGCCGCTGCCCATCTGGTCACGGTTTTCGGGTCCACCCGAAACAGCGCAGCGACCTCACCCGGCGTCAGCAGGCGATCTCCAGTGTCCACAGCCCCCTCCTCGCGTCGACGAAGCCCTCGGCTGAACACACTGCCCCCGGCCGGTGCGAGCCCAGAGCCGTCATGAGGGACGTATGGCAATTACAGCACCGGCTACCGGACGTGTCCGCCAAACGCGAAAAAGGCACACACTGGGAAGTTAGGAAATGGTACCGGCGGAGAACCCCCTGATCGTACGTTTGTGAAGGGACCGGCCGCGGGTACCGATCGCGTTCGGTAGCCGCCGAGCGGATAGGGTCACTCTCCGTGGACACGATCGACCTGAGCCTCGTGGAGTTGTTGCGAGGCAACGCCCGTCTGTCGTACGCCGAGCTGGCCCGTCAGGTCGGCCTCTCCGCCCCGGCCGTGCACGAGCGGGTCGGCAAGCTGGAGTCCAGCGGCGTGATCCGGGCGTACCGGGCCGAGGTCGAGCCGGAGTCGATCGGGCTCGGCGTCACAGCGCTCATCGGCATCATCGAGGACTCCGACGCGGACACCGACGAGGTGCTGGAGTCGTTCCGCCGCATCCCCGAGATCGAGTCCTGCTACTTCATGGCCGGCGTCGAGTCCTTCCTGCTCAAGGCGCGGGTCGGCACGATCGCCGAGCTGGAGCAGCTGATCGTCCGGCTTAACCGGACGGCCGGTGTGGCGTCCACCCGTACCAGCATCGCCCTGTCGACCAAGTGGGAGAACCGCCCGCAGGCGTTGGGACCCCCCACCGCCTGACGCCTCTGGCCTCCGCGTGGGGGTTGCGGTTACCGTGCGCCGATGACGAGCTCTGGACGCGGTACCGCCGTGGTGACCGGTGCGGCCGGCGGGCTGGGGCGGGCGATCGCCGCCGCGCTGCACGCCGACGGGTGGAACGTGCTGCTCACCGACGTGGATGCCGGCGCCGTGGCGCAAGCCGCCGCGCCGCTGGGTGGCTGGTCGCGCCCGCTCGACGTACGCGACGAATCCGCCTGCGCGGACGTCGCCGCCGAGGCGGCGGCCGCGCCGGGCGGCCTCGGGCTCTGGGTGAACAACGCGGGCATCCTGGTCACCGGCCCGTCCTGGGCGCACGACGCCGCCACCCGGCGCGCGGTGGCCGAGGTGAACGCGCTCGGCGCGATGAACGGCACGCTCGCCGCCGTCGCGGTGATGCGGGAACAGGGCCGCGGCCACGTCCTCAACGTCGTCTCGCTGGCCGGGCTGATCGCCGCGCCGGGCGAGACGGTGTACGCGGCCAGCAAGCACGCCCTGCTCGCGTTCAGCCTCGGCACGTTGAGCGACCTGCGGATGGCCGGCGTCCGGGGCGTACACGTGTCGTGCCTGTGCCCGGACGGGATCTGGACGCCGATGCTGCACGACAAGCTGGACGATCCGGGAGCGCTGGCGTCGTTCACCGGCTCGCTGCTCGCGCCGGAGCGGGTGGCCGCGCGGGCCGTCCGGCTGGCCCGCCGGCCCCGGCCGGTGGTCAGCCTGCCGCGCTGGCGCGGCGCGCAGGTACGGCTGCTCGACGCCTTCCCCCGGCTCGCCCTGGCCCTCACGCCGGTGATCCGGGCCACCGGCCGGGCCGGTCAGCGGCGGCAGGCTCGTCGGGTCCAGGGGAACGCGAGGCCACCTCGCTTGTAACGTTGCCGACGTGACTCACTTCGACCGGTGCGACGAGGCCAGCCGGCGCTGGGTGACCGAGGCGATCGCCGCCGTCGAGGCGGACGCCAACCGCTCCGCCGACACCCACCTGCTGCCCTTCCCGCTGCCCCGGGACTGGGGGATCGACCTCTACCTCAAGGACGAGTCGGTGCACCCGACCGGCTCGCTGAAGCACCGGCTGGCGCGCTCGCTGTTCCTCTACGGGCTCTGCAACGGCTGGATCGGCCCGGACACCACGATCGTCGAGGCGTCGTCCGGCTCGACGGCGGTCTCCGAGGCGTACTTCGCCCGGATGCTCGGACTGCCGTTCATCGCGGTCATGCCCGCCTCCACCTCGCCGGAGAAGATCGCCCAGATCGAGTTCCAGGGCGGGCGCTGCCACCTGGTCGAGGACCCGGCGAAGGTGGTGGTGGAGGCGCGCTGGCTCGCCGAGGACACCGGCGGCCGGTTCATGGACCAGTTCACGTACGCCGAGCGCGCCACCGACTGGCGGGGCAACAACAACATCGCCGAGTCGATCTACGCCCAGCTCGCGCTGGAACGGCACCCGGTGCCCGCCTGGATCGTGGTCGGCGCCGGCACCGGCGGCACCAGCGCCACCATCGGCCGCTACGCCCGCTACCGTCGGCTGCCCACCAAACTCTGCGTGGTGGACCCGGAGAACTCCGCGTTCTACCCCGCCTGGCAGGCCGGTGACTGGTCGGTGTGCACCGACCGTGGCTCGCGGATCGAGGGCATCGGGCGGCCCACCGTCGAGGCGTCCTTCCTGCCCGGCGTGGTGGACCGGATGGTCCAGGTGCCGGACGCCGCGTCGCTCGCCGCGATGCGGGCCGGCTCGGCGGTGCTCGGCCGCCTGGTGGGCGGATCCACCGGCACCAACCTGTGGGGCGCGTTCGGGCTGATCGCGCAGATGCGCGCCGCCGGGCGTACCGGCTCGGTGGTCACGCTGATCTGCGACCCGGGCGACCGGTACGGCGACACCTACTACTCCGACGAGTGGGTAGCCGCGCAGGGCCTCGACCTCGCCCCGCACCTCGCCGCCATCGACCGCTTCCTGGCCGACGGCGCCTGGCCGGCCTGAGCCTGGTTCCAGCTTGCCGGCGAGGCCGGTCAGCGGGGTTCGGCCCGCTCGGCCAGCCCCGGGTAGCGCACCACGAAGCCGTCCGGGTCGACCTCCAGGTCGGCCGTGAACGTGTCACTGGAATACCGGATCCGGCCCGGGCCCAGCGAGGTGTAGACCTGCTCGGCGGGCACCACGGCCAGGCCGGGCAGCAGCACCCAGGCCACCGACACGGCGGTCGCCAGGTCGGCGGGCAGCCGGCCCAGCCCGATGCGGCGGATCGGCAGCGTGTTCGTCAGCGGGGAACCACCCAGGTCCACGTCGAGTGCCTCGGCCAGCCGTCCCGGATCGTCGGTGCCCGGCAGGCCCGCCGGTGGGTGGCCCGCGGCGCTCAGCGCCGCGTCCAGGTCACCCTCCTCGCCGGTACGCATGCGCCACCCGTCCCGGCCCCGCTCCAGGCGTACGCTCCGCGACCAGCCCGCGCCCTCGGCCTCGACCTCCAGCCGGTTCGTCGACCAGTCCGGCCCGACGGCCAGCCGGTACCGGCACGTGTACGGGATCGGATCCACGGCGAGCGCCACACCCTGCGCGGTCAGCCCCTGACCGTCGTCGAGCACCACGTGCTCGGAGCCGGCGGTGTCGGTCCGGGCCCAGAAGAGCGACTTCGGCATGGTCCGGACGTTACGCGACCCGGCGGTCGGCGGCAGCGGATGCGCGAACGCCGCCGCCGGTCCCGGGCTTGTTGCCTGCCTACCCCTGCTCGTCGCCCTCAGTGGGGCGGGGCGGCCGGTTGTGGCGGGCCCACTCGTCGACCTCATCCGCATCCCAGACGTTCATGCCGATCAGTCGGGCGAGCGGCTCCGGGAACCCGGGACGGCGAGTGATCTGCAGGACCCGCTGACGCGATACGCCGAACAGGGCGGCCAGCTCGCCGGGCCCGTACAGGCGTGGTCGTCTCACACGCCGAAGGGAGTCATGGTCATGCCTCTTCGGGCTACTCGTCGTCGTCCGCAGGCCGGGGCGGCCGGTGCTCCCGGATGTACCGCTCGACGTCCCGCTTCAACCAGACCGCGCCGACCGACAGCTCTTGATACGGCGCGGGGAATGCGGGGTGCCGCCGGATCTCGCGGAATCTCGATCTGCCCACGCCGAGCATCTTCAAGATCTCACCGGCCGCGACAAGTTCGCCCGGTCCCGTCTCCTTGGTCACGACTTCGAAGGTAGGAGCGGGCCGGCCCGACTATGGTGACGCGAACAAATGGCCCCACCTACGTGGGCCCGTCAATGTTGACAGGGGGGCGAGTGAGCGATCTGATGGATCAGCCCCCCGTCCGGTGGCGAGTTCGCGGCGGGCGGGGGTGCCACCTGGACGCCGAGGCCTGCAGGAGGCCCCGAGTGACCCAGCGCCACGCTCCGCTGAAACCCCTTTGGGTCTGTACGGCAGACCTGCTCAACTGGCCGTGCGAGAACGCCAAGGTCGAGTTGGTCGCTGATTACAAGCACGACCGGCGCCACCTCGCCGTCGATCTGGCTGTCCTGATGCGGCAGGCAACCATCGACCTGACCAGGCTCTACTCCGAGCCGCCGTGTCCCGCCGAGATGCACATCCGGTTCCTGGGCTGGCTGCGGTCGGTGCGCAATGTCTGACCCGATCGGCACCGGGCTGCTGCTGGCCGCCGTCATCGCCCAGGCGTTCGGCTGCTGGGTCGCCTGGTCGTGGGGCCGGTCCGCTCGGCGCAGCCTCCGGCAGACCATCGGCAAGACCATCCCGACGCCACCGCCCGATTGGCGGCCTCGTCATCGCCTGTCGCTGTGGAACGAGCCGACCCGGCGATACCCCGTCCTCGCACCGCGCAGCTAGAACGGGAGCCGAAATCACCACAGACGCACCGCCGCCGCCGAGCGGGTGCTCGGCGGCGGCGGTGGTTGGTCGCGCTCAGATCAGTGGGTACGTGCCGGCGGGCGCCCGCCGAAGCCGCGCCGGTCGTCCCGGCCCCGTCCCTCGGCCCGGAAACCGCCCCGGCGCTCGGCCGGCCGCGCGTCGCCCCGGTCACCGAAACGCCGCTCGGCGTGCGGGCGGTCCTCCTGGCGCCGGTCGCCGAAGCCGCGCGAGGCGCTCGGCCGGTCGTCGTACCGACGCTCGTCGCGGTCGTACCCGCGCCCGGCCGTCGGCCGCTGCCGGTCCCCGTACGGCCGCTCGGACCGCTCACCGTGCTGGCCGCGGTCATCGGACCGCTGCTCGCCGAAGCTCCGGTCGTCGCGGCGCTCCGGCCGCCCGAAGCGGCCTTCGCCGCCGGACCGCTCGCCCGAGTAGCGCTCGCCCGCCGGCCGGTCGCCGAACCGGCGGTCACCGCCGCGTTCGGCGAACCGGTCGCCCGCCGGCCGGTCGCCGAAACGGCGCTCGCCACGGTCGCCGAAGTCGCGTCCGCCACCGAAGCCCCGGCCACCGCGGTCGAAGCCCCGGCCGTCGCGGTCGCCGAAGCGACGCGGGCCGCCGCGTCGCTGCTCCGGCTCGTCCCGGACCGGTACGCCGCTGGGTTCGCGCGCGCCGGTCAGCTCGGCCAGCGCCTCGTCGCCCGCCCGGACCCGGGTCTCGGCCGGCTCGACGCCCGCCTTCTCCATCATGGCCAGCGTGGTCCGGCGCTGCTTGGGCAGCACCAGCGTCGCCACCGCGCCGGATTCGCCGGCCCGAGCCGTACGACCGGCCCGGTGCAGGTAGTCCTTGGGGTCCTTCGGCGGGTCCACGTGCAGCACCAGCGAGACGCCGTCGACGTGGATGCCCCGGGCCGCCACGTCGGTCGCGACCAGCACGGGCGTCCGGCCCTCGCGGAACTCGGCGAGCGTCTTGGTGCGCACGCGCTGGGTCTTGCCGCCGTGCAGCCCACCGGCCCGCACACCGACGGCGGCGAGCTGCTCGACCAGCCGGTCCACGCCGAGCTGCGTACGGGCGAACAGCATGGTGCGGCCCTCACGGGCGGCGATGGACGCGGCGACCGCGAACTTGTCGTGCGGCGGGATCAGCAGCAGGTGGTGATCCATGGTGGACACGGCGGCGGTGGCCGGTGCGGTCGAGTGCGTGACCGGGTCGGTCATGAACCGCTTGACGAGCGTGTCGACGTCGCCGTCCAGAGTGGCCGAGAACAGCAGCCGCTGCGCGTCCGCCGGAGTCTTCGCCAGGAGCTTGATGACCTCGGGCAGGAAGCCCATGTCCGCCATCTGGTCGGCCTCGTCCAGCACGGTGATCTCGACGTCGTCGAGGCGGCACACGCCGCGCTCGATCAGGTCGCCGAGCCGTCCCGGGGTGGCCACGAGGATCTCCACGCCACGGCGTAGCGCGTCGATCTGCCGGTCGTACGGCACACCGCCGACGGCGGTCTTCAGGAACACGCCCACCGCCTTGCCGAGCGGCACCAGGGCGTCGTTCACCTGCATGGCGAGTTCCCGGGTGGGGACCAGGACCAGGGCGCGCGGGTGCAGCGGCCGGGCCCGGTTGCGGTCGGCGAGCCGGACGATCACCGGGAGGCCGAAGGCGAGTGTCTTGCCCGAGCCGGTCTGGCCCCGGCCGAGGACGTCGCGGCCCGCGAGCGAGTCGGGCAGCGTGGCCCGCTGGATCTCGAACGGGGTGGTGATGCCCTGCCGGGTGAGCACCTCGACGACCTGCCGGGGCAGGCCGAGGGAGGCGAAGTCGATGTTCTCCGGGGTCGGGTCGACGGACGGTGACGTGCTGGATTCAGCGAACGTGGTCAAGAAATGCCTCTCGAGCGGGGCGCATCTTCGCGATGGCCCGCCGCGGCCTGTCACGCCGCCGAATCGCCCGCAAGATCGCCCATGGGCGCGCAGTCGGGGCGCGCCGGGTCAGTGATCGCAGATAAGTGTACGGCGAATCGCCCACTTCGCCAGGGCAGCGCGAGGCGGTAGTGGGCGGGCTCACCCCTGTCACTCGATGAGCATGGTCCCGGTCAGGCCGCTCAACGCGTCGTTGGCCAGGAAGACCACGAGCAGGCTGATCCCGATGAGCAGGGCCAGCGCGAGGGCCAACACGATGATCACCTTGGTGTTGCCACCCCGGGCGGCCGGGCTGTCCTCGGACCAGCCCTGGGCCAGGATGTGCCCGGTCAGGGAGCCGGAGTTCTCCAGCGGGTTGCCCTGCGGGAACGACACGGTGGCGAAACCGGGCCCGTCGGTCCCGCCGTACGCGGTGGCGGCGAGGTCCGGACCGGCGGGCTGCGGGCGTACCGGACGGGTCGCGCCGGCGTCGCGGGCGGGCGCGGCCGGCGGCGGCCAGGTCGGCAGTGCCGGGGCCGGCACCACGGGCGGCGGCGGGTCCGACATGGGCGCGGCGGCCCACGAGGGCTGCGCCTCGGCGGGCGCGGCCGGTGGCGCGATGAGCGGGGCCGGCGGGCTCGGTACGGCCGCCCGCGCGGGCGGAAACGCCGGGGTGGCCGGCGGGGCGGGAAACAGCGGCGCGGGCAGTGGGTCCGGAGCGCCGGTCATCGCCGGCGGCGGCGGGAACGGCGGCGCGGGCATCGGTCCCGGCGGGGCCGGTGGCGGGGGTACCGGTGGCCCCGGCGGTGGCACCGGCGGCCCGGGGACCGGCGGAACCGGCCCGGGTGGCGTCGGCGCCGGAGGGGTGGGCGCGGGCGGTGAGGGCAGGGGTGGCGTCGGCCGGAGCGGAGGTTCCGGCTCGGGTACCGACGGCGGCGTCGGACCCGGCACCGGGGTCGGCGCCGGCTCGGGCTCCGGGCCGTTCGGCGTCGGAGGCTGCGCGGGCTCCGGCGGCTGGACCGGCTCCGGGGGTTCCGGGCTCACCGGCCCGGCCCGGTAGACAGTGGCGGCGGCCGGCGGAGCGGCCACCACGGACGCCGCGGCCTCCTCGGCCGAGACGCGGCTCAGCCCGGGCACCGACGCGCTGGCCCGGGCGGGTGCTCCGACCTGCTCAGCGGTCGGGGCCGGCGGCGTGTCGGCGGACCCGGCTGCCGGGGGTGCGGGGGCGGCGTCCGCCTGCCGGGCGGGTGCGGTGTCGCGGTCCGGCCGGTCGTCCGCACGGCTCGCGGCGTCGGCCGGCGCGGCCGCTTCCGGCGGAGCGGGTGCGGGCACACGTGCGGAACCGGAGACGCGGGGTGTCGGGATGGCAGCCGGAGCACCGCCGGGCGTGCCCGCGGAGGCGTCGCCGTCCGGCTCGGCGGGCGCGGTGACGGGCTGGGGCATCGCCTGACGTTCGGCCACCGAGAAGGCGGACCAACTGGACGGCGGCACCGTGGCGCCGGGCAGGCGCCGGTCCAGCGGCGGCGGGGTGTCCGCCGGGGTGCCCGCCCGGTAGGTGGTGGGGGTGGACTGCGGAAGCGGCTGCTCGGCACCGGCGGGCGGCGGTACGGCCGCGCCGGCGACCGATACCCGCGCCCGCGCGACTGCCACCGGCCCGGCGAGGGCCGACCCGTGGTCGTCGCCGGTCGGGTCGGCGGGGTCGGGCGTCGGTCCCGGGTGGGCCTTCTCCGTCCGAACGTCCTGCTCGCCCATCTCGCCCCTCCGCACCCACGCTCGCCTCCGGCCGTGGCGCCGACCGGAAGTGCCTGGATCTCACCGTGCCATATTCCGGCCCGGGAACACAGCCGGAGCGGCGGTCGGGTCAGTCGGCGCTACTGCTCGGGCTGGCCGAGCCGCTGCCGGACGTGCTGCTCGACGGGGCGGCGCTGCTGCTGCTCGGTGCGGCGCTGCTGGTGTCCGGCTCGGCGCTCGCGCTCTGGCTGGGCTCCGGCTCCGGCTCCGCCGACTCGCTGGGCGGCGGCGTGGTGGGCGCCGGGCTGGACGTCGTCGGCTTCGGCGTGGGCGTGGTCGGCTTCGGCGTGGTGGGCGTCGGCTTGGGCGTGGTCGACGGCTTCGGCGTGGTGGGCGTCGGCTTCGGCGTGGTCGACGGCTTCGGTGTGGCCGGCGTGGTCGGCACGGGCGGCGGCGGTACGGGAGTGGCCGGGCCGGGTACCGCTCCGATCACCCGGGTCGCGGCGTAGAGCCGGGACCAGCGGACCACCGAGATCTTGACCACGTCGCCGGTCCGTGGGGCCTCCACCATCTTGCCGTTGCCGATGTACATGGCGACGTGGTGGACGCTCGTCCAGCTGCTGCTCGACGCGAAGAACAGCAGGTCGCCGGGGAGCAGGGCGTTCGGCGAGACGGTACGGGAACGGGTGGCGAAGTACTGGTCCTTGGCGACGCGAGGCAGACCCCGGTAGCCGGCCGCCCGGTAGGAGGCGAGCATCAGGCCGGAGCAGTCGAACCGGTCCGGGCCCTCGGCGGCCCACAGGTAGGGGTCACCGAGCTGGGCGAGGGCGTAGCGCACGGCGGCCAGCGCCCGCGGGTCCGCCGCCAGGCCGTCGATGCTCTGGTCGACCACGTACGAGGTGCCGAGCCGCTGCTCGGCGGCGTCCGCCAGGCGCTCGATCTCCAGGAGCTTCGCCGCGTTCTCCTTGCGCAGCGCGACGAGCGTGGTCTCCTGCTTGCGCAGGTCGGACTCGGCGCGGGTGAACGCCGCGCCCTTCTCGGTGGCCCGGCGCTGGGCCGAGTCGTGTGCCTCCCGGGCGATCCGCTCGGCGCTCGTGGCGCGGAGGAGCTCGCCGGTCACCGACGTCGTGGCGCCCTCGGCCTTGTCGCCCCGGGTGATGCGCTGGAGGTTGGCGAAGTCACGCAGGCTGGCGCCGAACTCGCCGGGCGGCAGCGCCGCGTCCGCCTTGACCGCGTCGGCGGCGGCGCTCTTGGCGTTCTCCTGGGCGCGGGTGAGCGCGTCCCGGGCTTCCTTGAGCCGGGCGGCGGCCTGGGTCAGCTCGGTCTGTGCGGCGTCCCGCTCGGTCTTGATCCGGAGCAGTTCCTCGCCGAGCAGTGTGACCCGGGCGTCGAGCTGGTTGATCTGCGCGATCAGCGGGCCGTCGGCGGGGTTGGTGACGCCGGTGGCGCCGGGCAGGCCCGGGACGGCGCCGGGAACGGTGCCCGGCAGACCCGGGACGGTGCCGGGCACGCCGGGAACGGTGCCGGGCAGACCCGGGACGGTGCCGGGCACGCCGCGGACGGCGCCGGACGAGCCGGGCAGCTGCAGGGGGCCGGTGACCTGCGGCCGCGAGCCGGTGTCGGGCACGGCGTCGGGCAGCGGGTCGGCCCATGCCGGAGTGGCGAGCGCCGCGGCCGCAACCGCACCCAGGAGGGCGGACCAGAGCGCCGGGCGCAGGATCGGTGAGATCACCGGCTGCCGTGCTCGTCGCCGTCGGGCCTTGGTGCTGTGCGCCATTCCGCTCCCCGTCCGGTCTGGGGTCCGTCACGCGTGGTGGGGCGTGTCGGGACAGGACGGCCCTGGTGTGTGTTCCGCCCCACCCTGTCTTACCTCACGGTTGCGAGGATGTCGATGTGCGGAGCGTGACGGCCGGTGAACCGGCGCACCACGTCGGCGGGCGGTCGGACCCGCGACGTAGGCTCGATCGGGAACCCAGGTGGAAGGACGTGGCCAACGGATGGACGCCGGACTCAAGCGCGAACTCGAGGCGAAGGTGTACGCGGGGGAGCGGCTGACCCGCGAGGACGGCATCGCCCTCTACGCCAGCGACGACCTGACCTGGCTGGGCCGGCTGGCCCACCACAGGCGTACCGAGCTCAACGGCGACCGGGTGATGTTCAACGTCAACCGGCACCTGAACCTGACGAACGTCTGCTCGGCGTCGTGCGCGTACTGCTCGTTCCAGCGCAAGCCGGGCGAGAAGGACGCCTACACGATGCGCATCGACGAGGCGGTCCGCAAGGCCAAGGAGATGGAGGACGAGCAGCTCACCGAGCTGCACATCGTCAACGGCCTGCACCCGACGCTGCCCTGGCGCTACTACCCGAAGGTGCTGCGCGAGCTGAAGGCCGCGCTGCCGAAGGTCAACCTCAAGGCGTTCACCGCGACCGAGGTGCAGTGGTTCGAGAAGATCAGCGGGCTCACCGCCGACGCGATCCTCGACGAGCTGATGGACGCCGGCCTGGAGTCGCTGACCGGCGGCGGCGCGGAGATCTTCGACTGGGAGATCCGCCAGCACATCGTCGACCACAACTGCCACTGGGAGGACTGGTCGCGCATCCACCGGCTGGCCCACTCGAAGGGCATGAAGACGCCGTCGACCATGCTCTACGGCCACATCGAGGAGCCCCGGCACCGGGTCGACCACGTGCTGCGGCTGCGTGAGCTGCAGGACGAGACCGGCGGTTTCCAGGTCTTCATCCCGCTGCGCTACCAGCACGACTTCGTCGACTCGGCGGACGGCAAGATCCGCAACCGGATCCAGGCCCGGACCACGATGGCCTCGCCGGCCGAGTCGCTCAAGACGTTCGCGGTCTCCCGGCTGCTGTTCGACAACGTGCCGCACGTCAAGTGCTTCTGGGTCATGCACGGCCTGTCGGTGGCGCAGCTCTCGCTGAACTTCGGCGTCGACGACCTGGACGGCTCGGTCGTCGAATACAAGATCACGCACGACGCCGACTCGTACGGCACGCCGAACACCATGCACCGCGACGACCTGCTGCACATGATCTGGGACGCCGGGTTCCGTCCGGTCGAGCGGAACACCCGCTACGAGATCGTCCGCGAGTACGACGCGCCCCCGTCGCCGGCGGAGCGCCGGTCCGAGCCGCAGCAGGTCTGGGCCTGACCTGGCGATGAGCGGCGAGGAACAGCAGCGCGCCTTCCCCCGGCGCGACGCCGAGGGGCGCATCCTCACCCTCGGTGACCTGCTCGGCGTGAGCCTGGCCGGCCTGGTCATCGGGGTGCTGGCGCTGCTGGTCTTCGAATTCGCGTTCGCCACCATCGGTGACAGCGGCTTCGGGGGCACGAACGGCTGGCTCGCGGTGATCCTGCCGCTCTGGCTGTTCTGGGACGAGTTCCGGGCCTGGGAGTTCGGCGCCGCCCGGGTGGTGGCCGCGCTCGCCGGCATCGCGCTCGGCGTACTCGCCGGTCTGCTGGCGGCCGGGCTGGCCTCGGGGCTGCCCGCGTTGTTCACCGGAGCGTTGGCCGCGGCGGTGTTCACCGTGGTCTACGCGGTCGTCTGGTTTCATGGCGTGCACTGGCTGGCCCGGCGTACGGGCTGAGGCACGAAGAGAGTGGGAATGCGGGAATGAGCGCGGCGCTCAAGTACACGCTGGGCCGGATCGGGCTGTTCGTCGTCGTACTGGCGGCCCTCTGGTTCGTCGACATGAACATGTTCCTGCGGCTGATGCTGGCGCTGATCTTCTCCGCCACGCTGTCGTTCTTCCTGCTGAAGGGTCTGCGGGACGACATGGCCGGAGAGATGGCGGAGGCCGCGGAGCGGCGTCGCGCCGAGAAGGACCGGTTGCGTTCGGCGCTGGCCGGTGAGGACCAGGCCGAGCCGGACGCCGAGCGCCGCGACAGCTGAGCGGGCGGGTGAGGGGCCCGGCGGACGACGTCCCGCCGGGCCCCTCACCGTTCACCAGTTGGTCGAGCCGGTCACCAGTTGGTCGAGCCCGGGACGACCGGCCACGGCCGGTCGGCCGGCTTGATCAGGTACGCGATGCCGCCGGAGCCGGAGGCCACCGTGCCGTTGGCCCGGTAGCGCTTGGTGCGCAGCCAGATCTGCTCGAACTGCTCCCGCTTGTAGACGTTGCGGACCGCGTCGTTGGACGAGGACGCCGGGTCGTTGACGATCACGTCGCCCTCGGCGGTGAAGCCGACGATCACGAACAGGTGCCCGGAGGTGCCGTAGTTGGCGCCGTTCAGCTCGCTGGCGAGGAACGACTGCGAGGTCACCACCGGGATGCCCGCCTTGATGAAGCGTTCCGCCTCGTCCAGGGAGTGCAGCCGGGTGACCCGCGCCTCCAGGCCGGGGAAGCTCGCCGCGTACGCGGTGTTGAACGGCCAGTTGCCGGCGCCCTCGTACTCGTAGTCGTAGGTCATCCGGGCGGCGTGGTCGACAGTCGGGTCGGCGTAGGAGGGGTCGACCCAGGAGGTGTCCTCGGCCGAGGGCTTGCGGCCCCAGTACTCGACCACCATCTCGGTGGAGGTGGGTGAGCACCACGCCTCGCCGCCGCCGTTGTACTCCGGGTACTCGCCGATGTGGATGTTCTGCGAGTAGCGCGGCACGGCCAGCTCCGTGCCCCAGGCGATGCCGCCCCGGCTCGGGGTGACGGTGAACCGGTCCGGCACGTTCGACGCCATCGCGCCGAGCATCCGGACCTGCGGCGTGGCGGCCTGGCCGGGCGCGCGGTAGAGGGTCAGCCGCAGCTGGTACGAGCGCAGCAGCACCCCGGCGTCGGCGTCGTCGATCGAGAACGTGTCGGTCCAGATGCTCGACCACGGGTCGCCCTGGCCGTCCAGCGTGGCGCGCTTGATGTCCTGGTCGCCGGAGGCCCAGCGGCCCATGACGTACCACGGGGTCTGTGCCCCGGTGTTGTACGTGCCGTGCAGCTCGACCTGGATCCAGGTGCCGGCCGGGGTGGCGGCGTTCCACGACGCGACCATCTCGGTGGCGTCGAAGCCGATCCGCCGCTCGGGCGAGGTCCAGGTGGCGTACTCCCAGGTGCGGGTGGCGCCGGTGTGCTCGTCGGTGAACTCGGTGGTCCCCGCCGGGCGGTCGATGGTCAGCGCCGGGTGGCGGCCCGGTACGGCGCGGGTGCCCTGGTGGGTGCCGCTACGCCAGTCGGGGAAGCGGGAGAACTCCTGAAAGGTGATCTGTTCGTCGTGCGTGACGCCCGGCCGCGCGGCTTGTGCCTGGACCGGTGCGCTGGTGCCGAGGAGGGTGAGCGCGGTGAGCCCGGCGAGGGCGGCCGCGCGCATGGGTCTTCCGAACATGGCAGCTCCACAGGGAGACGGCATCGTTGCCGTTCACTGTGGCGCTTGGCGGGAAGTTTCGCCAGATGTTCAGGCACAGAAAATCATTGCCGAAGTGACGATCAGGCCGGGATGGCTAAAGAGAGAGACAGATATTGATATGACCATGTGTCTCCTGGTGGAGTGTGCGGACAACGGGATCTCCCGTACCCCCAGGAGGTTTGTCAATGGCCTTCCGCGCCTCTCCGCTCCGCCGCCGGTTGGCGCTCGCCGCCGCCGTCGGCCTGACCATCGTCGCCGCGGCCGCCGCGCCCGCTGTCGCCCGCCCCGCACCGGAAGGCTCCGGTGAACCGACCAGCGTCGCCTACCGGGTGCTCGGCCCGCGCACCGCGGCCGACCGCACCGCCGTCGCCTCCACCGGCGCCGCCATCGACTACTCCGAGCACGGCGTGCTGCACGTCACGGCGACCAGGGCCGAGGCCAACGCGATCACCCGGCTCGGATTCCGGCTCGAGAAGGACGTCGCGCCGGCGCCCGCCGACGGGGGCATGACCGCCAACGCGTTCCCGTCCGCCGACTCGAACTACCACGACTACGCCGAGCTGACCACCGTGGTGAACAAGGTGGTCGCCGACCACCCGACCATCGCCCGCAAGCTGAGCATCGGCACGTCCTACCAGGGCCGGGACCTGATGGCGGTGAAGATCTCCGACAACGTCGCCACCGACGAGGCCGAGCCGGAGATCCTGTTCAACGCCCAGCAGCACGCCCGCGAGCACCTGACCGTCGAGATGGCGATCTACCTGCTGAACCTCTTCACCGACAACTACGGCAGCGACTCCCGGATCACCAGCATCGTCAACACCCGGGAGATCTGGATCGTCCCCACCGTCAACCCGGACGGCAGCGAGTACGACATCGCGACCGGCTCCTACCGGTCCTGGCGCAAGAACCGGCAGCCAAACAGCGGATCGACAGCCGTCGGCACCGACCTGAACCGCAACTGGGGCTACCAGTGGGGCTGCTGCGGCGGCTCGTCCAGCACCAAGTCGTCGGAGACCTACCGGGGCCCGTCCGCCTTCTCCGCCCCGGAGACCGCCGCGCTGCGCAACTTCGTGAACAGCCGGGTCGTCGGCGGGGTGCAGCAGATCAAGGCGAACATCGACTTCCACACCTACTCGCAGCTGGTGCTCTGGCCGTACGGCTACACGTACAACAACACCGCCACCGGGATGAACACCGACCAGTACAACACCTTCGCCACCATCGGTCGGCAGCTGGCGGCGACGAACAACTACACCCCGGAACAGTCGAGCGACCTCTACATCGCCGACGGCACCAGCATCGACTGGATGTGGGGCACCCACAAGATCTGGGCGTACACCTTCGAGATGTACCCCGGCTCGTCCTCCGGCGGCGGCTTCTACCCGCCGGACGAGGTCATCCCGGCGCAGACCTCACGCAACCGGGAGGCCGTGCTGCTGCTGTCCGAGTACGCCGACTGCCCGTACCGGGCGATCGGCAAGCAGAGCCAGTACTGCTGACCTCACCACCGGGCGGGAACCCCGGTTCCACCCCCGCCGGGGTTCCCGCCCACCCCCACCGTCCGGACGATCTCCGCTGGTCGTGCGCTACCGTGGCATCGACCGTGCCACAGCGAAGCCGGTGTGAAACCGGCGCTGTCCCGCAACTGTGATGCCCCGTACGCGCGGCGTCGGCCTTCCGCCGGCGCCGACGGACGTGGGACGAGCCAGGTCGCCTGCGGCCCGGTCGCGACACGCGCTCTCGAGGAAGGGCGCCTCGCGGACGGGCCTCTCTTCCTGTCGGCGAAGCACCACACTCCTCGACCGACAGGAGGTTCCATGTCCCGACGTACCCCCCAGCTCTTCGCCGCCGCGCTCGCGGCCGGCGCGCTGCTCCTCGGCGGCTGCGCCGAGAAGACCTCGACCGACACCCCGGCCGCCGGCGCCTCCGGCGGCGCGTTCCCGGCCACCGTCGGCAGGCTGACGCTGGAGAAGCGGCCCGAGAAGATCGTCTCGCTCGCGCCGACCTCCACCGAGATGCTGTTCGCCATCGGCGCCGGAAAGCAGGTCACCGCCGTCGACGACCAGTCGGACTACCCGCCCGAGGCGCCCCGCACCGACCTGTCCGGTTACCAGCCGAACGCCGAGGCGGTCGCGTCCCGCAACCCCGACCTGGTGGTGATCTCCGACAACCTCAACAAGATCGCCGACCAGCTCGTCGCGCTGAAGATCCCGGTCCTCCAGGTTCCCGCCGCGACCACGCTCGACGACACGTACCGGCAGCTCACCGACCTGGGCACGCTCACCGGCCACCGCGCCGAGGCGGACGCCGTGGTGCAGAAGATGAAGGACGACATCACCGCGCTGACCAAGGACCTGCCGAAGCGTACGGAGAAGCTGACCTACTACCACGAGCTGGGCCCGGAGCTGTACAGCGCGACCAGCAAGACCTTCATCGGCACCATCTACGCGCTCGCCGGCCTGGAGAACATCGCCGACGCGTCCGACGCCGACGGGAAGAACGGCGGCTACCCGCAGCTCTCCCAGGAGGTCATCGTCAAGGCGAACCCCGACTTCGTCTTCCTCTCCGACACCAAGTGCTGCAAGCAGAGCGCCGACACGGTGAAGGCACGCAGCGGCTGGTCCGGCATCACCGCCGTGAAGAACAACCAGATCGTGGAGCTGGACGACGACATCGCCTCGCGCTGGGGCCCGCGCGTGGTCGACCTGCTCAAGGTGATCGTGGACGCCACCGCCAAGGTCCCGGCCTGACCGTGGCCCTCCGACAGGCGGACTCCGCCCCGAACCCGGCCGGCACGCCCCGGGCGTCCCGGCCGGGTCCCCGGTTGACCGGGCGCCGCACGGCCGGTGCCCCGATCCGGCCCGCCGGGCTGCGCAAACGCTGGCTGTTCGCCGGTGTCGTGGCGGTGTTCGTCGCGCTGGTCGCGGGCGTCTCCCTCGGGCCGGTCAGCCTGCCGCCCGGCAGCGTCGCGGCCGAACTGCTCAACCTGCTGCCCGGGGTACGCCTGGACAGCGGGCTCACCGAGCGGGAAATCGCGATCATCACCGAACTGCGGCTGCCCCGGGTCGTGCTCGGGCTGCTCGTCGGCGCGCTCCTGGCCCTGGCCGGCGGCTGCTACCAGGGCGTCTTCCGTAACCCGCTGGCCGACCCGTACCTGCTGGGCGTGGCGGCCGGCGCCGGGTTCGCGGTCACCGCGGCGATCGTCCTCGGCGCCGGTGCGGGCGGCGCGCTGACCGGGCTGCCGATCACCATCCCGCTCGCCGCGTTCGTCGGGTCGCTCGGCGCGGTGATGCTGACGTACCTGCTCGGCGCGGCCGGCGGGCGGGACCGGTCGCCCGCCACGCTGATCCTGGCCGGCGTGGCGGTGTCCGCGTTCTTCGCCGCTGGGCAGACGTACCTGCTGCAACAGCACTCCGACAACATCCAGCAGGTCTACTCCTGGCTGCTCGGGCGGCTGGCCACCGCCGGCTGGCACGACGTGTGGCTGGTCCTGCCGTACTTCGTGCTCACCGCCGTGGTGGTGCTGCTGCATCGGCGCGAGCTGGACGTGCTCTCCGTCGGCGACGACGAGGCAGCCGGTCTCGGCCTGCACCCGCAGCGGTCCCGCTACCTGCTGATCGCCGCCGCGTCACTGGGTACCGCCGCAGCCGTGTCCGCGTCCGGGCTGATCGGCTTCGTCGGCATCATCGTGCCGCACACCATGCGGCTGCTCTTCGGTTCCAGCCACCGGGTGGTCCTGCCGCTGTCGATGCTGTTCGGCGGCGCTTTCCTCGCGCTGACCGACGTGGTCGCCCGGACCGCCGCCGCCCCCGCCGAGATCCCGATCGGCGTGGTCACCGCGCTGCTCGGCGGCCCGTTCTTCGTGCTTGTCCTGCGGACGGCCCGCCGGGTGGCGATGTGAACGCCCCCGCCGTGCGCGTCCACGACCTGCGCGTCACCCTCGGCGGCAGCCCGGTCCTGGCCGGCGTCGACCTCACCGTCACGGCGGGCGAGTGGGTCACCGTGATCGGACCCAACGGCGCCGGCAAGTCGACCCTGTTGCGCGCCGTCGGCGGCCTGCTGACCGGCCCGGGCGAGGTCGCACTCTTCGGTACGCCGATCGGCGCGCTGCGCCGCCGCGACCGCGCCCGGATCGTGGCCACCGTGGCGCAGTCCCCGGTCGTACCGATCGGCATGTCGGTGTTCGACTACGCGCTGCTCGGGCGTACCCCGTACATCCCGCCGCTGGGCCGCGAGTCCGCCGCCGACCTGGCCGCCGTGCACGAGGTGTTGGACCGGCTCGACCTGGGCCCGTTCGCGCACCGCGAGCTGGCGACGCTCTCCGGTGGCGAGCGGCAGCGCGTCTTCCTGGCCCGGGCGCTGGCCCAGGGCGCCACCCTGCTGCTGCTCGACGAGCCGACGAGCGCGCTGGACATCGGGCACCAGCAGGAGGTGCTCGAACTCGTCGACCAGCTCCGCTGCGAGCATGGCCTCACAGTGCTCGCCACCATGCACGACCTCTCCATCGCGGGCGAGTACGCCGACCGCCTGGTCCTGCTCGCCGACGGCCGGGTGGCCGCTGCCGGGCCGCCGGAGGAGGTGCTCACCGAGGACCTGCTGGCCCGCCACTACCGCGCCCGCATCCGGGTGATCCCCGGCGACCACGGCCCCCTGGTGGTCCCCGTCCGCCCGACCTGACCGGATCAGCGGAGGGTGGAGACGGAGAAGAGGGCGCCGGACGGGTCGCGCAGGGCGGCGCTGCGGCCGGCCGGGTTGTCACGCGGCGGGACGAGGATGGTGCCGCCCAGCTC
Organism: Micromonospora sp. NPDC005257; assembly: GCF_042872445.1. Taxonomy (NCBI): domain Bacteria; kingdom Bacillati; phylum Actinomycetota; class Actinomycetes; order Micromonosporales; family Micromonosporaceae; genus Micromonospora; species Micromonospora sp. NPDC005257. Next base: position 653,078 of record NZ_JBIAKL010000002.1, on the reverse strand, counting down.
GGCGGCCCGCGCGGCGGTCGCGTCGCTGTCCTCCACCGCGAAGTAGACCGCCCAGTACGCGGGCAGGTCTTCGGGTAGCGGCTCGGCCCGGGGCACCATGCCGGCGACGATGCGGGCGCCGCAGCGCCACCCGGTGTACGCCACCGGTCCGGCGGGACGCTCCTCCGGGTGCCAGCCGAAGACCAGCGCGTAGAACTCCTTGGCGCTCTCCGGATCGGGGGTGACCAGTTCGTTCCAGCACATCGCGCCGGGTGCGTTGAACAGTTCGGCCCCGCGCATCGCCATCGGCTGCCAGACACTGAACACGGCGCCCGCCGGGTCGGCGAGGACCGCCATCCGGCCCTGTGTGGAGACGTCGAACGGGGAGACCACCACCTGCCCGCCGGCCGCCTCCACCCGGGTCGCGACCAGGTCGGCGTCGTCGGTCGCCACGTACATCGACCAGACCGGCACCTGGTCCGGCGTGGCGGGCGGACCGGCCCCGGCGACCGCCTTGCCGTCCTTGCGGAAGACGGTGTAGCCGTCGGCGTCCGGCTCGGGGGAGACCTGCCCGGTCCAGCCGAACAGCTCGGGGTAGAACCGGCGTGCGTCGTCCAGCCCGGGCGTGGCCAGGTCGGTCCAGCAGGGCGTGCCGGGCTCGACGCCGTTCACGGTGACCCCTCTCGCCGGGGGCGGCTCCGCTGGCCCGCCCTGTCGGCATCGTGGCACCGCCGGGCCGGTCCCCGGGCCGGAACCGGACAAAAGGTCTGTGCATCCCCCGACTGCCGGGCGTGCGCCGGCGGCGGCATCCCCTGACCGGGTAGCCGGCATCCCCTAGTCTGGTGGCGCCGTCGACGACGGTGGAAGTTCCAACCGGACACTGGGGAGGGTCCGTGACCAGTCCGAGCAGGAATCTCGACGTCCAGCCGGAGGCGCTGAGGGCGTTCGCCGCCGCCTCCCGGGACCGGACGTCCCGGTTCCGCGAGCTGGAGCGGGCGTTCCGCGACGGCCACGTGGCCCGGCACTCCTTCGGCGTGATGCCCGCGTCGTTCAGCCTCGCCGCCGCGTACGAGCAGCAGTTCGAGGCGTGCCTGCAAGGGCTGGCGGACGGCGCCGAGACCATGCTGACGATCGCCGTGGGGCTCGCCGAGACCGCCGCCGCCTACGACGACACCGACTTGGCGAACGACACCATGTTCACCGCCGGCGGCTGAGGGGAGCGGGGATGAGCACCGAGGCGCTCCAGCGCAACAAGACCTACTTCGAGCAGATCGTGTCGGGCACGCCCGACCCGTTCAAGCCGCTGTCGAACGCGGTGCTGTGGCCGTTCGAGCAGCTCCTGGAGCTGGTCGCCGGTGAGCCGGACGACCTGATGCGGGCGGCCCAGCTCGCGATGACCACCGGAGAGGCGGTCCGGCGGATCGCCGGTGACCAGGTCGCCGACCGGGCCCGGCTGCGCGGCGCCTGGGACGGCGACGCGGCGGAGAAGTTCCACGCCTCGATGGAGTCGATCGAGGCGGCGATGGAGGATCTCGCAGAGGGGCTGGACGGCACCAAGGAGGTGCTGGTCGACTCCGCGAACGCGGCGGTGGACGCGTTCAACCTGCTGGTCGAGCTGATCCTGGAGTTCTTGCTCTGGTTCCTGACCGAGGTCATCATCGCCGCGGTGGCGGCGGTGCTGAGCGCCGGGGTGAGCCTGGCCGCCACTGTGGTGCGGGTGCTGGCGCGGCTCGCCACCACCGTCGGCCGCATGGTCAAGATCGTGGCACGGTTCGCGGAGATCCTCACGAAGCTCGCCACCAAGCTCCAGAAGGTCGCCAACCTGATCGAGCACTACGCCAAGGTGGTGATGGAGCTGCGCCGGGCCAAGAAGGCGTACAGCGCGTTCAACAAGTCCGGCTACACGAAGGCGGCGCTCGCCTTCAAGGTCGAACGCGCCGCCGTCCTCTTCCCGGGCAAGTTCGCCATCAACCAGACCTCCCCGGTGAACATCCCCGGCATGGGCGGCGCCCTGCTCGACACCGGTATGGGCCTGCACGACGTCTCCGACGGGCGCAAGGACCGCAACTACCTGGTGGACGGCACGTACCGCGAGGATCTCGGCCCGTACAGCAAGAGCGTGCAGAACGTGTTCGACTCGATCGTGAACTGAGAGGCAGCAATGACGTTCCCGGCCCTGGACCGGATCGAGGCGCTGGCCCGCAACCTGGACGGGTGGCAGCGTGAACTCGGCGCGCGGATGGCCGAGCTGGAGCAGAGCAGCGCCGAGGGGGTGAGCGACTCCGGCCTGGTCACTGTCGTGGCCGCCGCCGACGGCAAGATCCTCTCCACCGACATCAACGCCCGGGCCATGCGCTTCGACTCGTACACGCTCGCCGAGGAGATCACCGCGGCGGCGAACCGGGCGCAGGAGGCCGCCGCCGCCCGGGTACGCGAGATCGTCGGCGAGGTGATGGGCAACGCCCCCGCGGCGGAGCGCCGCGCCGACGACGGTCACGGCCACGACCGATACTGAGCCGATGGACGAGACCAGATACCGCGACCGGATCGGCCGGCTCGTCGAGCCGGGCGAGCGCGTCCTGGCCCACGCCAAGGCCGACGTCGGCCAGGGGCTCGCCCCGGCACCGCCGCCCGAGCCGGAGCCCACCGCCGAGCCGAGCCGGCGGACGGTCGGCTCGGTGCTGCTCAACGTCCTGCTGCCACTGGCCACCTGGGACCGTGGCGACCGCCTGGTCGACCTGATCGGCTGGGGGATCGCCGGGCGAGGCGCCCCCGGCTCGGCCGCCTCCCGCCTGCATCGCGCGCTCCGCCCGCCCCGGCCCGACCTCCAGGTCCGGGAGACGCTGCTCGCGGTCACCGACCGGCGGCTGGTGGTCTGCCGTACCGGCGGGGTCAAGTTGCTGGCCGGTCGCGAAGCCGAGGAACGCGCGCTGGCCGAGACCGCCGTGGCGTGGTCGGCCACCCGGGCGGAGATCGCCTCCGCGCGGGTGGGCTGGCACCGGCTCAACCCGAAGCGGCTGCGGATCGACTTCACCGACGGTTCCTGGCTGTCGTTCACCGTGCCGATCGCCGAGTCGGGTCGACCGCTGCGCGAGGTCGCCGCCGCGCTGACCGCCTGACCACGCCCGCTCCACGGCGCCACGGCCGGTCGCCCGCGTCAGCGCGCCGGCCGGCCCGCCTCAGCGCGCCGGCCGCCCGCGTCAGGCCGTCAGCGGCGCGGGCAGCGGCTCGCGGTGTAGCACGGCCAGGCGGGAGACCGCCCGGGTCAGCACCACGTAGAGGCGGTGCAGCCCGCGCGGCTCGGCGGCCACGATCGCGGCCGGCTCGACGACCACCACGTGGTCGTACTCCAGGCCCTTCACCAGCGTCGCCGGGACCACTGTGACGCGCGCCGCGGCCTCGACGTCGTCGGCGGTCGCGGTCTCGACGCCCGCGTCGGCGAGCGCCGCGCGGAGCCGGTCGACAGCGTCGTCGGCGGCGATCACACCGACCGAGCCGTCGTGCGCGAGCGCCACCCGCACCTCCGCCACCGTCGCGGCCGTCAGGTCCTCGGCGGTACGCACATCGAGCGTGCCGTCGTTGCGCAGCGAACGGGCCGGGGGTACGTCGACGGCGAGCGCCGGCAGCAGCCGGTTCGCGAACGCCACCACTGCGGCCGGCACCCGGAAGCCGACGCTCAGCGGCACCACCGCCGCGTCCGGCTTGCCCAGGTGGGCCAGGGACTCCCGCCAGTCCGTCGCCGCCCAGGGCGCGGTGCCCTGGGCCAGGTCGCCGAGCAGCGTGATCGAGCCGTGCTCGCTGCGCCGGGCGATGGCCCGGCACTGCATCGGGGAGAGGTCCTGCGCCTCGTCGACCACCACGTGCCCGAAGCCGGCGGGCCGTTCCAGCAGCCCGGCGACCTCGTCGATGAGCACCGCGTCGGCGGCGGTCCACCGGGTCGCCTTCGCGGTACGGCCCACCTTGCCGGACCGGAACAGCTCCTGCTCCTCGGGCGTGAGCAGGCCGTCGGCGGCGGCGGCGAGCGCGTCGGCGTCGGTACGCAGCCGGTGCAGCAGCCCGTCCGGGGTGAGCGCCGGCCAGACCGCGTCGACCAGGTCGGTGACCGGCTTGATCCGGCTCATCCGGCGCAGCCAGGCGTCGCTCGGTGACTCCGCCCGGCGGGCCTCGGCCTGGCGTTGCAGCAGCCCCACCACCCGCGCCCGGACCCGTTCCCGGCCGGTCGCGTAGGGCAACCCCTCCCGGCGGGTCTCGGTGACCAGCCGGTGCAGCGGGTCGAGCCCGATCCGCCACCGGTACGAGCCGTCCGACACCATGATCGGGTCGGTCGGCGTACCGATGTGGGCCTCGACCGCCCGCCGCAGCACCTCGGCCATCCGGACGTCGTGCTTGAGCGCGGCGGCGGCCGGGTCGTCGACCGCGCGGACCGGCACCCGCACGACCAGGTCCTCCACAGTGGCCTGCTCGACCTCGACCTCACCGAGGGCGGGGAGCACCGCCGCGATGTACGACAGGAACGCCCGGTTCGGCCCGACGATGAGCACGCCGGAGCGGCGCAGCCGTTCCCGGTGCAGATAGAGCAGGTACGCGGCGCGGTGCAGCCCGACCGCTGTCTTTCCGGTGCCCGGGGCGCCCTGGACGCAGATCGAGTCGGCCAGGTCGGCCCGGACCAGCTCGTCCTGCTCCGGCTGGATGGTGGCGACGATGTCGCGCATCGGGCCGACGCGGGGGCGCTCGATCTCGGCGGTGAGGATGCGGCTGGCGGTGCCGAGTTCCTCGCCCCGGTCCAGGTGCTCGTCCTCGAAGCTGGTCAGCGTCCCGGCGCTGAACCCGAACCGGCGGCGTACGGCGACACCCTGCGGGTCGCGCGCGCTGGCCCGGTAGAACGACCGGGAGACCGGCGCACGCCAGTCCAGCACCAGCGGCTCGCCCAGCTCGTCGGTGACGTGCCGCCGCCCGACGTGGTAGTCCCGCCCGGCGTGGTCCGGGTCGTCACCGCCGAAGTCCAGGCGGCCGAAGAACAGCGGGGTGTTCGGGTCGTCGGCCAGTTCCTTGACCCGCCGGGCCATGTGCCGGCCGAGCTGCTCGGCGGTGTACGAGTCACCGGCCACCTTGTCGCCGGTGGCGAAGAGCGCCTGGGCGCGTTCCCGCATCCGGGTCAGCGCGGCGCGGGAGGCGTCGAGGTGGGCGCGCTCGGCGGCCAGTTCGGCGTCGAGGCCGGGTGTGGCGTCAAGGTCGGTTGCGGGCACTGTGAACTCCGATGGCTCAACTGAGGCTCGCTCGCGTGTCCGGGGCGGTTGGCCTGCTCCCGGCGCGGGGACGTCCGCTGCGGTGCATGCTCACCGCGGCCGTCGGGCGGCCCTCCACGCTACGGGAGCACCGCCCGGCAACGCCACCGAATTTCCGGGCTCCGCGCCGATCTTGGTACGGACTCGCCCTCATGGGGGCGGTTCCGTACCAAGATCTGGCGGGTGGCGGGCTGCACCTGCCGTGTGTGGGCGCGGGATCATTGAGGCATGACCGAGGCGCTTCCCGGCAGGAGCCGGGTGACGATCAGTGACCCGCAGGTGATGCGGGCGCTCGCTCACCCGGCCCGCATGGCGATCATGGAACATCTCGGCACGCTGGAGGGCGGTGCGACGGCTACCGAGTGCGCCGAGATCGCCGGGCTGTCGCCGAGCGCCACCAGCTACCACCTGCGCGAGCTGGCGAAGTTCGGGCTGGTCCAGCAGGCGCCCGGCCGGGGTGACGCCCGCGAGCGGCTCTGGCAGGCGGTGAATCCGTCGTACCACGTCGAGGTGGGGCCGGACGCCGACCCGGAGGCGCGTGCCGCCGAGGCGGCCCTGGTCGAGGCGCACATGGTCCGCGACGCCGAGCGGGTCCGGGACTGGTTGCGCCGCGCGCCCGACGAGTCGCCGGAGTGGTACGCGGCGACCTGGTTCAGCGACGGCATGCTGCTCATGACCGCCGAGGAGCTGACCGAGCTGAACCAGGCGATCCAGGCGTTGATGGAGCCGTACCGGCGGCGAACCCGGACCGATCCGCCGGCCGGAGCGCGACCGGTGGCGACGCAGTACCGGGCGATGCCTGTCGATTGAGGGGTTGCGTGCGTCAGTTGTGAAGGATTACTTTCGAAGTATGTCCTTCACAACTGACGAGTCGCGCTGGCCGGACGTCTGGTTCGCGGCCACCGCGCGCGGCTTCTCCAGTTGCGGGAACTTCCTGGTCACCAGCGCTCTCACGCTCGCGCTCCAGTCCGCCGGCGCCGGTGGCCTCGCCGTCTCCGGGCTGCTGCTGGCCGCGACGGTGCCGCTCGTGGTGCTCGCGCCGCTGACCGGCCGGCTCGCGGACCGGGTGGACAGCCGGGTGCTGCTGATCGTCACCGGGGTCGGCCAGGGGGCGACCTGTCTGGCGCTCGCGTACGCCTCGGCCCCGGCGCTGGTGATCGCCCTGGTGGCACTGCTCGCCACGGGTCTCGCGGTCTCCCAGCCGGTGATCTCCGCGTTGGTGCCGGTCATGGTGCGGCCGGAGGACCTGCCCCGGGCCGGCGCGCTCAACCAGACCGCCGGCACGCTCGGCGCGCTTGCCGGACCGGCGCTGGCCGGGCTCCTGGTCGGCCAGTTCGGCACCCGGGTGCCGCTGCTCCTCGGTGCGCTCACCTATCTCTCGCTGGTGGCGGCCGGGCTGCTCGTGCGTACCCGCAGGGGTGGCCGCCGGGCTGCCGCCGTAACCGCCGCCGCGGCGGCGCCCCCGTGGCGGTTCCGACGCGACCCGCTGCTGACGGTGATGGTCGGCAGCGTGGCCGCGGTGATCGGCGCGGTCGGTGCGGTGAACGTGATCGAGGTCTTCTTCATCCGGGAGACGCTCGGCAGCAGCGCCACCGTGTACGGGCTGGTCACCGGCTCCTGGACGCTCGGCATCGTGCTCGGCGCGTGGCTGTTCGCCCGCGTCGCCCGCCGGCTCGCCGACGACGGCGCGCTGCTCGGGGCCGGGCTGGTGCTGCTCGGCGGCTGCGGTCTGGCGGTGCTGGTCTCGGCGGCGGTGCCCTCGGCCTGGCTGCTCGTGCCCATCTGGCTGCTGGGCGGCGTGGGCAACGGTGGCGACAACGTCTTCAACAACCTGCTGCTGGCGCGACGGGTGCCGGACGCGGCCCGGGGCCGGGCGTTCGCCGTCTTCGGGGCGGCCGCCCAGGGCGCCGCGATGGGCGGCTACCTGGTCGGTGGCCTGCTGCTGGAGGTGGCCGGTCCGCGCGTGCTCGTCGCCGGATGCGGCGTGGCCGGCCTGCTCGTGGTGGTGGCGCTGGCCTGGCCGGTCCGACGCGCGGTACGCGCCGAGCGGGCCGCCGCCCGCACGGCCACGCCGGCCGCCGCCTTGGCCGGCGGTTAGGGCGCCGCCGCAGGTGCGGAGTTCACCACTCCATCGGCTCCCCCGGCGGCGCGGCGCGAGCCACGGCGATACGGTCGGGGCATGGCCGACCGCATCGCCCGCCCTCGGGTGGGGCACATCCAGTTCCTCAACTGCCTGCCCATCTACTGGGGGTTGATGCGATCCGGCGCGCTCATCGACGTCGACCTGCACAAGGACTCGCCGGACCGGCTGAGCGCCGCCCTGGTCGCCGGTGACCTGGACATCGGGCCGATCACGCTCGTGGAGTTCCTCAAGCACGCAGACGACCTGCTGCTCCTGCCCGACCTGGCGGTCGGCAGCGACGGGCCGGTGCTCTCGGTGAACGTGGTGTCCACCCGCCCCCTGGGTGAGCTGGACGGCGCCCGGGTGGCCCTCGGCTCCACCTCGCGCACCGGGGTGCTGCTGGCCCAGTTGCTGCTCGCCGAGCGGCACGGGGTACGCCCGGAGTACTTCCGCTGCCCGCCGGACCTGACCCAGATGCTGCTGGAGGCCGACGCCGGAGTGCTCATCGGCGACGTGGCGCTGCGCGCGCTCTACGAGGCGCCGGCCAAGGGTCTCGAGGTGACCGACCTGGGGCAGGCGTGGCACGACTGGACCGGCCTGCCGATGGTGTTCGCCGTCTGGGCGGTACGCCGCGATTTCGCCGCCGCCCACCCGGGGCTGGTCAAGGAGGTGCACGAGGCGTTCCTGCGCTCGCGCGACCTGTGCCTGGCCGAACTGGACCAGGTGGCGGAGGCGGCGGCCCGCTGGGAGACGTTCGACGCGGCGACGCTCGCCACGTACTTCCGGGCGCTCGACTTCTCGCTCGGTGAGCGGCAGGTGGCCGGGCTGCGCGAGTTCGCCCGCCGGGCGGCCGCGTACGGGGAGGTGCCGGCGCTGCCGGCCGGCGGCCCGGAGTTCTTCCAGGGCTGAGCGTGGCTCAGGTGGCGGGGCGCATGAGCGCCTTGGTGATCCGTTCGCAGGCGTCCATGCCGTACTCCCAGCCACCCTCGACGCCGAACGGGCTGCGCAGCATCACGCCCATCGTCCAGGTGTCGCCGATGGCCAGGCAGTTGACGTGGTACTCCTCTTCCTCCTGCCGGTCGATCCACCCGTTCTTGATGGCGATCTTCTTCTGCTCGGCAGCGGGGAACGCCTTGCGGATGCCGAAGTCACCGGGGGCGCGGACCAGGCGCATCTCGTTCAGCAGCCACTTGGTCCACTTCGGCCCGGCGGCCCGGCCGTCGTCGATGCAGAGCCCGAGGCGGGCGGTGTCCCGGGGGGAGAGCTGCGTACGGCTCCAGCCGCCGTCGTCGGCGACCTCGCTGTCGGTCAGCTTGCAGATCGAGATCAGTCGCTCGATCGAGTCGGAGTCCCCGACGTTCCGGTAGAACTCCTGGGCACGGGTGTTGTCGCTGTCCCGGATGATCTTCGTGGCGTCGGCCAGCTTCGCTTTGCTCGGCGTCTTGCCGTCCTCCGCGCTCAGGCGCAGGTAGTCGGCCACCACCCAGGACTTGATCAGGGACGCGGTGGTGCTCGTCTCGCCCATGTTCGACGAGCCGATGATCTGCCCGGTCCGCTTGTCCAGCACCGACCAGCCGTACCAGCCCTTGATCTTGAGACTGTCCAGGTTCTTCGCCTGGAACGGCAGCGGTTCGAGGGACCGTGAGGGGGCCACCCGCGGTTTCGCGCCGCGGTCGACGGTCTGCTGGCCGGACCGCTCGCTGGTCGGCTCCGGGCGCGAGTTCGCGGTCGCCTCCAGCGGTGAGCCGGGGATCACACGCAGGGAGAGGCCGAGCAGGCCGACGAGGGCCACAGCCAAGGCGCTGAACGCGAGCGGGCGCCGATAGCTGCCGGGCCGGCGCCGGGCACCGGCCATCAGAGTTTCCCGACCGGCTGCTGCGGCACCTTGAGCGCCGCACCGGGCTGCGGCGTCACGAGCTGGGTGGCGACGGCGGCGCACATCTTCGCACCGTACGGCAGGCCGGCGCTTCCCGGGTACCGCATCATCACGGCGAGACTCCACTTGTCGGTGAACGACAGGCAGCTGACGTGCCAGTTGCCGTCGTAGGCGAGTTGCGTCCAGCCGTTCTTCATGTGTACCGGACCCTGCGCCTTGATCGTCGCGGGCAGGCCGTCGATGATGCCCCACCGGCCGCCGCCGGATCGGGTGCTCTGCTTGTTGACGCCGCCGGCGACCTTTGTCATCTCGCTGAGCAGCCACTCGGTCCACTTGGGGCCGGCGGCGCGGCCGTCGGCGATGCAGTCACCGAGGCGGGCCGCGTCCCGGGGGGACATCTCGGTGAAGCTCCACCAGCCCTTGTAGTCGGGCACGGTGCCGGGCCGGGTGTCGGTCAGACCGCAGATCCGGATCGCGCGGGCGATGACCGGGTCGGGCCGGCCGCCCGGCTGAGGCTTGTAGGAGCCGCCCGCCGCCCGGTAGACGGCGTTCGCGCCGTCGTCGTCGCTGTCCCGGATCGCCAGGACCGCCGCCTTCTTGAGCCCGGCGCTCGGCTGCTTGTCGCCGAGCTGGCGAAGGTAGTCCGCGACGATCCAGGCCTTGAGCATCGACTCGGTGGAGCTGGTCTGGTTCATGTTCTGCGCGCCGGTGACCCTGCCGGTCTCGCGGTCCATCAGGGCCCAGGAGAAGAACTCGCCCTTGAAGTTCACCGACACCGGGGCGTCGCTGAGCGTCGGCGCAGCCGGCGCCGTCGGTGCCGGTGCCGGGACCTGCTCGCCGCCGCCGATGCCGCCCGCGCCGGCGCCGAACTTGGCGTACGCGGCCGGCACCAGCATGACGCCACCGATGAGGATCGCCACGATGGCGACCGCCATGGTCACGCGAGGTCGCATGAGTGGTGAACTCCAGATGTCTGGCCGGGGGGCCGGCGCTTCCGCATGGGTCCGGCCCGGTCGCCGACAGGCCGGGGGACGATGGCCTGAACGGTGACGATCATGGAGCCGAACGGGTTGCCGGGGGGAAGTCTACTTCCGGACAGTCCTGATGACAGGTCTCGACACCCGTGACTCTGCCGGGTCGGCGGGATATTGAGCCACTTTGCCTACCTTGGGGGATTTAGCCGGAGCTGAGTGATCGACATCACAGCGACCTGGGCCGATGGTGGCGCGCGCACCCCCGGTGACGCGAGACGATCCTCGAAACCTGTTACACCCCCTGGTGTGGTTCGTGCCGAGCTGTAACACTGGCTTCATGTATGGCAACGACTTCGCCCCGCCGGAGGACGCTCCGGGCGGCGGCCTGCTCGGCGAGGTGGAGGCCGCGGAGGCGGCGCTGCGCGAGGCGGCGGCGCGGTCCCGGCGCGGCGGCGCGGCTCCCGACGAGGACGTCGAGGCGTACTTCGCAGACGTGATCAGCGCGGACCAGAAGATCGAACCCCGCGACTGGATGCCCGAGGCGTACCGCAGGACGCTGATCCGGCAGATCGCCCAGCACGCCCACTCCGAGATCATCGGCATGCAGCCGGAGGGCAACTGGATCAGCCGCGCGCCGTCGCTCAAGCGCAAGGCGATCCTGCTCGCGAAGGTGCAGGACGAGGCCGGGCACGGCCTCTACCTCTACGCCGCGGCGGAGACGCTCGGGATCAGCCGCGACGAGCTGGTGGAGCTGCTGCTCGACGGGCGGCAGAAGTACAGCTCGATCTTCAACTACCCGACGTTGACCTGGGCCGACGTGGGCGCGATCGGCTGGCTGGTGGACGGCGCGGCGATCGTCAACCAGGTGCCGCTGTGCCGCTGCTCCTACGGCCCCTACGCCCGCGCGATGATCCGGGTCTGCAAGGAGGAGTCGTTCCACCAGCGGCAGGGCTACGAGATCCTGCACACGCTGGCGCACGGCACCCCGGCGCAGAAGGCGATGGCCCAGGACGCGGTGGACCGCTGGTGGTACCCGTCACTGGCCATGTTCGGCCCGCCCGACGGCGACTCGACGCACAGCGCCCAGTCCATGGCCTGGAAGATCAAGCGCTTCTCCAACGACGAACTGCGCCAGCGCTTCGTCGACATGTGCGTCGGTCAGGCGGAGGTGCTCGGCCTCACCCTCCCCGACCCGGACCTGCGCTGGAACGACGAGCGCCAGGCGTACGACTACACCCAGCCCGACTACGACGAGCTGATGCGGGTGATCAAGGGCAACGGGCCGTGCAACAGGGAGCGCCTCGCGCACCGGCGCAAGGCGCACGCCGACGGCGCGTGGGTACGGGAGGCCGCCGCGGCGTACGCCGCGAAGCGGGCGGAGCGAAAGGAACCGGTCGCGGCATGAGCGAACGCACCGAGCGAAGCGAGGGCCGTGAGGGCATGCCCGGTCGGCTCGGCATGAGCGAACGCACCGAGCGAAGCGAGGGCCGTGAGGGCATGCCCGGTCGGCTCGGCATGAGCAGCCAGTCCACTCCCCTGTGGGAGGTGTTCGTGCGGGCCCGCCGTGGCCTGTCGCACACCCACGTCGGCAGCCTGCACGCCCCCGACGCCGAGCTGGCCCTGCGCAACGCGCGGGATCTCTACACCCGCCGTCAGGAGGGCGTCTCCATCTGGGTGGTGCCGGCGAGCGCGATCACCGCGTCCAGTCCCGACGAGAAGGACGCGTTCTTCGACCCGGCCGCCGACAAGGTCTACCGCCACCCGACGTTCTACGAGGTCCCCGAAGGGGCGGCCCACCTGTGAGCCTTTTCGACTTCACGCTCGCCGTCGGCGACGACGCGCTCATCGCCGCGCAGCGCCTCGGTGAGTGGACCTCCCGCGCTCCCGAGATGGAGGAGGACATCGCGCTGGCGAACATCGCCCTGGACCAGCTCGGCGCGGCGCGGCTGCTGCTCACGTACGCGGGCGAGCTGGAGGGCGCCGGCCGGGACGAGGACGCCCTGGCCTACCTGCGCGACGACCGCGAGTTCCGCAACTGCCTGTTGGTCGAGCTGCCGAACGGCGACTTCGGCGTGACGATGGCGAAGCTGTTCTTCCTGGCCGCGTACCAGGTGCCGCTCTACACCGCGCTGGCCGGCTGCGCGGACGAGCGGCTGGCGGCGGTCGGGGCGAAGGCGCGCAAGGAGTCGGCGTACCACCTGGACCACGCCGCGCTGTGGGTGAAGCGGCTCGGCGACGGCACCGGGGAGTCGCACCGGCGCATGCAGGACGCGGTCGACCAGGTGTGGCCGTACGTCCACGAGCTGTTCGACCCGGCCCCGGCGGCGCCGGTCGACCCGGCCACCCTCCGGGCCGACTTCGACGCCACGGTGACCGCGGTCCTGGACGAGGCCACGCTCACCCGCCCGGAGACGGGCTGGACGCCGGGTGGCGGCCGGGACGGCCTGCACACCGAACACCTCTCCTACCTGCTCGCCGAGATGCAGGTGCTGCACCGCGCCCACCCCGGAGCCGCGTGGTGAGGAACGCAAGGGACGCCGCGGCGGCGGTGGTGGACCCGGAGATCCGGGTCATCACCATCGACGAGCTGGGCATCCTGCGCGCGGTCGACGAGGAGCCGGACACCGGCCGGGTCGTCGTCACCATCACCCCCACCTACACCGGCTGCCCGGCCATGGACGTGATCCGGGCCGACATCCGCCGGGCGCTGGCCGCCGCCGGGCATCCGGACGCCGAGGTCCGTACCGTCTACCACCCGGCGTGGAGCACCGACTGGATCTCCGACGCCGGCCGGGCCAAGCTGGCCGCCGCCGGCATCGCCCCGCCCGCGCCGCGCGGCGACGACACCGTGGTGCCGCTGACCCTGGCCGTACGCTGCCCGCGCTGCGGGTCGCCGGAGACCAGCCAGATCAGCCGCTTCGGCTCCACCGCGTGCAAGGCGCTGTGGCGCTGCCGCTCCTGTTCCGAACCCTTCGACCACCTGAAGGCGCTGTGACTGTCACCATCACCCGGCCGGTGCGCCGCCGGCCGGTCTTCCACCCGTTGCCCGTGGCCGCCGTGGACCGGCTCACCGACGACTCGGTGTCGATCACGTTCGCCGTGCCCGAGGAGCTGCGCGAGACGTTCGCGTTCTCCGCCGGGCAGCACCTCACCGTCCGCCGCCCGGCCGAGGCCGACGGCGGGGAGGTGCGGCGGTCGTACTCGATCTGCTCGACCCCCGACGAGCTGGCCCGGCACGGCCGGGTGCGGATCGGGGTGCGTGAGGTTCCGGGCGGGGCGTTCTCCGCGTACGCCTGCGGCGCGCTGCGCGACGGCGACACCGTCGAGGTGCTGCCGCCGCTGGGGCACTTCACCTCCGCGTTCACCCCGGGCCGCGTCCGCCGGTACGGCGCGGTGGTCGCCGGTTCCGGCATCACCCCGGTCCTCGGGCTGGCCGCGACCGCGCTGGCGACCGAGCCGCGCAGCACCTTCACGCTGGTGTACGGCAACCGCACGGCGAACTCGGTGATGTTCGCCGAGGAGCTGGCCGACCTGAAGGACCGCTATCCGACCCGGCTGCACCTGGTGCACGTGCTGTCCCGGGAGATGGGCGAGTCGGCGTTGCTGTCGGGGCGGATCGACGCCGACCGGCTGACCCGGCTGCTGGACACCGTCGTACCGGGTGACGAGATCGAGGAGTGGTTCCTCTGCGGCCCGTACGGCATGGTGGTGGACGCCAAGGCGGTGCTGGCGGGTCGCGGCGTGCCGGACGCGGCGGTGCACACCGAGCTGTTCCACGTCGACGCGCCGCCGGAGCCGGTCCGCCGCGAGGCCGACCGGCCCGGATTCGGCACCGCTGTGACGATCGTGCTGGACGGGCGCTCGTCGAGTTTCACCATGGGCCGGGACGAGCGGGTGCTCGACGCGGCGCTGCGGGTGCGCGGCGAGTTGCCGTACGCCTGCAAGGGCGGCGTGTGCTCGACCTGCCGGGCGAAGGTGACAGCCGGCGAGGTGACGATGGCGCGCAACTATGCCCTGGAGCCGGACGAGGTGACCGCCGGTTACGTGCTGACCTGCCAGTCCAGCCCGGTCACCGACGAGCTGACAGTCGACTACGACGCGTGAGCTGACCGGCGGGCCGGTGCCCGGCGGTCAGAACGGCAGCGGCAGCGGCGCCGAGGCCCGCCGGGCCCGGGCCCGGCGGACGTGGCCGCGCCAGCCGGCGAGGAGCGCGAACAGCGTCCAGCCGACCGCGCCGAGCACGAGCATGCTCCGCTTGCCGGCGACGTCGACCTTCTCGGCGTCGGCCAGCTCCACCTGCCCCTGCGGATCGACGAGCACGGTCAGCCGCTGGCCGACCTGGTAACCGGGAGAGCTGCCCGAGTAGACGAGCGGCTCGTCGAGCGGACCCGAGTCGCCCTGGAGCGCGAACTCGTGCCGCTTGCCGGACGTCTGCACGTCGGTGATGGTGACCTGCTGGGCGACGCCCCGATCCCGCAGCACCGTCTCGGGGGCGAGCTGCACACTGCCCACCAGCACGAAGAGAGCCGGCACCACCGACAGGACGGCCAGCCACCAGGCCCGGTGCAGCAGGCGCAGGGCGACGGCGAAGGCCAGGCAGCCGACCAGCCCGAGGCAGATCGGCACGGCCTGGGACAGCCCGACGGTCAGGTGGCTGACGAGCGTGTTCACCACGATCACGGCGAGACCGAAGCCGGCTACCACCGCGGTCAGCGCGAGGGACCAGAGGGCGGGGCGGGTACCGGCCACTGCTACCGGGGCGGGCGGATGCGGTGAGACGAACACGCGGCGAGCCTAGGCGACGGACGCAAGATTCCTCGCGCCCGTCGCCCGCGCGCGGGTCAGCTCGGCGCTTTGACCTGACCGTCGAAGGCGATGCTGCGCCAGAGGTCGAACTGGCGGTCGTTGCCGATGAGCGGATTGCCGACGAGCGCGACGGCGGCGTAGACCTCCTCGTTGTTGTTGAGCACGCGGAAGTAGCCGGGGCCGACCAGGGCGATGCCCCGGTTGGTGGACTGGATGAGCTTCATGTCGTCCTTCCAGAGTTCGAGGGGCGGGTTCCCGGTGAGCTGCCGGGCGACGTCGGAGCGCATCGTGTCGAGGTCGATGAAGGAGGGATCGATCTTGCCGGTGGTGCTGGTCTCCCGGTGGCCGCGCGCATAGGAGGCGTCGCGGCCCAGCCGGCGCAGCACGGCGGCGGTGGCGAGCACCGACGCGGAGTACTGCGCGGGGGTCATCTGCTGGTCGACCCCGTTGTAGTCGATCTCCCATCCGACCATCAGCGTGTTGCCGTCGCCGGCCGGGATCGGGCCGCTGCCGCGGCTCTTCCCGGCGTGGTTGGCCCGCCCGCCGGAGATGATGTGGAACACACCGTGGTAGTCGACGAGCGCGTGGCAGAGCGGGCCGGGCAGGTCGGAGCGGCCGTTGATGCAGATGCCCAGCGCGGGGTGCGGGTTGGCCGCGCTGGAGGTGGAGGCGGTGTGGTGCCAGAGCACACCGATCGGGCTGAACGAGCTGCCGGCGACGCGGCCGAGCCAGTTGCCCTCCTCCACCACTGTGACGCCGGCCGAGCGCAGCACGTCGGCAAGCCACGGAATGGTGGCCATCAGCTCTCCAGCAGGTCGGCGAGGCACTCCGGTGCGGGTGTGGCCGCCGCGGCCGGGCGGGGGGCCGCGGCGAGGGCCACTCCACCGGCGGCGAGGGGAGCCAGGACGAGCAAGGCGCGGCGGGGTAACGCGCGCCTTGCTCGGGGTACGGGTTCGTCGGTCATCGATTGATCGTAATCCATCTATGAGATTGCCGGCACCCGCCGATCTCACCGGCTCCGCCGCACCCCGGGTCGGCGAGGTGGTGCCCGGGGCGGTCGGCGTACCCTCGGAGTGTGACGGCGAACCGGGAGATCGACGACATCCTGCAACGCGGCGCTGACGGCGGGCGGATCACGCCCGAGGAGGCGCTGCTGCTCTACACCGACGCGCCCTTCCACGCGCTGGGCGAGGCGGCCGACGCGGTACGGCGGCGCCGCTACCCGGACAACATCGTCACGTACCTCATCGACCGCAACATCAACTACACGAACGTCTGCGTGACGGCGTGCAAGTTCTGCGCGTTCTACCGGGCCCCCAAGCACAAGGAGGGCTGGACCCACCCGACCGAGGAGATCCTGCGCCGCTGCGGCGAGGCGGTCGAGCTGGGCGCCACCCAGGTCATGCTCCAGGGCGGGCACCACCCGGACTACGGCGTCGAGTACTACGAGGAGCTGTTCTCCTCGGTCAAGAAGGCGTACCCGCAGCTCGCCATCCACTCGATCGGCCCGAGCGAGATCCTGCACATGGCGAAGGTCTCCGGCGTGAGCCTGGACGAGGCCATCGCCCGGATCAAGGCCGCCGGCCTGGACTCGATCGCCGGCGCCGGCGCGGAGATGCTGCCGGACCGCCCGCGGAAGGCGATCGCGCCGCTGAAGGAGTCCGGCGCCCGCTGGCTGGAGGTCATGGAGCTGGCGCACCGGCAGGGCCTGGAGTCGACGGCCACCATGATGATGGGCACCGGCGAGACGAACGCCGAGCGCATCGAGCACCTGCGGATGATCCGCGACGTGCAGGACCGCACCGGCGGTTTCCGCGCCTTCATCCCGTGGACCTACCAGCCGGAGAACAACCACCTGAAGGGCCGCACCCAGGCGACCACGCTGGAATACCTGCGACTGGTCGCGGTGGCCCGCCTGTTCTTCGAGACGGTGCCGCACCTCCAGGCGTCCTGGCTGACCACCGGCAAGGACGTCGGGCAGCTCGCGCTGCACATGGGCGTGGACGACCTCGGCTCGATCATGCTGGAGGAGAACGTCATCTCCTCGGCCGGCGCCCGGCACCGGTCCAACCTGCACGAGCTGATCGGCATGATCCGGTCGGCCGACCGGATCCCGGCCCAGCGGGACACGCTCTACAACCGGCTGGCGGTGCACCACACGCCCGCCGACGACCCGAGCGACGACCGCGTGGTCTCGCACTTCTCGTCGATCGCGCTGCCCGGCGGCGGGGCCGGGAAGTCGCTGCCGCTGGTCGAGGTCAACTGACCCGGTTCCGCCGTTCGGCCGGTCGGTGTCCGTCGTGCGGCCGGAGGTCCCCCCGTTTCCGGTGAAGCTTCGGCGCGGGGTCTTCACCCGCGTGATCACCGGCGGCTAACCTGCCCGCGCGACACCACCGATCCGGGCCGCGAGCAGGCAGGTAACAGGTCGGCGGCGACCCGGGCGAGCGCGGCCCGGTGAGCCGACGACGCCACTACGCTTGCGGCGTCGTCGGGGACCGTCGTCCTCCATCGGCCCATGAGGGCCGTTCACATAACGCACCGCGGCAGGGGCGGGATGGGTGACCATCCCGCCCCTGCTGTCTGCCGGGATCGATGGGAATTCCGCCGCCGGTGCTGGCGTGGCGACGCGTCGCTCCGGTACCGTCCGTTCGTTCGGCGTGATCACGCCTCCCTATCCCCGGGAGAACAATGACCTTCCGCTACCGGTCCACGCTGGCCCGCGCCGGCGTCGTGGCCCTGCTCTCCGCCGCCGGTCTCGGCGCGCTCGCCGGCCCGGCGCAGGCCGCCGACGAGGCCGACCTCCAGCTCATCCCGCTCAGCTACCAGGTCGCCAAGGGCGTCAGCGAGGCGAAGGCCAAGCCGTTCAAGTTCCAGGTGAACAACACCGTCGGAACCGTGGACGCGAAGGACGTCCGGGTCACCGTCGAGACGAACGGACTCAAGACCGACAAGGTCGGCGTGCTGGTCCCGGCCGGTTGCGACATCCGGGGCACCGCCTTCTCCTGCCTGCTCGGCGACCTGCCCGCCGGCACCTCCGAGGACTTCGGCATCCCGCTGTTCGCCAAGGGTGGCAAGGGTGCGGCCGGCACGCTCACGGTCTCGATCAGCGCGGGCAGGAGCGCCAAGGTGCTGGACGAGATCGACCACGACATCACCGTCGCCGAGCCGGGCTACGACCTCACCACGTGGGTGCAGGACGTGTACGCCGACGTGGTGGTCGACGGCGACGACGCCGGCGAGTCGGGCCTGCGCCCGGTCCGGCCGGGCGCGACCGCGCCGCTGGACTGGGCCGTGTTCAACGACGGCAGCAAGCGCGCCACCGGCATCGCGTACGGGATCGGACTGCCGGCCGGCGTCACTTTCGCGAAGCTGCCCGAGGGCTGCGTCGAGCAGAACCTGGGCGGTGTCCTCAACGCGCACTGCGAGGACGCGGGCGCGGTGCTCAAGCCCGGCCAGTACTACACCGCCGACATCCGGGTGACTGTCGGCGCGGACGTGACGGAGAAGCTGCTCCGGCCCGGGATCGTCTGGGCCAAGGGCCTCGACGCCGCGGCCGGGGCGGCCGACGAGGAGCCGCGGGTCGCCAGCTCGGCGCAGCGGCGCGCGTTCACCGAGACCGACGACTTCGACAACACCGCGCTGTTCGACGTCTTCGTCGACCAGAGCCCGCCGTCGAGCCCGTCCCCGAGCCCGTCGCCGACCGCCCAGCCGACGTCGTCGCCGACGGCCGGGCCGACGCCGACCGGCGGCGCGACGGCGGTGCCGACCCCGACCGCCGGTGGTGGCACGGGTGGCGGCGCCGGTGACGGTGGCCTGCCGGTGACCGGTATGCAGATCGGCCTGATCGGCGGGACCGGCGCGGCGGTGCTCGCGGCCGGCGCGGCGCTGATGATGCTGTCCCGCCGCCGCAAGGTGGTGCTGGTCACACCGGGCGAGGAGCGCACCGGCGACTGACCTGGGAACCGATACGCGGCAGGGCGGGGTGGGTGACCACCCCGCCCTGCCGCGTACCCGGGCGGAGCCGGGCGCCGTGCGGCTGGCAGAGTGGAGGGGTGAGCCGTACCCCGCAGGGCCAGCGCGCCAGCCTGGACAAGCAGCCGCACGAGGTAGCCGCGATGTTCGACGGCGTCGCGGCCCGCTACGACCTGACGAACACAGTGCTCTCCTTCGGGCAGGACCGGTCGTGGCGGCGGGCCACCCGGGCGGCGCTCGGGCTGCGGCCGGGCGACCGGGTGCTGGACGTGGGCGCCGGCACCGGTGTGTCGACCGAGGAACTGGCCCACTCCGGGGCGTACGCGGTCGGCGCCGACCTGTCGCTGGGCATGCTGCACGCCGGAAAGCGCACCCGTCCGTCGGTGCCGCTGCTGGCCGGGGACGCCCTGCGGTTGCCGTTCGCCGACGCCAGCTTCGACGCGGTGACCATCTCCTTCGCGCTGCGCAACGTCAACGACACCGACGCGGCGCTGGCCGAGCTGGCCCGGGTGACCCGGCCGGGAGGCCGGCTGGTGGTCTGCGAGTTCAGCACGCCGGTCAACCCGGCGTTCCGCACCGTCTACCTGTCGTACCTGATGCGGTCGTTGCCGGCGGTGGCCCGCGCCGTGTCGAGCAACCCGGACGCCTACGTCTACCTGGCCGAGTCGATCCGGGCCTGGCCGGACCAGGCGGCGCTGGCCGCGCGGATCGCGGCGGCCGGCTGGGGCCGGGTGGCGTGGCGCAACCTGACCGGCGGCGTCGTGGCGCTGCACCGGGCAGTCCGAAACTGACAGTCCGGCCGAGGCTGGCCGGCCATTTCGTGAATGTCCAGTTCTGGTCTACTTTGTCCCGTAGGCTCGCCTCCATGAGGGGACCAGACCAGGCCGCCACCGACGACGACGCCGCCGAGCTCATCGCGCAGCTCCGCGAGCTGGCCGGCGCGGATCCCGCCGATGTCCGCCAGGTCGTCGCCGAGGTGCTCGCCGCGCTGGACCGGGCCGCCGGTGGCGCGTTGCGCGACCACCTGCCCGACGCGATACGCCTCGACGCCGGGCTCGGACCGGCCGCGCAGGCACGCCCGTGACCGGTCTCGACGCTCTTACCGGCGCGTTTCCGCGAAGTTAGGCCCCCCTCAGCGCGAACTGGTGTAACGGCGGTCATAGACTCCAACCCGATCGGCTTGTGAAGCATTTCACGAGCATGCGGGAGGAGGCGCGGATGACCGCGGTGGAGAACGACGCCGACGTCATCGTCGTGGGCGCCGGTCCCGGAGGATCGGCCACGGCGTACCACCTGGCGCGGCACGGCGTACGCGTGCTGCTGCTGGAGAAGACGGAGTTTCCCCGGGAGAAGGTCTGCGGCGACGGGCTCACGCCCCGCGCGGTGCGGCAGCTCATCCGGATGGGCGTGGACACCTCGCCCGAGGCGGGCTGGCTGCACAACAAGGGCCTGCGCGTGATCGGCGGCGGGGTACGCCTGGAACTGGACTGGCCCGACCTGGCCAGCTTCCCCAACTACGGCCTGGTGCGGACCCGGCTCGACTTCGACGACCTGCTCGCCCAGCGGGCGGTCGCCGCCGGGGCGAAGCTGCGCACCAACGTCAACGTCCTCGGGCCGGTGCTCGACGCCGACGACCGGGTGATCGGCGTGCAGGCCGAGGTCGGCCCGGACAAGGAACCGGCCACGTTCCACGCGCCGCTCGTGGTCGCCGCCGACGGCGTCTCCGGCCGCTTCCCGCTCGCCCTCGGGCTGGCCAAGCGGGAGGACCGCCCGATCGGCGTGGCGGTCCGCCGCTACTACCGCTCGCCCGCCAAGCACGACGACGACTACCTGGAGTCCTGGCTGGAACTGCGGGCCAAGGGCAGCGACGCGCTGCTGCCCGGCTACGGCTGGATCTTCGGCCTCGGCGACGGTCGGGTGAACGTCGGCCTCGGCGTCCTCAACTCCTCCTCGGCGTTCGGCAAGACGAACTACCGCAAGCTGCTCACCGACTGGCTCGCGAACACCCCCGAGGACTGGGGGATGACCGACGAGTCCAACGCGGAGGGTCCGACCCTCGGCGCCGCGCTGCCGATGGGCTTCAACCGGGTACCGCACTACACCCGCGGCGTCCTGCTGGTCGGCGACTCCGGCGGCATGGTCAACCCGTTCAACGGCGAGGGCATCGCGTACGCGATGGAGTCGGGCGAGATGGCCGCGGAGGTCCTGGTGCAGGCGCTCGCCCGCCCGGCCGGCGCGGAGCGCGAGCGGGCGCTGATGGCGTACCCGCAGGAGCTGAAGGCCCGCTTCGGCGGCTACTACCGGCTCGGCGGCGTCTTCGTGAAGCTCATCGGCCGCCCCGAGATCATGCGGATGGCGACCAGGCACGGCATGCCGCACCCGATGCTCATGCGGTTCGTGCTCAAGCTGCTGGCCAACCTGACCGACCCGCGCGGCGGGGACGCGATGGACCGGGTCATCAACGCGATGACGAAGGTGGCCCCGGCCGTGTAGGAGACGACCGGCCCCGAGGCCGAACGCCCACGGGCCGGACCGAGATCGACCCCGCCGACCGCTGTCGGGAGGGACGTGAATAGTGTGATTTTGGCCAACCACCGAGGTCAGGGAAGGACGAGCAGGGGACAACGATGACGCTCTCTCCTTACACACCCATCATCGGGCTGTTCGCCCTCGCTGCGGCGTTCGCGCTGTTCTCCGTGGCCGCCGCCCGACTCGTCGGCCCGCGCCGTCTGAACAAGGCCAAGCTCGAGGCGTACGAGTGTGGCATCGAACCGAGCCCGCAGCCGGTCGGCGGCGGCCGGTTCCCGATCAAGTTCTACCTGACGGCGATGCTCTTCATCGTCTTCGACATCGAGATCATCTTCCTCTACCCCTGGGCGGTCTCCTTCGACGCCCTGCCGATCTTCGGCTTTGTGGAGATGGTCCTGTTCATCGTCGCGGTCTTCGTCGCATACGCCTATGTCTGGCGTCGCGGCGGCCTGGACTGGGACTGAGGAGGTAGCAGATGGGCATCGAGGAGAAGCTTCCCTCCGGCGTCCTGCTCACCAGCGTCGAGAAGCTGGTCAACTGGACGCGGAAGACCTCGGTCTGGGGCGCCACGTTCGGTCTGGCCTGCTGCGCCATCGAGATGATGGCGGCGGGCGGCCCGCACTACGACATGGGCCGCTGGGGCATGGAGGTCTTCCGGGCCTCGCCCCGGCAGGCGGACCTGATGATCGTGGCCGGCCGGGTCAGCCAGAAGATGGCCCCGGTCCTGCGCCAGATCTACGACCAGATGGCCGAGCCCCGCTGGGTCATCTCGATGGGCGTCTGCGCCAGCAGCGGCGGCATGTTCAACAACTACGCCATCGTGCAGGGCGTCGACCACGTCGTACCGGTCGACATGTACCTCCCCGGCTGCCCGCCCCGGCCGGAGATGCTCATCGACGCGGTGCTCAAGCTGCGCGAGAAGATCATGTACGAGCCGCTGGGCCCGAACGGCCGCAAGATGCTGGAGGCCCGCCAGGCGCGCGGTGACGTGCCGGCCGTGCCGTACGGCTCGATGCCCTCGTCGTACCGCAGCGACAAGGCCCGGCGTGCCGAGTGGACGAAGGCCGTCCGCGAGGGGCGCGAGGAGCAGCTGCGGATCGAGAACTGGATGAAGGCGCAGAACCACCTTCAGGCGTCGCATAGGGGCCCGAAATGACCGCACCGAACGACAAGACCAACGACGGCGGGGTGCCGGTACCCACCACCCCGGTCGGCGCCAGCTCCACCGCACCGGCGGAGTACCCCCCGGCCAGCCCGGCCGGCCGGGGCATGTTCGGCAACCAGGGCACCGGCGACGTCTCCGGCTACGGCGGCCTGGTCCGCCAGCGCAAGCCGATCGAGGAGGCGACCCGCCCGTACGGCAGCTACTTCGACGAGGTGCGGGACGCGCTGGAGGAGGCGTACCCGGACTTCGGCGACGCGATCGAGAAGGTCGTGGTCGACCGGGGCGAGCTGACCCTGCACATCCGCCCGGAGCGGATCGCCGAGGTCTGCCAGGTGATGCGCGACGACCTCGCGCTGCGCTTCGAGCTGCTCTCCTCGGTGTCCGGCGTGGACTACCTGGGCGCGGAGCGTCGCCTGCACGTGGTCTACCAGCTGACCTCGATGACCTACCGCCGCATGGTCCGGCTGGAGGTGGCCGTCTCCGCCGAGCAGCCGCACGTCCCGAGCGTCACCGCCGTCTACCCGACCGCCGACTGGCAGGAGCGGGAGGCGTACGACATGTTCGGCGTCGTCTTCGACGGCCACCCCAACCTGACCCGGATCCTCATGCCGGACGACTGGGAGGGCCACCCGCAGCGCAAGGACTACCCGCTCGGTGGCGTGCCGGTCGAGTACAAGGGTGCGGAGATCCCGCCGCCGGACAAGCGGCGGTCGTACCAGTGAGCGCGAGGAGTGCAGCGAAGCGGAGCCCCGCAGTCGCGAACGGAGGGTTGGCACTGTGACCACGTCGAACTACGCGACCGAGCGCGAGACGACCGAGGGCAAGGTCTTCACCGTCACCGGCGGGGACTGGGACGAGGTCGTCTCCGGCACGGACCCGATCAACGACGAGCGGATCGTCGTCAACATGGGTCCGCAGCACCCGTCCACCCACGGCGTGCTCCGGCTGGTCCTGGAGCTGGAGGGCGAGACGGTCCGCGAAGCCCGCTCGGTCGTCGGCTACCTGCACACCGGCATCGAGAAGAACCTGGAGTACCGCAACTGGGTCCAGGGCTCGACGTTCGTGACCAGGATGGACTACCTCGCCCCGCTGTTCAACGAGACGGCGTACGCGCTCGCGGTGGAGAAGCTGCTCGGGATCACCGACGACATCACCGAGCGCGCGAACACCATCCGCGTGCTGATGATGGAGCTCAACCGGATCTCGTCGCACCTGGTCTGGCTGGCGACCACCGCCATGGAGCTGGGCGCGATCAACATGATGCTGTACGGCTTCCGCGAGCGGGAGTACGTCCTCGACATCTTCGAGACCATCACCGGCCTGCGGATGAACCACGCGTACGTGCGGCCGGGCGGTGTCGCACAGGACGTGCCGGACGACGCGATCCGCAAGATCCGCGACTTCCTCGTGCTGATGCCGAAGCGGCTCAAGGAGTACGAGAACCTGCTCTCCGGCCAGCCGATCTGGCTGGAGCGCACGCAGCAGGTGGCGGTGCTCGACGTGAGCGCGTGCATGGCGCTCGGCGTCACCGGCCCGGTGCTGCGCAGCGCGGGCCTCGCCTGGGACCTGCGCAAGACCATGCCGTACTGCGGTTACGAGACGTACGAGTTCGACGTGCCGACCCACACCGACGGTGACGTGTGGGGCCGCTACCTGGTCCGGGTGGCGGAGATCCGCGAGTCGCTGAAGCTGGTCGAGCAGGCGCTGGACCGGCTCAAGCCGGGCCCGGTGATGGTCTCCGACAAGAAGATCGCCTGGCCGGCGCAGCTCGCCATCGGCGTGGACGGCATGGGCAACTCGCTGGAGCACGTCGCCAAGATCATGGGTCAGTCGATGGAATCGTTGATCCACCACTTCAAGCTCGTCACCGAGGGCTTCCGGGTTCCGCCGGGCCAGGTGTACGTCGGCATCGAGTCGCCCCGCGGCGAGCTGGGCGTGCACGCGGTGTCCGACGGCGGCACCCGGCCCTACCGGGTGCACTACCGGGAGCCGAGCTTCGTCAACCTCCAGGCCCTCCCGGCGATGGCCGAGGGCGGCCTGATCGCCGACGTGATCGCCGGCGGCGCCTCGCTGGACCCCGTGATGGGTGGTTGTGACCGATGAGCACGTTCACTGAAGAGACCCGGCTCCGGGCGCGGGAGATCATCGCCCGGTACCCGGCGGACCGGTCCCGCTCGGCGTTGCTGCCGCTGCTGCACCTGGTCCAGTCCGAGGAGGGCTACGTCTCCCCGGCCGGTGTCGAGTTCTGCGCCGAGGTGCTCGGGCTCAACAAGGCCCAGGTCGGCGCCGTCGCCACCTTCTACACCATGTACAAGCGCAAGCCCACCGGTGACTACCTGGTGAGCGTCTGCACCAACACGATGTGCGACGTGCTCGGCGGGCAGAAGGTCTACGACACCCTGGCCGAGCACCTCGGCGTCGGGCACGAGGAGACCACCGCCGACGGGAAGATCACCCTGGAGCACGCCGAGTGTCTGGCGGCGTGCGACTACGGCCCGGTGATGACCGTCAACTACGACTTCTTCGACAACGTGGAGCCGCAGGCCGCGCTCGACGTGGTCGAGGAACTGCGCGCGGGCGGCCGCCCGATGCCGACCCGTGGCGCGCGGCTGTGCACGCTCAAGGAGATGGCCGTCCAACTCGCCGGTTTCGCCGACGAGCGCGAGGGCGCGGTGGCCGACGGCGGACCGGGCGAGCCGAGCCTGCGCGGTCTGCGCCTGGCCGAGCAGCACGGCGTCTCGGTGCCGGGCTTCGACCCGAAGACTCCGATCCGCAGCAAGGCCGAGGCCGACCGGGCCGCCGCCGAGGCGAAGGCGAAGGCCGAGAAGCCGGCTCCCGCGCCCGAGCCGGCGAAGGCCGTCGAGCCGGCCAAGCCGGAGGCGGCCACCGGCAGCACCGCGCCGGACGTGAAGGCGCCGGACGACAAGTCGCCGCAGGTGCGTACCGCCGAGACCCGGCAGCCGGACGCGCACACGCCGGTGGCGGACGCGCCCGGCACCAAGGTCCCGGTGGACGGCCCGCCGCCGGCGTCGCGCGACGCGCAGGCGGCGGAAGCGGCCGGCGCGGCGGCGAACCCGCCGGCCGGCGACGGCAAGCCCGCCGGCGACGCGGCCGGCGCGCAGGAGCGCAACCTCAAGGAAGCTGAGGCCGGTACGGGCGCGGACGGCGCCGACCCGGCGGACGCGAACGGATCGGGGGTCCGCAAGTGACCACTCCTCGGCCGGAGACGCTGGCCAAGCTCACGCCGGTGCTCACCAAGCGCTGGCTCTCGCCGGACGCCTGGCGGCTCGGCACCTACGAGAAGCTGGACGGCTACGCCGCCCTGCGCAAGGCGCTCAAGGCGCACCCGGACGACCTGATCCAGCTGATCAAGGACTCCGGGCTGCGCGGCCGGGGCGGCGCGGGCTTCCCGACCGGCCTGAAGTGGGGGTTCATCCCGCAGGGCGACGGCAAGCCGCACTACCTGGTGGTGAACGCCGACGAGGGCGAGCCGGGCACCTGCAAGGACCTGCCGCTGATGACCTACGACCCGCACTCGCTGGTCGAGGGCGTCATCATCGCCTCGTACGCGATCCGGGCCAACCGGGCGTACATCTACATCCGCGGTGAGGCCGTGCACGCCGCCCGGCGGCTGCGGAGCGCGGTCGCCGAGGCGTACGCGAAGGGTTATCTCGGCCGGAACGTCCTCGGCTCGGGCTTCGACCTGGACCTGGTGGTGCACTCCGGCGCCGGGGCGTACATCTGCGGTGAGGAGACCGCGCTGCTGGACTCGCTGGAGGGCTTCCGGGGCCAGCCCCGGCTGCGCCCGCCGTTCCCGGCGACCCACGGCCTGTACGCCAGCCCGACGGTGGTCAACAACGTCGGCACCATCGCCAGCGTGCCGTACATCGTGCTCGGTGGCGCGGACTGGTGGAAGACGATGGGCACGGAGAAGTCGTCCGGCCCGATGATCTACTCGCTGTCCGGCCGGATCGCCAACCCCGGCCAGTACGAGTGCTCGATGGGCATCACGCTGCGCGAGCTGATCGAGCTGGCCGGCGGCATGACGCCCGGGCACAACCTGAAGTTCTGGACGCCGGGTGGCTCGTCGACGCCGCTGCTGACCGCCGAGCACCTGGACGTGCCGCTGGACTTCGAGGGGGTGGCGGGGGCCGGCTCGATCCTGGGCACCACCGCCACGCAGATCTTCTCCGACCAGGACTGCCCGGTGTACGCGACCTACCGGTGGCTGGAGTTCTACCACCACGAGTCGTGCGGCAAGTGCACCCCGTGCCGGGAGGGCAACTACTGGATGGTCCGGGTCTACCGGCGCATCCTGTCCGGCCAGGGCACCCACGAGGACCTGGACACCCTGCTCGACACCTGCGACAACATCCTCGGCCGCTCGTTCTGCGGTCTGGGTGACGGCGCGACCAGCTCGGTCACCTCGTCGCTGAAGTACTTCAAGCAGGACTACCTCGACTACATCGAGGGACGTACCGCGCCGAAGCTGTCGGACAAGCAGCTGGTGGGAGCCCACTAATGACCGACGTAGCCAAGCAGACCGAGACCGTCACGCTGACCATCGACGGCGTCGAGGTCACCGCGCCCAAGGGTGCGCTGCTGATCCGCGTCGCCGAGCAGCTCGGCACCGAGATCCCGCGTTTCTGCGACCACCCGCTGCTGGCCCCGGCCGGCGCCTGCCGGCAGTGCCTGGTGGAGGTGGAGGGCCAGCGCAAGCCGGTCGCCTCCTGCACCCAGACCGTCGCCGACGGCATGGTGGTGCGGACGCAGCTCACCTCCCCGGTCGCCAAGAAGGCCCAGGAGGGGGTGATGGAGCTGCTGCTCCTCAACCACCCCCTGGACTGCCCGATGTGCGACAAGGGCGGCGAGTGCCCGCTGCAGAACCAGGCGATGTCCACCGGCCGGACGGACTCGCGGTTCCACGAGCACAAGCGGGAGTACCCGAAGCCGCTGCCGATCAGCACCCAGGTGCTGCTCGACCGCGAGCGCTGCGTGCTCTGCCAGCGGTGCACCCGGTTCTCCGAGGAGATCGCCGGAGACAAGTTCATCGACCTGATGGGACGCTCCTCGCACGAGGAGATCAACATCTACCGGGACGAGGAGTACGGGGAGGACGGCGACGCCGGTGACGTCCCGTTCAACTCGTACTTCTCCGGCAACACCGTGCAGATCTGCCCGGTGGGCGCGCTGACCGGCGCCCAGTACCGGTTCCGGGCCCGCCCGTTCGACCTGGTCTCCACGCCCAGCGTCTGCGAGCACTGCTCGGCCGGCTGCGCCCAGCGCACCGACTGGCGGCGCGGCAAGGTGCTGCGCCGGCTGGCCGGCGACGACCCGGCGGTGAACGAGGAGTGGAACTGCGACAAGGGCCGCTGGGGCTTCCAGTACACCCGCGCGTTCGACCGGATCAGCACGCCGATGGTGCGCGACGAGAAGACCGGTGAGCTGCGCGAGGCGTCCTGGAGCGAGGCGCTGACCCGGGCCGCCGAAGGGCTGCGCGCGGCCCGCGACGGCGCGACCGGCACGGCGGTGCTGACCGGCGGCCGGCTCACCGTCGAGGACGCCTACGCGTACGCGAAGTTCGCCCGCATCGCGCTGCGTACGAACGACATCGACTTCCGGGCCCGCCCGGCCTCCCGCGAGGAGGCCGACTTCCTGGCCAGCAGCGTCGCCGGGGTCACCGACGTGACCTACACGGACGTGGAGAACGCGCCCGCGGTGGTGCTGGTCGGCCTGGAGCCGGAGGAGGAGTGCCCGATCCTCTTCCTGCGGCTGCGCAAGGCGTACCTGAAGAAGAAGCTCACCGTGTACGCGATCGCGCCGTTCGCGACCCGCGGCCTGGAGAAGCTCGGGGCGAAGCTGGCCCGCGTGGTGCCCGGCGAGGAGGCCGGCGTGCTGGCCGAGCACGCCACTGTGGCCGAGGCGCTGGGTCGGCCCGGCGCGATCCTGGTCGTCGGCGAGCGGCTGGCCGAGGTTCCCGGCGGGCTGTCGGCGGCGGCGGACGTCGCCCGGCGTACCGGCGCCCGGCTGGTCTGGGTGCCGCGGCGCGCGGGTGACCGCGGCGCCGTCGACGCGGGCTGCCTGCCCAACCTGCTCCCCGGCGGCCGGGTCGTCACCGAGCCGGCCGCGCGCGCGGAGCTGGGCGAGGCGTGGGACATCCCGGCCGGGGTGATCCCGAGCCAGGCCGGCCGCGACACCGACGGCATCCTCGCCGCCGCCGCGAACGGCCAGCTCGGCGCCCTGGTGGTGGCCGGCGTCGACCCGGCCGACCTGGCCGACCCGCGCCTGGCCGAGGCGGCCCTGGACGCGGTGCCGTTCCTGGTCAGCCTGGAACTGCGGATGAGCGCGGTGTCCCGCCGCGCCGACGTGGTCCTGCCGGTCGCGCCGGTGGTCGAGAAGGCCGGCAGTTTCCTGGACTGGGAGGGCCGGCTGCGCACGTTCGAGAAGGTGCTGGACACCGGCGCGATGACCGACGCACGGATCCTCGACGCGCTCGCCGCGCAGCTCGACGTGCGGCTGGGCACCGGCGACGTGCCGAGCATCCGGCGCGAGCTGGGCGCGCTGCCGCGTACCCGGGTCGAGCGGCCGTCGGCGCCCTCGGTCGAGCCGGCCGCCGTGCGGCAGCCCGGACCGGGCGAGGCGGTGCTCGCGACCTGGCACCAGTTGATCGACCTGGGCAGCCTCACCGACGGCGACGAGCACCTCGCCGGCACCGCCCGCCCGCCGGTGGTCCGGCTCGGCAAGGGCACCGCCGAGGCGCTGGGCGTGGCCGACGGCGACCCGGTCACGGTGGGCACCGACCGCGGCGCGATCACGCTGCCGGCGGCGATCACCGAGATGCCCGACGGCGTCGTCTGGCTGCCGACCAACTCACCCGGCTCCACCGTGCGGCGCGGCCTCGGCGCGACGTCCGGCGACGTGGTGAGCGTCTCCGCAGGAGGGAACGAAAGGTGGGTGCAGTGAACCCCGTCATCCTCGCGGCGCAGGACCCGACGCTTGCCGACTTCGGCAGGGACCCGTGGTGGCTGGTCCTCGGCAAGATCCTGTTCGCGTTCGTCGTCGCCGTGGCGGCCACGCTGCTCGGCGTCTGGTTCGAGCGCCGGGTGGTCGGCCGCATGGCGGTGCGGCCCGGCCCCAACCAGGCCGGCCCGTTCGGCCTGCTCCAGACGCTCGCCGACGGCGTGAAGCTGGCCTTCAAGGAGGACATCCTCCCGCGCAAGGCCGACAAGGTCGTCTACTTCTTCGCCCCGGTGATCTCGGTGGTCTGCGCGGTCACCGCGCTGTCGGTGATCCCGTTCGGGCCGATGGTGAGCATCTTCGGGCACCGGACGCCGCTGCAGGTCACCGACGTGTCGGTGGCGGTGCTGGTGGTGCTGGCCTTCTCCTCGCTCGCCGTGTACGGCATCGTGCTCGGCGGCTGGGCCAGCGGCTCCACCTACCCGCTGCTCGGCGGCCTGCGCTCGGCGGCCCAGCTGGTCTCGTACGAGGTCACCATGGGCCTGAGCGTGGTCGCGGTCTTCATGACCGCCGGCACCATGTCGACGAGCGGGATCGTCGCCGCACAGGGCGACGGCACGCGGCTGACCATCGGCGGCTTCGACCTCGCCGCGCCCGGCTGGTACGCGATCCTGCTGCTGCCCAGCTTCATCATGTTCTTCATCGCCATCGTCGGTGAGACGAACCGGGCGCCGTTCGACCTGCCCGAGGCGGAGTCGGAGCTGGTGGCCGGTTTCCAGACCGAGTACAGCTCGCTGAAGTTCGCGCTGTTCATGCTCAGCGAGTACGTCGCGATGGTGACCATGTCGGCGTTCACCGTGACGCTGTTCCTCGGCGGCTGGCACGCACCGTGGCCGATCACGATCTGGTCCGGCGCCAACGAGGGCTGGTGGCCGATGCTGTGGTTCTTCGGCAAGGTCATCATGCTGGTGTTCGTCTTCGTCTGGCTGCGCGGCACGCTGCCCCGGCTCCGGTACGACCAGTTCATGCGCTTCGGCTGGAAGGTGCTGCTGCCGCTGAACCTGGTCTGGATCATGGTGCTCGCCGGGCTGCGCTCGATCGAGGACTGGCAGACCCGGGACCGGCTGCTCGTCACCGCCGTCGGCGCGGGCGTGCTGCTGCTGGCCACGCTCTTCTGGCCGTCGCGCAAGAAGGAGCTGAAGCCGTCGCTCCAGGAGCAGGCGGACACCCGGCCGTACGGCAGCTTCCCGCTGCCGCCGATGGATCTTCAGGTTCCGCCGAGCCCGCGTACCAAGCGCGTGCTCGCCGAGCGGGAGCCGGCCAACGTCGTCGCCGGCCCGGACTCCAGGGAGGTGTGACGTGGGCGCGATCACCGGAACGTTCAAGGGCTTCGGTGTCACCTTCTCGCACATGTTCAAGAAGGTCGTCACCACCGACTACCCGTTCAAGCCGCCGGTCTCGGCGCCGCGCTACCACGGGCGGCACATCCTCAACCGGCACCCGGACGGGCTGGAGAAGTGCATCGGCTGCGAGCTGTGCGCCTGGGCCTGCCCGGCCGACGCGATCTATGTGGAGGGTGGCGACAACACCGAGGAGCAGCGCTTCTCCCCGGGTGAGCGGTACGCCAGCATCTACCAGATCAACTACGCCCGGTGCATCTTCTGCGGGCTCTGCATCGAGGCCTGCCCGACCCGTTCGCTCACCATGAGCAACGAGTACGAGCTGGCCCGGGACAACCGGCAGGACCTGATCTTCACCAAGGAGCAGCTGCTCGCGCCGCTGCTCGAAGGCATGGAGCAGCCGCCGCACCCGATGCGGCTGGGCGACAGCGAGAAGGACTACTACGTCGGCGCGCTCACCAACCCGGGCACCTCGGCCGGCGCCGAGCGCTCGCCGATGGGCCCCGGCCGGTACCAGGTGGACGAGCACCCGGGCGTGACCTTCCCCGGCGCCGAGCAGGCCGAGCAGCGGTCCGCCGCCGCGGCGGGCAAGGGAGGCAAGGCATGACCTCGGCTACGGTGCTCGCCGCCGCGGGCCAGGTGTCCGGCGGCGAGGAGGTCACCTTCTGGATCCTCGCCCCGCTGGCCCTGCTCGGTGCGGTCGGCATGGTGTGGGCCCGCAACGCGGTCCACTCGGCGCTCTGGCTGGTGCTGACCATGCTCTGCCTGGGCGTGTTCTACGTGCTCCAGGCCGGGCCGTTCATCGGCATGGTGCAGATCATCGTCTACACCGGCGCGATCATGATGCTGTTCCTGTTCGTGCTGATGCTGGTCGGCCGGGACGCGTCCGACTCGCTCATCGAGACGCTGCGCGGCCAGCGGGTCGCCGCCGTGGTCCTCGGGCTCGGCTTCGCCGGCCTGGTGGGCACCGGCCTGTACCGCGCGCTCGACGGCGTCCAGGCGGTCGGGCTCGACGAGGCCAACGGCGAGGGCAACGTGCAGGGCATCGCCCGGCTGCTGTTCACCAAGTACGTCTTCGCCTTCGAGCTGACCTCGGCGCTGCTGATCACCGCCGCGGTGGGCGCGATGGTGCTGGCGCACGTGGAGCGGCGCAAGGCGGACCGGATGGACCAGATCGCCACCATGAAGGCGCGGTTCCGCCCCGGCAACTACCCCGGACCGAAGCCCGGCCCGGGTGTCTACGCCACGTCCTCCTCGGTGGCCACCCCGGCCCGTCTGCCCGACGGCCGGCTGACCGACCGCAGCATTCCGGAGATCCTGCCGGTGCGCGAGTTGACGGCCGAGGAGACCGCACCGAAGGGGACTGACAAATGACCCCGGACTACTACCTCATTCTCGCGGCGGTGCTGTTCACCATCGGCGCCGTGGGCGTGCTGGTCCGGCGCAACGCGATCGTGCTGTTCATGTGCATCGAGCTGATGCTCAACGCGGCCAACCTGACCCTGGTCACGTTCAGCCGGATCAACGGCGACCTGAACGGCCAGATCATGGCGTTCTTCGTGATGGTGGTCGCGGCGGCCGAGGTCGTGGTCGGGCTCGCGATCATCATGGCGATCTTCCGGACCCGGCGCTCGGCCAGCGTCGACGACGCCAACCTGCTGAAGTACTGAGGGGCTCGTGGTGGAACAGATTCTGACGATCGCCCAGTCTGAGCCAGCCGAGGCCGTCACCTTCGCCACGGCGGACGGGATGCTGGGCAGCGTCTGGCTGCTGGTGGCGATCCCGCTGGTCAGCGCGGCGATCCTGCTGCTGCTCGGCAAGCGGGCCGACCGCTGGGGCCACTGGCTCGGCGTGGGCGCCATCGGCGCCGCCTTCGTGCTCGGGCTCACCTACTTCTTCCAGCTCCGCGGCTTGGAGAACAAGCAGGTCGAGCTGAGCCTCTGGGACTTCATCGCGGTCGGCGGCCTGCGGGTGGACTTCGGTCTGCTCTTCGACCCCCTGGCGGCGGTGTTCGTCCTGCTGATCACCGGGGTGGGCTTCCTGATCCACCTCTACGCCGTGGAGTACATGGCGCACGACAAGGGTCGGCGGCTGTTCTTCGCGTACTTCAACCTGTTCGTCGCCGCCATGCTGCTGCTGGTGCTCGGCAACAACTACGTGATGCTCTACTTCGGCTGGGAGGGCGTCGGTCTGGCGTCGTACCTGCTGATCTCCTTCTGGTACGGCCGGCCGAGCGCGGCCACCGCCGGCAAGAAGGCGTTCCTGATGAACCGGGTCGGCGACGCCGGCCTGGCCATCGGCATCTTCATCATGTTCGCCATGCTCGGCACCACCCAGTACGACGAGGTGTTCAACGGGGTCGGCTCGCTGACCTCGACCACCGTGCTGGTGCTCGGCCTGCTGCTCCTGCTCGGCGCGGCCGGCAAGTCCGGCCAGTTCCCGCTCCAGGCCTGGCTGCCGGACGCCATGGAGGGTCCGACCCCGGTGTCCGCGCTCATCCACGCGGCCACCATGGTCACCGCCGGCGTCTACCTGATCGCCCGCTCCAACGCGATCTTCTCGGCCAACGAGACGCTCCAGCTCGTGGTGGTCAGCGTCGGCGCGCTCACCCTGCTGATGGGCTGCATCATCGGTGCGGCCAAGGACGACATCAAGCGCGTCCTGGCCTGGTCGACGGTGAGCCAGATCGGCTACATGTTCCTCGGCGTCGGTCTCGGCGGCGGCGCGTACGCGCTGGCCATCGTGCACCTGCTGGCGCACGGCTTCTTCAAGGCCAACATGTTCCTCGGCGCCGGTTCGGTCATGCACGGCATGAACGACCAGGTGGACATCCGCCGCTTCGGCGGGCTGTCCAAGTACATGAAGGTCACCTGGCTGACGTTCATGATGGGCTGGCTCGCCATCATCGGCATGTTCCCGTTCTCCGGCTACTTCTCCAAGGAGCCGATCATCGTGGCCGCGTTCGAGCGGGAGGGCTGGACGGCCTGGCTGTTCGGGCTGGCCGCGCTGCTCGGCGCCGGGCTCACCGCGTTCTACATGACGCGGCTGTTCGTGCTCACGTTCCACGGCCCGAAGCGTTGGACCGAGGACATCGAGCACCCGCACGAGTCGCCGAAGCTGATGACCATCCCGCTGATCCTGCTGGCGATCGGCTCGGTCGGCGCGGGCTTCCTGCTCGCCACCTCCGTGCCGGACTGGCTCACCGCCACCAACGGGCTCGCGTCCGAGAGCGGGGAGCACGCGCCGGTGCTGGCGCACTGGCTGCTCACCGCGCTGTCGCTGCTGGTCACCGTGCTCGGTGCCGGGCTGGCCTGGTTCCTGTTCCGCGCCGGCACGGCCACCGAGCCGCAGCCGGCCGGCGTGGTGGTCACCGCCGCCCGCCGCAACCTCTACACGGACGCCTTCAACGAGGCGGTCTTCGAGAAGCCGGGCATCTTCCTCACCCGGGCGCTGGTGTTCCTCGACAACCGGGGCGTGGACGGGCTGGTGAACGGCCTGGCCGCCGCCGTGGGCGGGGGCTCGGGCCGGCTCCGGCGGCTCCAGACCGGCTTCGTGCGGTCGTACGCGACCTCGATCCTGACCGGCGCGCTGCTCGTGGTGGCGGCGTTCCTGGCGGTGCAGGCGGGGTGGTTGGCGTGATCGACCTCAACGCGGCCGCCCCCGCCGGCGGGCCACGCAGTCACGACGGAGGTAAGGCCGAATAATGTCCAACTTCCCGTTCCTCTCGGTGCTGACCGTGGCGCCGCTGGTCGGCGCCCTGGTGGTGGCACTGCTGCCCCGCAGCCGCCCCGACCTGGCCAAGCTGGTGGCGTTCGGCTGGTCGCTGCTGGTGCTGGTGCTCTCGGTGGTGATGTGGTTCGCCTTCTCCGCCGGTGGTGACCGGTTCCAGTTCCGCGAGTCGTACCCGTGGATCCCGAACTGGGGCGTGAAGTTCACCTTCGAGGTGGACGGCATCGCGCTGGTCATGCTGATGCTGATCGCGATCCTGGTGCCCCTGGTGATCCTGGCGTCCTGGCACGACGCCGAGGCGTCGAAGCGCTCCGTGCCCGCGTACTTCGCTCTGCTGCTCGTCCTCGAATGCACGATGATCGGCGTCTTCGCCGCCGCCGACGTCTTCCTGTTCTACGTGTTCTTCGAGGTCATGCTGGTGCCGATGTACTTCCTGATCGGCAGCTACGGCGGCCACCAGCGGCAGTACGCGGCGGTGAAGTTCTTCCTCTACTCGCTGGTCGGCGGTCTGTTCATGCTGGCCGCGGTGATCGGCCTCTGGGTCGTCGGCGGGAAGACCTTCGACTGGCAGACGCTGAGCCAGGCGGAGTTCGCCACCGACACGGCCCGCTGGCTGTTCCTCGGCTTCTTCGTGGCCTTCGCGATCAAGGCGCCGTTCTTCCCGTTCCACACCTGGCTGCCGGACGCCGGTGGCGCGGCCCCGGCCGGTGCCGCCGCGCTGCTGGTCGGCGTGCTGGACAAGGTCGGCACGTTCGGCATCCTGCGCTACTGCCTCCCGCTGTTCCCGGAGGCGTCGCGGTGGTTCGCGCCGTGGGCGCTGGCGCTGGGCGTCATCGGCATCATCTACGCCGCGCTGCTGGCGGTCGGCCAGAACGACCTGAAGCGTCTGGTGTCGTACACCTCGATCGCGCACTTCGGGTTCATCGGCGTCGGCATCTTCGCGTTCACCACCCAGGCCGGCACCGGCGCGGTGCTCTACATGCTCAACCACGGCCTGGCCACCGGCCTGCTGTTCCTGGTGGTCGGCATGCTGGTCGCCCGGCGCGGATCGGCGCTGATCAGCGACTTCGGCGGCGCGGGCAAACTGGTGCCGGTGCTGGCCGGTGTGCTGTTCTTCGCCGGTCTGGCCTCGCTGGCGCTGCCGGGCACCGCGCCGTTCGTCTCCGAGTTCCTGGTGCTGATCGGCACGTTCACCGTCAACAAACCGGTCGCGGTGATCGCCACGCTCGGCATCATCCTGGCGGCGGCGTACGTGCTGTGGATGGTGCAGCGCACCACGCAGGGCACCCTGAACCCGGCGCTGACCGAGGTCGAGGGCATGCGCCGTGACCTCACCCTGCGCGAGAAGGTGGTCGTCGCGCCGCTGATCGCGCTGATCGTGCTGCTCGGCTTCTACCCGAAGCCGGTCACCGATGTCATCAACCCCGCCGTCCAGGCGACCATGCAGGACGTCGGCAAGTCCGATCCCGCCCCTGAGGTCGGCAGCGTCCAGGAGGCCGCGAAGTGAGTGAACTGAAGCTGCCGTCGATCGACTACGCGGCGCTCGCTCCCATCCTGATCATGCTGGGCGCGGCCCTGCTCGGGGTCCTTGTCGAGGCGTTCGTGCCGCGCCGCCTGCGCAACGCGGTGCAGCTCGGGCTCGCCCTGGTGGCGCTGCTCGCCGCGATCGTCATGGTGATCCTGAACGCCGACGACCGGCTGATCACCATCGGCGGTGCCATCGCGATCGACGGCCCGACGCTGTTCCTCCAGGGCGCCATCCTGGTGCTCGCGGTGATGGCGCTGCTGCTCGTCGGCGACCGGACGGTGGAGCGGGGCGGCGCGTTCGTGGCGCACGCCGCGGTCACCGCCGAGTCGCCGGAGGACCGCCGGCAGGCCGAGGGCGTCGGTGGCGCCACCGAGGTCTACCCGCTGATGTCGTTCGCGATCGGCGGCATGCTGATCTTCGTGGCGGCGAACGACCTGCTGACGATGTTCGTCGCGCTGGAGGTCTTCTCGCTCCCGCTCTACCTGCTCTGCGCGCTGGCCCGCCGCCGGCGTCTGCTGAGCCAGGAGGCGGCGCTGAAGTACTTCATGCTCGGCGCGTACGCCTCGGCGTTCTTCCTGTTCGGGGTGGCCCTGATCTACGGCTTCACCTCCGGGATCCCGGGCCGTGCGGCGGGCGTCGACTTCGCCACCGTGCACGCCGCGGTCACCGACTCCCCGTCCAGCCCGGTGCTGCTGTTCGCCGGCATGGCGCTGCTCTCCATCGGCCTGCTGTTCAAGGCCGCCGCCGCGCCGTTCCACGTCTGGACGCCGGACGTCTACCAGGGCGCGCCGACCCCGGTCACCGGCTTCATGGCGGCCTGCACCAAGGTCGCCGCGTTCGGCGCGCTGCTGCGCGTCTTCCACGTGGCGTTCGCCGGGGCCTCCTGGGACTTCACCCCGGTGCTCGGCGCGATCGCGGTGCTGACCATGCTGGTCGGCGCCGTGCTGGCGGTCACCCAGACCGACATCAAGCGCCTGCTGGCGTACTCGTCGATCGCGAACGCCGGCTACCTGCTCGTCGGTGTGCTGGCGCCGAGCCGCGAAGGGCTCTCCGGCACCATGTTCTACCTGGCCGCGTACGGCTTCTCGGTGCTCGCCGCGTTCGCCGTGGTGACGCTGGTGCGCGACGCCGACGGGGAGGCCACCCACCTGTCCCGCTGGGCCGGGCTGGGCCGCCGCTCGCCGTTCTTCGCGGCGATCTTCACGTTTATCCTGCTGGCCTTCGCCGGTATCCCGTTGACCAGCGGGTTCACCAGCAAGTTCGCGGTCTTCGGTCCGGCCCTGGAGGCGGACCAGGCGTGGCTGGTGATCGCGGGCGTGCTGACCAGCATGGTGCTGGCGTTCCCGTACCTGCGGGTCGTGGTGATGATGTGGCTGTCCGAGCCGGGTGAGTCCACCCCGACGGTGACCGTGCCGGGTGCGCTCACCTCGGCCGCCCTGGTCATCGGCGTGGTGGCCACGCTGGTGCTGGGCGTGGTGCCCGGCCCGCTGCTCGACCTGACGACCGGTGCCGCCGAATTCGTCAGAT
Organism: Micromonospora sp. NPDC005257; assembly: GCF_042872445.1. Lineage (NCBI taxonomy): Bacteria > Bacillati > Actinomycetota > Actinomycetes > Micromonosporales > Micromonosporaceae > Micromonospora > Micromonospora sp. NPDC005257. The sequence continues at coordinate 615,229 of NZ_JBIAKL010000002.1, read as the reverse complement.
GACAGAGGTGATCACACCGGGGGCCGGTACGCCGTGGCGTGCCGGCCCTCGGCGTATCCCCGTCGGCGAGCAGGTCGAACGGGTGTGGCATGGTTGAGGATGTGGCGAACCCGGCTGGCGAGCGTTCAGGTCAGTTCGGCGCGCTCGGCCTGCACCTCGCCGACCCGCGCGCCGAAGCCTCAGTGCTGGGCGTACTCGACCGGGTAGAGGCGAGCCTGCGGGCGAGCGTGGCGAGCGCCGATCCGCTGGTCACCGAGGCGTCCCGGCACCTGGTGGAGGCCGGCGGCAAGCGGTTCCGTCCGTTGCTGGTGGCGCTCGGCGCCCAGTTCGGCGAGCCGGACGCACCCCAGGTCGTACCCGCCGCCGTGGTGATGGAGCTCACCCACCTGGCAACGCTCTACCACGACGACGTGATGGACGAGGCGGCCGTGCGGCGTGGCGCCCCGAGCGCCAACTCCCGCTGGACCAACTCGGTCGCCATCCTGGTCGGCGACTACCTCTTCGCCCGGGCCGCGGACATCGCCGCCGACCTGGGTCCCGAGGCGGTACGCCTCCAGGCCCGCACGTTCGCCCGGCTGGTGCACGGCCAGATCGCCGAGACGGTCGGCCCGCGCGACACCGACCCGGTCGCGCACTACCTGCACGTGATCGCCGAGAAGACCGGCTCGCTGATCGCCACGTCGGCCCGCTTCGGCGGCATGTTCGGCGGCGCGTCCCCGGAGCACATCGAGGCCCTGGCCGAGTACGGCGAGATCATCGGCGTCGCGTTCCAGCTCTCCGACGACCTGCTGGACATCGCCAGCGAGTCGGTTCAGTCCGGCAAGACCCCCGGCACGGACCTGCGCGAGGGCGTGCCCACCCTGCCGGTGCTGTACGCGCTGGCCGCCGACGACGCGGACGCGGCGAGCGTACGGCTGCGCGAGATCCTGTCCACCGGCCCGCTGGTGGACGACGCGCTGCACGCCGAGGCGCTCGGCCTGCTGCGGGAGTCCCCGGCGCTCAAGCGCGCCCGGGAGACGGTGCGCAGCTACGCCGAGGACGCGCGCGCCCGGCTGGCCCCGCTCCCCGAGGGTCCGGCCCGCCGCGCGCTGGAGTCGCTCTGCGACTACATCGCCGACCGCACCAGCTGACCTACCCACTGCACTCTCGCCCTCACCCGGCTCACCCCGCCGCCCTGGCCTCGTCGATCACGAGGTTGGCTTGCCGCGTAGCCGGGTGCAGGAGGCGGGCGCCGAGCAGCATCAGGAGGGCGGCGAGGAGCATCGCGGTAGCCGCCGTCAGCCACATCGCCGGGTAGCCGGCCGCGCCGGCCAGCGCGCCCAGGCCGAGCGGGCCCAGGCAGCCGCCCGCGTACACCCCGGTCTGGGTGATCGAGGTGGCGGCGGCCGGCGCCTGCGGGTGGAGCCGGACCACGGCGAAGTTCATCAGCCCCGGCCATGCCCAGCCGAGCCCGAAGCCGAGAACCACGCCCGCGACCAGCGGCGTCGAGCCGGCCACCGCGAGCAGGATCAGGCCGACGGAGCCGGTCAGCAGCATCCCGGCGATCAGCCCGACGTGCCCGCTGGTGCGCCGGTCGGCCAGCCAGCCGACGCCCACCCGGGCGAGCACGCACACCACGCTGCCCAGCGTCAGCGTCAGGCCGGCCAGCCCGGGGGAGAGCCCGCGCGCCGCGGCCGAGTCGACGAGGAACGTGCCGAGGGCGTTCGCGGCGGCCGCGGCGAGCGTCGCGGCCAGCCCGATCACCACGAGCGGGCCTCTGCCGCCGGGACGGCGACCGGAGGCGCTCCGGGCCCGCCCGTCCCGTCCGGCCCGCGGTACGGCCGGCAGCGCGGCCACGGCGGCCACGGCGGCCGCCACGAAGGCCCAGCGCCAGCCGGCGGTGAGCGCGACAGTGGGGACCGCCAGACCGGCCAGCAGCGTGGCGGCGGGTACGGCGGCCTGCTTCACGCCGAACGAGAGGCCCTGCCGGTGGGCGGGCACGTGCTCGGCCAGCGCGGCGTTGCTGGCGAGCTGCCCGAGGGCGTTGGCGGCGGCGCTCAGGGCCAGCAGCGCGACCAGGACCGGGTACGACCGGGCCAGACCGGCCACGGCGAGCAGCGAGGCGGCGGAGAGCACGACGGCGGCCCGGGCGACCGGGGCCGGGCCGAAGCGCTCGACCAGGGCGCCGGAGGGCACCGAGGCGAGCGCGCTCACACCGAAGTAGATCGAGACGGCCAGGCCCAGGCCGGCCGGGCTGAAGCGGAGTTCGTCAGCGAGCTGGACGGCGAGCCCGCCCACCAGGAACACCGGTAGGACGCACACGATCGTGGTGAGGGTGGCGCCCGCGCCGACCGTGACCGCGCGCCGGGACGTCGCAGGGGTGGCACGCGAAACTGTTTCAGTCATCGCGAGCACACCTTACGCCTGCGCGTTTCGGCTGCTCATCGTGTCGGTGGACGTACCGTCTGTGTCCGGTCTTCTGGCATCCTCCATCCGAACAGGCATTTCGCACTCGGCCGGTTTTTCATATGGTGTAAGTCCCCGGCGGCGGAGGTGGTTGTGCGCGACCCCTTGGCGGAACCTTCGGACCTGATCCGTAGCGTCTCCCGCGCGCTTCGCGTGCTCGAGTCGGTCGGCCGTGCGCCGAGAGGGCTCACCGTGAAGCAGATCGCGCGGCGCTGCGAGCTGACCGTCGCCACCACCTACCACCTGGTGCGCACCCTCGCGTACGAGGGCTACGTGATCCGGCGCGAGGACGGGACGTACATCGTGGGGTTGGAGGTGGCCGACCGCTACCGCGAGCTGGTCACCGCGTTCCGTGGGCCGCCCGCGGTCGGTGAGGCGCTGCGCCGCGCGGCGTCGGACACCGGCTGGAGCCACTACCTCGGCCGTTTCGTCGGCGGCCAGGTGGCGGTGACCGCGTCCGCCGAGGGGCCGCGCTCGCCCTACCTGGAAGACCTGGTGCCCGGCTTCGACGAGGGCGCGCACGCCACCGCGCTCGGCAAGAGCCTGCTCGCCACGCTCACCACCGAACAGCGCTTCCGTTACCTGCGCGAGTACGGCATGCGCCCGTTCACGAACGCCACCCTCACCACGGTCGAGGCCTTCGAGGCGGACCTGGCCGCCGGTGACCGGCGCGGCATGCAGCTGGAACTCGGGCAGTTCCGGCAGGGCGTGGCGTGCGCCGCCGTGCTCGTCACCCCGGACAAGGACATGGAGCGCCGGGTGGTGCTGGCGTGCGCGCTGCCGGCCGGGGAGATGATGACCTCGGCCCGGGTGGTCCGAGCCAAGCTGCTCACCGCCGCGCGGGCCATCGCCGACGGGATCGCCTCGGAGAACTGACGAAGGGCCGCCGACCTGGTGGGTCGACGGGGGGATCGGCCCGGATCTGAACCGGACGTGAACAGCTCCGCCCTGACCTGCGGATGAACCGTTCGGCGTCACGGCACGTATGGACAGGCGAACGCATCGCCCGTTTCCCGCTGCCGGAAGCGAGGTACCGCCATCAGCGACCATGACGCCCAACTGCTGCGCGCGCTGCACGACGAGCACGCCGACGCGCTGTACGCGCACGCCCTGCGGCTCGTGAACGGCGATCGGCCCCGAGCCGAGGACCTGGTGCAGGAGACGCTGCTGCGCGCCTGGCGGCACCCCGAGTCGCTGGACCCGCGACGCGGCTCGGTACGCGCCTGGCTGTTCACCACCGCGCGGAACCTGGCCATCGACGCTTGGCGGCGACGCTCGGCCCGGGTCGGCGAGGTGTACACGGACGAGTTGCCCGAGACTGCCGAGACGGTCGACGAGACCGAGCGCGCGGTAGAGGCGTGGACCGTCGCCGAGGCGCTCAACCGGCTCAGCCCGACCCACCGGGAGGTGCTGGTCGAGTGCTTCTACCAGGGGCGTTCGGTGGCCGAGGCGGCGGCGCGGCTGGGCGTGCCACCGGGGACGGTGAAGTCGCGTACCCACTACGCGCTGCGCTCACTACGGTTGGCGCTGGCCGAGATGGGGGTGACCGGATGACACGCTGCGAGTTCGCACACGACGACGGGGCGTACGTGCTCGGCGCCCTCGCGCCCGCGGACCGGGTCGCCTACGAGCGGCACCTGGCCGGCTGCGCGCAGTGCCGGGAGGCGGTGGCCGAGATCGCCGTGCTGCCCGGTCTGCTGGGCCGGCTCGACCCGGCCGGGCTGGAGCAGTTCCTGGAGGTCGGGCCGGAGACGTCGCGGGTGCCCGCGCTGCTCGACGCCGCGCGCGAGCGCAAGCGCCGCGAGCGGTCGCGCTCCCGCCGACGGTACGCGCTGACAGCGCTCGCCGCCGCCGCGCTCGCGGCGCTGGTCGGCGTCGGGGTGGGGCTCGTGCGGTCGCCGGCCGGCCCGGCCGGGCCGCCGGTGGCGCTGGCCTCCGTGCGGCCGGTGGCGTTGGCCTCCATGCGGCCGGTGGCCGGGACGGTGCCGGTGCACGCCGAGGTGGGGCTGACCGAGACGCCGTGGGGCACCGAGGTCACCATGCGCTGCGGGTACGACAGGCGGGCCGGGCACCGGGAGGCGTACACCTTCCGGCTGGTGGCGCACGGTCCGGACGGCGCGACGGAGCAGATCGGCTCGTGGCTCGCCGCCCCCGGCGACGACCTGCGCTTCTCCGGCGTCACCCGCTTCACCAAGGGCGAACTGGTCCGTCTGGAACTACTCCGAGGCAGCAATTCCCCCGTCCTCGCCTACGACCTCCGCTGACCCCGCGGCCCTCTCCGGCCTCCCACCCTCGCATGGTTGATCTTGCAGTTTCGGCCCTCGGTGCGGGTCTTTCGCCCCTTTCACAGGGGCGGAAAGTGCAAGATCAGCGGGAGGGGGTGGGGGTCGAGGCCGGGGGCGGGGTGGGGGTCGCGGTGCGGGCGGCCAGGCGGGTGCGGTGGGAGTGGCGCAGCGCGTCGGCGGTGAAGACCACCAGGGCGAGCCAGACCAGGGCGAAGCCGGCCAGCCGGGCAGGCGGCATCGGCTCGTGGAAGATCAGCACGCCGCAGCCGAGCTGGAGGATCGGCGCGAGGTACTGCAACATCCCGACAGTGGACAGCGGCAGCCGGTTCGCCGCCCCGGCGAAGAGCAGCAACGGGATCGCGGTGGCGGCGCCGGCCAGCACCAGCAGCGCGGTGTGCCCGGCCGAGACGTGCCCGAACGTCGAGTCGCCGCGCGCCGACAGCCACCCCAGGTACGCCAGCGCGGGCAGCGCCAGCACCGCCGACTCGACGAACAGCCCCTCCGTGGCCGGCAGCGCGAGTTGCTTCTTGACCAGCCCGTACCCGGCGAAGCTGAACGCCAGGGTGAGTGCCAGCCAGGGCAGTCGGCCGTAGTCCACGGTGAGCACCGCCACCGCCAGCGCGCCGACGCCCAGTGCCGCCCACTGCGCCCGACGCAGCCGTTCCCGTAGCACCAGGACGCCGAACAGCACCGACACCAGCGGGTTGATGAAGTAGCCGAGCGCCGTCTCCACGACCCGGTCGGAGTTCACGCCGTAGATGTACGTACCCCAGTTGACGGCGATCAGCGCGGCGGCGAGCCCGATGCCGGCCAGCGTCCGGGGGCGCCGGGCCAGCTTGCGCAGGAAGCGGGCGTGCCGCGTGGCGGCCAGCAGCAGCGCCACGAACGCCACCGACCAGAGGATCCGGTGCGCGAGGATCTCCACCGGCCCGGCCGGGCGCAGCAGCTTCAGGTAGATCGGGAAGAAGCCCCAGATCAGGTATGCGCCGATGCCGTACAGGTAGCCGAGCCGGAGCTGGTTCACGGCTCCACCGTAAGTGGCGGATCGCGCGGCTGGTCCTTATCGGTGACCGCTGTCACCCGCTGATCCAGCTCCATCCACCGATCCGGCGCGATCGGCCGGAAGTCGATCTTCGCGTAGACACCGTGCGCGTCGAGAGTGGCCAGCAGGATCCGGCCCACGCCCAGCTCGGCCAGGTGGTCGCGGACCGCGCCGGCCAGCCAGGAGCCCAGCCCGCGACCCCGCTCGGCCGGGTCCACGTACACGTCGCAGAGCCAGGCGAACGTGGCCCGGTCGGTGACCACACGGGCGACAGCCACCTGCGCGCCGTCGCCCGGCCGGTAGACGCCGAAGCCGATCGAGCCGACGAACGCGCGCGCCACCGTCTCCCGCGCCCGCCCCAGCGCCCAGTACGCGTCGGTGGAGAGCCAGAGGTGCACCCGGTCCAGGTCGAGCCGGTGCGGGTCGGTGCTGATCTCGTAGCCGTCCGCGCGGGTCAGGGTGAGCACCCGGCCGAGGCTAGTACCACCGCCCGGCCTCCTCGCCAGCCAATTCCCTCCTGCTGGCCTGGTGGCCCCGGCCGGGCCGACGTGACGACGGCCGGCCGGGGACCGGCGTCAGTCGCGGTCGAGGACGGCGCCGAGGATCCAGGTGACGATGCCGACGAACAGCGCGCCCAGCACCGCCTCCGGCCAGAACCCGTCCACGTGGAAGGGCAGCCCGGCCTCACCGGCGATCCAACTGGTGAGCAGGAAGAGCAAGCCGTTCACCACGAGCGCGATCAGGCCGAGGGTCAGCAGGTAGAAGCCGCACCCCACGGTCTTGATGATCGGTTGGAGCACCGCGTTCACCACGCCGAAGATGACCGCGACGAGCACCAGCGTGATCACCGTCTCGACGGTCGAGCCGGAGTCGAGCGAGATGCCGGGGATGAGCAGCGTGGCGAGCCAGAACGCCACAGCCGTCGAGCCCACGCGAATCAGAAGACCCTTCAGGAAATCCATGGCCGGGATCGTGCCACGGCCGTACCACCAGCGGAAGCTGCCATGCCGGGCCTGCCGCGTCTGTCGGACCGTCCGGGCCGCCGGCCTGCCGGGACCGCGCCTCAGTGCCGGGCCGGGCGGCCGACGAGTTGCGACTCGACGGGTGTGGGCGAGAGCAGCGCCCAGCGCAGGGCCCGCCGATTGATCACCGCCACCATGTCGTCGCGGATCCGGGTCAGCCACTCGGCGGAGCCGCCCAGACCCAGCGCCGCGCCCGCCAACGCGGCCTCGTCCGGGTCGAGCGGCTGGAGGATCGCCAGGTCCGCGCGGGCCAACGCGAGCGCGTCGGCCGGCGTCAGCTCGTCGCGGACCACCAGGACCGACTGCCAGGCGGCGGCTGGTCCGGCCTCCGGCGGCACCGGGCCGGCGTCCACCACCACCAGCAGCGGGTGCAGCGGCGAGCCGGGGACGCCGCCGACCGGACGCCCCGGCGGAAGCAGCGGTACGCCACCACCGAGCGTCCCGACGCCGCGCGCGAACGGCTCCCAGAACCGGGGACGGCCGGTCTGCACCACCACGCGCGCGCCGAGCGCCAGCGCCCGCAGCAGGAGAAGTTGCGCCGCGGGCACGCCGCCGACGAGCAGCGCCCGGGTCGGGGCCGGCCGGAACAGCCGCACGGTGAGCGCGGTGCCGTGCCGGTTGGCACCCACCATCAGGCCGGCGGTGGCCGAGGGCAGGTCAAGTGCGGGCGGAGGTGATCCGGCCGCCGGGGTGGCCCCACCGGAGGCCGCCAACGGCAGCGTGGCGGCCAGCCCGGCCAGGTGTTCACCGTCGAGCCGGCGCAGCTCACCGCCGACGTCCCCGGCGACCCGGCGCAGCGTACGTTCCGCGGCCGACAACTCGGCCGCGCTCCCGGCCGCCACCCGTACCGCCAGTTCGGCCGGGACCGGTGCCGGACCGGTGCGCGGACCGGCAGTGAGTGCGACGGTGGTGGCGGTGGCCGGCAGCGCGAGCAGCCGTCCGACCAGCCCACGGGCCGCCTCGCCGCGCGGATCCGGCCACCGGCGCAGGCGCCAGGTCGCCTGGGCCAAGCCACCCACCGCGAGCAGCGGCCACGTCTCCCGCACCGGCGCGCCGGGCTCGTGGTGGGCCAGCTCGGCGATCACCCGCAACGCCGCGTCGCCGCCCAGCGGCCGGGCGGTGAGCGGACCGAGCCGGCGGACGAGCCGCCGAACGGTGCCGGACAACACACGCAACAGGTCCTCGTCCGGCCGGCCGTCGGCGCGCAGCACCTGGACGGCCAGCACCACGCGCGCCCGCCCGGCCACCCGCCCGTCGGTGAGCTGGCGGTACGACGTCCCGGCCGGGCCGCCGGCGATCGCGGGCGCGGGCGCCGGCGACGACGAGAACACCAGTTGCAGCCGGATCGCGGGCGCGTCCGGACCGGTCGGCGGCAACAGGTCGAACGGCGTCGGCAACTCGCCGGTGTGATCGCCGAGCAGGTCGTCCGGGTCGCCCAGCTCCAGCAGCGCGGTCAGGCCGGCGGCGTCGTGCAGCACGGCAGCGCCACCGGACGCCTCCGTGGCGTCGATCACCGAACCCGGCCGGACCAGTTCCAGCAGCGCCGCCGGGTCGGCCGCCGGGGGCAGGGCGCGGCGCCGGGTCAGGTACGCGGCGGCGGTGGCGAGCCACTCGTGCAGCCATCGGCCACGCACCCGTACCCACGTGGCCGGCAGCAGCAGGGCTGCCGACAGCAGCGCGACGGCCGTCGGGACCACGCCCCGCCCGGCGGCCGCGATCACCATCGCCGCCGCGACCTGGGTCGCCACGATCTGGCCGGCACGCAGCCGGGCTGCCGGACGTGTCGTCCACTGTGGTGTGCGGACCAGGGCGGGCATGGGCCGCTCGGACGTGCTCGCGGTCACCGCACCTCCTCGCCGGCCTCCGCGTGACGCTGCCGTGGCTCATCGTAGTGGCGCGGTTGTCCACAGGGGAGCCCGCAGGGGTAGCAGAACCGGAGTCGGACGGCTACCGTCAGCGACGAAATCGTCGAGTCGCGTGCCCGCCGCCGTCAGACTTCCCTCCACCCCCCCGGGCACCCGCCGACGAGTCCACGGTGGTCACGCAGTGGCCAGCCACGACCGAGGAGACGAGGTGACGTCCGGGATGTCCCAGACCCAGGCAGAAGCCGCGGTGATGCAGCAGACCGCCGCGAAGTTCGAGCAGGTCGACCAGTCGCTCCAGAGCATGCTCAGCGGCCTGATGGCCGAGCTGGAGGTGCTGCAACAGGCCTGGCGGGGTGCTGGCGGGCGCTCGTTCGCGCAGGTCAAGCAGCAGTGGGCGGAGGATCAGGCCACCCTTCAGCGAGCGCTGCGCGAGACCGCCACCGCGATCCGCACCGCCGGCCGGCAGTACGACGTCTCCGACACCGAGGCCGCCGGCCGGGTGGCGGGCACCAACCGCGGCATCCAGCTGCCCCTCTGACAACCGGAAGGATCGAACTCATGGAGCACGGTGTGCTGGTCGTCAACTTCGCCGCCCTGCAACAGGCCGGCGCCGACATCCAACGGGCGCTGTCCACGCTGGAGAGCCAGCTCGGTCAGCTCGAACGCGACGCCGCCCCGCTGGTGGCGAGTTGGAACGGCGAGGCTCGCGAGGCGTACGAGGTGCGGCAGTCCCGGTGGCGGGCCGCCTCGCAGGATCTCCAGGCGATGCTGCGCGACATCAAGCTCGCGGTGGAGGACTCCGCAGCCGACTACCTCGACACCGAGAAGCGCAACGCCAACCTGTTCCAGTGAACCGACACCGCGCGGCCCGGGCAGGTGAACCGGGCCGCGCGGCCGCGTCTGTGGCCGGCGGTCATTCCTGCGCTGCCGTCCCGGCCGGGTCGGCCGCCCGCCATCGCCTGCGCGCGCCGCGCGGCAGCACCAGGGCGAGCGCCGCCACGAGTGCCACCGCCCCGCCCGCGACGGCGACGGCCGGCAGCGCCCGGTCGCGGGCCGCGTCCCGGCGCGACCGGCGGGCGAGCGCGGCCGGATCGGGACGGTCGGCGGGCAGCACGGCACCCGGCCGGATACGGGGACCCGCCGCGCCGGCCGACTCGGTCACCGCCCGGTACGGGTTCAGCACCCCCGCCCCGTAGCCCGCGTCGCGGCCCGGTGCCGGGTCGGCGGCGGCCATGATCCGCCCGGCCACCTCGTCGGCGCTCAGCCCGGGCCGGTACTGGCGCAGCAACGCTGCGGTGCCCGACACGAACGGGGTGGCGTAGCTGGTTCCCTCCGCCCGCTGGTGTCCCGCCCGGGGCGCCGCCATCAGCACCTCGCTGCCCGGGGCGACCACGTCCACGTACGAGCCGGTCTGGGAGAACGCCGCACGCGTCCCGTCCCGCCCGATCGCACCGACGCCGAGCACCCCGTCGTACGCCGCCGGATAGGGCCGGGGATCTCCGTTGTCGTGCAGGTTCCCGGCGGCGGCCACCACTACCACGTCACGCCGCACCGCGTAGGCGACGGCGGCACGTACGGCCGGATCGTCCGCGTACAGCACGACCGAGAGGTTGAGCACGTCGGCGTCGTGGTCCACGGCCCAGCGGATGGCCCGGGCGAATCCGGCCGCGTCGACCGTACGCCCCGACTCCCGCCCCTCGACCACCTGCTGCTCGCTCACCCGTACCGGCAGGATGCGCGCGCCCGGCGCGAGGCCGCGGAACGCGACGCCGGGCTGCGGCGCGGCGGCGATGATGCTCGCCACCCCGGTGCCGTGCCCGGCGCAGTCCCGGGTGCCGTCCCCGCCCCGGTCGAGGAAGTCGGCGCCGTCGAGAACGCGGCCGGCCAACTGCGGATGGGACCGGTCCACTCCCGAGTCGACGACCGCGACCACGACTCCGGCGCCGGTCGCGAGCGGGGTGAGCCGGTCCGGGGCGTACCGCTGCTGTGTCCATGGCTGGTCCGCCACCGGACGGACGGGCGCGAGTGGCTCGGCGCAACCGGCCGGCGCGGCGGCCGTCGCCGGGGCGGCCGGAGACGCGGTGGCGAGGAGCGTCGCCAGGGCGGCCACGGCGGGGTACGCGACTGGCCGAGACATCGACGACCTCCGTAATGTGTCGACTCCGGAACGGGATGTTAGCGCCTCGGTCAGGTCGGGGCCGACCGTCGATGGGCGGAAGTCCTGATGTCGCCGCGACCTTGTAGGTTGTAGGCGATGCCTGTGGCCTGTTCGCGGAAGGAGAGGTGGCCGTGACCGGATGGGAGCCGGCCACCGAGGCCGAGGTGGCGATGCGGGACGCGCTGGGTGCGCAGGACCAGCAGCAGTATTTCCGCGTGCTGACCCGCGTCGATCTCTTGCTTCCGGTCACGGGCGGGCCGGGCGCCGGGTGGGGCACCTGGACCGCCGAGGGCCGCACCCACGTGCTGGCCTTCACCTCCGCCGCGGCGCTGCGCGCGAGCCTGGGCGAGAACGCGGGGCCCACCCGCCGCCTCGCCTACCCGGATCTGGCGGCCGACTGGCCCAACCCCGAGTGGTGGTTGGCGGTCAATCCCGGCCTGCCGATCGAGGGCTACCTGCCCGCCTGGTACGTGGCTCAGCTCTCCCGGGGTGACATCCGGCTGCCTGGCCGCACCATGGGCGCCCGCGCCCGGCTGGAGCGCGTGGAGAGCGCCACCCGGGCGGCCCGGAACGCGGTGCCCGAGGCCGCGCCTCGTCCGCCGGCCGTTCCCGTCCCGCCTGCCGCTGTTCCGCCGCCGAGCGTGCCGTCCGCCGCGATGCCGCAGCCGGCCGCACCGTCCGCCGCCGTTCCGCCGCCGGTCGCGCCGCTACCTGCGACGCCGCCACCGACCGTGCCGCCGACCGCCGTGCCGCCGACCGCCGTGCCGCCGACCGCCGTGCCGCCGACCGCCGTGCCGCCGACCGCCGTGCCGCCGACCGCCGGGGCGCGGGGCCGGGACGAGCGGCTGAGAAAAACCGGCGAGCCGCCCACGGTGCCGATGCGGGCCGCCTCAGTCCTGGGGCGCCGGCTGCCCACCGTGCCGCCACGCCGCCGGGCAGCGGACAGCGACGTCCCGGGCCGTGCCGCCGCTGAGCCGGATACGGACGCCCTCGACGGCTGGCTCACCGACCTGCGCCGCCGCCCGGACGAGCCGGACCCCTTCGCGGCCGCCCCGGCGGTGGCCACCGACGAGCCGTCGGCGGCCACCGCAGCGCCGCCGTCCCGTTCCTTCTTCGAACCCTCGTCCGGTGGCCGCTCGGCCCGGCGCCCATCGCCGCTGGACCCGTCACGCCGGGCCGGTGACCGGGCCACCCCACCGACCCGGTTCGCCGGTGGGCAGCCGTTTCCGCGTCGACGGCCGCTGAACGAGCCGGTACGCGAAGGCCCCACCCACCCGTTCCCGGCGCGTACGGACGAGCCGCCGCCCGCGTCCCGCCCGGAGGAGGCGACCCGGGCGTTCCGGCCCACCCGCCCGCCCGAGGACGCGACCGAAGCGCTGCCCCGGCGGCACGCCGAACCCGCTCCGGCGGCGCACGCCGACCCGGTCACGGCCGAACCTCCGGCCACGGCTGACGGGTGGGGGGCCGCACCGGGCGGAAGCGGGGCCGAGACCAGGTGGGAAACGGTCGACGAGTCGGCGGAGGAACTGCCCCCGTCGATCGCCGAACCGGTCTCCGCGCCGCCCGCGCCGCGCCGCGACTTCACACCCATCGTCATCGAGGGCACCGTCATCGAGGCCCGCGACCTGACCGAGCCCGCGCCGTTCTGGTCCGCGCAGCAGGCCGGCCCGGCGCGTCCGGAACCGGCCGGGGGCGCAACCACGCCGTGGGCCGGCGCCGTCGACCCGACCGTGTCGTTCCCGGTGGATCCGCCGACCGACGACACGGTGAACCTCGTCGACCCGGCGCCGACCCACCTCGGCGCCACCGGCACGCCGGACCGGAGCACGCCGCTTGACGATCCGACGGTGTCGCTCGGATCGGGTTCCGAGCCCACCACGTCGCTGTTCGACCCGTCGGCCTCGGTAGCGGAGGCCACCGCGCCGCTCTTCGCGCCGTCGGCCGAGCCGACGGTGTCGTTGTTCGACCGGGTGTCGGCTGAGCCGACCGAGCCGCTGACCGGCCCGGCGTCGGCCGAGCCGACCGTGTCGTTGTTCGACCCGGCACCGACCGCGCCGCTGTCCGGTGCAGCTGAGGCCGAGCCGACGGTGTCGTTGTTCGACCGGGTGTCGGCCGAGCCGACCGAGCCGCTGACCGGCCCGGTGTCGGCCGAGCCCGTGCCGGCGGAACAGCCGCCCGTGTCCCTCTTCGAGCCGGCGACCGACGAGCCGGTCACCACGGCGCTGTTCGCGCCCGGTGACCCGACCGTGGCGTTGTCCACGCCGGCCCCGGCGACTCCCGCGACTCCCGCGACTCCCGGGACGCCCGTCGATCCGCCGCCCGACGCCGGATCGAGCACCGCACACGGCTCGGCCGACTTCGTACCAGCGAACGACGTGGAGGAGGACCTGCTGGCCGCCGCGGGCAGCGGGAGCACGGACGGCTTCCTCACCACCCTGCTGCTGGCCCGGGTGCTGCTGCCGGTCGCGCCCGATTCGGCCGCCGGCAGCCGACCGGGTGACCCCGGCTTCGTCTGGCACGCCGAGCCGGTCGACGGCGAGACGTGCGTCTCGGTCTACACCTCGCCGGAACGCCTGGCCGAGCACACCGAGGGCCAGGTCGAGACGGTACGGGTGAAATTCGTCCAGCTCATCCGCAGGTGGCCGGACGCGGCCTGGTCGTTCCGGGTCAACCCGGGCAGCCCGGTGGGCGCGTCGTACCCCGGGGAGCAGGTCCTCGCGCTGGCCAACTGGGCGGCCGAGGTGGGCCTCGGCGACGACCCGGAGCCGGCCGCCGCGCCGCAGCCGGCGGAGCGACCGCGTCCGCAGGGGTACTCGGTCACCGACAACCGGCCGGTGACCATGCAGAAGGCGATCGCGGTGAGCCAGCTCGCCTACTACCTGGAGCGGGGCTACGACCGCGTCTCCGGATTCGTGCACCGGGCCGGGGAACTGGCGCACCTGCGTACGCCGGTGGAGCTGTACCGCGCGCTCGGCCTCGGCCACCCGGGTTCGCCGTTCTCCCCCGACGACGAGGAGATCTACCTGCTGCGGTGGCCCGCCTACCGGCCGAGCCTCTACCGGATCCCGTACGGCGGCCCGAACGAGGCGGCGATGCGGGCGATGGAGGGCTGGGTGATCGAGCGGCCCCCGTTCCGTGGCAACGGTTTCGCGCCGGGGGAGAGCAGCGACGTGATCGCGGAGTTCAAGGTGGACAGTGCGCGGCTTCCGCACGGCGCCGAGCTGTGGCGGGCCGGCGCGGACGGTGACAGCAGGCTGGTCGCGGTCCTGGACACCGACGAGCTGCTGTGGCGTAAGGCGGGCGAGGCGTGACCCGCGACGGCTACGTGGCCCGCTGGCGAGGGCGGGAGTACCAGGCCAGCCCCGACGGGGACGACATCCGCCTGTACCAGCCCGGCCCCGACGAGGGATTCACGGAGGTGCGTCCCGGCCGGTACGTCCGGGTGGTGCCGGCCGCCGAGGTCGACGATCTGGCGTACGTTCGGACCACCTGTACCTGGCAGGGGCAGCCGTTCATCGTGCTGGCCGAGCACGAGGGCTGGCTGCGGCTGGAGTACACCGGTGGGCGCTGGCCGGTCGCCGAGGCGATGGGGCTGGAGGCGTTCGACTTCGGCGTCTACCAGGGCTGGGCGCCCGCGGCCGAGGTGGCCGACCTGGGCGAGCAGCGGGTCTGAGTCAGGACTTCGCCCAGCGCAGGACCTCGCCGAGCACCACGTCTCGCGCCTCCACGTGCGGGAAGTGCCCCACGTCGTCGAGCAGCCGCCACTCGTACGGGGCGGTGACGTAGCGGCCGGAGCCCTGCGCGGTGCGGGGGAGCGAGGCCTGGTCGAGCGCGCCGTGCAGTTGCAGGGTCGGCGTGACCAGCGGCTTCTGCATCAACTTCACGAAGCGGTAGCCGTGCAGCCGCAGCGCCGAGCGGAACGCCCAGCGGTAGCCCTCCATCGCGCAGAACGCGGCCTGCGGGATCTGCATCGCCACCCGGCAGCAGTGGGCGTAGTCGGCGAAGTCGGGGCCGGACACCCAGCGCGGCCCGCCCCAGCGGCGCAGCGTCTCCTCCACCTCGGCGGCGCCGTCCCGGGTCAGCACGTGCTCGTAGCGGGGGAGCTGAAACTTCAGTGTCGCGGTGGCCGAGGCGAACTGGCCGCGCGGGTCGGCGAAGATGGCCGCCCGCAGCCGTAGCGGATGCGGCGCGCCGAGCACCACGAGCCGCCGGACCAGGGTCGGGTGGAAGGAGGCGGCGGTCCAGCCGATCAGCCCGCCCGCGCCGGTGCCGACCACCGTGGCCGACCGCTCGCCGAGCGCCCGGATCAGGCCGGCGACGTCGGCGGCGAGCGTGAAGCCGTCGTACCCCCGGGGTGGTTTGTCGCTCGCACCGTAACCGCGCAGGTCGACAGCGACCGCCCGGAAGCCCGCGTCGGCGACCGCCGGCAGCATCTCGCGCCAGGCGTACCAGTATTCGGGGAAGCCGTGCAGGAAGAGCACCATCGGCCCGGTGCCCGCCTCGACGACGTGGAACCGGCTGCCGTTGGCGCCGACGAACCGGTGCGTCCACGGCCCCTCGGGCAGGACGCAGGACTCGTCGACGGGTCCGCCGCGCTGGTC
Source organism: Micromonospora sp. NPDC005257 (assembly GCF_042872445.1). Classification (NCBI taxonomy): domain Bacteria; kingdom Bacillati; phylum Actinomycetota; class Actinomycetes; order Micromonosporales; family Micromonosporaceae; genus Micromonospora; species Micromonospora sp. NPDC005257. The sequence continues at coordinate 599,811 of NZ_JBIAKL010000002.1, read as the reverse complement.
GGTCATGGCGCACAGCCTAGGGCCGTCTGTGACCCACCGGCCCCGCAGGTGACCAGGATCAGGGATTTCTCCGGGCGGGCACCCGGGGTCGCGTACGCCGTCCGCTCATCGACGGGTGAGTACGCCGCTACCGGACGTCATTGGATGATCCGCATCGGGATGCCGGGCCCGCAGTCGACGGAGCGATCCCGCGCGGTGAGCCGCAGCGTGACCAGGTCGCCCTTGCGCAGCTCGCCGGCGTTCGGGCCGTACACCGCGTACTCCGTGCCGTTCTCGTCCATCAGCCCGTAGCACGGCCCGGACCCACCCCGGGTGATCCAGCCGACGACGACGCCGGTGGGCCGGTTGTCGGTCGGCTTCTTCGGCGGGCCGGCGGGCCGGCGCAGCGTCGGCAGGTCGGTGGCGGACAGCGGGGTGGGGCGATCTGCGGGCGTGCCGGCGCCGCTCGCGGCCGGCTGGTGGTCGTCGGGCACGGATCCTCCGTCTCCGCCGCACCCGCGCCGGCGAGCAGCACCAGCGCGAGGGCGGCCGGCAGCGTGGCACGGGCGTCACCCGGATGGGACGCGGGCGGGGTCCGCCGGGTTCCCGGAAAGGGCGATGCCCGGACGGTTCACCGCCCGGGCATCGCGTGGTGCGTCGATCAGTGGATCAGGAGAAGCGGACCTTCAGCGAGGTGCCGTTCTGCTCCAGAACCTTGATCTTGGTGCCGGTGGCCGGGAGCTTGACGCCGTGGTTCGGCAGCTCCGGGTACCAGTACTGCTTGGTGTCGTCGAACAGCGGCTGCGCCGCCTGGCCACGGATGTACTGCGGCTGGCTGTTGAGGTGCAGCGTGAACGAGTCGGCCTTCTTCAGGCTGAACGGCGCGTCGTAGACCTGGACGCGGGCCCGCCAGGGCGCCCCGGTCAGGTTGTAGATCGGCCGCGGGTGCGCGTCGATGATCATGTTCCGACCCTCACCCGGGTGCGCGAACGTGTCGTTGTCCGCGAACCGGAGGTTCCAGTAGGAGATCAGCAGACCCTCCTGGTACGCGTAGTGGTCCACGTAGTCCGGGCGGGTGTTCGCGTAGCCGAAGAAGTACGGGCCGGTCTTGAGGTACTTGTCGTACGAGACGTACGACCGGTTGCCGGCGATGTAGTAGTTGTCGAACTTACGGGTGTAGGTCTCCTCGACGATGCTGAAGCCGCTGAGGGTCCAGCCGCTCGCGCCGGCCTCGGCGCCGTCGGTGAGAAGCGTCTGACCGTCGGCGGTCACGGTGATCGCGTCACCGTAGAAGCCGCCCTCGGAGACACCGCCGTCCGTCTGGTAGCGGAGCCGGAACTGCACGACCTTGCCGGCGACCGCGTCCATCGGGATGTTGACGTCGACCCACTGGCCGTTGCTGGAGCCGTCCAGGGCGTAGCGCCCGGGGGAGATCTCCTTCAGCGGGGTGCCGTTGGCCGTACCGGGCAGCGAGGCCCAGGTCTGGCCACCGTCGGTGGACGCCTCGAAGAACAGGTAGTCGTAGTCCGCCTCGATGCTGTAGCGACCCTTCATCGACAGCGCGGCGCTGGTCTTCCCGGTGAGGTCGACAGTGCGCGTCATCGTGGTGTTCAGGTCGTCGTCGTTGCCCGAGAAGAACTGCTTCGTACCCTCGAACGGCTTGCCGTTCTGGAACGTGTACTCCCGCTGCGGCAGCACCACCACGGCGCCCTGGGCCTTGTTGGAGTTGTACTCCTGCGGCCCGAGTTCCAGGGTGCGCTTCTGTCCGGCCACTACGACCTCGTAGTCGAGCCAGCCGAGCTGGAGCTTGTTCCACGCGCCGAGGTCGCCGCCGCGATCGCCGATGCCGCCGTCGTTCTTGGCGCCGAGCCGGCTCTGGGCCATCAGGGTCCAGTGCTCGTTGTTGTTGTCCCCGCCGCTGACCACGTTGTAGTCGTCCGGCAGACCGAGGTCGTGGCCGTACTCGTGGTAGAAGACGCTGCGGCCACCGTTCTCCGGCTGGATCGTGTAGTCACCGATCCAGACGCCGGTGTTGCCGATCTGGGTGCCGCCGGCCGGGAAGTTCTCCGGGCCGGTGTTGCCCTGGTCGCTGGCGAAGGCGTACCACCGGTGGCTCCAGATGGCGTCCTCACCCTGGTACGGGTCACCGTCGGCCTGGTCGCCGCCGGCGTGGACGATCTGGAAGTGGTCGATGTAGCCGTCCGGCTCGTTGAAGTCGCCGTCGCCGTCGAAGTCGTACCGGTCCCACTCGTCCATCGCCTTGACGTCCGCGGCGATCTCCGCGTCGGAGCGGCCCTGCGCCTTCTGGTCGGCGACCCACTGGTTGGCGGCGTCGCGGACCAGGGCCCAGGTGTTGGTGCAGACGTTCGAGGCGCACGGGTAGCCGTCGGAACGGCCGTAGCGGGCCTCGTTGTACCGCACCTTCACCCAGTTGGTGACCTCGCCGTCGACGCTGTACCGACCCGAGGACTGGGCCTCGTAGTACTGCTTCAGCGACTCTTCGCCCGGGTTGGTGCCGAAGTACAGCTGCCGGTAGTGGTCGGCGCTGTAGTCCGCCTGCCAGACCGTGGAGTTGTCCACCGCCCGGTTGGGCTGCGGGATCTGGTTGACGCGCGGACCGTCGAACCGGGTCGGGCCCGGGGTGTCCGGGTCGGTGTCCTGGTCCGGGTAGCTCGGGTGCCGCTCGTCGCCGAACTCCGCGAGGATGACGAAGATCTTGTCGGTCCGCTCGCGGGAGAGTTCGACGTACTGGTCCTTGGTCGGACCCTTGCCTGCCTTGGTGCTCTTGGCTGCCTTACCCGCCGCGGGACCGGCGACAGCCTGCTCGCCGACCTTGACGACCTTGCTGCCGTTGATCTTCTGGGCCTTCGCCCTGCCGGACAGGACCTCGCTGAGGCCCTCCTGGCGCAGCGCGCGCCGCTTCTCCTCCAGCGGGTTGGGCAGGTCGTGCTCAGCCTGCGCAGGCTCGGCCACCGACGGAGCGGCGGCCGGCAGCTTCGGCGTCGGCGCGGCGCTGGCGGCCGTGCCTGCCATCAGCCCCGTCGCGGTCAGCGAAAGCCCGAGCAGACCCACTGCGACTTTGCGCACGTGGTACCTCCGGTGTGAGGGAACCGGCCCAACTGGGGGTACGGGCCGGTGGAACGTCCCACTAGTGGGACCAAAGGTGAACATAGACACTGCTGCGACTGGTGGGAAGATGTGTGCGTCGATTTGTGGCAACTTTTTGTTGGGGATGCTTTTCACCGTCACACGTCGGCCCGTCACCTAGCCGGTGACCAGCGGCGATATCTGGATCATGAAGTGCAGTGACAGTCATGGATTAACTGCCTACGCGGAAGGGCCGGGAGCACTCGCGCTCCCGGCCCTTCCCTCATCGAGCCCGTTCAGCTCATTTTTCGGTCATTCCGGTTCCGGTTTGAACGTACGGTTCAGCGCCGCGGCGGAACCACGTACACGGTGGCGTACGAGTTGTCCTTCGCGGCCCACTTGATGATGATCGAGACGCCGTACTGGACGCCCGAGTCGCGCGGGTTGCCGGTGCCGAGCACGATCGCCCCGCCACCCAGCGTCGAACCGTAGTAGTCCGTCGCCGGGGTGCCGTCCGGGTTGACCACCCGGGTCGTGTACTGCTGGTTGCCCCGCGAGGGGACGACCACCGAGGCGTCGTTGTCCCGCGAGTACGCGGCGCCGTCGCGGATCTCGATGCCCGGGTACCAGCCCTTGGCGTCGGTGAAGCCGCGCACCGGCGCCTGCGGGCCGAACTTCGTGCAGTACTCGCTGTACGGCTCGTCCGCCGCCTCCAGGCACTCCTTGAACGGGTACGTCGGCTTCAGGCCGAACGCGGCGTTGGAGGACTGCGGCCGGCTGGGCAGGTTCTTCAGCACCGACGGGTCCTTCTCGGCCGCGACGCCCTTGCGGCGCAGCGGGTCGTTGTGCGAGTCGACGATCAGCAGACCGCCCTTGGCGCCGTAGCTGGGCAGCGCGGTCATCTGCGCGGTGACGTGGTTGACGTCGCCGAGCTGCGTGTCCCGGTACCAGACCAGCATGCCCGGCGCGTTGTACGCGATCCGGTCGACCTTCCACGCCTCGTGCGAGTAGACGGTGTCGTAGGTGTACTTCAGGCCCTTGTCGAAGCCGTCGAAGTTACGCCACTCGGCGAGGTAGTAGTGCGCCTTCACCTGCGTGCCCGAGTCGATGTACCAACCCGCGCCGCTGGTGTCGGTGAAGGTGCCGCCGGTCTGGGTCCAGCCCGCCGCGCCGCCCTCCACGTCGTCGCTCCAGGTGGTCGCGCCGCCGCCGGTCACCGAGAAGTCGTCGGCGAACCAGCCGCGCTCCTGGAACGCCTCGTCGGTGGCGTAGCGCAGCCGCACCTGCACGGTCTGCCCGGCGTACGACGACAGGTCGGCGTAGTCGTGCCGCCAGCCGTTCGTGCTGCCGGTCAGGCCGTACTTCTTGTTGCCGAAGTCGACCATGCGGCCGTTCGGGTCGGCGTAGCCGTCGTTCGTGGAGACCAGCGCGCCGCCCTCGGCGTACACCTTCTGCTCGGTCCAGGTGGCGCCGCCGTCCGTGGAGACCTCGACGAAGCCGTAGTCCCAGTCCGCCTCGATGACGTAGTTGTTCCACATCCAGAACTTCGCGTCCGCGGCGTTCGGGACGGACACCGAACGGCTGATCTTGACGTCCGCCCACCCCTGGTCGGCGCCCGAGTACCACATGTTCGAGCCGCTGTGCGGCGTGGCCAGTGAGATCACCTTGTCCGGCAGGTCGATCTTGATGCCGTCCTCGGTACCGACCGGCGTACGCGACGTCTGCCCGAGTTTGACCAGCTTGGACCGGTCACCCGGCCCGAACGTCTTCGGCTCGGCCCAGCCCAGCACCCACTTGTCCCAGAGGCCCATGTGGGTGGGCAGCGCCTGGAAGATCTCGCCGGAGTGCGAGCCGGACGCCATCAGGTCCCAGAAGTCCACGTCCGAGTCGGCGTTGCCCGAGGTGTCGTAGAGGTCCGGCAGGCCCAGGTCGTGCCCGAACTCGTGGGCGAAGACGCCGACGCCGGCGTCCTCCGGCTGCACGATGTAGTTCGACACCTTCAGGTTGGTGCCCGGGATCGTGTAGCCACCGGTCACGGTCGAGGAGTGCGCCCAGACCGAGTAGATGCCGATGTCGCCGCCACCACGGGACTTGCCCTGGTTGGCGTGCACCAGCACCAGGTGGTCGATCACGCCGTCCGGCTCGTGGTAGTTGCCGTCGCCGTCGCGGTCGCTCTGGTCCTCGATGTCGTAGTCGGCCCACGGGAAGTTCGGGTCCTTGGCGGCCAGCGCGTCGATCGCGTCGGTGGCGAGGCGCCCGGCGCCCTGCGGGTTGTCCGGGTGGCCGTTCATCGACTGCTCACGCCCGGCGACCCAGTTGCCGTTCTCGTCCTGGAAGCAGCGCGAGGCGGCGTACCAGCCCTCCGAGTGCGGCACCGTGATCCACGGGCTGGCCTGCCCGTCCACCGTGTACGCGTTCTTGGACATCTCCAGGTACATGTTGTGCATGGTCCGCCCGGCGAGGCTGATGCCCGGCTTGCCGTCCGGCCCCTTCAGGTCCTTGCGGACCCGCTCGGTGATGCCCTTCTTGCTGTACAGCATCTTGTCGTAGTGGGCCGGGGAGAAGTCCGGCACCCACATCGAGTTGTTGTCCTTGTGCGGCAGCGTGGCCGGGTTCGGGATGGTGTTGTGGCGCGGGCCGTTCTGCACCGTTCCGGGCACGCAGGTGCGGTCCTCGAACACCGTCTTCGGGACCATCACGTTCGTGAAGTCGTCGTTGGCCTTGTCGTTGAACTCGACGAGCAGCGTCAGCAGCTTGGCGGTCTGCGTGCTCTTGGCCTTCTTGATCTTCCGAGGGCTCTGGCCGCTCCGGATGGACCTGGCCTCCAGCCTGGCCAGCTCGCGGGCGGCGATCGGGTTGCCGCCGGCGTACTTGCGGTCGTAGGCGCGGGCCTCGTCCGCCGGCGCGGAGAAGATCCCGTCCCGGCCCTTGACCTCCTTGCCGCCGGTGTCCGGCTGCACCTCGGGCTCGGCGTAGTTGATGTAGTGCTCGTCCGCCCCGATCGTGACCGGGGCGGACCGGGACGGCTGGGCCGCCGCGCTGCCGGTCACGGTCAGCGACGTGGCCGCGAGCGCGATGACGGGCAGCGCGACGAGTAGGCGTCGCCGTGCCCTGTGCTGCGACATGGGGAGCATGCCACTCCGTTCGTAGGGAATGGTGAGGGACCGGCCGTCTCACTGACGCACGTCGAAATCTGCCGGTGCGGCTGAACGTAACCGACAGGCAGCGACATCGACAGAGGTGAAAAGGCCCTCTGGCCGATCAGGTCAGTCACGGGTCAACCGATCGACCGGCGCGGATCGCGGACGCGAGGAGGGGCGGACCGCCCGCGGCCCGCCCCTCCTCGTACGTCGACGTCAGTCCTCGTCGGACTTCCCGCCGCTCATCCCCGACGAGATCAGCTCCATCACCGAGGAGTCCTGGAGTGTGGTCACGTCGCCGAGCGACCGGTTCTCCGCCACGTCCCGCAGCAGCCGGCGCATGATCTTCCCGGATCGGGTCTTCGGCAGCTCCGCCACCAGCATGATCTGCCGCGGCTTGGCGATCGGGCCGAGCGTCTTCGCCACGTGGTTGCGCAGCTCGGCGATGAGCCGCTCGCCCGCGTCGCCCGTGGTCTCCGCGCTGCCGCGCGGGATGGCGAACGCCACGATCGCCTGGCCGGTCGTCGGGTCGGTCGCGCCGACCACCGCCGCCTCCGCCACCGACGGGTGGCTGACCAGCGCCGACTCCACCTCGGTGGTGGAGATGTTGTGGCCGGACACCAGCATCACGTCGTCCACCCGGCCGAGCAGCCAGATGTGCCCGTCGTCGTCCTTCTTCGCACCGTCACCGGCGAAGTAGACCCACTCGTCGCCGGTGTTCGCGCCGGCGCCGAACCGGGACCAGTACGTCTCCAGGAACCGGTTGTCGTCGCCCCAGATCGTCCGCAGCATCGACGGCCACGGCTCCTTCAGCACCAGGTATCCGCCGCCGCCGTTCGGCACCGACTGGCCCTGGTCGTCGACCACGTCGGCGACGATGCCGGGCAGCGGGCCCATCGCCGAGCCCGGCTTCGCCTCGGTCACGCCCGGCAGCGGCGAGATCATGATGGCGCCGGTCTCGGTCTGCCACCAGGTGTCCACCACCGGCAGCTCACCGCGGCCGACGTGCTGCCGGTACCAGATCCACGCCTCCGGGTTGATCGGCTCACCGACGCTGCCGAGCAGACGCAGCGACGACAGGTCGTACCCGGCCGGGATGTCCTCGCCCCACTTCATCATGGTGCGGATCAGCGTCGGCGCGGTGTACAGGATGGTCACCTTGTACTTGTCGACGACCTCCCAGAACCGGCCCTTGTGCGGGGTGTCCGGGGTGCCCTCGTACATGACCTGGGTGGCGCCGTTGGAGAGCGGGCCGTACACGATGTAGGAGTGCCCGGTCACCCAGCCGATGTCGGCGGTGCACCAGTAGACGTCCGTCTCCGGCTTCAGGTCGAACACCGCGTGCGTGGTGTACGACGCCTGGGTCAGGTAGCCGCCGGTGGTGTGCAGGATGCCCTTCGGGCGGGCGGTCGTGCCGCTGGTGTAGAGGATGAACAGCGGGTGCTCGGCGTCGAACGCCTGCGCCTCGTGCTCCGGGGAGGCGGTCTCCACCGTCTCGTGCCACCAGTGGTCCTTCGCCGACCAGGCGACCTCCTCACCGGTACGCCGGACCACCAGCACGTGCTCCACCGACGGGCAGTTCGCCACCGCCTCGTCCACCGTCGGCTTGAGCGCCGACGGCTTGCCCCGGCGGAAGCCGCCGTCCGCGGTGATCACCACCTTGGCGCTGGCGTCCTGGATCCGGTTGGTCAGCGCGTCGGCGGAGAAGCCGCCGAACACCACGCTGTGCGTGGCGCCGATCCGGGCGCAGGCGAGCATCGCCACCGCCGCCTCCGGGATCATCGGCAGGTAGATCGCCACCCGGTCACCGGCGGTCACGCCCAGCTCGGTCAGCGCGTTCGCCGCCTGGCAGGTGAGCCGGTGCAGGTCGGCGTAGGTGACGGTCCGGGTGTCGCCGGGCTCGCCCTCCCAGTGGATCGCCACCTTGTCCCCGAGGCCCGCCTCGACGTGCCGGTCCAGGCAGTTGTACGCCACGTTGAGCCGGCCCCCGGTGAACCACTTCGCGAACGGGGCGTTCGACCAGTCGAGCACCTGCTCCCACGGCTGGGCCCAGGCCAGCCGGCCGGCCTGGCGCTCCCAGAAGGCCAGCCGGTCGCCGGCCGCCTCCTCGTACGCCTCGGCGGTCACGTTGGCGTTCGCGGCGAGTTCAGCAGGCGGCGGGAACTGGCGCGTCTCGTTCAGCAGATTGGCCAATGCCTCGCTCATGCGGTGACTCCTTCGTCGCGTGACCTGCGTCTCCTGATGCGGGGAAGGTTAGCCCCGGCGTACCGCGCCCGCGACCGTCCGGTCCTCCACCGCGCGCCCAGCGGCCCTCCCCTCGCGCCGAGGTGTAAGGAAGGGCCCTTATTGACAACCCCGGGCATGGGTGGAGCCCAGCGGTCGCTAGCGTGACGGGGTGACCACCGATCCGCTCGCCCCGCTGCTCGCGCTCGCCGACGTCGCCTCCGCCGTCGAGCAGGCCCGCGAGCGGGTCGACCTGGCCCACCGGCACCGCGCGCTGCGCCGCCAGGGCGGCCAGGTCGCCGCCGAGGTCAGCCTCCGCTCCGCCGTGGCCAGCGCCGCGCTGGAGGGCCGCGTCCACGACCGCGAGGAGGTACGCGCCGGCACCGTCACCGACCCGGTGCTCCAGGGCGCGCTGCGGGTCGCCGGGGCGCTGCCCGGGCTGAGCGACCTCTGGCCCAAGGCGCCCCGGCAGGTGCTCGCCCGGCTGCACGTGCTCGCCGCCCGCGACGTGGTCACCGAGGAGGAACTGGGACGGCCCGTCGCCGACCCCGTGGTCGCGGCCCGTCTCGACGGCCTGGCCGCCCTGGCCGCAGGCGGCACGAAGGTGCCACCGCTGGTGCTGGCCGCCGTCGTACACGGCGAGCTGCTGAACCTGCGCCCGTTCCCCGGCCCGTCCGGCGTGGTGGCCCGCGCCGCCGCCCGGCTGGTGCTGATCTCCACCGGGTTCGACCCCCGCGGGCTGGTCGCGGTGGACGTCGGTCACCGCGAGCGCGAACCGGAGTACGTCGGCGCGGCCGGCGCGTTCGCCACCGGCACGCCCGACGGCCTGCGCTCCTGGCTGCGGCACTACATGAGCGCGGTGGAGGTCGGCGCCGACCAGATCACGCTGATCGGCGACGAGATCCTCGCCGCGTCCTGAGAGGGCGCGGGTGTCAGGCGATGGGTGCGGCGGTGCGGGTGCGGCGGTGCCGGCCGTACCAGGCGATGCCGATGGCCACCCCGACGCCCACGCCCAGTGCCGCCGCCGCGACCGGCACCGCAGGCCGTTCGCGCAGCCGGCGGCCCAGCGGGATCGGGTGCCGGAACTCCAGCACCGGCCACGAGTTCTCCACCGCCAGCTTGCGCAGCGCCCGGTCCGGGTTGACCACCGTCGGATGCCCCACGCACTCCAGCAACGGGCGATCGGAGTACGAGTCGGAGTACGCGTACGAGTCGGCCAGGTCGTAGTCGCGCTCCAGAGCCAGTTCGCTCACCGCCTCGACCTTGCTCGGACCGGCCGCGTAGAACTCGACCTCGCCGCTGTAACGGCCGTCCACCACGCCCATGCGGGTGGCGATCACATCGGTGATCCCGAGCAGCTCACCGATCGGCCGGACCATCTCGTCGCCCGACGCGGAGACCAGCACCACGTCCCGCCCGGCGGCCTGGTGCTCCTCGATCAGAGCGGCCGCCTCGGCGTACACATAGGGGTTGATCAGCTCGTGCAGCGTCTCCGCGACGATCTGGCGGACCTGTTCCACCGGCCAGCCCTTGCAGAGCGTGGCCAGGTAGTCCCGGGTGCGGGCCATGGTCTGCTCGTCGGTGCCGCCCAGCCGGAACATCAACTGCGCGTACGCCGACTTGACCACGTCACGCCGGGTGATCAGCCCGTCCCGGTAGAACGGCCGACCGAACGCCAGTGCGCTCGACTTGGCGATGACGGTCTTGTCGAGATCGAAGAAAGCGGCGCTACGGCCCACGGCGCGAAAGTCTAGCCCGACGGGCGACGTCCGGGCGTCCGCCCGGGTGGCGAAAGCTGATGAGCACCCGGAGGAGTGATGGCGGTCACAGGTAGTTATCGATGAATTTAGCTTTGCGTGGAGTGAACAACACTCGACGTATAAGGGTCGACTGCGGCATGCTTATGCTCGCGACGGGAGTTCGCATACCCGGCGCCGCTCGGCCCTCGGCGGTTGCACCCCCCGTAACCGCTGAGTCGGTTCGGCTCGACCCCCCCGGAGCCGAACCACAGACGACCCCCGTCTCCCCCCGACGGGGGTCGTCCCTTTGCACCGTGAGCGCTCCGCCGCAGATCACAGGTCATCTCCTTCCCCGTCGAGCAGGCTCCCCGAGGGCGTTTCTCCGGTCGGAGGCAGCAGAGAGGCAGCAGAGCCGTTGAACGCCTCCAGGACGCGGGCGGCGTAGTCGTCCGGGGTGTGGGTGTAGCGGTTGAGCGTCGTCGACGCCTGTTCGTGGCCCATCACCCGCTGCACCAGGTTGATCGGAACGCCGTCGGTGACCAGCCAGGTGGCGTAGGCGTGCCGCAGATCGTGGAACCGCATCCCGCCGGACGCCTTGCCCGCACGCAGGCGACAGCCTCCCGCTTGGTGGTGAACTCGGCCGACCACTCGATGCCCTCCCGGTCCGGCCAGGTCGCGCGGTACCGGTGCGGGCCGGTGTTGACGACCTGCCCGAGCAGCCCGGCGCGGACCAGCGACGGCAGCCACACCCGGCGCCGGAAGTTCGATCGGCGCAGCGGCCGGCCGACCCGGTCGCGGAAGACCAGGACTCGCGGGTCCGGATCGTCGGCGGCGTTGTGCAGCTCGCGGAGCGCGGCCAGGAGGAACGCTCTCGATTCGCTGGCGGGGATTAGCTCGATCGGGATCTGGGAATGCCAGGGCCATGGATCGTCGGCGGAGAGTAGCGGCCACCATCCTTGGCGCAGTCATCGGTGGTCTGCTGTCCGCGCTGTTGACCGGCTGGAAACATCCGGTGGTGACCCTCGTTGTCTGGTTGGTCATCTGGGCGCCTCTGGTCTACTTCGGCCTCTACTGGTCCGGAGGCAGACGCATCCAACGACGTGAGCTACCCCCGCTTTCATGGAGCTTCTTGATCATGGTCTGATGGCCGTGGGGAGGAAGTTGTCCGTGGCAGCACCGAAGAAGTACCCCGATGAGCTACGTCAGCGCGCTGTGCGTTTGTACCGCGAGTCGGATCCGAAGCCGGTGATCCGGCGCCTGGCCGAGCAGCTTGGTGTGCATCACGAGGCGCTCAGGAACTGGATCCGTCAGGCTGAGGCCGACGCCGACGAGCGTCACGACCGGCCGACCAGCGAGATGGCGGAGGAGAACCGCCGGCTGCGCAGGGAAGTCACCGAGTTGCGGCGGGCGAACGAGATTCTGAAGGCTGCGAGCGCGTATTTCGCGGCGGAGCTCGACCCGACCCGGCGACGGTCATGAGGTTCATCCACGAACACCGTGACCAGTTCGCGGTCGCGCTCCTGCTACGGGTCCTGAACATCGGTGCTTCGACCTACTACGCGTGGGTGAAGCAGGTCGAGCAGCCCTGCGACCGTGACGTGGTCGACCTGGGTCTGGTCTCCAACATCCACGAGATCTGGGAGACATCGGGGCGCACCTACGGCGCGGACCGGGTCCACCGGCAGCTACGCCGTGACGGCATCTACGTGGGCCGTAAGCGGATCGAGCGGTTGATGGCGCAGCAGGGCTGGCAGGGGGCGTTCCTGCGTCGAGGCTGGCGCGGCGGCTCCACGAAGCAGGATCCACGGCACACACCGGCACCGGATCTGGTCAACCGGCCGTTCACCGCCGACGGGCCGAACCGGCTCTGGGTCGCCGACGCCACCCGCATCCCCTGCGGTGAGGGCGTGTTCTGGTTGGCTGCGGTCCGCGACGTGTTCTCCCGCCGGATCGTCGGCTGGAAGACCTCCGACCGCTGCGACACCGACCTGATCCTCGCCGCCCTCGAATACGGCATCTGGTCGCGTGATGTCCGCGACGGCCAGTTGATCCACCACTCGGACAGGGGATCGAACTACACGTCGTTTTGCTTCGCGGAACGCTTGCAGGACAACGGGATCCTGCCCTCGATGGGATCCGTCGGCGACAGCTACGACAACGCCCTGATGGAGAACTTCTGGTCGACGTTGAAGATCGAACTCGTCTACCGCACGAGCTGGCGGACCCGGGATGAGGCCGAGAACGCGATCTTCGCCTACATCGACGGCTGGTACAACACCCGCCGCATCCAGAAGGAACTGGGCTACCTCAGCCCAAACGAGTACGAGACCGCCTGGCACAGCCACCGAACCGAGCCAGCCGAGCCACCTATCGCCACCCCTGCACCAGCCGGCAGCAGGTAACCACCGCTCCATCAAAGCGGGGGGAACTCATCCCGCCTCTCACGCTCCTCGCGGTCGATCTGCTCGTAGATTTCCTGTTGTCAGCCAAGGCTGCCTCATAGGCGGCGACGAAGGCGGGCGGCGCGGGAGAGGGGTTGCCTGCACGTAGTTCCCCGAGCGTTCGCAGCCGCTCGCCCGCGGTCGACCGGTAGGTCTCCACCGGCAGGACAGCGGCGAGTTCGGCGCTCGGCGGGACCTGGTGCAGCTGGCCCAGGAAGTCGCCGTACTCGATCCCCGTAGTCAGTGGCTGACCGTGCGCTCAGTGCTCCGCCCTCGCGGCACATAGCAGATCCACTACTCCGCCGAGGTCTGTCCACATCACACTTCGTCGTCCACAGGCGAGCGGTCATCCCCCTCGCTCGCCTCGTCGGCTCGGCAGGCTACCGGGGACGTCCGAGTCCGACCGATGGAGGCCGCCATGCCGCCGCGCACCCCTCTCCCGCCGTACCGTCGCCTGCCTCTGCTCGTCACCTCCGACGGCGACCTTCTCGACGAGCTGCTGCGGCTCGCGGCGGCCGGTGGCACCGAGGTCGAGCTGGCCGCCGATCCGGCGGCCGCCCGGGCCCGCTGGGCGCCGGCGCCGCTGGTGCTGGTCGGCGCCGACCAGGCGGCGGCCTGCCTGCGGGCCCGCCTTCCCCGCCGTCCCCGCACGGTCCTGGTCGGTCGCTCCGGCCAGCTCGATCCGGGTACGGAGTTGGCCGAGCTGATCGGCGCGGAGCACGTCGCGACGCTGCCGGCCGCCGAGCCCTGGCTGATCGACCGGTTCGCCGAATGCGGGGCCGGCCCGGCGGGACCGGCGTCGGGGCGGGTGGTGGCGGTGCTCGGCGGGCGGGGCGGCGCCGGGGCCAGCGTGCTGGCCGGCGGGCTCGCCGTCACCGCGGCCCGGTCCCGGCTGCGCACGCTGCTGGTCGACGCCGACCCGCTCGGCGGCGGTCTCGACCTGGTGCTCGGGTGGGAGCAGCTCGACGGGTTGCGCTGGCCCGAGCTGGCCGGCACGGACGGGCGCGTCGACCCGCCGTCGCTGATCCGCGCGCTGCCCAGCCGAGGCGACCTGGTGGTGCTCTCCTGGGACCGGGGCGACCTGCGGCACCTGCCGGCGGAGGCGATGGCCGCGACAGTCGACGCCGGACGGCGAGGGCGGGATCTGGTCGTGCTCGATCTACCCCGGCACCTCGACGACGCGGCGGTGATCGCGCTCCAGGCCGCCGACCGCGCACTTCTCGTCGTACCGGCCGAGCTGCGGGCGGCGGCCGCGGCGGCCCGGGTCGCCGCCGTCGCCGCGCCGCACTGCGTCGACCTCTCGGTCATCGTGCGCGGCCCGGCGCCCGGCCGGCTCCGCGCGGCCGAGGTGTCCCGGGCGCTGGGCCTGCCGCTCGCCGGCACGCTGCGACCCGAGCCGGGACTGTGCCGTGGGCTGGAACGGGGCGAGGCGCCGGGCGCGAGCGGGAAGGGGCCGCTCGCCGCGCTCTGCCAGCGGCTCGTGGACGAGATGGCCGGCTCGTCGGCCGCTGGTGCGGCGTGACCACGCCGGCTGACCCGGGGGAACTGGCCGCCCGGGTCCGGCACCGGTTCGCCGCCGAGGCCACCCCGGTCACGCCGGCGGCGATCGTCTCCGCGGTACGCGCCGAACCGGCGGCGGCGGTGCTCGGTGACACCACGCTGCTGCGGATCGCCGACCGGGTGCACGACGACCTGGTCGGCGCCGGCCCACTGGCGCCGCTGCTCGCCGATCCGCAGGTCACCGACGTGCTGGTGAACGGGGTCCGCGTCTGGGTCGACAGAGGGCGAGGGCTGCATCAGGTCGCCGTGCCACTGGGCACGCTCGACGACGTACGCCGCCTGGCGCAGCGCCTCACGTCGGCGGCCGGGCGGCGGCTGGACGACGCCTCCCCGTACGCGGACGCGCGGCTGCCCGACGGCACCCGGCTGCACGCGGTGCTGCCTCCGGTGGCGACCGACGGGCCCTACCTGTCGCTGCGTACCTTCCGGCAGCGGCCGTTCACACTCGACGAACTGGTCGAGCGGGGCACCGTGCCCCGGCCGGTCGCCCCGCTGCTCGCCGCCCTCGTGGCGGCCCGCCTCGCGTACCTGGTCAGTGGCGGCACCGGCTCCGGCAAGACCACGCTGCTCAACACGTTGCTCGGGCTGGTGCCCGGCACCGAGCGGATCGTGCTCGTGGAGGACGCCGCCGAGTTGCGCCCGGTGCACCCGCACGTGATCGGGTTGCAGGCGCGGACGGCGAACGTCGAGGGCGCCGGTGCCGTCGGGCTCGGCGACCTGGTACGGCAGGCGCTGCGGATGCGGCCGGACCGGCTGGTCGTGGGCGAGTGCCGGGGCGCCGAGGTGGTCGACCTGCTCGCCGCGTTGAACACCGGCCACGACGGCGGGGCGGGAACGCTGCACGCGAACACCCCTGCCGACGTTCCGGCCCGGCTGGAGGCGCTCGGGATGCTCGGCGGCCTGCCCCGGCTCGCGTTGCACGCCCAGGTCGCCGCCGCGTTGCAGGTCGTCCTCCAGCTCCGCCGCACCGGCGAGGGACGCGTGCTGGACTCCATCGGCCTGCTGTTGCCCGAAGGGCCCGACCGGGTGGTGACCGTGGTCCCGGCCTGGGTACGCGGCCGGGGTCTCGGTCCGGCGGCCCGGGCGCTCGCCGACCTGGTGCGGGAGCGGGGAGCGCCGGTGCCGCCGATCCTCCAGGCCGCGTGGCCCACCCCGGCGGAACCGTCGTGACCGGCCACCTCTGGCCGGCGGTCCTGCTCCTGGTCGCCGCGGCGGTCGCCGTCGCCTGGCCGGTACGTGCCGGTCGGGCCCGGAGGCTGGCGGTGCTGGGTGAGCCGGGCATCCCGGTGGAGCGGGCGGAGGGAGCGCGTTCCGCCCCGCCGGACCCACCACGACGTCCACTCGACTCCAGGCCGAAGGCGTCCGCCGGTCCGCCCGGCCGCGACCGGGAGCGGACTCGACCCGGTGCCGGGCGCCACGTTTCGGTGTCACCTTCCGCACTGGCCCGCCGGATCCGGCGGTGGGCCGCCGCCCCCGGGTCTTCCGCCGGACGCCTGCTGCCCGCTGCGGCACTGTGTGGCGCCGTGACCGGGGCGCTGCTCGGCGGCCCGGTGGCCGCCCTGGTGCTCGCCACCTATGGCGTGCTCGCGGCCCGGGCGGTGCTGCGCCGGCGTACCAACCGGGCGGCCGCCCTCGCGCACCGCCGCGATCTCGACCGGCTGGCCGCCGTCGCCGCCGACCTGCGGGCCGGGCTACCTGCCGACGGCGCTGTCGACGACGGCCCGGGACGCGTCGCGCGGCTGGCCCGCGCCGCGGGCAGGCTGGCTGACCGGACCGGTGCGCCGCTGGCCGATCTGCTGGAACGGATCGAGGCCGACGCCCGCGCCGCCGATCGGGGCCTTGCGGCTGCCGCCGCCCAGGCCGCCGGGGCGCGGGCGACCGCCTGGCTGCTGGCCGCGTTGCCGCTCGGCGGGATCGGTCTCGGCTACGGCATCGGGGTGGACCCGGTGGCAGTGCTCCTGCACACGCCGGTGGGCGCCGGAAGCGCGGTCGCGGCGGTCGTGTTGCAGGTCGTCGGGTTGCTGTGGGCCGAGCGGCTCGGCGTCGCGCCCGGACGGGCCGCCTGATGGCACGGCAGGTGCTGGCCGCCGCCTGCCTGGGCGGCGCCGCATCGCTGCTGGTCGTCGCCGGTCCGGTGGTCCGTCCGGCGCGGCGGCTGCGCCGGCTCGCCCCGGCGACGACGCCGGCCCGCCCGGCGTGGTGGCCGGATCGGGTACGCCTCGGCGCAGCGCTGGCCGGGATCGCCGTGGCGGTCGTGGTCGGCGGCGTGACGGGCGTGTTCCTCGGGCTGCCGGCCGGTGTCGCCGCCGACCGTCTGCTGCGCCGGATCGAGCCGCGCGCCGCCCGGGAACGGCGACTGCGCGAGGCAGTCGACCTGCCACTGGCCGCGGATCTGCTGGCGGCCGCGCTGCGGGCGGGCGCACCGG
Organism: Micromonospora sp. NPDC005257; assembly: GCF_042872445.1. Classification (NCBI taxonomy): domain Bacteria; kingdom Bacillati; phylum Actinomycetota; class Actinomycetes; order Micromonosporales; family Micromonosporaceae; genus Micromonospora; species Micromonospora sp. NPDC005257. Next base: position 583,216 of record NZ_JBIAKL010000002.1, on the reverse strand, counting down.
TCGACCGCTCGGTGCTCGCCGTCGCCGAGGCGCTCGGTGGACCGCTCGCGGACCGGCTCGGCCGGGTCGGCCGCACGCTGCAGCTCGGTGGCGACCCCGGCGAGGCGTGGGCGCACCTGAGCGGCGTCACCGGGGCCGAACCCGTGGTCGCGGCGGCGGTCCGCTCGTCGAACAGCGGCGCCGCACTGGCTCGCGCGCTGACCCGGCTGGCCGACGACCTGCGTGCCGAACGGTCGACAGCGGCCGAGGCGGCGGCCCGCCGGGCGGGCGTGCTCATCGTGCTGCCGCTCGGGCTGTGCTTCCTGCCCGCCTTCATTCTCGCCGGTCTGGTGCCGGTGATCGCCGCCGTCCTCGGCGACGTGCTGTGAACCATCGAGAAGGGACGTACGACATGCGCAAGCTCCTCACCCGCCTGCGGGGTGACGCCGGCATGAACACCGCCGAGTACGCGGTGGGCACCCTCGCCGCGGTCGCCTTCGCCGGGATCCTGCTGAAGGTGCTCACCTCCGGAAACGTGCAGTCCGCGCTGACCGCCGTCATCGACCGGGCCCTGAAGTGATCGGGCGCCGGCGGGCCGGCCGTCGTGGTCGGTGGCTGACCTCAGCGGTCCCGCTGGGCGTATCAACCGGGCCCGGCCCGCTCCGGGACGCCGGCAGCGGCCGGGCCGGGGTGGCGTGGCGGCGGTGGCGCTCGTCGATCGCGTGCGAGCGGGGCTCCTTCACCGCCGAGTTCGCGGCCGGCCTGCCGGCGCTCATGCTGCTCCTCGTCGCCGGTCTGACCTCCGTGAACGCGGTGGGCACCCGGCTCGCGTGTGTCGACGCCGCCCGGGAGGCGGCTGTCGCCGCGGCCCGGGGTGAGTCCGGCGCGGTCGCCGGAAGCCGGTACGCCCCGGACGGCGCCCAGGTGGCCGTGACGGTCGCCGGTGATCGGGTGACGGCGACGGTCCGGGCGCCGGTCCGGACCTTCGGGACGCGGCTGCCTCGCCTGGTCGTGTCGGGGGAGGCGGTGGCCGCCGTGGAACCCGGTGCACCGGTGCCGTGAGAGCTGAAGGATTCCCGGCTGACTCGTCGTCCCGCCGGCCCGCCGCAGGAAGACCGCCGATCACGGGCGGTCCATGGAAGAGCGGGGAACGCGGGCAGTCCGCCGGCGGTAGGTCCTCGGCGGACCGGGGCGGCGCCACCGTATGCCTGCTCGCGGTAGGGCTCGTGTTCGTGTTGGTCGGGGTGTTCGGTGCCGCGCTCGGGGCGGCCCGGTGCGCGCGGCATCAGGCCCGCAACGCGGCGGACTTCGGGGCGCTGGCCGGTGCCGCGCAGGTGCTCGACGGAACCGGCGCCGCCTGCGGTCGTGCCGCCGACCTGGTCTCGGCAAACGGTGGCCGGATGACCGGGTGCCGGGTGGACGGACTGGACCTGATCGTCACGGCGCGGGTACGTGTCGCACCGCTGCCGGGACTGACCCGGGACGCCACCGCGACGTCCCGGGCCGGCCCGGCCCGGTCCTGACGGGTGGACGCCAGTGCCGGAACCGGGAGCCAGCCGGGGGCCGCAGGTCAGCGGGACTGCAGGGCGTCCAGTCCGACCGCCATGGCGATGACCAGTCGACGGTCGATCTGCGGGTGCTGGATCTCCACGGAGTACCGGTCCCGCAGGCCCCACTTCCGGTCGACCGAGAACACCGGCTGTCCGCCGGTCACGAAATCGAAGTGGTACGGCAGCCAGGAGAGCGAGTCGACGAACCGGCGCAGCAGCGCCACCGGCATGCTGCGCTCCTGCCCGGTGGCGGGCGGCAGCCCGGGCTGCTCGACGTGCCACGTCGAGCGCAGCAGTGACTGGGCGAAGTCCTTGCGGAACAGCCCGATGGGGTTGCCCGCGTGGTCCGTCACGTCGTAGGTGGCGCCGAGGTCGAGCCGCTGACGGGCCTTGAAACCGAGAAGGGGGTACTGCTTGGTGTCATCGGTGTAGATGGTCACCTGCTCCTTGAAGGCGAGCCGCTTCTGCTGCGCGAACGCGAGCAGCCCTCCTTCGGAGCCGTCGGGCGCCACCGAGTGCACCTCGTACTGGTTGACCATCATCCGGATCCGCTGACGGATGATGAACCGCTGCTGGGCCTGCAAATTATCGGGCGACATCTGATCTCCTTCGAGGGGTCGCCGGAGTCTCGCACAGCAGGCCCAACGCCGTTGGCCCGACCGCATCCCGCTGCCTGGACGAGCGCCTCCCGCATGCCGAACGGCCAGCAACGGTCGACACGCCGCCATGGCCGGCGAACCGCGCCGGCCAGCACACCGCGCCGGTCAGCACGCCGCAGTCCAGCACACCGCGGTCCAGCACGCAGCGCCGGGCGGGGCGCACGGTGACCGGCACGCCGCGACGGGCGCGTCCGGGCGAGGCGCAAGGTCAGCGACCGCCGTCGAGGGTGGCCTTCATCGCCCAGGTGTTCAGCACCTGATGGATGCCGCGCAGACGCTCGTTAATCTGCTCCAGCCGCTCCGCCTGGGCGAGGGTGGCCATCGCGGTGCCCAGCGCTATCTGCTGGTCGGGGGTGAGGTGTTCCTGGTCGATGGTGTAGAGCAGTTCGACGGTCTCGGCGATCGTGTCGGCCACGGCGGCACCTCCGGCGGGACGGGTCTCGGGTCACCTGCGCTACCGGAAATGATGCATGGAAGCGCTCCCATGTATCAATGCCCTGACCGCCCCCTGCTCATGCCTTTTCCACACCGGTACGGCGAAGGGGTGGGCTCAGCGCCTCCCGATACCGCAACCTCCCGACGTGGCCGGCGAGCCCTCCGGCGGGCCGGTCGAGCCATCCGGCGGCGCGACCTGCCGGTGGTCGAGGAGGTCAGGCGGGTGTGCCGCCGGTCGCCGGAGCCGGGTGGGCCACTCGGTCGCCCTGCCGGGGCAGCGCCTCACCGCGCCGCGCCTCCGAGCCCGGGCCGCCGCCCACCTCCGGGCCGCCCACCTCCGGGCCGTCCGCGTGCGGGCCGGCAAACGCGTCCGCGCGACCGGCCGCGGCCAGGTTGGTCAGCACCACGTCGAGGACCTTCACCGCCTCCGCCTTGGCCAGCGGGTTGTTGCCGTTGCCGCACTTCGGGGACTGGACGCAGGACGGGCACCCGGTCTCGCACCCGCATTCGGCGATCGCGTCCCGGGTGGCGCGCAGCCACGCGGCGGCGGTGCCGTACGCCCGTTCGGCGAAACCCGCGCCGCCGGGATGGCCGTCGTAGACGAAGACGGTGGGCGCCTCGGTGTCCGGGTGCAGGGCGGTGGACAGCCCGCCGATGTCCCACCTGTCGCAGGTCGCCATCAACGGCAGCAGGCCGATGGCGGCGTGCTCGGCGGCGTGCAGCGCGCCCGGCACGTCCGGCGCCTCGACACCGGCGCCGGTCAGCGACTCGGGGGACAGCGTGAACCACACCGCGACGGTGCGCAGTTCGCGGGCCGGCAGGTCCAGCGGGCGGGTGTCGATCACCTCGCCGGTGGCGATGCGCCGCCGCTGGTACGACACCACCTGGCTGGTCACGTCCACCTCGCCGAGGAACAGGCCGACCGGTCCGGCGTCCACGTACGAGCGGACCGACACCACAGACAGCGAGGTGACGTCGCGGGCGTGGGTGGACCAGTCCGGCTCCTCGGCGTGCACGAGCGCGCACCCGTCGGCCAGGTCGAGCGAGTCGACCACGTACGAGACGCCCTGGTGCAGGTAGACAGCGCCGGTGTGCAGCAGGAAGTGCGCCGATCCGCCGTCAACGGTGCCGAGCAGCCGGCCGGTGGACTCCTCCACCACGCACACCGGTGCGCCGCCCTCGCCGCGCAGGTCGACCTCGGGGCGTTCCCGGTGCCGCCAGTACCAGCCGGTGGGCCGCTGCCGCAGCGCCCCCGCCTCGACCAGCGAGTCCACCGCCTCCTTGGCGCCCTCCCCGAACAGATCCAGGTCGGCCGGGGTGAGCGGGGACTCGTGGGCGGCGCAGGCGAGCTGCGGTGCGAGCACGTACGGGTTGGCCGGGTCGAGCACAGTCGCCTCGACCGGCCGCCCGAACAGCGCCTCCGGGTGGTGCACCAGGTAGGTGTCGAGCGGGTCGTCCCGGGCCACCAGCACGGCGAGCGCCTCGTCGCCGGAGCGCCCGGCCCGCCCGGCCTGCTGCCACAGCGACGCGCGGGTGCCGGGCCAGCCGCAGATCAGCACCGCGTCCAGCCCGACCAGGTCGACGCCGAGTTCGAGCGCGTTGGTGGAGGCGAGCCCGAGCAGGTCGCCGTGCAGCAGCGCCCGTTCCAGCTCGCGGCGTTCCTCGCGCAGGTAGCCGGCCCGGTAGGCGGCCACCCGGTCGCCCAGCCCGGGCACCGCCTCGTCGAGCGCCCGCCGGGTGTTCGCGGCGACCACCTCGGCGCCCCGGCGGGACCGCACGAACGCGAGCGTGCGTACCCCCTCGACCACGCTGTCGGCGAGCAGGTCGGCGGTCTCGCGCAGTGCGGAGCGCCGGACCTGGACGAGGTCGGCGCCGGGAGCCGAGTCGGCGGGAGGCAGCAGTGGCGGTTCCCAGAGCGCGAACGTCACTCCGCCGCGCGGCGAGGTGTCCTCGGTGACGGCGGTGACGGGCAGGCCGGTGAGCCGCCCGGCCGCCGTCGCCGGGTCACCCGACGTGGCCGACGCCAGCAGGAAGACGGGGGTACGCCCGAAGCGGGCGCACTGCCGGCGCAGCCGCCGCAGGACGTGCGCGACGTGTGAGCCGAAGACGCCCCGGTAGGTGTGGCACTCGTCGACGACCACGTACGCGAGGCGGCGCAGGAACCCGGACCAGTGGGCGTGCCCGGGCAGGATGCCGTGGTGCAGCATGTCCGGGTTGGTCAGCACGAACCGGGAGTGCCGGCGGATCCACTCCCGCTCGGCGCGCGGCGTGTCTCCGTCGTAGGTGGCGGGGCGTACCCCGTCGAGTTCGAGAGCGGCGACGGCGCGGAGCTGGTCGGCGGCGAGCGCCTTGGTCGGCGCCAGGTAGAGCACGGTGGCGCGCGGGTCGGCGAGCAGCGTGCTCAGCGCGGGTAACTGGTACGCCAGGGACTTGCCGGACGCCGTGCCGGTGGCGACGACCACGTGCTGTCCCGCGTACGCCAGCTCGGCGGCCTCGGCCTGGTGCCGCCAGGGGGCGGTGACGCCGCGTCGCGCGAACGCCGCCCGCAGTTCCTCCGGTGCCCAGCCGGGCCACGCGACGGGCTCGCCGGCGCGGGCCGGGACGCGTTCGACGTGGGTGACCGGGTCGGTGGCGTGACGCAGCCGCAGCCGGTGCAGCAGCTCGCCCGGAGCACGTCGCGGGCCGGGGCTGTGGTCGGTCACGTCCTGCACTCTCGCACTGGTGTTCGGAATTGGGAACCGCAGGGTGGGGGTAAGGGGAGAGCCCTGGCGGTGACCCGAGGGGTCGCACGGGGAGATGGTTAGATGCCCAGGAGAGTTTACCGAGGAGGGGCCGATGGAGCTGTCGCTGGCGACCCGTGCCGTGGGTGAGCACACGGTGCTCGAGGTCGGCGGTGAGGTGGATGTCTACACCGCCCCCCGCCTACGGGAACGGCTTCTGGAGCTGATCGACGGCGGGGCCCACCACGTGGTGGTCGACCTCGGCCGGGTGGACTTCCTCGACTCGACCGGGCTGGGTGTGCTCGTCGGCGCGCTCAAGCGGCTGCGCTCGGCCGGGGGTTCCTTCGCGCTGGTCTGCGACAAGGAGCCGCTGCTCAAGATCTTCCGGATCACCGCCCTGGACCAGGTCTTCCCGCTGCATCCGACGGTCGACGCGGCCATCGCCGCCGACTCCACCGGCGCGTGATGGCCACCGTCAAGCTGTCCTTCTCTCCGGCCCCGGTGCACGTGCGTACCGCCCGCCTCGTCGGCGTCGCGGTGGCCCGGCGGGCCGGCGTACGCGAGGACCTGCTGGACGAGGTGCGCCTGGCCATCGGTGAGGCGTGCACGCGGGCGGTCGCGCTGCACCGGCAGTACGGCCTGGCCGACCCGGTGTACGTGGAGATGTCCGACGGCGGCGGCTACACGGTCCGGGTGGTGGACCGGGCCCCGATCGAGGCGGGTCTCGGCCTGGCCGCGCTCGGCCCGGACGAGCTGGCGAAGGAGTCGCTCAGCGAGGACGCGCTGACCACCGGCGTGGGCTTCGCGCTGCTCGCCGGTTTCGTGGAGGATCTCCAGGTCCGCCCGGTCGACGACGGTGTCGGCACCGAGGTGCGGATGTCCTGGCCGGCCGGCCGCGCCTGACCCGTTTCGCACACGCAGGCCGCGTTCCCTTCAGGGGAGCGCGGCCTGGTCGTATTGGTCGCGCCATATATCAGATTTTTTCACATAACACAGTTACGAAGATCATCGAGACACGGTGCCCCCTGCCTGTGACCCTCGCCACGCCGGAGGGCTACAGTACGCGGGTTGTCAGCAAGTGATCCCATCCCGTAGCCGGCGGGAACGGGAGTTCATCGCTGGTCCGCCGAGGTGGGTCGGCGCGCGCTTGCGAATCCGCATCCAGGCGTCGGCCCGTGCGTCTCCACGGGTCGGCGCGAGTTGTTCGGTACAGGAGGACATAGATGTCCGGGACCTTGGCCGCCGACGGCGGCGCACTGTCCCTTACCGGAGCCAACGTGACGTACGTCGTCATCGCCGCGGTCATCGCGCTGGTGGCGCTCGTCTTCGCGGCCGCCCTCACCAGGGCGGTCCTGGCGGCCGGTACGGGAACCCCCAAGATGCAGGAGATCTCCGGCGCGGTGCAGGAGGGCGCGTCGGCGTACCTGCTGCGGCAGTTCCGCACCCTGGCGATCTTCGTGGTGATCGCCGTCGTGTTGCTGTTCCTGCTGCCGGTGCACGACACCGACGGCAACGAAACCCTGGTGAAGGTCGGCCGCTCGGCGTTCTTCGTGGTGGGTGCGCTGTTCAGCGCGTTCATCGGCGGCGCCGGCATGTGGCTGGCCACCCGCGCCAACCTGCGGGTGGCGGCGGCCGCGCGGGAGCGGGAAGGCGGGCGCGAGGGCGCCATGAAGATCGCCTTCCGTACCGGCGGCGTGGTCGGCTTCCTCACCGTCGGTCTCGGCCTGTTCGGTGCGGCGCTGGTCGTGCTGATCTTCCGGGGCGACGCCCCGACCGTGCTGGAGGGCTTCGGCTTCGGCGCCGCGCTGCTCGCCATGTTCATGCGGGTCGGCGGCGGCATCTTCACCAAGGCCGCCGACGTCGGCGCCGACCTGGTCGGCAAGGTCGAGCAGGGTATCCCGGAGGACGACCCGCGCAACGCCGCCACCATCGCCGACAACGTGGGCGACAACGTCGGCGACTGCGCCGGCATGGCCGCCGACCTGTTCGAGTCGTACGCGGTCACGCTCGTCGCGGCGCTGATCCTCGGCCGGGCCGCGTTCGGCGAGACCGGCCTGGTCTTCCCGCTGATCATCTCCACCATCGGCGTGCTGGTCGCGATCGTCGGCGTCTTCATCACCCGGCTGCGCGCCAGCGACCGCAACGGTCTGACCGCGATCAACCGGGCCTTCTACCTGTCCGCGCTGCTCGCCGCGGTGCTCGTCGCGATCGCCGCGTTCGCGTACCTGCCGGCCACGTTCGCCGAGCTGGAGGGCGGGCTGACCGACGTCGACCGCAACCCGCGGCTGGTGGCCATCGGCGCGGTCGTGATCGGCATCGTGCTGGCCGCCGCGATCCAGGCGCTCACCGGCTACTTCACCGAGACCAACAGGCGCCCGGTGCAGGACATCGGCAAGAGCTCCCAGACCGGTGCGGCCACCGTCATCCTCGCCGGCATCAGCGTCGGCCTGGAGTCGGCCGTCTACTCGGCGCTGCTGATCGGCGCCGGCGTCTTCGGCGCGTTCCTGCTCGGCGGCAGCTCGATCACGCTGTCGCTGTTCGCCGTCGCGCTGGCCGGCACCGGCCTGCTCACCACAGTCGGCGTCATCGTCGCGATGGACACGTTCGGCCCGATCTCCGACAACGCGCAGGGCGTGGCGGAGATGTCCGGCGACATCGACGAGCACGGCGCGCGGACGCTCACCGAGCTGGACGCCGTCGGCAACACCACCAAGGCGATCACCAAGGGCATCGCGATCGCCACGGCGGTGCTGGCCGCGACCGCGCTGTTCGGCTCGTACACCGACACGCTGCGCTCGGCGTACGAGGACGCGGGCGTGGGCGACGTCGGCACCGAGATCCTCAACTCGCTCAACGTGTCCAACCCGCGCAACCTGGTCGGCCTGATCATCGGCGCGGCTGTGGTCTTCCTCTTCTCCGGCCTGGCCATCAACGCGGTCTCCCGCTCGGCCGGCGCCGTGGTGATGGAGGTGCGCCGCCAGTTCCGCGAACTGCCCGGCATCATGGACGGCACCCAGCGGCCCGAGTACGGCAAGGTTGTGGACATCTGCACCCGGGACGCGCAGCGTGAGCTGATGACCCCCGGCCTGCTGGCCATCCTGGCCCCGATCGCTGTCGGCTTCGGCCTCGGCCCGGGCGCGCTGGCCGCGTACCTGGCCGGCGCGATCGGTGCGGGCACGCTGATGGCGGTGTTCCTGTCCAACTCCGGTGGCGCCTGGGACAACGCCAAGAAGCTGGTGGAAGACGGCGCGTACGGCGGCAAGGGCTCCGAGGCGCACTCCGCCACCGTCATCGGCGACACCGTCGGCGACCCGTTCAAGGACACCGCCGGCCCGGCGATCAACCCGCTGCTCAAGGTGATGAACCTGGTCTCGCTGCTGATCGCGCCGGCCGTCGTCGCCTGGAGCGTGGGCGACGACAAGAACAATCCGCTGCGCATCACGATCGCCGTGGTCGCCGCGCTGATCATCGCGGGGGCAGTGGTGTTCAGCAAGCGCAAGGGCGTGGTGATGACCGACTCGGACAGCGACGCCGGCACCCCGGACCAGCGTCCGGAGACGGTGAACGCCTGATCGCACGCGACGGTTCCCGGCCGGCCCCGGCCGGCCGGGAACCCCGCACCCGGCAAACCTGACCGGTGGCGGTTCGCCCCGGAGGTCGTACGCTGCATCGCATGCGTACGCGCCGGGCGGCAACCGCCGGAAAGCTCACGGTGGTCCTGGCCACGCTGGTCCTCGTCGTCACCGGTTGCGGTGGCGGTCCCAGCCCTCGGGTCTGGGCCGCGTCGGTGTGTCAGGCGCTCACCCCGTGGCGCGCGGAGATCTCCAAGCTGACCAGCAGCACGCAGCAGCAGATGACCGCGCAGACCACCCCGGCGCAGGCCAAGGAGAACCTGGTCCGGCTGTTCGCCGGGGCCGAGCAGGCCAGCGAGGACGCCCGGCGCAAGGTCGAGGAGGCGGGCGTGCCCGAGGCCGACCGTGGCGCCGAGGTGTCCGCCGGGTTCCTGGGGTCGCTGAGCAAGATGCGCGACGCGTACGGCCAGGCCCGGGACTCCATCGACCGGCTCGACACCGCCCAGGCCGGCCCCTTCTACGACGGCGTGCGCGCCGCCGTGGACACGCTCAACAAGGAGTACGACGCGAGCGCGCTGGACACCAGCAAGCTCAACTCGACAGAGCTGAAAGAGGCCTTCGACGAGGTCCCGGAGTGTCGCTGACCCCTCCCACCCCGAACCCCGCCCGCCAACCCTCGCTGTTCTCCACCGAGGCGGCCGATCCCGCGCTGGCGGATCTCGCCGGCCTGCTCGCCGGGCCGGGTGAGGTGGGGCGGATGGGCGGCACCGCCCGGATCTCGGTGGTGGTGGACGCCGCCTGGCGGGTGCACGTGCTGGTGGCCGAGCTGGGCGCCCGGGGTGTGCCGGCGAGCTGGGAGCCCACCGAGGACGGCCGGCATCGGGTGCGCACCGCGTACACGAGCATGCTGGCGCCGCTCGCGCGGGCCTGGCTGCGCGGCGCGGTGAAGCGGCCACCGGCCCGCTTCCACCTGGACGGGCGGCGGCTGCGGCTCTGGGTGGCCGCCGCCGGCACGGCCGAGCCGGCCGGTTTCCGGCTGCGGCTCGGACCGGCCGACGAGCTGTCCTGGCCGGTGGTCCGCGCCGCGCTGGCGGCGGTGGGACTGCCGGCCGCGTTCGTGGAGCCGGACGAGGGCGGGCCCGCGTTCCGGATCGGCGTGCGGCGGATGTCGCGGCTCGCGGAACTGGTGGGGGAACGGCCGGCGACGGCGCCGGTGGCGGAGTGGCCGGGCGCCCGCGGATGACAGCCGGTGTCCGAATCCTGACACCCGGCTACGGTTCCGCTGGGGTGCGCGATCGTCACAGTGACACGCCTGCCGCCCTACCCACGGTGTACCGTGACGCCGTCCGGCAGGGTACGGCCGGCGGTCGCCGGGAGGGCGGCCCGTCAGCCGCCCACGAAACCCGGAACGCGGACGGCGCGTTACGTTGGACATCCGGACCTCCCGTGGTCCGGGTGGCGCAACACGGCCCGAAGCGGGCATGGCGTAGGAGTGAGGTCGGGGAGAGACGTGCCGAGCAACGCTGGAACCACCCGTCTGGTCATCGTCGAGTCACCGGCGAAGGCCAAGACGATCTCGGGCTACCTCGGCCCGGGGTACGTCGTGGAGGCCAGCTTCGGCCACGTCCGGGACCTGCCTCGCAACGCCGCCGACGTCCCGGCCAAGTACAAGGGTGAGCCGTGGGCGCGGCTCGGCGTCGACGTCGACAACGGCTTCCAGGCGCTCTACGTGGTCTCCGCCGACCGCAAGCAGCAGATCAGCAAGCTGATAAAGCTGGCGAAGGAGGTCGACGAGATCTTCCTGGCGACGGACGAGGACCGCGAGGGCGAGGCGATCGCCTGGCACCTGGTGGAGACGCTCAAGCCCAAGGTGCCGGTCAAGCGGATGGTCTTCCACGAGATCACCAAGCCGGCCATCCAGGCCGCCGTGGCGAACCCCCGGGAGATCGACCGCGACCTGGTCGACGCCCAGGAGGCGCGGCGCATCCTCGACCGCCTCTACGGCTACGAGGTCTCGCCGGTGCTGTGGAAGAAGGTCATGCCGAAGCTGTCGGCGGGCCGGGTGCAGTCCGTGGCGACGCGGATCGTGGTCGAGCGGGAGCGCCAGCGGATGGCGTTCCGCACCGCCGAGTACTGGGACATCCTGGCCACGCTCGCGGTGGCGAAGCCGGGCGAGGGCCCGCGTACGTTCAACGCCACGCTCGTCGCGCTGAACGGCGACCGGATCGCCACCGGTAAGGACTTCGAGCCGACCACCGGCCGGGTGCGGCCCGGCGCGGGCGTGGTGCACCTGGACGAGGGCGGCGCCCGGGGGCTCGCGGCCCGCCTGGCCGACCAGCCGTTCACGGTCACCCGGGTCGAGGAGAAGCCCTACCGCCGCCGTCCGTACGCGCCGTTCATCACCTCCACCCTCCAGCAGGAGGCGGCCCGCAAGATGCGGTTCTCGTCGCAGCAGACGATGCGCACCGCGCAGCGCCTCTACGAGAACGGCTACATCACCTACATGCGTACCGACTCGGTGAACCTGTCCGAGACGGCCATCGCGGCGGCCCGCCGGCAGATCGTCGAGCTGTACGGTGAGCGCAGCGTGCCACCGGAGCCGCGCCGCTACACCGGCAAGGTGAAGAACGCGCAGGAGGCGCACGAGGCGATCCGCCCGGCGGGCGACAACTTCCGCACCCCCGGCGAGGTGGCCAAGGAGCTGTCCGCCGAGGAGTTCAAGCTCTACGAGCTGATCTGGCGGCGCACCATCTCCTCGCAGATGACCGATGCGGTCGGCTCCAGCGTGTCGGTGCGCATCCGCGCCGTCTCCTCCGCCAAGGAGGAGGCCGACTTCGGCGCGACCGGCAAGACCATCACCGACCCGGGCTTCCTGCGCGCGTACGTCGAGTCCAGCGACGACGAGAACGCCGAGGCGGAGGACGCCGAGCGGCGGCTGCCCACGCTGGTCAAGGACCAGCCGCTCACCGCCGACGAGTTGGCCGCCCAGGGCCACCACACCCAGCCGCCCGCCCGTTACACCGAGGCGTCGCTGGTCAAGGCGCTTGAGGAGCTGGGCATCGGCCGGCCCTCCACGTACGCGTCGATCATGCAGACGATCCAGGACCGCGGGTACGTGGTGAAGCGCGGCCAGGCCATGATCCCGTCGTTCCTGGCGTTCGCGGTGATCGGGCTGATGGAGCGGCACTACCCGCGCCTGATCGACTACGACTTCACGGCCAGCATGGAGAACGAGCTGGACGAGATCGCCGGTGGCGACCACGCCGCCGTCGACTTCCTCACCTCCTTCTACTTCGGCAGCACGAACGGTGCCGGCGACCAGGCCATCGCGCACGCCGGCGGCCTGAAGAAGCTGGTCACCGAGAACCTCAGCGAGATCGACGCGCGCAGCGTCAACTCCATCCCGCTGTTCACCGACGACGAGGGCCGCGAGGTGGTCGTCCGGGTCGGCCGGTACGGGCCGTACCTGCAGCGGGCGCTGCCCGACGAGCAGCAGGCGCAGGCGCAGGCGGCCTCGGGTGAGGGCGAGGAGGGCGGCTCGCAGGGCGACCGGGCGCCGATCCCGGAGGGCCTGGCACCGGACGAGCTGACCCCGGAGAAGGTGCACGAGCTGTTCCTCGGCGGCGGGGGCGAGCGCAAGCTCGGCGACGACCCGTCGACCGGCGAGCCGATCCTGCTCAAGTCCGGCCGGTACGGCCCGTACGTGGCAAGCGGCGAGCGCAAGTCCTCGCTGCTGCGCTCGCAGTCGCCGGACAGCCTGACCCTGGACCAGGCGCTGCAGTTGCTGCGCCTGCCCCGGCTGGTCGGCGTGGCCCCGGACGGCGCCGAGGTCGTCGCCAACAACGGCCGCTACGGCCCGTACGTCAAGCGCGGTGACGACTTCCGTTCGCTGGACTCGGAAGACAAGATGTTCACCGTCACGCTGGACGAGGCGCTGGCGTTGCTGGCCGCCCCGAAGACGCGCCAGCGCCGTGCCGCCGCGCCGCCGCTGCGGGAGATGGGCAACGACCCGCTCACCGAGAAGCCTCTGGTGATCAAGGACGGGCGCTTCGGGCCGTACGTGACCGACGGCGAGTTCAACGCGTCGCTTCGGCGCGGGCAGACGCCGGAGGAGTTGACGCTGGAGCAGGCGTCGGAGATGCTGGCCGAGAAGCGCGCGAAGGGCCCGGCCCCGAAGAAGAAGGCCGCTCCGGCAAAGAAGACGGCCGCGAAGAAGACCACTACCGCCGCGAAGAAGACCACTACCGCGGCGAAGAAGACAACGGCCGCCAAGAAGACGACGGCGGCGAAGAAGGCCCCAGCGAAGAAGGCCGCCCCCAGAAAGGCGACCTCAACCCCGAAGGAGTGATCTTGGAAGGAAAGGGCCCCCATGAGGGCCGTTTCCTTCCAAGATCTTGTGGTTGTCCACAGGGGCGGCAAGGAACCGCGTCGGGGGTCACCGTGGAGCGGTGGGGAACTCCTGGGCGGGGATGCGGCGGGCGCTGCCGTCGGATGACGCGGACGAGTTGACCTGGCTGCTCTTCCGGCAGGACGACGTGCTCAGCCTTCAGCAGGCACGGGCACACCTCACCCGTAAGGCGATCCGTCACCGGGTGACGACCGGCCGGTGGCGGCAGGCGCACCGCGCGGTTCTCGTCGCGCACAACGGCCCGGTCGGCCCCGCTCAACTCCGGTGGATCGCGGTGCTGGCGGCCGGGCCCACCGCGCTTCTGGGCGGCTTGACGGCGACCCAGGCGGGCGGGCTGCGCGGGTTCCCGGACCGGGTGATCCACCTGCTCCTGCCCGCCGCGACCCGTCGATGCCCACTGCCGGCCGGTGTGCTGGCGCACCGGACGATCCATCTGCCCGACCTCGACGTGATGCCGGTCGCGGCGCCGCCCCGGACGGCGACGGCTCGGTCGATAGTGGACGCCGCGCAGTGGGCACCGACCGACACGCAGGCCCGCGCGATCATCGCGGCCGCCTTTCAGCAGCGGCTGGTGGGTGGTGACGACCTGCACGAGGTGGTGGAGCGGATGCCCCGGGTTCCTCGGCGCCGCCTGATCCTGTCCACCGCCACCGATGCGGCAGGCGGTGCCCATTCCCTGGGCGAACTGGACCTGCTCGATCTCGTACGCGGCGCTGGGCTGCCCGAGCCGACCCGACAGGTGGTCCGCCGGGACTCCGCCGGCCGGCGACGTTACCTCGACGCGTACTTCGAGCAGTGGCGCGTGCACGTGGAGGTGGACGGCGGGCAGCATCTGGATCCGGCGCACGCCTGGGCGGACATGCGGCGGCAGAACGCCCTGTGGGTCGAGGGCGACCGCGTTCTCCGGTTCCCCGCCTGGGCCCTGCGCGCACATCCCGAAGACGTGATCGCCCAGCTTCGCGCCGCCCTGCGGGCCGCCGGTTGGCGGGGGTGACGGCCAGCCGAGATCTTGGAAGAAAACGGCCCCCATGAGGGCCCTTTCCTTCCAAGATCTTCAGGAGCCCAGCACCTGACTCAAGTACGGGTTCTGGAAGATGTGGGTCGGGTCCAGGCGGGCGCGGACGGACTGGAAAGCGGCGAACTTCGGGTAGGCGGTGGCCAGGGACTCCGCGTCGCGCCAGTGCAGCTTGCCCCAGTGCGGGCGGCCGCCCAGCTCGGTCGCGACCTGCTCGAAAGCCCGGAAGTACGGCTCGTACGGCATGCCCACGTACTGGTGCACGGCGATGTAGGCCGAGTCCCGCCCGTACGAGTGGGACAACCAGATGTCGTCGGCGGCGGTGAACCGCACCTCGACCGGGAACAGGACCTTGAACGGCAGCCGGTCCACGATCCGGCGCAGTTCGGTCAGCGCGGTGGGCAACGCCTCGCGCGGCAGGCCGTACTCCATCTCCACGAAGCGGACCCGGCGCGGGGTGCAGAACACCCGGTCGGAGCGGCCGGTGTAGGTGCGTTCGGTGAGCGCGCGGGCGGAGACGGCGCTGATCGTGGGTGCGACGGCGGGTACGGCCCGGCCGAGGCGGCAGGCGCCGGCGAAGACGGTGTTGGAGAGGAACTCGTCGTCCAGCCAGCCCCGCCAGCGGGGCAGCGGCCGGTCGTCGGCGGGTACCCGGTCGTTGGTCTTGACCTGCACCCGGTCGGTGTACGGGAACCAGTAGAACTCGGCGTGGTCGTGCGCCTCGTACAGGCCGGGGAGGTCGTCGAGCACCTCGGCGAGCAGGGCCGGGCGTTCATGCGCGCGCAGCACGAACGCGTCCACGCAGCGCAGCGTGACCTCGACCAGCACGCCCACCGCGCCGAGCCCGACCCGGGCGGCGTCGAACACGTCGCGGTTCTCCTCGGCCGAGCAGCGCAGCACCTCGCCGGTGCCGGTGACCAGCGTCAGCCCGGCCACGAAGGTGGACAGGCAGCCCAGCTTCGCGCCGGTGCCGTGGGTGCCGGTGGAGAGCGCGCCGGCGATGGTCTGGGCGTCGATGTCGCCGAGGTTCGGCATCGCCAGCCCGTGCCCGGCGAGCAGATCGTTGAGCGTGTGCAACGTCATCCCGGCCGGTACGGTGACGAGACGGCGCGTCACATCGACTGTGACGTCCGTCTCCAGCTCGGCGAGGTCGATCCGGTGCCCGTCGGTGACGGCGGTGGCGGTGAACGAGTGGCCGCTGCCGCTGGCGCGGATGGTCCGGCCCGTCGCGGCGGCCTGGCGGACCGCCTCGACGACGTCGGAGACGCTACGCGGACGCACGGTGAGGAGCGCGGTGCTGTGCTGGTTGCCGGCCCAGTTGGACCAGGTGGTGGTGGTACCGGTCATGACGGCCACTCCTCGACATGAATATGAAGTGAATTCATATCAGGAACGTTGTGCCTGGTAAATACCGCAATCGAGCCCGGCTCGTTGTACCGGTAGTCACAGACTCGTGACGTGCAGATATGTTCATCCGTCGAAGGGGGGTGGCGCCGAGTGTCCACACCAGCCGCCACGACCGGGCCGCTGCGTCGAGTGCCGGTGCAGGGTCGAAGTGTCGCGCGGGTCCAGCGGATGCTGGACGCCTGCGCCGAGCTCGTCGACGAGGTGGGGTACGAAGGGCTGACCACGACCCTGCTCGCCGAGCGCGCCGAGGTGGCGATCGGGTCGGTGTACCAGTTCTTCCCGGACAAGCGGGCGATAGTGCAGGCGCTGACGCTGCGCACCATGGAGTCCTACCTCCAGCGGCTCGACGAGCGGTTCGCCTCGGACGACCTGACCTACTGGTGGGACGGGGTCGACGCGGCGATCGACGAGTACATCTCGATGCACCGCACCGTCCCCGGCTTCCGTACCCTGCACTTCGGCGACGTGGTCGACCTGCACCTGCTGGACGACCAGCGGGACAACAACGGGGTCATCGCGGAGCAGCTCGCCCGCGTGCTCACCGAGCGTTTCGGCCTGGCCGGGGTGCCCGACCTGCGGTTCCATCTGGAGGTCGCGGTGGAGGCCGCGGACGCCCTGATCAAGCTGGCCTTCCGCCGCCGCACCGACGGCGACGAGCGGGTGCTGGCCGAGGCCAAGGCGCTCATCCGGGAGTACCTGCACCGGCAGGTGAACGCCCTCACGGAGGCCGTTCGCCAGGGCTGAGCGGAACGTTGAACGGCGGGTTCTGAGAGTGCGTCGGGGCCCGCCGTCGTCACGCCGTCGGACAGAGCCGCGGGGCGCGTCAGAGGAAGGCGTGCCCCTCGCCCCGGTAGGTCGGCACCGTGGCGACCACCGCGTCCCCCTCGACCAGATGTACCTCGTTGACGTGCTCGCACAGCTCGCCCGCCTTGGCGTGGCGGAACCACACCCGGTCGCCCACGCGCAGGTCGTCGGCGGCCTTCCCGGCCAGCGGGGTCTGCACCTCACCGGCACCCTCCGCGCCGAGCAGCTTCAGCCCGGCCGGCAGCCAGGGCCGCGGCAGCCGGCTGTCCGCCGCCGGGCCGGAGGCGATCCAGCCGCCGCCGAGCACCGTGGCCAGCCCGGGCGCCGGGCGGCGGACCACCGCGCAGGCGAAGAACGCCGCCGGGGCCGGCTGCCAGGCACGGTACGCGTCGAACAGCGTCGGCCCGTACAGGCCGGAACCCGCGGTGACCTCGGTGACCGCGGGGTCGGCGCTGGTCGCGGCCACGCTGCCGGTGCCGCCGCCGTTGACGAACTCCAGGTCGGCGTGCTCGCGTACCGCGCTGACCGCGGCCGAGCGGCGGGCCAGCAGTTCCCGGTACGACCCGCGCTGCGCGACCCGGATCGCCGAGCCGAGCACCGCCTGTCCGGGCGGCGCGTCGCCCAGGCCGGCGATCTGTGCCTCGTACGACATCAGGCCGACCAGCCGGAAGCCGGGCCGGCCGGCGACGGCGGCGGCGAGCGCGCCGGCCGCCGTGGCGCTGTGCACCGGGGAGCGCCGCACGCCCACGTGCACCCGGCCCCCCAGCGGGCGCCAGGAGGCGTCCAGATCGAGGCAGATCCGCAGCGCGGGCCGGCGCGCGGGCGGGCACACCCGGTCGATCAGGTCGAGCTGCCCGGTGTCGTCGACCATCAACGTCACGGCGTCGGCGAGCGCCGGGTCGGCGGCCAGTTCGGCGAGGCCACCCCGGTGGGCTGTCGGGTACGCCACCAGCACGTCGTCGCTGACCCCGGAGCGGACCAGCCACACCGCCTCGGGCAGCGTGAAGGCCATCACACCGTGCCAGCCCGGACGCTTGAGCGCCCGGGTCAGCAGCTCGCGGACCCGTACCGACTTGCTCGCCACGCGCAGCGGCTTGCCGCCCGAACGGCCGGCGAGCGCCTCGGCGTTGGCGTCGAACGAGGTGAGGTCGACCACCGCGTACGGCGGGTCGAGATGAGCGGTCGCCCGGTCGAGACGATCGCGAGTTTTGTCACGGTCGATGGCCACGTCTGCACGCTAACTGTCTGGACGGCAATGCGAAATACCCTCGCGTCTGCCCGGGCTGCGGGTGGTGGTCCCGGCGGCCTAGGCTCGGCGAGCAGGTGAATGTCGCGGGGGCGACCCTCCTGCGCGACTAGAGTGTTCCACCGGGGATGCCCAGCTCTGGGCCGGCACGTGGAGGTACGGCCATCGAAAGCCAGAACAACGGCGAGTCGCCCGGCGTGTCGTCGCCCGGGACAGCCGCCGACCGCTCCGGTCTCGCCGCCATCCGCTCGGTGCTGCGCATCCGGCCGTTCCGCAGGCTCTGGATC
Source organism: Micromonospora sp. NPDC005257 (assembly GCF_042872445.1). Taxonomy (NCBI): domain Bacteria; kingdom Bacillati; phylum Actinomycetota; class Actinomycetes; order Micromonosporales; family Micromonosporaceae; genus Micromonospora; species Micromonospora sp. NPDC005257. The sequence continues at coordinate 565,134 of NZ_JBIAKL010000002.1, read as the reverse complement.
GTGCTCAGCGCCGCCTCCTTCGGCGACTGGCTGGGCCTGCTCGCCACCGCGCTGTTCGCCGCCTCCCAGGTCTCCGGCAGCACCGCCCAGGGCGCCGCGTTCGGCGGTGTGACGGCGATCCGGCTGCTCCCGGCGCTGGTGCTCGGCCCGGTCGCGGGCGTGTTCGCCGACCGGTTCGACCGCCGGTGGACGATGGTCATCTGCGACCTGCTGCGTTTCGTGCTGTTCGCCTCGATCCCGCTGTACGCGCTCACCGGCGCCGCGGGCGGGCTGGTGGTCGGCTGGGCGCTGATCGCCACGTTCCTGATCGAGTCGATCACCCTGCTGTGGATCCCGGCCAAGGAGGCGGCGGTCCCCAACCTCATCCCGCGCACCCGGCTGGAGGCGGCGAACCAGCTCACGCTGATCACCACGTACGGCCTCACGCCGGTGGCCGCGGCCGTCGCGCTGGCCGTGCTGACCCGCGGCCTGCCCAGCGCGGTCGGCGGCACCCTGCCGAACTGGGCCGAGCCGGCTCAGCTCGCGCTCTGGTTCAACGCCTTCTCCCGGCTGGCCACCGCGCTCGTGGTGGCGTTCGGGATCAAGGAGATCAGCCACGCCCAGCGCGCCGAGGCGGAGCGCACCGAGCAGAGCATGTTCCGGCAGTTCTCCGAGGGCTGGAAATACATCGGCCAGACCCCGCTCGTCCGCGGCCTGGTGCTGGGCATCTTCGGCGCGTTCGCCGGCGGCGGCATCGTGGTCGGCACGGGCAAGTTCTTCGCCAACTCGCTCGGCGCCGGTGACGCCGCGTTCTCGCTGCTCTTCGGCGCGATCTTCGTCGGCCTGGCGCTCGGCATCGGGCTCGGGCCGATGATCGTGCGGGACATGTCCCGCCGCCGCTGGTTCGGCATGAGCATCGTGCTCGCCAGCGCCTCCGTGCTGGTGCTCGCCTTCGCCATCCACCTGTCCATGGCCATCATCGGCGCGATCCTGGTCGGTGCCGGCGCCGGCATGGCGTTCCTGGCCGGCACCACGCTGCTCGGCGGCGAGGTCGCCGACGAGGTACGCGGCCGGGTCTTCGCCGTGGTGCAGATCGGCACCCGGCTGGTGCTGATCCTGGCCATCGCGCTCAGCAGCCTGCTGGTCGGCGTCGGTGGCTCCCGCGAGTTCGCCATCGCCGACCTGGGCATCTCCGTCTCCTCCACCCGCCTGCTGCTGCTCGCCGCGGGCGCGGCCGGCATCTTCGCCGGCATCAGCGCGTTCGGCCAGATGGACGACAAGAAGGGCGTACCGGTCCTCGCCGACCTCTGGGGCTCGATCCGCGGCCGCCCGCTGATGCCGGCCGAGCCGTTCGTCTCCAGCGGCCTGTTCGTGGTCTTCGAGGGCGGCGAGGGCGCGGGCAAGTCCACCCAGCTCGCCGTGCTCGCCGAGCGCCTGCGCGAGCAGGGCCGCGACGTGGTGGTCACCCGCGAGCCGGGCGCCACGCCGGTCGGCGAGCGGATCCGCTCCCTGGTGCTCGGCACCGCGCCCGACGAGGCGCCGTCGCCGCGCGCCGAGGCGCTGCTCTACGCCGCCGACCGGGCGCACCACGTGGCCACTGTCGTCCGCCCGGCGCTGGTGCGCGGCGCGGTGGTGATCAGCGACCGGTACGTCGATTCGTCGCTCGCCTATCAGGGCGCCGGCCGGACGCTTCCGGTGGACGAGGTCTCCTGGCTCTCCTCCTGGGCCACCGGCGGCCTCAAGCCCGACCTGGTCGTGCTGCTCGACGTCGAGCCGCGTACCGGCCTGAGCCGGGTCGAGGGCCGCAACGAGGGCGCCGACCGGCTGGAGGCCGAGTCGCTGACGTTCCACGAGCGGGTCCGGTACGCCTTCCTCGACCTGGCCGCCGGTGACCCGAAGCGTTACCTGGTGCTCGACGCGTCCCGTCCGGTCAACGAGATCGCCGAGGCGGTGGCTGGCCGGGTCGGTGAGTTCCTCGCCGATCCCGGCGGGATCGTGCACCCCCGTCCGGCGCAGGGCCCGGACACCTCGGTCCAGCCCGAGTTATCCGACGCGGAGCTGGTGACGATGGAGCAACCCCGAAGATGACCGACGTCTTCGGCGATCTGGTCGGGCAGGACGAGGCGGTGGCCACGCTGCGGCGGGCCGCCGCCTCGGCCGCCGCGCTGCTGTGCGCCGCCGCGTCGGTGACGGCCCCCGCCGGCGGGCACGACGACCTCGGCGCGCTCGCCGAGGAGTACGACGGCGATCCGGCTCCGGCGCCCGCCGAACCCGGCGCCGGGATGACGCACGCCTGGATCTTCACCGGCCCGCCCGGATCGGGCCGCTCGGTGGCCGCCCGCGCGTTCGCCGCCGCTCTGGAGTGCGTGCACGGCACCGGGTGCGGTAGCTGCCCCGGCTGCCACACCACGCTCGCCGGCACCCATGCCGACGTGCGGGTCGTGGTGCCCGAGGGCCTGTCCATCGGCGTCAACGAGATGCGCGCGCTGGTGCTCCGCGCGGCCAGTACGCCCTCCGGCGGCCGGTGGCAGGTCGTGATCATCGAGGACGCCGACCGGCTCACCGAGGCCGCCGGCAACGCGCTGCTCAAGGCGATCGAGGAGCCGCCACCGCGTACCGTCTTCCTGCTCTGCACCCCGTCCACCCACCCGGACGACATCTCCGTGACCATCCGGTCGCGGTGCCGGGTCGTACCGCTGCGGCAGCCGCCGCCGGCCGCGGTGGCCGAGGTGCTGGTGCGCCGCGACGGGATCGCGCCGGACGTGGCCGAGTGGGCCGCCGCGGCGGCGCAGGGGCACGTGGGCCGGGCCCGGCGGCTGGCCCGCGACCCGGAGGCCCGGCAGCGGCGTGACGCGGTGCTCGCCGTACCGCGTCGGCTGACCGGGGTGGGCGCGGCGTTCGACGCGGCCGCGGCGCTGATCGAGGCCGCCGAGGCGGAGGCCGCCGCCTCCGTCGCGGAGATCGACGAGGCGGAGCGTACGGCGTTGCAGACCGCGCTCGGCGCGGGCGGCACCGGCCGGGGCGCGGCCGGCGCCATGCGCGGCGCGGCCGGTCAGCTCAAGGACCTGGAGAGGCGGCAGAAGTCCCGGGCCACCCGTGCCCAGCGGGACGCGCTCGACCGCGCCCTGGTCGACCTGGCCGGGTTCTACCGGGACGCGCTCGTCATGGCGCTGCGGGCGCCCGTCGCCCCGGTGCACACCGACACCGCGGCGCTCGCCGGCGCGGGCGCGCAGAAATGGGACGCCGAGGGCTCGCTGCGCCGCCTGGAGGCGGTCCTGGAGTGCCGCGCGGCGATCGAGGCGAACGTCAAGCCGCGGATCGCCGTGGAGGCGATGATGCTGGCCCTCTGGCGCGGCTGAGCCGGGCCCTTCCGCGCTGTCCACAGGGCATCGACACGCGCGATTGAGGTGCGGTACGGTCCGGTGATGCCGCGGTGATCGTGGCGGCACGCTCAGTGAGGGGTTGGCCGACCGGCCGGGAGGAGTCCGCCGATGCCGCGGGGCGAAATCGACGAGGCCTGGATCGAGGAGGCGGTGCGGCGCTACCGCCGGATCGAGAACCTGCAGGCCGAGTTCGACCAGGCGGTCGCGACGGTCGAGGTCACCGTCCGCTCGCCCGACGGGCTCGTCGAGGTGGTGGTGACCGCCGGCGGGCGGATCACCGATGTGCGTTTCCTCGGCCCGCTGCACCACCGCAGCCCGCGCGACGTGGCCGGTTCAGTGCAGGCCGCGGTCACGGCCGCCGCCGGCGCGGCCCAGTGGGCGCGCGAGAAGCTGCACAACGAGACGTTCGCGGCCTACCGGCCGCTGGCGGGAGCCTGACATGGAGACGCTGCGTGCCCTGGCCGCCCGTCTCGACGAGGCCGGCGCGACCCTCGCCACGCTGGCCCGCACGGTGACCGCCACCGATCCGCCGCACCCCGCGTTCGGCGCGGACGCCGCCGGCCGCCCCGGCGAGGTCGGCCGCGCGCTGCACCGCCAGTGGACGCTCGCCACCGCCGACCGGGCGCGCGAGGCGCAGGCCGCCGCCGTCCGGCTGGCCGCCGCCGCGGCGGCGCTGCGCAGCGCCGCCGACCGCTACGCCGCCGCCGACGACGCGGTCGCCCGGCGGCTGGCCCGGGAGGCCTGATGGACGCCCTCGACCGCCTCGCCGAGCCGGGCCTCGACCTGCTCGCCCGCGTGGACACGCTGCTGGCCGCCGGTGCGCCCGAGGGGCACCGGCTCTGGCCGCTGCTGCGCCGGATGCAGGTCCTTCCCGGCGTCGCCGTGCGCGAGTTCCTCGACCTGCATCCCGCGCCGCTGACCGGCGCCGGGCACGCCGTGCGCCGGCTCGTCCGGGGATACGACGACACCTGCGCCCTGCTGGCCGACCAGGTCGCCTGGTCCGGCGCCGCCGCCTCGGCCTACGACGAGGCGCGTTCCGCGCTGTTGCGACACCTGGACGAGGGGCCGGAGAGCCTGGTCGGGCGGCTGGAGTCGACGGCGGGCTACGCCGACGCGCTGGCCGGCTGGGTGGAGGGCAGCCGGGCCGCGCTGGCCCGCGCGCTGGCCGAGGTGCTGGGTTCGGCGGAGGCGGTCGCGGTGCACGCGGCGACCCGGCCCGGCGTCGAGCCCGGACGGTTCGGGGCGTCGGCCGCGGCCGAGATCGCCACGAGGATCCTGGGCGTGCTCGGGGTGGCCTACGACGGCGCCGAGACGCTGCTGCGCCAGTGGGGGCCGAGCCTGGCCGAGACGCCCTGGCGGGACCGCGCCACCACCGCCCCGCGTTACGGCGGCACCACCCGGATCGGCTACTGACGGGCCACGGCGCCGCGCGCCGGACCGGCCGTGGCCGGTGACGGCGGCGACGCCGTGGCCTTCCCCTGCACCCCCCGCAGGTATGTCTTCACTCAACGCGCTCGCGCGGTGTTTGTCAGGGGGGCGGCGCAGATTCAGCCGTCCGGGCGAGGCGAAGGGGCCGGTTCGGCCGGGTGGACGACGATGATCGCTGCGGCGGGTGACCGGGCGGCGACAGGTGTGCCGTGCGGCGGGCATCGATCCGCGTAGGGTGGGCGCATGGGCATGCTCTGCGCGGTCAGCTTCAACCGGTACGGGCGCCTCTACTACCTCGATCCGGGCGAGTTGCGTCCGCAGGTGGGCGACCGGGTGCTGGTGCCCACCGACGACGGGCCCGAGGTGGCCGAGTGCGTGTGGGCGGCGCAGTGGGTCAGTGAGGACACCGACGGCTTCCCGAAACTGGCCGGGATCGCCGGTGACGACGACCTGCACCGCGACGAGATGCTGCGCCGGCGCAAGGCCGAGGCGAAGGTGGCCGCCAAGCGGCTGATCCGCGAACACGGCCTGCCGATGAAGGTGGTCGCCGTCGATCACGTCCTGGCCACACCGGAGAACGGCAGTGACCGCACCACCATCTACTTCACCGCGCCGCACCGGGTCGACTTCCGTTCGCTGGTCCGCGACCTGGGCGCCACGCTGCACTGCCGGGTCGAGCTGCGGCAGCTCTCCGCCCGCGACTCCGCCCGCGTGCAGGGCGGCATCGGCTCCTGCGGGCGTGACCTGTGCTGTGCCACGTTCCTCAACGACTTCGAGCCGGTGACCATCCGGATGGCGAAGGACCAGGATCTGCCGCTCAACCCGCTGCGCATCTCCGGGGCGTGCGGGCGGCTGATGTGCTGCCTGAAGTACGAGCACCCGCTGTACCAGAAGTTCCAGGAGTCGGCCCCCGCGGTCGGCAGCCGGGTGTCCACGCCGCAGGGCGAGGGCAAGGTGGTCGGCCACAGCGTCCCGCGCGACGCGGTCACCGTCCGCCTGGACGCCGACGGCTCCCGCTCGATGTGCTCCCGTGCGTCGGTCTGCGGCCCCAGACAGGCCCACGACCAGCACCACCCCCAGCCCTGACCCGCTGCCCTCCCGCCCTCCCTCTCCCGCCCACTCCCGCCTCGTCGATCATGAAGTTAGCGGTCGAAATGGTGATCGATTTCGCCGCCAACCTCATGATCGATGGAACGAGGTCCGGGTGTGCCGGGCCGGGGTCAGCGGATGACGATGGGGGGTTCGGCCAGGCGGGGGGCCAGCGGAGTATTCGGGGTCAGCCAGGAGGCGGTGGGGGACTGGTCGGGGTTGAGCCGCCAGTCGTGGGACACCCTGTCGACCGCGATCGGGTAGATCGTCAGCGTGCCGTCCGGGTCGATCCGGAACCGCAGGAACGCCTTCGAGTCCTCGATGCCCTGCGCCGCGAACAGCTCGTTCAGGTTCACCCCGAACGCGCCCGCCACCAGCAGGTAGAGCGCCACGAGCTGGCTGGCGACCAGACCGATCACCGGGCCGTAGAGCACCAGCGCGGCGACCGCCGGCAACGGCCACGGCCAGTCGTAGAACGGCAGGTGCAACCACACCCACGTGCCCCCGGCGGCGAGCGCCACCTGGGCCAGCCCGTGCGCCACCCCGAGGATCCAGTGCCGGGCGTGCCGTTTCCCGCCCGCCGTGGGCGGCTTGGCGAAGAACACCGCGCCCATCATCGCCACCACCAGCATGATCGCCAGCGGCACGCTGAACAGCCGCTGTTCCGTGGTGCCCACCCGCTGGGCCGCCACCCCGGCCATGGCCAGCATCAGCAGCGTGTGCAGGGTGCCGAGCAGCGTCGCGAAGCCCGGATTGCGGAACGGCAGACGGGCGAAGATCCCCCAGCCGTACCGGCGGGACCGGGCCTTGTCCGGATAGCGCGCGGCCAGGTCGTACTCCCGGGTGTTGCTGGCCCGCCGGGTCAGCGTGTCGCGCGGCGGCACCTCCAGCGTCTCCGGCAGCCGGTGCGTGGGGTAGAGGTAGGCGCCGCCGCCACCGCAGGTGATGAGCTGCCGGTCCGGCCCGGCGTAGCGGGCGTAGTGGTGCAGGTCGCCGGAGACCAGCACCCGCACCTGCGCCCCGGTCGGCGCGACGAGGGTACGGATGAAGTAGTCGATCGAGTCGTACGCGTTGGGGTGGTCGACGGCCTTGACCCACGTCGGCGCCGGCACCGCCAGGATCACCTTCGATTCCGGGGTGAGCTTGCGCGCCACCTCGTCGAAGTAGGTGAGCTGCGGATCGTCCAGGTACGACCCGGACTGGTCGTCGAGGCCGAGCAGCCACCACTCGGCCGGCAACTCGACGGCGAAGTACGAGCGGGCCTGGCCGGTGCCCCAGCCGCCGAAGTGCCGGTCCCGGGTACGCACGAACAGGCGCAGGAACGCTGTCAGCCCGTCGTACCAGTCGTGGTTGCCCGGCACCGCGAACAGCGTCGGCTGCTCCGGCGGGGCGACCGGCAGCGCCGCCTGGTACGGGCCCTTGCACCGGTCCTCGTACGCCTCGTAGCCCGCCGCCGGATAGACCTGGTCGCCGCCCATCACCAGCGTCTGCGCGCGGGGGAGCCGATGCCCGTCCACGGTCAGCTCCGGCTGGGCGAGCAGGTACGCCACCGAGTACGTCGCGTCGAAGCCGTCACCCAGGTCGGCCACGTAGTCGAGCCAGAGCCCGCCGTCCGGCCCGACCTGCCGGAACGTGCCGTCGCCGAACGCGTTCTGCAACTCGCGCTTGTCCAGGTACGCCCCAAACAGCATGGCCAGCAACGTACGCAGGCCGGTGCTGATCAGCAGCAGCGGCGCGAGCCAGGGCACCGGCCGGCGAGGAGTGAAACCCAGCTCCCGGGGGTCGATACGGCGGGGTCGACGGGTGGCGCGCTCGCCGGGATGCGCCTCGGGAGCCGGTGGTCGCGGCGGTTCGTCGGTCACCCGCCGCAGGGTAGTCCGGACGCGGCGCGAAGTCTCTCCCGTAGCGGGGTGGATGTGCTCCGCAGTCCGGTTTCCGGGGTGGGGGGATCCAGTTCGGCTTCCGGCGGAGCGTGCCGTACACTTGACGATCGTTGCCGCCTTAGCTCAGTCGGCTAGAGCGACGCACTCGTAATGCGTAGGTCGACGGTTCGATTCCGTCAGGCGGCTCGGTACAGAAGCCCAGGTCAGAGACCTGGGCTTCGCCGTTTCCCAAGGTCGACACCTCGCCGCCGACGGTGCTGGTCCGCAAATAGTCCGCATCCCGCGCCGCGACCGCCTCATCCAGCCGGTTGGCGACCGCGTCCAGGTCGCAGCGGCACGGCGGCTGGCTACTCTTGGCTGTTGCCGGATCGACAAGGGCCTGTCCGACGCAGAGTTCGACCGTATCGAGCGCGAATACGGGTTCGAGTTCCTTCCCGCAGGACGCGGAACCTTCGCTCATCCGGTCCTGTCGATGCGCGGGTGGGACATCATCTACTACGGCACCGATCTGCTCGACTACATCGACCAGGAGTTCAAGAAACCACGACCCGAGCGGCCCGACGACTGGAACCCGCAAAGCGGGACGAGCCTCGGCGGTGGCGTGGTCATCGGCATTCGCCTGCGCATCCTTGCCACGTCTCTCGATGAGGCGAGGTCTCGCGTTATCGGGCAGTACGGAGAAGGGCACGTCATTTCCATCTGGAACGAGGAAGATGCATCGTGCGCGCGGTAGTACGGCAACAACTGGCCGACGGCCTCGGCCATGGGTCGGCGAAAGCCACGTCTGGGAGCCGGCGGGACGAAGGGAGCCGGGCGCACGAGCGGGCAGCAGCCGTGGCCCACTCCCCTTCCGCCAGCAGGGGTTTAGGGCATCTCGGGGCCGTGATCTTCTCCTTCCAAACTGACGGTGCCCTTCGAGCGTCTGGGATTGTTACGGTCTGCCGGTGCCGATGAATGTTCGCGTCATCGGGATCGTGATCGAGGAAGACGAGATTCTGCTGCTGGACCAGGACACCGAAGGTGACCGGTCCTGGTCGCTGCCCGGCGGCAAGGTGGAGCCCGGGGAGACGGTCGAGGAGGCTCTGGAGCGCGAAGTGCGGGAGGAGACCGGTCTGGAGATCCGGGTCGGGGACCTGCTGTACGTGTGCGATGTCGTGAAGGCGCAGGTCGTTCACCTCACCTTCCGGTGCCGCCGGGTGGGCGGCAAGCTGGGGGCGGTTAAGGCCGGGGCAGACACCCGGCCGATCCGTGCGGTCGAGTTCGTCAAGCTGACGGACCTGCCGTCGCTGGGGTTCGGCGAGCGGTTCGTAAAGTTGGCCCGGGCCGGGTGGCCAAACGCCGGGTCATACATGGGCCCGAAGAGCAACATCGGGCTATAGCGCCCGCACGGCCCCCATATCCAGGTCGGCCAGCGTGCGACTGCGCAGGGCCCGATCTGTCATGCGAGCGGTCCGCAACCAGTCCGCAAGAGGCCGTCTGAGGACGGGGCAGCGGTGCGAGATGTCGAGAGGCCGTCAGGTGGCTCCATGGAAAGGTCCAGGTCACCGGCTTGATCGCCGATCATGACCGAGGATCTCCATGACCACGCGGTGCGCGGCGGCTGCCTCCCATCTGCGCAAAAACATCATCACGGACAAGTCGCACACCACCTCGATGGACCCGGCCCATGGCCCGATGCACGACAGTTGGACAGATCGATATAGACGGAAGCGCAAACTGTCCTCAATGGATAAATGTCGCCCCTTGACGAGGGGCTTCTCTCGCAGTCTAATCTGGTGATCAATTAGGGGAGGCCCACTTGGGGGAGAGTTCCAGTTCGCTGTTCCGACGTGGCAGGGGTTCCTCCTGATAGCGGCTGCCGACTCAAGGGCGCGCGCACCGCGTCGCTATGGCCGTTTCTGATTATGGGCTTGCGCCGTCTCCCGACGTCGAAGTCGTCCTCGGCGCTGGCCTCGTCAGCGGTCGGCACCCGAGGTTCACGCGTCGGCTCGCGCCGCAGTCGGGATTCCGAACAAAGCCATCGGCATTTGCCGCCCGGTAAAGGCGGCAGGCCGGCACATCGATTTTGCCTCGGCCAGCGTGTGCAGGCCGTGCAGGACCCTGGGCGCAACCGGCCGCCCCGGTCCGTTGGAGATATCGACTCCCGGAAGGAATCGTAGATGAGCATGAGGTTCGTGAGTCGGCGGCAGTTCCTGCGCCGCCTGGGAGGCGCCTTTGCTGCCGGAGCCGGCATCGCGTTGTTTCCGGCCGGCTTTGCCTCGGCGTCGCCCAATGGCAATCCAGCGTCGGCCCCTGGACAAACGGGCGGCGGACCGGCGTATCCGGGAGACCCCGGTTTTGTCGCCAGGACGCCAGGGGAATTGGATGCCGCTAGAGCCAGTTGGGAAACGCCGGAGTATGGCTACTACACCGGTCACAATCCTTCCAATCCTGGCACAGCGATCGATTCCCCATGGCAGCTCGTCGCGGTGAACGCGTCCACCGCCTACGCCCTTGGCTACCGCGGGCAGGGCGTCGCGCTGGGGCATGATGGATTCGGGCTACCGGCCCACCCACGAAGGATTTCAGACCGGGTTGATCGTTCCGGTGAGGGCGGAGGGTTTCTACGGGACGTCCGGCTTCGGGTACCGGAACTCAGCAACCCCGGCGAACCCGTTCACTGCGGGCCAGAGGTTCACCGTGGCCGGTGACCAGGCGAGAACAAGTGACTACAGCCACGGGACCGGCATGCTTGGCGTCACCTCCGGCGTTCGCGACGGCAAAGAGCAGCACGGCATCGCCTTCGGCTCGACGATGTACGTCGCCATGACCGGCGGTTCCGATACCCAGTCCCACGGCCCTTTCCACGATTACGTGTACTGGCATACGGCCAACAAGGCCCTGGTCGACGCGGGCGCCCGGGTCATCAACAGCAGTTGGGGCTCTTATGTCCAGACTCTTGACAGAAGCCGCTTCGACGGCCTAGGAAACGACCTCGGGATCGGTGGCAACCTCGCCAACGCCTACCAACTGCGCGGCAAAGACAGTGCCAGCGCCACGGCGATGGCGACCATCGTCCCCAGCGAGTACCTCAAGGATCTGGAGTACCAGTTCTTCCTCTTCAAGAAGAGCTATTCACAAGACGGCATCCAGTACAACCCGGACTACCCCGGACGCTCCTTCATGGATGCCATCTGGGACGCTATCAGGGATAGCGGCGCCGTCAACGTGAGGTCGGCCGGCAACAACGACTGGAGCAACCCGTACTTCCGCCCGGCGTACCCCCTCTTCAACCCCTCGGCGGAAAAGCAGTGGGTATGCGTCGGCGGGGTGCAGCCTCCCACTGCTGCCAACCCCGAATACACGAAGCAGTTCGGGTACAACGAGGCGGGGCTCGCAAAATGGTGGACCGTGTCCACCCCGTCGAACAGTGTGCGGACCACGAACAGCGGTGGCGACACCAACTATTCGAACTCGAGCGGAACGTCTCCGGCGACGCCCGTTGCGACAGCGGTGATGGGGGTTCTGCTCTCTCGCTATCCGAACATGGACGCCAAGCAGGTCCGTGAGTTGATGTTCACCACGGCGAACAACAAGATGTCCGACGGTGTGAGATTCCTCGGCACCGGGCAGACCTCCCCCACCGGGGCATCCATCGCCTGGACCGCTGCCGACGGGGTTCCGGACGAGCGCTGGGGTTGGGGTATCCCCGACCTGGCCAAGGGCATGTATGGCCCCGGCCAGTTCCTGAGCCCCATGATCTACAAAATGGACAAGGTGCCCTTGGACGTCTGGTCGAACGACATCAGCCAGATCGCGATCAAGGAAAGGGAGAGGGAGGATCGGGAGTGGCTGGCGGCCTACAAGAAGCAGGGCATTGCCTTCGCCGGTGAATTCAGCCCCAACGTACTGAGCCCGGACGGTAGGCTCAGCGAAAACGCCTTCCTGCTTCAGGGTATTTTGGCCGATCCTCACGTCCAAGCCATCACCAACGGCCACCCGGAACTGTACGACAAGATCAGCTACGAGGATGCCGCCCAGTGGCGCAAGGAATGGATGGACGCGCGCGCGGCCTACATTCAGAACAATATCGACAACAACCTCTACACTGCGTCTCTGACCAAGCAGGGCTCCGGAACGCTGATCATGTCGGGCCACGCCACCTACGACGGCGGCACGACGGTTGAAGGCGGCAAGCTTTCGATCGCCGGATCGCACGCGAGCTCGATCGCCGTCAAGGGCGGCACGCTCGGCGGCAGCGGTGTCGTGGGAGGCAGCATCCAGGTCGACAGCGGTGTGTTGCAGCCCGGCCTCTCGGCCGCGGAAGTGGCGTCCGCAGTGTCCATCACTCTCACCGAGGTCGCGCAGGGCAACGTCCTGAAGGTCGGCGGCGATGTGACCATCAGCCGAGCGGGTCGCCTCGCCATCACCATTTCCGGCGACCACGACTACACGAGCGTGCGGGCGGCGGGTGCCCTGGTGCTGGACGGCGAACTCACCCTGGACATTCGCGCGCCCATCACTCCGGGCACGGTACTGACGATCATGAGTGGAGCCTCGATCAAGGGCCACTTCCATTCCATGCCGGAACGGCGTGTCCTGAACGTGGGCCACCACATGTTCCGGGTGTCCTACCGGGACGCCGAGATGACGCTGACCGCCCTGCGGACGCTGCCCGGGGCACGGTCCGGCAACGCCTAGCAATAAGTGGCCCGGTCAGCCAGGCTCAGGTTCGCCTGAGCCTGGCTGACCAGGCCCTTGCCCGACCTGGCGCGTTGACGAAGCTGCCACCACTGCGCAAGCACAGAGGCACCTCGTGGACGAGGGGTGCAGCCAACCGAGTAGCCAAACCACCGGCCGTCAGCGGACGATGACGACCGGGACGCCAGGTTGGTCAGCTGTGGCAGACGACTCGCAATGCGTAGGTCGACGGTTCGATTCCATCAGGCGGCTCGGTGCAGAAGCCCAGGTCATCGGCCTGGGCTTCGCCGTTCCAAGGTTGATCACGCCGCCGTCCGTTGGTGCCGGGCCGCGTCCCGCCCGAAGACCCGGAAACGATGCCTCCGGCGGCTACGCCCCGACGGGAGGCCAGAACTCGTCGTCCTCCTCGTCCGGCGACGAAGGGGCGTACTGGCGTAGAGCGCCGTTGCGAATCATCCAGACGCGGAAGAAGAACTCCTCCTGGTCCATCACGAAGAGCTGCGCGGCGTTGGGATTGTGCCAGGCCACGGACCCGAAACGCGCCACGACAGCAGTGAGGTCGGCGTGGTTGAGCGCACCGGCGAACACCTGACATTCGGGGTTCTTGTGCCCGCCCCACTGGTTGTCCACACCGGTGATGAGGCGCAGGCTACCGCAACCGCCCGAACTCGCGCCCGGTTCACGACAGCGGCACTGGGTGTCGAGCCAGCCGATGAACGCCTGCGCGTTCGGGCGGTCCGTCGGGCCCACCGACAGCATCACGTTGGCGACCCAGCTCATGAACCGGCATCCCAACAGGCCGGCGAGTGGCCACGTCGATCCGGTCCCGACCGGTGGTCTTGTTGCGCTTCTGAACCCGCCGTGGCGGCCGTCAGTGGGGTGCTCCACGACAGTCCGATGAGGAGGCCGATCCGTCTCCTGTTTCGAGATGCCACGGCGGAGAATGTACGCCAGGGATCGGCACCGGTTGTTCGGCGCTCGGCGAGGGGGGATCGGGGTCGACATGCGCTGGCTGCTTTCGGGCCGGCAGGTCGGCACGGCGACGGATCGACGAGCCGCGCTGACCGAGTCGGCGTGCCGCCGAATCGGCCGTCCGGTGCGCCGCACCTGCGACTGAGGCACCGGTGGATGTCGTTCGGTCGGCCGTTCAGCCCACAGCCCTCTTGTTTCCGGCCCTACCGTGCCATTGCGCCGTAGTGATGGACCGGTTCGAATGTCTGCATGTCTTCGTGGGCGCCCGGCTCCTTTCTGGATCGGCTCGAGCCGGAGGTGCAGGGGAAACTGCTGGCCCTCGGCATCACGCGCGTCATCTCACCGGGCCGGCGGATCTTCATCGAGGGCGGACGGGACACCCACGTCGAGATCATCCAGCAGGGTGTCGCCAAGGTGACCATGTCGGTCGGGGGCACCGAGCAGCTGTTGGCCGTACGCCTCCCGGGTGACCTCGTGGGCGAGTTCGCCGCGCTCACCGATGGCCAGCGAATCGCGACCGTCACCGCCTGCGGGGAGGTCCGGGCCACTGTCATCCAGCAGGCTGCCTTCCGTGCGTTTCTGAGTCGGCATCTCGAGGTGGCGAACGAGGTGACCGCCACCGTCGGACGGCGCCTGCACTGGGCCAACCTGCGTCGCGCCGACTTCAGTGCGTTTCCGGTGCCGGTCCGGCTCGCCCGGGTGCTGCTGGAGCTGGTCGAGGTGATCGGCGAGCCGGATGACGGCGGGTTGCGCATCGCTGTCGAACTGACACACGCCGAACTCGCGACGCTCGTCGGCGCCGTCGACGACACCGTGCAGCGGACGCTGCGCGGGATGCGCGACGACGGCGTCATCCGGACCGGCTACCGCCGGATCACCGTCACCGACCCCGATCGGCTCCGCCGACGTGCCGAGGAGGCCCTGTGACCTCTACCTTGAGCGTCCGGTGGCACGATCCGGTCGCTGCGGTCGCGCATCTGCGGGCCGCCGCACCGGAGGACGTGACAGCCGCGCTGGAGACGCTGTCCCGGGCGGAGCCTCCGCTGGACCGCGCCGAACTGCTGGCCCGCGCGTACGCACGGCTGCGTCGCTACGAGGTGGACGGCGATCCGGAGACGCTGGTCCGCGCCCAAGCCGACTTCGCCGCCGCCGCGTTCACCGGCCCGGAGCGTGCCGTGGTCGGTCAGGCCCTGGTCCTGTGTGCCTTGCATGCCGCCATGCGGGGTCAGGAGTTCCGGGCCGCCCGCGAACACGCCACGATCGACTCGATCGGGCTGGAGGAGACGGCTGCGGCTCTGCTTCACGGCCTGGTCGACACCGGCGCCGTGCTGACTGACGACGCCGACTTCGACGCGGACGACGCGTTCGACCGGGCCGACGAGTTGGTGGCCCGTACCGCCGGGGGCCCGTTCGCGTCGGCCGCCGTGGCGCTGCGGATGGCCCTGCTGGTCAAGCGCGGGCAGGATCGGAGTTTCTACGACGACGTCCGGCAGGTCCGCACGCGGGTGCAGGCAATGCTCGACGCCGGGGTGACAGGTGAACAACGGCAGTTCGCCGAGATCATGCAGGAGGCTGCCGAGATTCTCGCGTCCACTCAGCGCGGCGAGACCGGGGAGGCGTTCGACTCGCTGCAGCGACTGATCGACCTGGTGGACCGGCTACCGCCGGACGCACCCAGCACCCTGGCGCTGCGTCGGTACCTCAACGCGGGTGCGATGGTCATGGAGGCGCCCGGCGGACACACGCCCGGTGTCGAGCCGGCGCAGCGCCACGCCGTGGACGAGCCCGGCCTGTCGGCCGGCGAGCGGGCGTTCCGCCTCTTCGTGTCCGGCACCGGCATCTGCCGCAAGGCAGTCGACCGGCGCGACGCCGACCAGTTGGCCCGCGGTGTGGCTCAGCTGCGCCGGGCCTCCGACATCGCGCCCGCCGACTACCCGCACCGACCGATGATCGACGCCACGCTGGGCCGGTTCCTCTGCGCGCGTTACGAGCTCGGCGCCGGCCGGGAGATGCTGGACGAGGCACTGCGCCGGCTCACGACGGCCCGCCGGGCGGCCGGCGACGTGGCGCACCCGATGTGGGCGTTCGCCGAGATGGCCTCGGCGCACGCGTACCGGCTGGCCGGCCGCCGCGCCGAGGGCCGGGAGACCGGGAAACGCGCGCTGCGCGGCCACGCCTGGAGCGTGCTCCTGCAGGCCGGTACCGCCGACGCCACAGCCGCCGCCCGGCATGCGGTGGACGACGCGACCGAGGTCGCCCGCTGGTGCCTCGCCGACGGCGACGCCGGCGGCGCGGTGGCCGCGCTCGACGCCGGGCGCTGCCTGATGCTGTACGCCGCGACGGTCACCACGGGGATCCCCGCCCGGCTGCACGCGCTGGGCCACGACGAGCTGGCCCGCCGCTGGCAGACCGGCAGTGCCGACCCCGACGTACGGCGTGACGTGCTGGCCGTGCTCACCGGTGCGCACCTCGGCGACGTGCCGGTGCCGGACGTGCTGGACCCGCCGTCGCTCGACCAGATCCGGACGGCGCTGCGGGCGATGCGCCACGACGCGCTCGTCTACCTGGTGCCCGGGCGCCTCGGGGTGCCCGGTGCGGCGGTGATCCTGCCGAACGGCAGCGAGCCGTTCGCGCTGTCCCTGCCGTCCCTGGTGGAGTCCGACGACGACCCGGTGCAGCGATACAGCCGCCTGCTGGCGGCCCGCGACGCGGGCGAGGTGGGCGGCGAGGACACCGGCGACGAGACCGCCGATCCGGTCACCAGGTGGCGGGACGCCCTGGACCGGCTGGCGGGGTGGGCGTGGCGCGTGGCGATCGGCCCGCTGCTCGCGGAGACCGGGCGTTGGGGCCTGTCCCGGGCGCCGCGGCTGCTGCTCGTACCGATGGGCCGGCTCGCCGCCGTGCCCTGGCACGCCGCGCGCGACCACGACGGCTGGTACGCGGTGCAGCAGGCCGAGTTCTCCTACGCGCCCTCGGCGCGGCTGCTCTGCGAGAACGCCGACCGGCCGCCGATCCCGCAGGACGGAAGTGGACTGGTGGTCGGGGATCCCACCCACGACCTGCCGGATGCCCGGACCGAGGCGCTCGCCGTGCGGGCTGCGTTCTACCCGGACGCCGAGCTGCTCGTCGACGACGCGGGCAGCTCCGGGGCCTCGCCGACGGCCACCCCCGAGGCGGTGCTCGCCTGGCTGCGCCGCGCCGGCCAGGCACGGCCGATGCTGCATCTGGCCTGCCACGGCGCGGTGGGACAGGGCATCGACGGGTCGTACCTGCTGCTGGCCGGCGGGGCCCGGCTCACCGCGGGGGACCTCCTGGAAGGCCGCAAGGACGGGGCGATCGGTGTGGTGGCGCTCGCCGCCTGCACGACAAGCGTCCCCAGCGGGACGTTCGACGAGGCGTTCAGCCTGTCCACGGCCTTCCTGGCGGCCGGCGCGCGTACCGTCTTCGGGTCGCTGTGGCCGGTGCCGAGCGACGCCACCTCGCTGCTGATGTTCATGGCACACCACTACCTGCGGGCGGAGGGTCGCCGGCCGGCGGACGCGCTGAACCGGGCTCAGCGGTGGATGGCCGACAGAGAGCGCACGGTTCCGGCGGGCATGCCGGCGGTGCTGGCACGCCGGGTGGCCGACCTCGACGGTGACGACCTGTCGACCTGGGCGGGATTCCTGCACCTGGGCTGGTGACGCTCACCGTCCCGAGTGGGTGAAGGCGGCCCAGGACTCCGGCCTCGCCACGGAGCCGCCGGTGGCCTGCCGGCTCAGGTCCGCCGGCATGCCCGAGGGCGCCCGGCGATCTGGGTCGAGCATCCACCGCTGAGCCTGGTGCAACGCGTCGACCGGGTCGCAGCCCTCGGCGTTGAGGAAGTGGTGGACCATGAACATCAGCAGCGAGGTCTCGGCGTCCGGCACCGCCCACAGCGACCCGAAGACGGTACGCGCGCCGGCCGCCAGGAAGGCCGTGGACAGGCTGAACGCCTCGTCGTGCTGGGTGCGCGTGACGCCGGTGGTGCAGGCGGCCAGGAACACCCGCTCGATCGACAGCTCGGCGACGCGGGACTCGTCGAGCAGCCGGCGGGCCGGCAGGACGCCACCGGCCAGCACCAGATGCCCGTCCGCGGGCCGCTGCGGATCCACCCGGCCGTGGCAGGCGAGATGCAGCAGCGACGGGCCGGGCGCGGCCGACGACACCCAGGAGAGCACCCGGGCCGGTGTGGCGGTGCCCTCGGGGTCACCGGGGACGTCGCCGCCGAGGTGGGTGCCGTCCGGGTAGAAGGCAGCGTGGACGGCTCGTGCCTCGGCGGCGGCGAAGCCGAGTTCGCCTGTCGGGTCGCCGACGACCAGCGCGGAGCGTACCGGCCGGATGGGGAAGTGGGCGCTGGTGCAGAACATGCGGGCCGAGACCGCGTACGAGACGACCAGGTCCTCGATCGCGTAGCGCCGGGCGGCCCCGTCGCTGCGGTAGGCGGCGTGCCAGGGAACGGTGGCCAGCAGGCCGAGCGGAATCAGGACGAGGCGTGCCGGTCGGTCCCCGCTGCGCCACCGTTCCGCGTGGGCGACCAGCCGGTCCATCGCCGACGACCAGGCCCAGGCGCAGATCTCGTCGATCGACGCCGTTTCCGCCTGCGGCTCGGCCGGCTGGGCGTCGCGGAACCGGCCGGTGTGCCATCCGAAGCCGGCGGCCGCGTCGAGCCGCAGGTCGGGCAGGGCGAGGACGTCGACATCGCCGTCGCGGGGTACGAGCACCGCCGCACCCGAGGCGTCCGGCGTGGTCGGCACCAGGTAGACGAGTGCGTCGGCCCCGACCGCGGCCAGGGCCGCCCGGATCTCGGCGGGCCGGGCCGGGTGGAGGATCCCGCTCCGGTCCTCGTCGAGGAGTGTCCTGAGTGCCTGCGCCCGCAGGTCGTCCGGCACCTCGACGAGCGAGGGGACGGCGCTCAACGGCGTACCGGTGAGCCGGTCGTGTCCGTAGCCGGCCGAACGCTGCCACCGCACGGCCAGATCCTCGCGGCCGGCGGCGGCGAGCTGGTCGGCGACGAGCCGTGACGACATGGCGGCATGCAGGACCAGCCCTCGGCCGGCGTCCAGGGCGGCGATCAGGTCGTCGTCGGCGGTGTCCTGACGGCACCAGGTCGCGACGGTGACCGCGTGACCCGCGGCGTCGCGGGCGGCCGTGAAGGCGTCGTCGGTTCCGGACTGCACGAGCACCTGCCCCAGGTCGCCACGGAGGGCGCTCAGGCCGGCTTCGCGGGAGTCGGCGTGGCGGGGGCCGCCGGGCAGGTTCGCGGTCCGCAGCGCGGCGGCGTAAGTCATCAGGGTGTCCGACCAGAGGCGGTCGTCCGGGCCGCCGAGCAGGTCGACCGCCCGGGCCAGATGCCGCACGCCGCGCTCGGCCGCGGCAGTGTCGCCCGCGTCGAGGCCGGCGACACCGAGCTCGGCGCGACCGGCGAACACCGCCGCTCCCAGTTGACCGATGTGCTCCGGTGGGAGTAGCTCGATCAGCTTCCCGAGCTGGTCGGCGGCCGTGCGCAGGGCGGCTACGTCGCGTCGGGTGAGAGCCGACACGACGGCCGGCAGGAGCCGCAGCATCTGAGCCGACCGTCTCCAGGTGTCCCCGTCCGCGACGGTCTCGATCGGCTCGATCGGCTCACCGTTCGCCGCCGCGAACGTGCCGGCCAGGGCCTCGGCCACAGGCATCGCCTGCCGGGCCCAGTAGGGGAGTTCCGGATCCCGCAGCAGGGCGCGGAACTCCGCGGCGTCCGCCGCCATCTCCTCCGGGTCCCGGCCCGGGGCGCCCAGCTCCAGCAACCGGGCGAGGAGGACGGATTCCGGGTCCGGTTCACCGGCGGGCGTCCGGTGGGACCGGACCTGCTCCCCGGCCGTCCGCAGCGCACGCAGGTCACCGGAACGGGTGAACACGCCGTTCAGCATCAGGTGAAGCATCCCCAGCGCCCGGGACCGGATCTCGGGGTCTGCGTCCGGGCGCGCGAGGCTCCGGGCGGCCTGGAACCCCTCCCCGTTCTCGTCCCACCGGCCCGAATGCTGGGCTTCCCGTGCGTAGGACAGGATGCTCCGGCCGAGGTTGCGCAGGTCCACCAGCTCGGGCGACAGGCCGTCTGTTCCCTCGGTGGCGTCCAGGAGGGCGACGACCCGGTCGAGGGGCAGCGCGCCGGGGTTCCAGGCGCAGATGTGAATCTCGGCGAGGGCCAGGCCGATGGCGAACGCGGCACGCGGGTGCGGCCGGGCCTGCCGGTCGACGATCGGCCATGCCTGCCGGGCCGCCTCCACCTCACGGCATGCCCGCGAACCGCTTGCCGGCGCCCGGCCCGGTTCGCGGCGCCACTCGTCGGCCAGTTGACCGTCGCTGATGACCAGCCGCAACGTGTGGGTCTGCGCCAGCACGTCCGGGGCCGCCGGTCCGGCCGCCAGAACCCGGTCGATGCAGGAACTGGCCCTTTCCAGGTCGGACGACGCCTGGCTGATCTGCCAGCGGGCGAAGAGGACACCGGCCAGTTCCTGTCCCCACTGGCCCGGGGCCAGCTCGTCGGCCTCCTCGAGCAGTCGTACCGCCGCGTCCGCGTCCGCCGCGGAGCCGTCTCGGACGGCGCGTAGGCGCAGCAACTCGGCACAGACCGCGCGGGTCGCCGCCGCCAACTCGGCCGGCTGATCGTCGGGGGCACGGCGCAGACACGCGATCGCCTCGTCGAGATCGGCCGCGTCGTCGCGGGCCTCCCACCGGTGCCGGTAGGCCTCCGCCAGATCGACCAGCAGGTCGTAGTCCGCCGGGAGGAGGTCCGCCGCGCGGCGGCCCTCGGCAATCGGCCGGTCCAGGATCGCCGGGTCGCCCTCCAGCAGGAACTGCTCGGTGCCGGCGCAGCAGAACATCCACGCGGCCAGCGGGTAACCCGGTGTCTCAGGTGTGGCGTCGGGCAGCGCGGCAGCGAGCATCGAGTTGCCCAGGCACAACTGGTCCGTGTCGCCGAGTTGCTCCGCCAGGAGCAGGTGGAGCATGCCCGAGTGGAGCGTGACGAAGGCGGCCGAATCCGTGCCGGCCACGTCCGGGAGCAGCTCGTCGACCGCCTCGGCGGCGTGGCTGAACTCCGTCGGGCCGCTGTCCGGGCGCAGACGGCAGCGGTCCCAGTGGGCCTGGGCGAGATGCGCGGCGACCAACGCGCGTTCCGGGCTGCCCGGCGCGGTCTCCGCCCGCAGCGGCTCCCACACCGCGAGGGCCTGCTCGCTGTCGGCGGCGTCGTCGGTCAGCAGGCTGCGCCTGCCGTACGCCAGCCCGAGCTCGAATCTCCACTCGTCGGTGTCCGGGTCGTCCGGATGGTCTGCCAGCAGGCGGGTGAGCAGGTCGATGACGGCTGTCAGGTCGGCCGGGTCTTCGGTGCCCTCGGCCCGTTCGAACGCCTCGGTGAGCCAGGCGATCTGATTGTCGATCGAGGGCTCGGGCAAGTCGGCGGTCACGGCCGGCCCTCCGGAACGACGGTCCGGATCGGAACCGTGACGGTGGCCCAGTCGTACACGTCGTCGGCGGCAACCGCGCTCGCGTCGCGGTGCACCGCAGCCCGCCCCAGCCGGTCGAGCACGCCGCGAAGCCCGATCGCGTCGCGCCGCGCCGAGAGCCCCGGATCACCGAGCCGCGGCAGCTCGAACGGACGGGAGCTGAAGTGCTCCTCGGCGACGAACAGCTTCAACCAGTCCCGCACTTCCCGGCCCGGCGCCGGGGTCATGTCCGGCGGGAGACCCACCTGGACCGGGCGGCCCTCCAGCGCCGCCGCCGCACGGCCGTGCTCGACGCGTCCACCGGGGAAGAGACCCGCCCACACCCGATAGCGGTCGGTGAGGTCCAGCAGGACGAAGTGCAGCGGACGGTCGGCGTGGTTGTGCAGCCGGATGAAGACCGTGGGCGGGGTCCAGCCGTGACCCGACCAGCGGTAGTTCAGCCGTACCGATCCGTCCGGGCCGGGCCGGATCGGCCTGCGGTCCAGTGGCGCCCGGCGCTCGCCCGGCCACGCCTCCACGATCTCCACCCGCACCCGGGACGCAAGCGCGGAGAGCGGGTTGTCGAGTGCCTTGACCTGCCGCCAGCGGGCGATGTGTTCCAGGGTCTCGACGACGCGGCCGAGGGCGGCCGGGCCGCCGGCGATCTCCGGCGCGACAGGTGTGGTGTCCGTGCCGAGGATCCGGATCCGGCCGTCGGGCTCGGCCCGTACCCGGAGCTCGGGCACCTCGGCGACGGCCAGCCGTACGTGTGGGGACGGTCCCATCGCCTCGGTCAACGCGCGGACCACCGGCTCGGCGCCGTCGACCGCGACGGTGGTGGCCGGCAAGGGCATGCTCGCCAGCACCACCGGGTACTGCTTCTCCTCGTCGGGTTCCCAGCCGGCCGGCTCGACCAGGCTGCGCTCGGTGCGTACCGAGACGACCCGGGCCTCCCGGCGTACCGGCTCGCCCGCGACGGCGACACGCACCCCGTCGCCGGTGCCGGGGGGCAGGCCGTGACAGGTGCCGGCGTCGATCTCCCAGGCGCCGCGCAGGTGGCGCATCACCACGCCGGCGCCGCCCGCGGCGAGGGGACCCCCCAGGAACGGCCGGTCGCCGGGCCCGGGAACCTGTGGAAAGAGCTCCGGGACCTGGCGCGGGACCACGTCCTCGACCAGACAACGGGCCCGGGTCAGCAGGTCCCGGCTGGTGGCGTGCAGTCCGAGCCGCGCCAGGGCGCGCAGCAGCGCCCAGGTGAAGACACCGTGGGTGAGGCCGTCCAGCGGAAACTCCTGGGCGAGCTCGAACGAGCGGCAGGCGGCCAGGGCGACGTACTCCGCGTCGGCCGCGAGCGGCGCGGCAGCCACCAGGGCCGCCATGTCGGGTACGTCGTGGCGGGCGGGAACGTACCGGGCGCGGGCCTCCTGCTCCGGTACCTCGTTGCGGGCCGCGCCGCCGGCGTAGCAGCAGTCGAGCACCGCCACCGTGTGCGCGCCCCTGGCCGCCACCTCGCCGAGCAGCACGGCGAGTTCCTTGTCGTACAGGTCGGGTACGCCGTGCTCCCGGCTGTCCGCGCAGATCAGGGTCTGCACCATGCCGGTCGGTTCGAGGTACCACAGGCCGGGTGGGGCGGGTGCCTGTGAACCGTGCCCGGCGAACCAGAAGAGCGCTGTGTCGCCCGGCCCGGCGAGGCCGAGGTGCGTCCGGATGCCGTCGATGACCGTCGCCCGGGTGGCGTCGCCGTCGAGCAGCGTGCGAACCACCGGCGGTGTGTCCTTGAGCTGGGCTGTCAGCAGGTCCTGGGCGGCCGTCACATCGGCCCGGCAGCCCCGGAGCGGACTGACCGCCCGGTAGGCGTCCACGCCCACCATCAGCGCGTACACGGTCATCGTGCCGCCCACCACCGGCCGCGCCCGCGGAGGTCGCTGCCCGGCAGGTTCTGTCCGGCATCCGACTCGGCCACCTCACAGGCGTTCGGCGCCGCCGCCGAGACGAGCGGGAATGCGATGAACGATTCGTCGGCAGGCGACGGCGCGCCCGGATGCCTTTGTGTGCCGGTGATGGTCACGGGCCACTCCAGGTCAGGGGTGAAATGGCGCGCGGAACCGCGCCGGAATGGGATCGGGGAATCGGTGAGGCGGCGCAAGTCTGCCACGCCTGGGAAATGCCGACAAGGATCCGGTGGCCGCCCTCCGGTCGGGCGGGGGCGTCCATCATCGACCGTGGTCGTAGGTGGATCCCGGATTAATCCGGGATCCACCAGCAGGGACGTGGCAGGTTCGACGTGGGGTCGAGAACCGGTAGTCCTGTCAATCGGACCGGTCGTCCGGACGTCCCCACCGATCATGCGAGGGCGGTCCATTCATCTGGATCAGCGAAGGTGGCGCGATGGACCTTGCGATCCGTATCGATACGACGAAGTCTGGCGTACACGTTCCGCATTGGAAGAATCCGAGGTCCCAGGAATAATGGAATCCGCACACCGGCGACGCGTCGAGGCGCCGTTGAACGCGAAACTCGACGTCACCGGACTCGGTCGTCAACAACAGGCCACCAGCCGTGACAGGCGCAGGCGGCGGCATGCCGGCCTCTTCGAAGCGGTCCGGCGCCTCGACGGTCACCTCGACGCCGGCGCGCGGGCCGAACTGGCCAAGTGGGTGCGTGACGAGTACGAGCGCGAGTTCGGCGACGTGCCGCTCGGCTTCGTCGCCACCTGCTACCTGGGCCCGCCGTACGTCGACCACCGGCTGGACCTGTTCCATTCCATCGTCGAGCACTACGCCCCGGGCGACGTGATGCCGGAGCCGTTCGCACAGGCGCGGATGCTCGCCCGGACCGGCGCGTACGCGTACATCGAGGTCTACGCCAGCGGCACCCTGCATCCCGTACTGCCCGACGGCTCCGTCGTCGGCGGATCGGAAGGACGATCGTGAGCACGAACGACCTGGGCCTGTCCCGCCAGTTGAACCGCCTCGAGAACCTGACGGTGCAACTCAACACCCGCATCGACCTGGTCAGCGGCCAGGTGGCCAGCGTGGGGCAGCGCGCCGACGAGACACACAACGAGCTGGCCCGGCTCATCGCGGACTTCCAGCGGTTCGTCCTGGAGGCGCGGAAGGCCGACAACCTCCAGAACGCGCTGACCAACAAGGGCACCATCGAGAGCCGGCTCGAATATCAGTTCGGCCACCACAAGGTGGTCCGCCGCTCGGCGGTCGGTGTGCTCCAGGGCTTCGACGTCGGCCTGCTCTCCGAGGAGACCGTGCGCTCGGTCAGCGAGCAGCTCATGATCCAGAATCCGCGGTACTGGCTGGCCCCGGTCCTGGTCGCGATGGGCGCGTGGGCCGGTGACGAGCCGGATCTGTGCGACCGGGCGATCCAGGAGGCGTTCCGGCGCTCGCCCGGGCGCACCTCGCTGTTCATGGCGCTCGTCCTGCGTCGGCAGGGCCGACGGGAGAGTTCGGTGCGCTGGCTGCGCCAGTACCTCGCCGCGCAGGATCCGACCAGGCTGGGCCGGCACTTCGCGGTGGTGCTGGAGTGCGTCGCGCAGGGTGCGTTCGGCCCGGCCGGCCTTGCGATGGTGCAGGAGCGGCTGGAGGCCTGGCAGGCGCAGCTTCTCGACGACGAGGCGATGCGGCGGGCCCAGGTGGACCGGTGGCGTGCCGAGGTCGAGCGGCACGTGGCCGCACCCACGCCGGAGCGGTTCCCCCGCCTCGCCGCGCTCTCGCCGCAGTTCCCGGCGATGGCCGAGGCGCTGGCCCGGGCCGGCGCGCACCAGAACCTGATCACGAAGTACTCGGCGCTCGCGGCCGAGGAGCCCGTGGTGGCCGGTCAGCTGGAGGACGCCGTCGACGACATCCTCGACCAACTGGTGAACGAGTACGACGACGAGGAACTGCCGCTGCGCCGGGACTACGCGCTGAACGAGGCGATCATCCGGCACCAGGGTGACCTGGCCGCCGCGCATCAGGACGTGCCGGCCGACCTCGCCGCGCTGGAGAGCACGCTGGACTACCTGACCATCCAGTCCGAGTCGGCGCTCAACCCGGCCGGCATCGGCGTCTCCCGATCGACGCAGCGGATGGCGGTGGCGTTCTGCCACGACTGGTTCGCCACGGCGCACGCCGAGTTCAGCATGAGCTACCGGCAGGGCCTGCCGACCAACGTCGAGGCGGTCTTCCAGAGCACCCACAACCCAGGCGCACGCGCCTTCCAGCTGCCCCGCTGGGTCGGCTCGTTCACCCGGCCGCTCGCCGAGCTGGAGCAGTCGCTCGCCCAACACTGGGACCGCACCTCCCAGCCGTACCTGGCCAGTCTCGGGTTCGACTGGATGAAGCAGTCGATCATTCCCGGGATCGTCAGCGCCGCCGCGCTCGTCGTGTTCACGCTCTGTCTGCAAACCGTCGGCATCCTGCTCGGTCTGGCCGTCGCGGTGGCCTGGTTCCTGGTGCTCTACGTGCGATCGCAGACGGCCGCGACCCGGCAGCAGGAGGCGGCCCGGTTCATCGCCAAGGCCAAGCACGACTCGATCCTGCAACTGCGTGCCGCGAGCGCGGAGGTGATCGACTGGTCCACCGCGTTCCGTACTGCCGACAGCAGGGAGCCGGCGGTACGCGCGCTCATCGAGGACCTGTCCCGGTCGGGCGCCGCCGCGTCCCCCTTCGAACGCCGGGTAGCCGGCGAAGCCGACACCACCGGAGGAGTCTGAGGTGACCGGAAAGCCCGAACCGACCGCATCGGCAGTACCGGGGCAGCGCACTGGTGACGCCACGGTGCCGTGGGCGCGCCAGTCCGCGCCGCAGCAGCCTCGCTCCACCAGCCGGGTTCGCCGGGTGGTCACGAGCCTGCCGTCGTGGGATCCCCTGCCGCCCGGCGAGATCCTGGTCCAGCGCTCACGGCGGAGCTGATCGTGTACGCCACCGGCGGCCACTACGCCGCGTGGGCCGCCTTCCTGGAGAACTGGGCCGCCGGCGCCACCCCGGATCCGGCGGCCCTGCCCGCGATCGCCGACGACGATCTGCACGGCGACAACTGGGAACGGTTCGTCCTCCGGCTCACCGACGCCCTCTCGCAGCGCCTCCAAGCGGGTGCCGACCTGCTGTCGCGGGAGCTGAGCGGGGCCCGGGACGAGTTCTCCGCGGCCCGTGCCATGCACGACGCGCGGGCCCGGCTGGCGCCGATCCGGGCGGTCGCCGGACACCCCGGACTCCCCGGCGAGCTGCGCCAGCGGCTCGTCGACGTGATCGAGGCCCAGGTGCGGTCCCTGCAGACGTCGCTCGAAGACCAGATCGTGCGGCTGGAACGCACCGGCACGCCGCGGTCCGCCGTCGAGGCCCGGCTGCGCACCGTACGCGAGAACGCCCTCACCACCACACCGGCCGCCCTCGGGGGTGGCTGGGACATCGCCCCCACGCACCGGCCGGCGCGCCGGGTGATCATTTGACGAAGCCGAGGCATCGTGTCGAACTACGCCGAATCCCTGCATGACCTGGACAGCTACATCGCCGCCCGGGTGCCGATCATCGGGGTGCGCACCATCGAACAGACCCGCGCACTGCGCCTGGTCCGGCAGATGGCGACCAACCCGAAACGGTCCGCGCTCCCGTTCTGGATCTACACCCGTGCCACCGGGGTACGCGACCTGCGGCACAACACTCCCGCCCTGGAGGACCGGTCACTGACCGGCGCGCTCGAGTTCGCCGCGCAGCAGTTCACCAGCCGGGCTCAGGCCACCGTGATCTTCGTCGACCCGGAGGACCTCAGCGGCGACAACTCGGTGACCCGGCACGTCGCCGAGCTCGCCCGGCTCGCCGACGCCAACTCCGGCAGCCTTGTCGTCATCTCGGACACCCCGATGTGGAGCGGGCTGAGCCGGCTCGGCATGTCCGTCACGCTGGACCTGCCCGACGCCGACGAGATGTACGAGGTGATCGTCGAGTTCCTGCGGGACCACCACGGGATCGTGCCGATCGCGTGGACCGAGCAGGACGCCCGCCGCGCGGCCGAGTTCCTGGTCGGGGTGCCGGAGGGCACTGCGATCAACGTGATGGCCACGCTGGTGACCCGCGGCAGCGTCGAGACCGCCGACGTCGAGCACCTCGCCGAGTTCAAGGACAAGCACTTCGGGTCGTTGGCCGGCCTGGAACGGGTACGCCTCAGGGAAGCCGACCGCCAGGTCGGCGGGCTCACCAGCCTGCGGGAATGGCTACGCCGCAAGCACAAGCTGATGGTCGCCGACCTGCGCGGCAGCGAGTTGCGCCCGCCGCGCGGCGTACTGCTGGTCGGCGTCCCCGGCTGCGGCAAGTCGCTGTCGGCCAAGGCGATCGCCGGCGAGTGGCGCCTGCCGCTGTACCGGCTGGACTTCGCCGCGATCCTCGGCCAGTACGTCGGCCAGTCCGAGGGCCGGTTGCGGGAGGCGCTGGAGACGGCCGACCGGGTCGCGCCCTGCGTGCTCTGGATCGACGAGATCGAGAAGGGCCTCGCCGGTCAGAACGACAGCACCGGTGTGGGCCGCCGGCTGGTCGGCCAGTTCCTGTTCTGGCTCCAGGAGTCGGCGCACCGCGTGTTCGTGGTCGCCACCTCGAACGACGTCCGCTCGCTGCCACCGGAACTGTTGCGTAAGGGACGGTTCGACGAGCTGTTCTTCGTCGACCTGCCGGAAGACCAGGACCGTCGCGAGATCATCGCCTTGTACTACCGGCGTTACGTCGGGCAGGAGCCGCAACCGGAACTGCTCGACAAGCTGGTCGGCATGTCCGACGGGTTCGCCGGCAGCGACATCGAGTCGGCCCTGCACGAGGTGGGCGCCGAGGTCATGCTCAACGGTGGGGCGGCCGCCCTGCGCAGCGAATTCGTCATCGACACGTTCGCCAACACGTTCCCGCTCAGCCGTACCAACCCGGAACAGATCGAGGAGATCCGTGGCTGGGGCCGGGAACGGGCGGTGCCGGCGGGCCGGATGCCCGGCGCCGCCGCGGGCCCGTCCGGCGGCCCGGCGCAGGGCCGGCGGGTGGTGGTGTTCGGCGACTGAGCGCGGGCCCGGTGCGGCGGGCGCCTGGACTCATGCCAGCAGACCGGCCGCCAGCACGAGGGCGCCGCCGCCGGCCAGCGCCGCGACGACCAGGCAGAGGCGATCGATCCACGCCCGCACGAGATACGCGCTGCCGGGCCGGCCCCGGACGTGCCGGATCACCGGGCCCTCCAGCGTGGCGAGGACGTCGAGTTCGCGTACCACTGCCACGTCCGCCCGCCGGCGCCGCCGGGCTCGGACGATGTCACCGGCGTGCAGGGCCTCGTCGGGCACGCCGCCTTCGAGCGCGTACCAATGGGTTCCGCCGTCGGGAACCCGGATCCGGAACCGGCGGACCGTGACGTCGCCGTCCTGCCGGCCGCGCGCGTACCGGCGGCTGAGCCGTGCCGCGACCTGGCCGGCGGCGGCCAGCGCGAGCGGCACGAGCAGCCCGGCGGCGGCGACGCCGCCGTCTAGGGTGCCCAGGGCGGCACGCACCGCAGTCAGCACGATGGTCGGTACGGCGGCGCAGGAGAGCACGATGGCGCCGCGGAACCGGCGGGTCTCGACGTCCGGCTGGATCGGCCCCAGCAGGACTCCCACGAGCGGACCCGCCGGTGTGGTGGGCGTCGGTGGTTGCGGTGCGGCCACTGGTGGTGCGCTGGTGGAAGGGCGCTCACCGCTCGGCGGGCCGGCTCCGGCCGGGCCGGGTGGCCGCCTGCTGGAGCCGGCTCGATCGGATGGTGGCGGTCCCGTGTGCGCCGGGTCCGCGTCGCCGGCCGGTCCGACGACACGCCGCCTGCTCGTCGGTGGCGGCGGGGATGACGGCTTCGTGCCCGTACGCCTCCGAGCGCGCGCCCACGGCGGAACGTCGCTCACGGGTGCGCCTCGAGCTTCCGCACCGCGCACTGGTTGGTCAACCGTTCCCCGGTCAGGTCGGGAAACCGTTTCGCGCACCAGCGCTGGACCGACTCCCGGGTGGGGAAGTCACCGAGCGCGAACGTGACCCACAGGGGCTTGCCCTGGTAGAGCTGCCGCTTTCCGAAGTCGGTGCTGAGGACGAGCACCACGCTCGTGCCCCGGCTCGGGGCGGACCGCAGCGCCAGGTGCTCGGCCAGGATGTCGGCCGCGGTGAAGGTGTGCGAACCGGCGGCGGTGGTCTGAAGCGGATCCACGATGCCCACACTCTTCGACGCGAGCTGTGCGGCGAACCGGCCGTCGAACACCATCGCGAGGGCGTCCTGCCGGCGTAGCTGCTCCAGTTGCTCCAGCGCTTCGTCCTCCGGACCGGTCGCCGGGTCGGTCGAGGGCTCCGGGTCCGGCTCGGTAGGCGTGGACTCGGGCAAGGGCGTGTCGCCGGTGGTGGTCGCGGCCGGAAACTCGGTGAACCCGGCGTCGGGCGGCAACGGTGCCGCGGCCGGAGGCTGCGTCCGTCGATCGTCCTGGTTCGCCATCGTCACGGCGGTGATCCCGCCGACCGCCGCCAGGAGCACAGCGGCGACGGCGCCGCCGACCAGCACCACACGCCGGTTCGGGACCGCCGGATACACCGGCTGGTCCGGCTGGTCGACGAACCGGCTCGGCTGGGCGCCCGGTGCGGGCGTCGCCGCGGCATCCCGGATCCACGCCGGAGTGCCTTCGGCGTCCGCCGGCGCCGTCGGCGTGCCGGGTTCCGCGGGCGTGAGAGGTTCCGCGGGCGTGAGAGGCTCAGCGGGCGTGAGAAATTCGGCGGGCGTGACGAATTCGGCGGGCGCGAGTGCTTCAGTGATCTCGGCGGCCGGAGTGTCGACGGCCTGATCGGCGCCGGAAGGTGCGGTTGGCCGGGGCGGCGGCTCGGCTGCCGGGGGATCCGCCGAGGAAGCCGGCTGCGTGGACAGCAGCGAGGACAGGTCCCACGCTCCCGCGGCGGCCGGTTCGTGATCGGTCATGGCACCCCTTGCCGGATCGCCGAGTCGTCATCTGGCCGTCTCCGAAGCTAGTTGCACGCAGCGTCGCCGACATCCACCAAGCCGGTGACCATTCACCGATCAGTGTTGATGCCGACGGGACGGTCGGCACCGACAGTCGCCTGGACGGTCGGCGCACATGCCGACCCATGTCGGAATCGGCGCGCTCCGGCTGGGCTACCGCTGCTCGGCGCGCTGCCGGGCCGCCTCGTACAGCGCCACCGTTCCGGCCGCCGCCGCGTTCAGCGAACTCGCCGCCCCCACGATGGGGATGCGCACCATCCGGTCACTGGCCTCCTGCCAGCCCTTGCTCAGCCCGTGCGTCTCGTTGCCGACCAGCAGGAGAGTGGGGCCGGTCAGGTCGTGTTCGGCGACGTCCACGTCCCCGTGCTCGTCCGTACCGATGACCTGGACCTGCGGGAGCCCGTCCGCGCGAACCGCGGCGACCCAGTCCAGAACCTCTCGATGGCTGGCGACGCGCACCACGGGTACGGCGAACAGCGACCCGGTGCTGGCCCGGACCGCCTTCGGGTCGTACGGGTCGGCGGCGTGGCCGGTGATGATCACACCGGAGGCGCCGAAGGCGTCGGCGGAGCGGATCAGCGTGCCGATGTTGCCCGGGGTCTTGGGGCGGTCGAAGACCACCACGAGCATTGCCGGCCCGGCCGGGATGCGGGCCAGGTCGTCAGCGGGTCGCGCCACGACGGCCAGCAGCTCGGGTGACTCCTCCTCCTTGCCGCTCAGCTCCCGCATCAGCTCCGGCGCGAGCGCGACCCGCCTGGCGCCGGCGCCGTCGAGCAGGTCGCGGCACCAGCGGGACAGGGGCTGCCGGTCCGGGTAGAGGAGGGCGCGGATCTCCCAGCCCTGCTCCAGGGCCACGGTGATCGGGCGTACCCCCTGGACCAGGAACTCCCCGGAGCGCTGCCGCTTGGTGCGGTTGGTCAGCAGCGCCTGCCACTGCTGGAAGCTCGCGTTCCGGGTGGTGATCGTCAGGGTCTTCGCCACGTCGCCGATTCAACCCCATCGGAGGCCCGGGCCACCCGCCGGATGCGTTCGAGGCGGAGCGGCGTGATTGTCCCCCGCCTGACGAGCCGTTATCGTTCCCTGGCCCCAGCCCGCAGAGTTTGAGGATCGCGATGACTTCCCCGCCGCTGACGAAGGTTGCCGATCGGGAAGGTTCACCCGCCGAAGGGCCGGCTGGTACGGCGACCGGGCGCGAGCCGGGCCGGGAGGCGACGCCGAGCCGGTTCCGGGCCGACGTCGCCGGGCTGAGAGCCGTCGCCGTGGGGCTGGTGCTGCTCTACCACGCCGGGCTGCCGTTCATCCCCGGTGGCTTCGTCGGCGTCGACGTCTTCTTCGTGATCTCCGGCTTCCTCATCACCGGGCAGCTCATCTCCGAGATCGAGCGCAGCGGTCGGGTCTCGCTCACCGGCTTCTACGCGCGCCGGGCCAAGCGGATCCTGCCCGCCGCCACAGTGGTGCTGGCGGCCACGGCCGTCGCGGTCCGGCTGTTCGTACCCCGGGGTGAGTGGCAGGTCATCGGCGGTGACATCGCCGCCGCGGCGACCTACGTCGTGAACTGGCGGTTCGCCGACCGCGCGGTCGACTACCTGGCCGAGGACGTCGCGCCGTCGCCGGTGCAGCACTTCTGGTCGCTCGCCGTGGAGGAGCAGTTCTACCTGCTCTGGCCGCTGCTGATCGTGCTGGCCCTCCTCGCCGCGCGCAAGCTCCGGCGGGCGAACGTACGGCCGGTCCTGTGGGTCGGTCTCGCGGTGCTCGCGGTGCCGTCGTTCGTCTGGTCGATCGTCGAGACGGCGAACTCGCCGGAGCGGGCGTTCTTCGTCTCCACCACGCGGCTGTGGGAACTCGCGGTCGGCGCGGCGGTCGCGCTGCTGGCGGTCCGCGCCGCGCGGATGCCCCGGTCGGTGGCGGTCGTCCTCGGGTGGCTCGGCCTCGCCGCGATCGTGGCGGCGGCGCTGCTGGTCAGCGGCAAGACCGCGTGGCCGGGGTACGCGGCGGCGCTGCCCACGCTGGGCGCGGCGGCGGTGATCGCGGCCGGTGCCGCAGCCGGCGCCCGGGGGCCGGTGATGGTGCTCGGTCTGCGTCCGTTCCAGTGGATCGGTGACCTGTCCTACTCGCTGTACCTGTGGCACTGGCCGATGCTCGTGGTGGCCGCCGCGCACTTCGGCGATCTGTCGGTGACCGAGGGCCTGGCGGTGGCGCTCGCCTCGGTGATCCCGGCCTGGCTCACGTTCCGGCTGGTGGAGAACCCGCTGCGGTACTCGCGGAAGATCTCCACGTCGCCGCGTCTGGCGTTGAGCCTGGGCGGCAACTTCACGCTCGCCGGCATCTGCGCCGGCCTGGTCCTGGTGCTGATGGGCGCGTGGGCCGCCGCCGCGACCACCACCAAGAGCCGGTACGCCCCGGGCGCCGCGCTGCTGTCCACAGCGCCCGGCACCGCGCCGATCGGTCCGGTCCCGGAGCGGTTCGACGCGATCACCCCGGATCCGCTGCAGATCCGGCAGGGCTTCATGGACGTGCCCGACACCAACCGGGACAAGTGCTTCCAGCAGGTCGAGGGCGCCGAGGTGCTGTCCTGCACGTACGGCGACCCGAACGGGGCCACCACCGTCGCGCTGGTGGGCGACTCGAAGATGGACCAGTGGCTGCCGGCGTTCCAGGTACTCGCCGCGCAGAACGGCTGGAAGCTGCGGATCATGGCGAAGGCGGGCTGCGCCTTCACCAGCGCCCAGGTGCTCAAGGGCGACGGGTCCGGCAAGCCCTACACCGACTGCATCGAGTGGAACCGTGCGCTGCTGGACCGCCTGGTGCAGGAGCGCCCCGACTTCGTGGTCACCTCGCAGTCGGCGTCGACGGCCCTCGACAGCGGGGGCAAGCGCGCCACCGTCGCCGCGATGGTGTCCGGCGTACGGGCCTCGTGGAAGAAGCTCGACTCGGTCGGCACCAAGGTCGTCGTCCTGGCCAACAACCCGCACCCGGGCGCGGCGGTGGCCTGCGCCGACAAGAACCGCAAGCGCCTGTCCGCGTGCGCGTTCGACAGGGAGCGCCACGACCAGGACCCGGGCTACCGGATGCAGCGGCAGGCGGTCGCGGGCGCGCCGAAGGTCAAGATGATCGATCTGTTCGACGCCGTCTGCCCGACCGACAGGTGTCCCGTGGTGTTCGGCAACGTGCTCATCTACCGGGGCGGCTCGCACATCGGCGCGGCGTACGTGAAGACCACCGCGCCGCACCTCGCCCGTGCCCTGTCCGACGCCGGCGTGCCGGCGCGCTTCACCCCGGAGAAGTGACTCAGACGTACAGCTTCCGGGCGTAGTCCGGGCCGTAGTGGCGTTCCAGGTCGGCCAGGCTCTCCGCCGGAGCCTCCACCTCCTTGACCAGCCGGGGCCGGGTCGGCAGCACGTCCGGCTGCCACGTCTCCGGCTTCCACAGCTCGGAGCGCAGGAACGCCTTCGCGCAGTGGTAGAAGATCTGCTCGATCGCGACCTCGACGGCGAGCACCGGCCGGTGGCCCTTGACCTCCATGTCGGCGAACCACGGCGCGTCGGAGATCAGCCGGGCCCGGCCGTTGATCCGCAGCGTGTCGGTGCGGCCGGGGATCAGGAAGATCAGCCCGACGTGCGGGTTGGCCAGGATGTTGCGGTAGCCGTCGGCCCGCCGGTTGCCGGGCCGCTCCGGAATCGCGATCGTGCTGTCGTCGAGCACCAGCGCGAAGCCGGGCGGGTCACCCTTGGGGGAGACGTCGCAGGCGCCGTCCGCGCCGGCGGTGGCGAGCAGGCAGAACGGCGAGGCGGCCAGCCACTCCCGGTCGCGTTCGTGCAGCGTACGGCGTTCCTTGGCGAGCGCCCGCGCGGTCGGCGTGCCCAGCAGGTCACGCAGTTCCGCCTCGTTGCTGATCTCCCGGATCGTCACGTCTTCCTCCCCCGTCCGTTGAGCACCACGGCGGTTCTGCCCCGCGACGGGCCGCGATCCGCCATGGTCAGCCTAGGTGAGCGCGTCGACCGCCGGGTTTGCCCCCGGGGTCGACGGGTAGGGACCGGTTCGCAGCGTGCGTCTGGACGCGATGGATGGAGGCCGAGATGGAGAGCCGACTCAAGGTGCTCGGCCATCCCGTGCATCCGATGCTCGTGATGTTCCCGGTGGCGCTCTTCGTGACCGCGGTGATCTTCGACGTGGTGGACACCGTGGGCGGGCCCGGGTTCCTGGCCGAGGTCGCGTACTGGAACATCACCGTCGGTCTGATCGGTGGCCTGCTGGCCGCGGCGGCCGGGGCGTTCGACCTGCTCGCCCTGCCGGCGGGCACCCGCGCCAAGCGGGTCGGGCTCACCCACGCCGCCGCCAACGTGGCGGTCATCCTGCTGTTCGCCGCGGTCTGGGTGGTCCGGCTCAACGCCGACTCGCGGGCGGCCGGCGGCGCGCTGATCGCCATCGAGGTGGTCGCCCTGGCGATCCTCGGGGTCAGCGCGTGGCTCGGCGGCGAACTGGTGGACCGGCTCGGTGTGGGCGTCGACCCGGAGCACGATCTCAACGCGCCCAGCTCGCTGCGATCCCCCTCGGCGACACAGCGGATCGGAGACGCGCGATGACGGAACAAAGCGGCGGACGGGGCTGGCGTGGCCGCCAGCAGGGCTGGGATCCGATGGGTGAACTCCAGTCACTGCGCTCGGAGCTGAGCCGGCTGGTCGGCGGACGGTCCGGCGGCCAGGACGTGGACCTGGCCGAGACGGCCGACGGCTGGGAGGTGGTCGTCCGGCTGCCCGGTGTCGCGCCGGAGGAGGTCGCCGTCGAGCTGGACGACCGGGAGCTGTGCGTCCGCGCCCGGTCGGAGGCCGAGGTGAACGCCGACCACGGCATCCCGGGCGGGTTCACCACGCGGGGCTTCGAGTATCGCGTGGACCTGCCGTCCCGCGTGGACCCGGACCGGATCGACGCGGTGATGGACCACGGCCTGCTCCGGGTGCACCTGCCCCGGGCGGCCCGGCCCGCGCCGCGCACCATCACCGTCGGCCGCACCGGCCCGGGACCGGGTGCCGACCGTACGCGGATGCCCGCCGACCCGGCCGCGGACCGGGAGCTGCACCACCCGGACACCGCGCTCGACGAGATCGACAGACCGTAGGAGCCGCGTGACCAGCCCGTCCGACGGCTCCGGCTCGCCGCGCCGCGACCGGGAGCCGTCGTCGGTGCTCGGCCCGGTCGGCGAGCGCGTCCCCGACGTCGAGCGGATCGCCGTGCTGCGCGCCAACGCGCTCGGTGACTTCATCTTCGTGCTGCCGGCGCTGGACGCGCTGCGGTCGGCGTACCCGACGGCGGAGATCGTGCTGCTCGGCGCGCCGTGGCACGCGGCGCTCTGGCGCGACCGGCCCGGCCCGGTGGACCGGGTGCTGGTGGTGCCGGCGGCGCCCGGCATCCGCGACCCGGGGCCCGGCGAGTCGCCGGGTGACGTGCCGGCGTTCCAGGCCGCCGCCCGCGCCGAGCGGTTCGACCTGGCGTTGCAGGTGCACGGCGGCGGCGGCAACTCGAACCCGTTCGTGGCCCGGCTCGGCGCCCGGGTCACCGCCGGCCTGCGGGCCGAGGGGGCGCCGCCGCTGGACCGGTGGCTGCGCTACGTCTACTACCAGCACGAGGTGATCCGCTACCTGGAGGTGGCCGCGCTGGTCGGTGCGCCCGCCACCACCGTCACCCCGGCGCTCGCGGTCACCGCCGCCGACCGGGCGGAGGCCGCCGCCGTGCTCGGCGAACCCACCCGGCCCCGGGTGGCGCTGCACCCGGGCGCCACCGACACGCGACGCCGCTGGCCGCCGGAACGCTTCGCCGAGGTCGCCCGCGAGCTGACCGCAGACGGGTACGAGGTGCTTGTCACCGGCACCCCCGCAGAGCAGGAGACGGTCGACGCGGTGGCGGCGGCGGCCGGGGTGCCGGTTCGTCCCCAGGTCGGCACGCTCAGCCTGGGCGCGCTGGCCGCCGCCTACGCGGACTGCGCGCTCGTGGTCTCCAACGACACCGGCCCGCTGCACCTTGCCGCCGCGGTGGGTGCGCCGACGGTGGGCGTCTTCTGGGTCGGCAACCTGATCAACGGGGCGTCGCCGCTGCGCGGGCGGCACCGCCCGATCGCCGCCTGGACCACCCACTGCCCGGTCTGCGGCGTGGACTGCACGCCCGGGATCTACCCGCACCGGCCGGGCGACGGCGAGTGCCCGCACCGGGTGTCGTTCGTGGCCGACGTGCCAGTCGCCGAGGTGGTCGAGGCGGCCCGGGAGCTGCTCACACCTCCGCGGGCGACTCGCTGAGCACGACCTCCCACGCCTCCACGTCACGTTCGGTGACTGTGGTCGGCGACTCCAGGTGGTAGGCCCCGCTGGGCAGGACACCGGCGCCGCCGTGGCGCTCCAGCACGGCGAGCTGCGCGGCGACGTCCTCACCCTGGTGCCGCTCGGGCAGCCGCTCCCAGAAGTCGAAGCCGCCGGAGTCGACGAGCTTGGCCCGGTCGTAGAGCACGCACCCGCCGATCCAGGACACCTTGTACGCCCGCCACTCGCCCGCCGCCAGGTGCAGCTTCTCGGTGACGTGCAGCAGGTTCGCCGCCGGGTGGATGGACGCCCGGTGCCACTCCGGCGTGCCGGGCTGGATGCGTTCCGGCACCGGCGGCCCGGTCCACTCCTCGTAGTGCTGGTGCGTCTCCGGGCGGACGTCGTCGGCGTAGGAGAGCCCGTGCACCGCGTTGCCGACGAAACCGCAGCCCAACTCGTCGAGCGCGGTGACCAGCCGGGACAGCGTCCCCGGCTCCAGCCACACGTCGTCGTCGAGGCAGAGCACCGCGTCGGCCGCCGACTGGGCCAGCAGGTACGACCGGTGCTCGGCAAGGCCGCGCCGGGGGAGCCGCCGGGTCAGCAGCACCGGGTGTCCTCGATGACGCAACGCCCGGACCATCGTGGCGGCGGCCGGGTGCGCGTACGCGGGCTCGCCGTCGGACTGGTCGCTGACCACCACCCCGAACCCGGGTAGACCCTCCTGGGCGGCCAGCCCGGACAGCGTGACCGCCAGCTCGGCGGGCCGGTTGCGGGTGGGGATCAGCACGTCGAGGCGCCGGTGCTGCCGGAACCGTGCGGGCGTGCCCGGGTCGAGCGGACGGGTCACGCCGGCCTGCCCTCGCCCACGGCGGGGCTGTGCTGCTGGTCGGGCATGGCCGCACGGCCCTCGCTCCGCTCGGTGCGTTCGCTCATGCTGTGCTGGTCGGGCATGCGCTCACGGCCCTCGCTCCGCTCGGTGCGTTCGCTCATGCTGTGCGACTGGGCGCGGATCCGGTCGATGATCGCCGAGGTGGAGCGGTCGGGCACGTACCCGAGCGTGCGCACCTGCCCGCCCAGCCGCCGTACCAGCGGCGCCTCCGGCACCATCTCCGGCGGGTAGTCGCCGCCCTTGACGTAGACGTCGGGCCGGACCGCCTCGATCAGCCGGGCCGGGGAGTCCTCCTCGAAGACCACCACGTGGTCGACGCAGGCCAGCGCCGCCAGCAGGGCGGTCCGGTCCTCGACCGGGTTCACCGGCCGGTCCGGGCCCTTGAGCCGCCGTACGCTGCCGTCCGAGTTGACCGCCACGATCAGCAGGTCGCCGAGCGCGCGGGCCTGCGTCAGGTAGCGGACGTGCCCGGGATGCAGCACGTCGAAGCAGCCGTTCGTGAACACCACCGACCGCCCGGCCTGCCGGTGTTCGTCCACCAGCGCGTCCAGCTCGTCGGCGCCGACCAGGGCCGGGTGGCCGCCCTCGTCCACGCCGGTGCCGAGCGCGGCCAGCAGGTCCTGCCGCCGGCACACGCAGGTGCCGGTGTCGGCCACCGTGACGGTGGCGGCGAGCTGGGCGAGCTGGGCGGCGGTGGGCAGGCCCGCGTCGGCGGCGAGTGCCAGCGTCATGGCCGCCAGGTAGGCGTCCCCGGCGCCCACCGCGTGGCTGGCCGGTACGGGGGTGCTGTGGCTGCGCCGGGGCTCGCCCTCGGCGCCGCCGACCACCGCGCCCTCGGTGTCCAGGGTCACCGCCACCACGTCGGCGCCGGTGTGCGCGCGCAGTTCGGGCAGGCGGGACTCGGCCAGCACCGCCCGGTCCACGCCGGCGCCGGCCGCCGCGCTCACCGTCACGCCCGTGCCGGTGACGCTCAGCCCGTCCCCGGTCAGAGCCACCCGCTCCTCGCCGGGGACCGGCTCACCGGTCGGGCCGGCGGGCGCCTCCGCGGCGGGCGTGCCCGAGGCCGGGTGCGGGCCACCCGGGGCAGGGTCGCCGGACCCACCGGGCGCGGCGCCCACCATCAGCTCGGACGGGCCGTCGGTCTCCGCCGGGTGGTCCAGGTGCAGGTCACTTCCAGGGGGTACGGCGTCCCGCTCGGCGTGCGCGAAACCGGCGGCGGCACGGGCCAGCAGCCGGGTCGCCTCGGCGAAGCTCGGCGTCACCACTGTCGGGTTCAGCCCGCGCCAGTCGGCCAGGTCGTGCGCGTCGAGCGCCACGGTGCCGTACCGGTCGCGGTTGGCGACCAGCCAGGCGCGTATCGCCGAGGGCAGCGCGCCCAGGCCGTAGTCGCAGACCACGAGCGTGACCGGCTGCCCGGCGGCGACCGCGCGTAGCTCCTCGGTGGCGCAGTGCAGCGCGGTGAGCAGGCGGGCGACGGCGTCGGCGTCCAGCCCGTCCTCCGGGCTGCCGGAGTCCTCGCGGAGCAGGATCTGGTTGGCGGCGAGCATCCGCCGCTTGACCGGCGTGTGCCGGCCCGGCTGGCTCACCGTACGGTCCCAGACCGCCGCCCGGTCCAGGCAGTCGTGCAGTTCGTCGCCGGCCACGTCGGCGCCGACCGGGGCGACGAGCGCGGCCCGGCCGCCGAGCGCCGCCACGTTCACCGCCGTGTTGGCGGCGCCGCCGGCCGCGGAGATCCGGCGCCGCAGGGTGAGGACCGGCGCGGGCGCCTCCCGGCAGAGCCGCTCCGACTCGGCGAACCGCCACTCGTCAAGCATGGCGTCCCCGACGACCAGCACGGGACGCTGCTGCCAGCTCGCCACCACGGTGGCCAGCCGGCGCTCTTCCGCTGCCGCTCCTGCCATGCCCCTGCGGATCCCCCCGGGCCGTCGGGCCAAACGCGACGCCGGCCACCCGATGCGTCCGGTTTCGCGGCATCGGGCGGGGGAACCGTGGAGACGTACCCCGGAGAGGAGAAGCAGCATGGCAGCGACACTTCAGGGCAAGCGCATCGCCTTCCTGGCCGCCGACGGCGTCGAGGAGGTCGAGTACACCAAGCCCCGGGAGGCGGTGGAGAACGCCGGCGCCCAGGTCGAGCTGGTCTCCATCGAGTCCGGCACGATCCAGGCCTTCAACCACCTCGACCACGGCAAGCAGTACCAGGTCGACGTCACCACCAAGGAGGCGGACGCCGGGGCGTACGACGCCCTGGTCCTGCCCGGTGGCGTGGCGAACCCCGACTTCCTGCGTACGGACCCGGAGGCGGTCCGGTTCGTCAAGGCGTTCTTCGACGCCGGCAAGCCGGTCGGGGTGATCTGCCACGGCCCGTGGACGCTCGTGGAGGCGAACGTGGTGCGGGGCCGCACCATCACCTCCTGGCCCAGCCTGCGCACCGACCTCACGAATGCCGGAGCGAACTGGGTCGACCAGGAGGTCGTCACCGACAACGGGCTGGTCAGCAGCCGCAAGCCGGACGACCTGCCGGCGTTCTGCGCCAAGATCGTCGAGGAGTTCGCCGAAGGGCGACACGCCGCCCGCTGAAAACTCGTACGCCCACCGGGGGCATGATCCGCCCCCGGTGGGATAGGAAGCGGGATGACCGCCCAAGCCGCCCGTCCCGCGCTGCCCGCCCGTCAGATCCGCCTGCTGATGTTCGGTCTGATGACCGGCATGCTGCTGGCGGCGCTGGACCAGACCATCGTCGGGACCGCGCTGCCGACGATCGTGGGCGAGCTGGGCGGCATCAACCACTACTCGTGGGTGGTCACCGCGTACCTGCTGGCCTCGACCGCCTCGACACCCCTGTACGGCAAGATGGCCGACCTGTACGGGCGCCGGCCGGTCTTCCTGTTCTCGATCGGGATGTTCCTGCTCGGCTCGCTGCTGGCCGGGTTGTCGCAGAACATGACCCAGTTGATCGTCACGCGGGGCGTGCAGGGCGTCGGCGCGGGCGGCCTGATGACGCTGGCGTTCACCATCATCTCGGACGTGGTGTCGCCCCGGGAGCGTGGCCGCTACCAGGGGTTGTTCGGCGCGGTGTTCGGCGTGTCGTCGGTGGCCGGGCCGCTCGTCGGCGGCTACTTCGCGGAGAACAACTGGCGGTGGATCTTCTACATCAACGTGCCGCTGGCGATCCTCGCCATCGTGGTCTGCTGGCACGTGATGCGGCTGGTGCCGTTCGAGCGCCGGGAGCACACAGTCGACTGGATCGGCGCGGCGTTGCTGGTGGCCGGCGTGAGCTGCCTGCTGCTGGCGCTGAGCTGGGGCGGCGCCGAGTACGCCTGGGGCTCCGGCGTGATCGTCGGACTGTTCGCCGCGGGCGCGGTGCTCGGCGTGCTGTTCGTCGTCCAGGAGGCCCGGACCAGGGAGCCGATCCTGCCGCTGCGGCTGTTCCGCAGCGCCACGTTCGCCCTCGCCAACGGGGCGGGTTTCGTGCTCGGTCTGGTGATGTTCGGGTCGATCATCTTCATCCCGCTCTATCTCCAGATCGTCAAGGGTGCCTCGCCGACCCGCAGCGGTCTGCTGATGTTGCCGATGATGGCCGGCGTCATCGTCACCTCGGTGCTCACCGGCCGGGCGATGAGCCGGATCGGCAGGTACAAGTGGTTCCCGGTGGCCGGCGCGGCCGTGCTGGTGGCCGGCATGCTGCTGTTCCAGCAACTCCGGGTGGACACCTCGCTCTGGGCCGCGTTCGGCTACATGGTGGTGATCGGCGTCGGGCTGGGCCTGTGCATGCAGTCGCTGATCCTGGCCGTGCAGAACGCGGTGAGCGTCCGCGACCTGGGCGCGGGCACCTCGTCGGCGACGTTCTTCCGGTCGCTCGGCGGCTCGTTCGGGGTGGCCATCCTCGGCGCGGTGCTGTCGTCCCGGCTCACCGCCGAGATGTCCGCGCGGCTGCCGGGCGCGCTGGCGCAGCTCCCGCCGGAGCAGCGGGCGGCGGTGGCGGCCGGCGGGAACTTCTCGATCAACGACCCGGCGGCGATCCTCGCGCTGCCCGCCCCGGTACGCGCCGCCGTCCAGGCCGCGTTCGTGGAGTCGCTGCACCTGGTCTTCCTGACCACCGGGCTGATCGCGGTGGTCGCCGTGCTGGTCACGCTGGCCATGCCGAACCTTCAGTTGCGCGGTACCGGCCCGCAGGGGGCCACCGGCGGCGCCGACCCGATCGGCGGCAAGGCGCCCGCACCCGGCGGCAAGCCGCTGGCCAAGGAGTCGAAGGAGGAGGCCGCCGCCGACATGGAGGCGAAGTCGCAGACGATGCTCTGAGCCGCGGGCTACTTGAGGATCAGGCGGTTGGTCTGCTCGAACACGTCCAGGTCGGCGAGCGTCTCGGGCACGCTCGACGACAGCGGGTGCGGGAAGTCCGCCGGACGGAAGAACCTGGCGTCGGTGGTCTCGTCGGTGAACCGGGCCAGCTCGCCGTCCCACTCGTCGACCCGGAACGCGGTGGTGAAGACCTGGTACGTGTGCCCGTACATGTTGGTGTGGGTGCGGTCGGGGCCGGTGTAGAGCGCGAACGCGCTCACCCGCAGCGCCCGCAGCCCGGTCTCCTCGCGGACCTCCCGGACCGCGCAGTCGGCGATCGACTCGCCGAGTTCCATGGCGCCGGCCGGCAACGCCCACTGGCCGTTGTCGGAGCGCTGGATCAGCAGCACCCGGGCGGCGTTGTCGCGCACCACGGCGCGGGCGCCGACGAACATCAGGGTGCGGTCACCGGCCAGGGCGCGAAGCTGCCCCACGTACGAGTCGGCCCACGAGATGCTCACCCGGACAATCTACGCACCGTTCGCTGCCGCCTCGGCGGTTCCGGGGGTTACGCAGATGTGACCGCCGCCACTACTTTGTCACCCATGCGTAGCACGATGATGGATGCCCCTCTCCAGGTCGCCCGGATCCTCGAACACGGCTCCACCGTGCACGGCGCGGCGGAGGTGGTCACCTGGACCGGCGCCGAGCCCCGCCGGATGACGTACGCGGAGGTCGGCCGCGCCGCGGCCCGGCTGGCCCACGCGCTGCGCGACGAGTGCGGGGTGACCGGCGACGAGCGGGTCGGCACGTTCATGTGGAACAACAACGAGCACCTGGTGGCGTACTTCGCCGTGCCGAGCATGGGCGCGGTGCTGCACACGCTCAACATCCGGCTCTTCCCCGACCAGGTCGCCTACATCGCCAACCACGCGCAGGACCGGGTGGTGCTCGTCGACACCACGCTCATCCCGCTGCTCGCCCGGGTGATCGGCGACATGACAGGCGTCGCGCACGTGGTGGTGGTCGGCGGCGGCGACCCGGAGCCGCTGCTGGCCGCG
Organism: Micromonospora sp. NPDC005257; assembly: GCF_042872445.1. NCBI lineage: Bacteria > Bacillati > Actinomycetota > Actinomycetes > Micromonosporales > Micromonosporaceae > Micromonospora > Micromonospora sp. NPDC005257. The sequence goes on along the minus strand of NZ_JBIAKL010000002.1, from coordinate 522,745 downwards.
GCCGGCCACCGGATCACCGTGCACCACTGGGACGCGTTGCTGGCCGACCGCCCGGACCACTTCGACTGGCCGGAGGTGGACGAGCGCGACGCCGCCGCCCTCTGCTACACCTCGGGGACCACGGGCAACCCCAAGGGCGTCGCCTACTCGCACCGCTCGATCTACCTGCACTCGCTCCAGGTCTGCATGCCGGAGGGCTTCGGGCTCGGCCCGAACGACCGGGAGCTGGCGATCGTGCCGATGTTCCACGCGATGTCCTGGGGCCTGCCGTACGCGGCGTTCCTCTCCGGCACCTCGCTGATCATGCCGGACCGGTTCCTCCAGGCCGAGCCGATCGCCGCGATGATCGCCGCCGAGCGTCCGACGCTGGCCGGCGCGGTGCCGACCATCTGGACCGATCTGCTGGCCTACCTGGACGCGCACGAGGTGGATCTCTCCTCGCTGCGGGAGGTGATCGTCGGCGGATCGGCCTGCCCACCCGCGCTGATGCACGCGTTCCACGACCGCTACGGCATCGACGTCATCCACGCCTGGGGCATGACCGAGATGTCGCCGCTGGGCTCGGTCTCCCGGGCGCCGGCCGGCGCGACCGGCGAGGACGCCTGGCGCTACCGCTACACGCAGGGCCGCGTCCCGGCGGGCGTGACGGCGCGGATCGTCGGCCCGCTGGGCGAGCCGCTGCCCGCCGACGGGACGTCGGTGGGCGAGCTGGAGGTACGCGGGCCGTGGGTGACCGCCCGGTACATCGGCGACGACGCCCCGGAGGAGGAGAAGTTCCGGGACGGCTGGCTGCGTACCGGTGACGTCGGCACGCTCTCGCCGGACGGCTACATCACCCTGACCGACCGCGCCAAGGACGTGATCAAGTCGGGCGGGGAGTGGATCTCCTCGGTCGAGCTGGAGAACGCCCTGATGGCCCACCCGGCGGTGCTGGAGGCGTGCGTGGTGGGCGTGCCGGACGAGCGCTGGGACGAGCGTCCGCTGGCCACCGTCGTCGTCCGCGAGGGCGCCTCGGTGACCGCCGAGGAACTGCGGGACTTCCTGGGCGGCTCGGTGGCCCGCTGGCAGTTGCCGGAGCGTTGGGCGTTCATCGACGCGGTGCCGAAGACCAGCGTCGGCAAGTTCGACAAGAAGGTGGTGCGCTCGCGGTACGCCGACGGCGGGCTCGACGTGCGGGAACTGACCGCGTCGTAACGTTTCGCGGCGTACCGTCGCCTACACGGGTAGGAACGCGTTCCCAACGGACATTCCTCCCAGAGGGTGGCCCCGGCGTTCGCACCGCGCCGGGGCCACCCGTCCGTTACGGAGTGACCCGCACCGTCATTGTTGCGAAACTTGTTCGCGTCTGTCCGGCTGTCGGGGAAATCCGGCCGCCTACTCGTCGGCGGTGCTCACCAGCACCCTGCCCACCACGCTGTCCTGCACCGCCTGCTGCGCGGCGGCGGCCTCCGCCAGCGGATAGCGGTGCAGCGGCAGGCCGGCCTCCGCGCCGACCCGGATCGCGCCCTGCGCCACCGCCGCCGCGATGTCCGTGACCGCCTGGGCCTTCGCCACCTTCGGCGCGGTGTAGATCAGCACGAACTGCCAGCGCGCGTTGGGACCCATCAGCGGCCGGATCGGCAGCGTCACCTCGTCGCCGCCGTCGTCGGCGTACACACAGACCGCCCCGCCGGTGCGCAGCATCCGTACGTCGGCGGCGGCGTTGCGCGCGGCGGAGACCTCGACGATCGTGTGCACCCCGTCGGGCGCGACCTTGCGGACCTCCTCGACCACGTCCTGCTCGCGATAGTTGATCACGAAGTCGGCCCCGGCCGCGGCTGCGAGCTGCGCCTTCTCCGGGCTGCTGACCGTGCTGATCACGCACGCGTCGGCCCAGCTCGCGAGCTGGATCGCCGCGTTGCCCACCGCGCCCGCACCGCCCTGCACCAGCACCACGTGGTCGCTCAGCGCACCGGCGTGCAGCTTGTCCGGCATGAACTCACCGGCGGTCAGGCAGCGGTGCGCGGTCATGAACGGGATGCCGAGCGCCGCGCCCAGGTCGAACGAGGCCGGGCCGAGCGGCACCGCGTGCCGGACCGGAACCACCGTGTACTCGGCCGCGGTGCCCCACGGCCGCTGCCACGCCGCCTCCCACACCCAGACCCGCTCACCGATCAGCGTCCGGTCCACGCCCTCGCCGACCGCCTCGACCACCCCGGCGCCGTCCTGGTGCGGGATCTGCCAGCCGGCCCGCAGCGGCCACGCCTCGCGGGCCTTCCAGTCGGTCGGGTTCACCCCCGACACGGCCATCCGCACCAGCACCTCGCCCGGACCGGGTTCCGGCACCGGCCGCTCGACCACCTGGAGCACCGAGGCGTCCCCGGTGCGCTCGTACACGATCGCCTTCATCGTCCTCCGCTCAGGGCCAAACCCACCGCTCGTCCCATCCTGCCGGATCCGCCGGACCGCCGCCGGTGGGTCGTCCGTCGCGCCCGTCCAGATGGCGAAAGTTCGCCCCACGGGATACCTGCCCGCCGGGCCTCAACGGGACAGCGGACGATCATCGACGCTGCCTAATCTGTGTGGATTGCTATCCATCGACAGTTGGGAGTACCCATGGGATTCCGTGGGCAACTGCGTCGAAGAAGCCTGGCCGCGGCGGTGGCGACTGCCGTCGTGGCGCAGCTGGCGATCTTCGGCGGTGAGGCGCTGGCGGGGGAGACGCCTCTGTGGCAGAAGGAGGTCGGGAAGATCCCGACCGCCGATTACACGCGCGACGCGAAGCTCTACATCGCCGAGTCCTGTGAGGCGCTGAGCCCGTACGTGGCGGGTGGGCTCGGCGACAGCCGGCTCGCCCCGGTGCTGGCCGACGTGCAGAGCCGGTACTTCGACGGCGCGCGACTCAAGAGCGCCGCCGACGGCACGGCCGTGTTCGATCACCTGAAGCCGTTGGAGTCGTTCCTCAAGAGCCGGCTGACCGGGGCGAGCCCGCCGAACGGCGAGGCGGAGCAGGCCCACGTCCGGGCGCTGGTGGAGACCCTCACGGGTGCGCGGCTGCTGGCGGACGCGGCGATCCAGGACGCCGAGGCGACGATCGGTCCGTTCCGGGCCAGCCCGCCCCCCGCGCCCGCCCCGGTGGGGCTGACCGAGGCGTTCGCGGACCTGGCGGCAGCCCGGACGAGCCTGGCCAAGGCCGACGAGATGCTGGTCAAGGCCAATCCGGAGCCGGCCACCATCCAGTTGACGCGATCCTGGGCCAGCGCCTTCAACGTGCTGACCCGACTGGGCATCACCTACGGTGGTGACCACGACTCCGACGGCGTGATCGACGTGGTCGAACTGCGCTTCGGTTCCAGTCCGTTGCTTGTCGACTCCGACGGCGACCGGCTCACCGACAAGTTCGAGATCACCAGGTTGGCGGGCTGGACGAGACCGAACACGGCCGACACCGACAGCGACGCGGTCGCCGACGGCGCCGAGGACGTCGACAGCGACGGGCTCACCAACCTTCAGGAACAGGATCTGGGGACCTCGCCCACCGAAGCGGACACCGACGGTGACGGCGTCAACGACGGTGCCGAGGTCGCCAAGGGGAGCAACCCCCTGGTCGCCGACCAGCCCCGCGCTCCACCGGCGCCCGGCACGGTGCCACCGATCGTGCCCGTGCCGAACGAGGCGGACACCGACGGTGACGGGTTGATCGACGTCGCCGAGGAGGAGGTCCTCAGCGACGTCAACAACGTCGACAGCGATGGAGACGGTCTCTCCGACGGCGTCGAGGTCAACGACTGGGGGATCAACCCCCTGGTTCAGGACACCGACGGGGACGGCCTGCGCGACGACTACGAGGTGGCGCACAAGGACGACCAGGGCCTCGACCCGGGCCGGCCGGACGAGCAGATCAGCAAGTGGACGTACGTTTCCGACTTCCTGCTCGGCATGTTCGCCGGCGACTTCGCGCCACGTGACTCCATCGCGTGGCTTTCCGGGAACCTGTGCTCCGGCGCGCTGAGCTTCATCCCGGTCGTGGGTTGGATCGTCGGCGGTCTCGCCGACATTCGCGACACGATCGCCGGGCTGATCCATGGTGACTGGGTCGGCGCGGGTCTGAGCATTCTCGGCGTCGTCCCCTATGTGGGTGACGCCGTGGCCATCCCGGGCAAGGCAGCACGGTTCGTCGTCCGCTTCGCGCACCGGGCCGAACAGGTCGTCCTGCTTGTCGCGACCTACGACAGCATTCCGGACAGCGTCAAGGAAGCCGCGCTCGAACAGATTCTCGGTGAGGACTGGACGGCGCTCCAGGATGCCGGTCTCGCGGCGGCCTCGGCGGGTGACGGCTTCGACGCCCTCGCGGCCCGAGCCGGCATGCTGCGGCTCGCCCGGGGGGCGCGGACCAACTTCGCCAGGCTGCGGGCTGCGTACCAGCATCCCCTGCACGTGAAGGGCCCGCGGGTCCGGTACATGTACAACTGGCAGGACGGAGAGAGCTACGTCCTCAACAATCTGCTCACGGGCGTCCGGCACCAGAACCTCAAGGTTCTCACGCCGCAGTTCCCGACCCCGAGGTCCGTTTCCCGGAAGCCGGACATCGCCGTCGAGGACCCCCCGGGCGAACTGACCCTGCACGAGGTGAAGACCGGCGTCCCCAACTACGGCGGCGAAGTGGCCGAATGTGAAAAGGATGCCTGGACGCTACGGCAGGCCAGTGTCGACGTGGTGGACGCGAACAAGCAGACGACGAAATACAAGGTGCGAGGGATTCAATGGCATTTCCTGCCGCACAACGCGTACCACACGTTGGGCCCGACACAGGAGGTGCTCGACTGCTTGATCCGCAATAACATCCCCTATACCATCCATTTCCCCGAATAGAGCTTCAGGAGGTGAACGGGTTGGGCCGGTCGCACGGCCGGCCCAACCCGGCCTTTCATGGGTGACCAACTCGTCGTCATGCGATTTGATGAAACCGGTTCGCCCGGCACCGAACTGCCGGTCGACGCCGTCACCGACAGGTTGCGCGAGGTGTTCGGGGACGACCCCGAGCTGGACCTGCCGATGGATGATGGGGACATCGTCGAGCTTGAACTCGCCGGAGAGCGAGCCGGCATCGACGGATTCGTCTATGCCGGAGCGCACGGCGTGCAGCGGGTGGTGGTCGAGTTCACCGACAGGTCCTGGGGCGAGCCGGTGCGCGCATTCCGGGAGGAGATCGCGCCCGTACTGGACGTGCTCGTCGCTCTCGCACACCAGACCGGCGCGCGCCTGTTCGACTCCGCCGACCCCGACTCGTCCAACCTCACGACGTCGAAGGCGCTGGACCTGCTCGCGCCCGCCCTCCCACCCGACGTCGGCTGAACCTCGCCGGAGCCGGCGAGGACGGCCTGCCCGGCCGGGCGGGACGGGTCACTGCGGCTGCGTCGCCCCCGCCGAGCGCTGCGCCGGCAACCCGATGGGCGCCTTGGCCGGGATGATCGTGCGGCAGCGCGTCGCGATCGGTTCCAGCAGCTCCCGCAGCCGCCCGGTGCGATCCGCGCCCAGCGCCTGCCACGGGCCCGCCGCCGCCCGGTCGGTGGCCTCCTCGACCACGCGGAACGTCTCCGTCGCGTACGGCGTGGGGCTCAGGTCGTCGGTCAGCCAGTCCTTGTCCACCAGACGCTGCTCGGCGGCGGTCCACTGCTCGTCGGTCCAGCCCCGGGCCGGCTGGTGGAACTCGCGGGACTGGTCGACCCGGCACCGCCAGGCCACCACCTCGACCGGTTCCAGCCCGGTCGTCACCAGCGCTGCCACGTGACCGTCGCCGCGGTGCTCGCGCAGCGTGGTGGCGGCCTGCCAGAGCCGGGCCAACGGGTACTCGCCCCGAGGGAGCGCGGCGTTCACCGCGCCGAGCACCCGGCCGGCGACGTCCACCCGGCCGGCCGCCTCCTCCAGCAGGTCGGCGGCCTCGACCAGGTGTGACTCGGGCAGCTCGTAGGTGAACTCGGCGAGCGCCTGCACGCCTCCGGTGAGCCGGGCACGCAGCGCCTCCTCCGGCGTGGCCAGGCGCCACACCGAGGGCAGCGCGCGGGCCACCATGGCGGGCGCGAAGCTGAAGAACGACGCAGTCACGGCCGGCGCGTCCACCGGCCCGAGCGGCGCGGCCCGGCCGGCGAAGTAGCCGCGCCAGTAGCCGCGCAGCCCGACCGCCTCAAACGCGGCGCGGGCGCGCGGGTGGAAGTAGGTCACCGCGTGGACCGGCTCGTAGAGCGTCCACATCTGCCGGGTCACCCCGGCCTCGTCCAGCGCCGCCACGTGCACCTCCGCGTCGGTGGGCAGATCACCACGGGCGGACGTGCCGCCCGTGGTGACCATGAACCTACTGCCGCTGGGTGACCGGACGGAAGCCCGGAGTGAGCTACTGCGCAGCCAGCACGTCGACGACGAAGCGCAGCGGCCCGGTCGGGCGACCGCCCGAGGCGTCGTTGCCGTACGCCAGCTCGGCCGGCAGGTCGAGCTGCACCCGGCTGCCCACCGGCACGCCGACCAGGCCCTGGTCCCAGCCCTTGATGACCTCGCCCTTGCCGATCCCGAAGGTGACCGGCTGGCCGTTGTCCCAGGACGAGTCGAACTGCTTGCCGTCCTTGTAGAAGACGCCCACGTAGTTCGTGGTGATGTTCTGGCCGGCCTTCACCGCCGGGCCGGTGCCCTTGACGAGCGTGGTGACGGTGAGCTTCTTCAGCTCGCCGGTGCCGGCCTGCACGGCCGGCTTGGTCTTGAGCGCCGGGTCGGTGCCGGCGGGCAGCTCCGGGGCGGGCATCGCGGTGGGCTCGGCCGGGGCGGTGGGGCTCGCCGAGGAACCGGCGGTGGCCGGCTTGTCGTCGTCCCCGCTGTTCAGCCAGACCAGGCCGCCGACCAGGGCCACCACGGCGAGCACGCCGGCCGCCGCACCGAGCATCGACTGCCGGCGGCGACGCGCCTCGGCGGCCTTCTTCGCGGCCAGCTGGGCGGCCAGCCGCCGCCCTGCCTTGGTGGCCGGGGCGGCCTGGTCCTCCGACCGGTTCTCCACACGCTTGCTCACGTCGACTCCCTGCAGGGTGGGTGGGTGCGCCCCCGGCGGGCCGCCGCCGAGGCCAGCGCACACGGTACCCGCCCGGAGCCCCAGCGTGCCCATACGCCCGCCACGATCCGGACACGAAGCCCGATACGGGGAAGCCGAGCCGGAGTACGGTCCGGCCATCGCGATCCTCACTGAAGAAGATCTGGCACTGCTCGGCGAACCGCAGCTCGCGCACGTGGCGACGGTCGTGGCGGCGCCCCGGCGAGGAGCGCGTCATCGTCCGCGTCAGGCGCTCTTCTTCGCCGCGGTCTTCTTCGCCGTGGCCTTCTTGGCGGCGGTCTTCTTGGCCGGTTCGGCCTTTTTCGCCGCGGTCTTCTTCGCGGGCGTCTTCTTGGCGGCTGTCTTCTTCGCCGGTTCGGCCTTCTTCGCGGGCGTCTTCTTCGCGGCCTTCTTCGCCGAGCGGGCCGACGAGATCGGGGTCGGCTCGGCCCCGCCACCGGACGGCGCCTCGCCCCGGGCCGCGCGCGCCCGCTCCACCGACGCCTTGAGCGCCGCCATCAGGTCCACCGCGGCGGCCGGCGCCGCCTCTTCCTCCTCCGGCTGCACCACCTCGCGGCCCTCGACCTTCGCGTCGATGACCTCCTGCAGGGCGGCTCGGTAGTCGTCGGTGAACGCGTCCGGCTCGAACTCCCCGGCCATCGAGTCGATCAACGAGCTGGCCATGGCCAGCTCCGGCGGGCGTACCTTCAGATCCTCGTCCAGGAAACCGAAGTCGGGCCGGCGGATCTCGTCCGGCCACAGCATGGTGTTGAGCAGCAGCACGCCCTCGCGTACCCGCAGCGTGGCCAACTGCTCCCGCTGGCGCAGCGCCACCTTGACGATCGCCACCCGCTCCGAGTCGGACAGCGCGTCGCGCAGCAGCACGTACGACTTGGTCGCCGAGCCCTCCGGCTCCAGGAAGTACGCCTTGTTGTAGAGGATCGGATCGACCTGCTCGGCCGGTACGAACTCCAGCACGTCGATCGCGTGCGAGGTGCTCAACGGCAGGTCGGCGAAGTCGGAGTCGGTGAGGATGACCATCTCGCCGCCGCCGATGTCGTACCCCTTGGCGATGTCGTCGTAGGTGACCTCCTCGCCGCAGACCGAGCAGGTGCGCTTGTAGCGGATCCGGCCGCCGTCCTCACGGTGCACCTGGTGGAAACGGATGTCCTTCTCCTCGGTGGCCGAGTAGACCTTCACCCCGATCGACACCAGGCCGAACGACACCGCTCCTTTCCAGATCGCCCGCATTCCCGCGCTCCTCTCCCCGGTTGAAGACCAGAATCGCAAACGATCGAACGGGATGCACGCGCTTCCGTGCGCAACTACAGTCGAGAGGTGCCCGGCGCGCCGTTGAAGCCGATGCTCGCGACGACCGGGCAGCTCCCGGCCGGCGCCGCCTGGTCGTACGAATTCAAGTGGGATGGCGTACGCGCGCTCGCCGACATCTCCCGCGGCGACCGGCACTTCTACGCCCGCTCCGGCGTCGAGATCACCACCGCGTACCCGGAACTGCTCAACCTGGCCGAGCAGGTGGACGACGCGCTGCTCGACGGCGAGGTGGTCCTCTTCACCGACGGGCAGCCCTCGTTCACCGCGCTCGCCGAGCGGATGCACGTACGCAACCCGGTCAAGGCGGCGCGGCTGGCGGCGACCGCACCCGTCACGTACATGATCTTCGATCTGCTGCGGCTCGACGGCGTCGACCTGACCGCCCGGCCGTGGCGGGAGCGGCGGGCGGCGCTGGAGTCGCTCGGGCTCGGCGCCGCCCGGTGGGCGGTGCCGCCGGTCTTCGGCGACGGCCCGGCCACCTACGCGGCGGCCGGCGAGCACGGGCTGGAAGGGGTGATGGCCAAGCGGGTCGACTCGGTGTACCGGCCCGGGGTGCGCTCGCCGGACTGGGTGAAGGTCAAGCTGGAGGTCACCGCCGACTTCGTGGTCGGCGGCTGGCGCCCCGGCGCCCGCCGAATCGGCGGCCTGCTGGTCGGCGTGCCCGGCCCGGACGGGCGGCTGATCTACCGGGGACGGGTCGGCGGCGGGATCGGCGCGGCGATCGAACGGGAACTGCTGCGCGAACTGGAACCGCTGCGCGCCACCGACTCGCCGTTCGTGGCCGGCGTGCCGCGCGAGGATGCCCGGGGAGCGATCTGGGTAACTCCCCGGATCGTGGTGGAGGTCAAGTACGGCCAGCGCACGCCGGACGGCCGGCTGCGCTTCCCGCGCATCCTGCGCCTGCGCCCCGACAAACCGCCCGAGGAGGTCGACGATGCCGGCTGACCGGCTCAAGGTCGAGGTCGAGGGGCGCTCACTGGACCTGTCCAACCTGGACAAGGTGTTGTTCCCGAAAGCCGGCTTCACCAAGGGTGAGGTGATCGACTACTACACGCGGATCGCGCCGGTGCTGCTGCCGCACCTGCGTGACCGCGCGCTGACCCGGATCCGGTTCCCCAACGGCGTCGACGGCGGCTCGTTCTTCGAGAAGAACGCACCCGCCGCGACCCCCGCCTGGGTACGCACCGAGAACCTGCCCGCGCCCGGGTCGACGAAAGGGCGGGAGACCATCGACTACGTGGTCTGCGACGAGTTGCCCACGCTGGTGTGGCTGGCCAACCTGGCCGCGCTGGAGCTGCACACGCCGCAGTGGAAGATCGGCGGGCACCCGGACATGATGGTCGTCGACCTGGACCCGGGCGCCCCGGCCGCGCTCAAGCAGTGCTGCCGGGTGGCGTTGCTGATGCGCGACCGGCTGGCCGACGACGGCGTCGAGGCGTACCCGAAGACGTCCGGGAAGAAGGGCATGCAGCTCTGCTGCCCGATCGCCGGCACGCAGGACGCCGAGATCGTGTCCGGCTACGCCAGGCGGATCGCGCAGGAGCTGGAGCAGGCACATCCGAAGCTGATCGTGTCGAAGATGGCGAAGAACCTGCGCCCCGGCAAGGTCTTCATCGACTGGAGCCAGAACAACGCGGCGAAGACGACTGTGGCGCCGTACTCGCTGCGGGCCCAGCCGGTGCCCTCGGTGTCCACGCCGCTGACCTGGGACGAGGTGGAGGCCGGGACGGCGGGCAAGCGGCCGTCGGCGCGGCCGTACACCGCAGGCGAGGTGCTCAGCCGGGTGGAGAAGCAGGGCGACCTGCTGGCCCCGCTGCTCGACGGCGGTCCCGAACTGCCCGCCCGCTGACCCACGCCGCTCGGCCGCCCTGCACGGACGGCTCGGACGGTTAGGGTGAGCGGGCCGGTAGACAGGAGTTCCGCGCATGGCACACCAGGCAACCGTCGCCGTCGCGCCCGACGCGGTCGGATATCCGCTGCTCAGCTACCACGACGACGCGACCGGGGAACGCACCGACCTCACCGCCGCGCAGCTCGGCGAGTGGACCGCCCGCAGCGCCGGACTGCTGCGCGACGGGTGCGGGCTGCGCCCCGGTGACCGGGTGGCGGTGCTGCTGCCGCCGCACTGGCGTACCGCGGCGGTGCTGCTCGGGGCCTGGTCGGTGGGCCTGGCCGTGTCGTTCCGGCCCCGCGCGCTGGCCGGTCTGCCGGTGCTGGAACCGGGCGCGGACCGGCCGTACGACGCGGTGTTCGTGACCCCGGAACGCCTCGACGACTGGCTGGAGGACGTACCCGAGGGGACGCACCGCTACCTGGTGGGCACCGGGCCGGGCCCGCTCGCCGAGGTGCCGCCGGGCTGGCTGGACTGGTCGGCCGAGGTGCTGCGGCATCCCACCGACCCACCGGACTACGCCGCGGTGGACCCAGCCGACCCGGCGACGCCGGACGGCACCAGCTTCGGCGCGTGGCGGCGTCTGGCCGCTGAGATCGCCACCCAGCTCGACCTGCACCCGGGCGACCGCCTCGTCGTGGACCCGAGGGAGGACGAGCAGCCCGTGAAGTGGCTGCTGGCCCCTCTGTCCGCCGACGCCACAGTCCTGATCCACGCCACCCCCACCCCCACCCCCTAGCCCGGCCCGCGCCCGCGCCCTCGTCGATCTTGCGGTTCCGGCCCTCCCACTGTCCGGTTTTGTCGCTTTCGTCGGGGCCGCAAATGCATGATCAACGAGGGCCTCTGGGGACTGGTCCCGCTCGGTGAAACGTCTCTCCCATGAGGCGGCACGGAGGGCGGTCCGGGTGGCGGGTGGGTGGGGAATCTGGTTGACCGTGGAGGGCGGGGTGGGGCCTACTGCCCTGGTGGACCGTGGGGGTCGGGCGTGGCCGGTGGCGGGAGTGGGCGTGGACGGGACGGACGGGACGGACGGGACGGACGGGACGGACGGGCTGGTCCGGCGGGAGTTCGGCGAGGACGACACGCCGGCGCTGACCGGCCTGGCGCAGGCGTGCCTCGCCGCTGACGGCGGGTTGCCGCTGTTCGGGCGTACCCCGTTGGCGCGGGCGCGGCTGCTGCAGACGCGTACCCACGGCGCCTGGTCGGGCGGCGACCTGATCGCGGCCGTCGGGGTCGGCACCGGGCGGACGCCCTCCACCGCCACCGGCCTGGTGCACCCCGCGTGGCGCGGGCGTGGGCTCGGCGGCGCGCTGCTGGACTGGGCGGAGGAGCAGGCGGGAGAAGCGGGCCTGCTGGTCACCACGGAGACGTGGAACGCGGGCGCGGAAGAGTTGTTCGCGGCGCGCGGCTACACGCGGACGTTCCTGGAGTGGGTGCTGCGGCACGATCTCGACGCGCTGCCCGAGGTCGCCGCGCCGGACGGCGTGACGGTGGAGCCTGCGACGCTGGGGCCGGAACTGTTCGCCACCTACCGCGCGTCGTTCGCCGACCGGCCCGGCTTCGTCGAGCCCGAGGCCGGCGAGTGGCTGGGCGACCTGCGTGACGACGAGGACTTCCGCCCGGAGTTGACGCTGTTGGCGCACGGACCGGACGGTGAGGCGGCCGGCTTCGTCACAGTGCTCGACGACTGGATCGATCAGGTCGGTGTGGTGCCCGGGTGGCGCGGTCGACGGGTCGGCGCGTACCTCGTGGCGCGCGTGCTGCGTGGTCTCGCCGACGGGGGCGCGGACGCCGCGTGGCTCTGCGTCAACGACGACAATCCGGCCGCCGGGCTGTACCGGCGGCTCGGCTTCCGCGACTTCGGCCGCCGCGCCCGCTACCTCCGTGACTGACGCGACGCGAGAGGCCGTCCTGCGAGGGCTCGCCGCGCTGCGGGCGCAGGGCTGCCCGATCGCCGCCGACCCGCAGTGCCACGAACGCCTCGCCGAGGTCGGCCTGCGCCGTTGGCGCAGCGTCGCGCGCCGGCACCGGGGGCGGCGGCTCGGCCCGGACGACCGGTTCAGGGATCTGGTACGCGGACTGGTCGCCACGTTCGAGCCGGACCGGGCCCTGGTCGGTCCGCTGGTACGCGACTACGAGTCCGTGGCGCAGGTCATCGTCGACGCCGTGACGTCGACGGACCCGCCGGGGGGTGTCGCGGACACCCATTGACGTGGTCTTATGGCGGAACGACGACGTCATTGATCCGCAGCTTTGACAACCCCGCGTCGGTACTCCTTTCATGCCTCTCTCGAAAGGCCAACGATGCACAGGAAACCGACGATCCACCTGGCCGTGCTGGCTGCTGCAGCCGCCGCCGTCCTGACCGGCGGGGGAGCCCCCGTCGCGGCCACTGCCGCGCCCGGGACCGCCTCACCCGCAGTCGCCGAGTGCGCGCCGGGCGCCGACGCGCACAGCGCCGCCCGGGTACGCGAGGGCGCCACCGTCAAGGAGCCCGAGCTCTACTCGACGAACGAGGCCAAGGCGTACGGCGTCATCAAGGACGCGCCGCGCCTGCCGAACGGCACCGTCACCGTGCCGACGGTCTTCCACATGATCGCGGACCACGAGCTGAGCGCTGCCGAGAAGGCCCGCTGGAACACGCTCATCTCGGCGCAGATGACGGTGCTCAACGACTCGTTCGCCGGTCGTACCGCGGCCGACGCGTCGAACACGCCGTTCCGCTTCTCGCTCGTGGACACCACCTGGACCGTCAACAGCGCCTGGTACACGGTGGTGCCGGGCAAGAACGAGCGGGACATGAAGAAGGCGCTCTACACCGGCGACTCCCGCACCCTGAACGTCTACGCGGCGAACATCGGTGACGGGCTGCTCGGCTGGGCGTACTTCCCCAAGGGCTACAACAACGGCCGCGACTACATCGACGGCGTGGTGATGCTCGACGAGTCGATGCCGGGCGGCACGGCCGGCAAGTACGCGCTCGGCGACACGCTGACGCACGAGGTGGGGCACTGGCTGATGCTGGAGCACACGTTCGCGCACGGCTGCTCCGCCTCCGGCGACTTCGTGGCGGACACGCCGCGTGAGGCGGCGCCGCAGTTCAACTGCCCGATCGGGGCGGACACCTGCACCGCGCCGGGGCTGGACCCGATCCACAACTTCATGGACTACACGCAGGACTCCTGCATGAATATGTTCACCCCGGGCCAGGCCGACCGGATGAGCGACGCCTGGGTCGCGTTCCGCGCCAGCGGCAAGGGCTGACCGCCAGACCGGGCGGGCCGCACCACGGCGGCCCGCCCGGCCGGCACGCCGGTCAGTCGACGCTCGGCAACGACGGTCCGAGCACGTCGTCGGCGTCCACGATGGTGTACGCGTACCCCTGCTCGGCGAGGAACCGCTGCCGGTGCGCGGCGTACTCGGTGTCGATGGTGTCCCGGGAGACGACGGTGTAGAAGTGCGCCTGCCGGCCGTCGGCCTTCGGGCGTAGCACCCGGCCCAGCCGCTGCGCCTCCTCCTGCCGCGAGCCGAACGTGCCGGACACCTGGATCGCCACCGCCGCCTCCGGCAGGTCGATGGAGAAGTTCCCGACCTTGGAGATGACCAGGGTGCGGACCTCGCCGGAGCGGAACGCGTCGAACAGCCGCTCCCGCTCCTTGTTCGTGGTGGAGCCCTGCACGATCGGCGCGTCCAGGTATTCGCCCAACTGGTGCAACTGGTCGAGGAACCCGCCGATGACGAGCACCTGCTCGGACGGGTGCCGGTCCACCAGAGCCCGCACCACCGGCAGCTTGGTGCGGGCGGTGGCCGCCATCCGGTAACGCTCCTCGGCCTCCGCCGTCGCGTACGTCAGCCGCTCGGCGTCGGTGAGCGTCACCCGTACCTCGGTGCACTCCGCCGGGGCGATCCAGCCCTGCTGCTCGATGTCCTTCCACGGCGCGTCGTACCGCTTCGGGCCGATCAGGCTGAACACGTCGCCCTCCCGGCCGTCCTCGCGTACCAGAGTCGCGGTGAGGCCGAGCCGGCGGCGGGCCTGGAGGTCCGCCGTGAAGCGGAAGATCGGCGCGGGCAGCAGGTGCACCTCGTCGTAGACGACCAGGCCCCAGTCGCGGGCGCCGAACAGGTCCAGGTGGGTGAACGCGCCGCCGCGCCGCGAGGTGAGCACCTGGTACGTGGCGATGGTGACCGGGCGGATCTCCTTGCGCTCGCCGGAGTACTCGCCGATCTCCTCCTCGGTCAGCGACGTGCGGGCGATCAGCTCCCGCTTCCACTGCCGTCCCGCCACCGTGTTGGTGACCAGGATCAGCGTGGTGGCCTTCGCCTCGGCCATCGCCGCCGCGCCGACCAGCGTCTTGCCGGCGCCACACGGCAGCACCACCACGCCGGACCCGCCGGCCCAGAACGCCTCGACCGCCTCCCGCTGGTACGACCGCAGCGTCCACGGCTTGCCGCCGTCCTTGCCGGACTCGGCCAGCTCGATCTGGTGCGCCTCGCCGTCCACGTAGCCGGCCAGGTCCTCGGCGGGCCAGCCCAGCTTCAGCAGCGCCTGCTTGAGCCGCCCCCGCTCGGACGGGTGCACCGCGATGGTGTCGTCGTCGATCTTGGCGCCGAGCATGCCGGCGAGCTTCTTGCTCTTGGCGACCTCGATCAGCACCACCCGGTCCAGCGCGCGCAGCACCAGGCCGTGCACCGGGTCGTTGGCGAGCTGGAGCCGGCCGTACCGGTCCATCGTCTCGGCCACGTCGACCAGCAGCCCGTGCGGCACCGGGTAGCGGGAGTACTTGATCAGCGAGTCGACCACGCCCTCGGCGTCGTGGCCGGCGGCCCGGGCGTTCCACAGGCCCAGCGGCGTGAGCCGGTAGGTGTGCACGTGTTCGGGGGAGCGTTCCAGCTCGGCGAACGGCGCGATCGCCATCCGGCACGCCTGCGCGTCGGGGTGATCCACCTCCAGCAGCAGCGTCTTGTCCGACTGCACGATCAGTGGTCCACCGCTCACGCCAGCGTCCTCTCGCATCGCCCGGAACCCGCCGCCCGGAACCCGGTCCGCACCCCGGCTGACCTGCCGCAGGCCGACCATCCAGTGTTGCACGCCGGAGGGTGCCGCAAAAAAGTCTCGCTGGACAGGCAACGCCATACTCGTCTCACACGTCTAGCAAGCGGGACGATTGTCCAGGGAGGGCCCATGCAGCGTGTCCGGTTTCTCGCACGGGCCACCGCCCTGGCGGTGGTCGTGCTGGTCGGTGTCGGCGCCTGTGCGCTCGATCCGCAGACGGAAGGCGCCGGGGGGAGCACCCCCGGCCCGGTCGGGCTGACGGAGGAAGCATCGGGGGCGAGCGCGTC
This sequence comes from Micromonospora sp. NPDC005257, assembly GCF_042872445.1. Taxonomy (NCBI): domain Bacteria; kingdom Bacillati; phylum Actinomycetota; class Actinomycetes; order Micromonosporales; family Micromonosporaceae; genus Micromonospora; species Micromonospora sp. NPDC005257. Next base: position 507,131 of record NZ_JBIAKL010000002.1, on the reverse strand, counting down.
GCCCGCGCCGGAGCAGCCGGCCACGTCCCCGTCGGCGCAGCCGAGCCGGACGGCCTCGCCGAAACCCTCCCGGTCGCCGGAGGCGACGAAGACGACCAAGCCCAAGCCCAAGCCGAGCGCGTCCGCCGGGTGCCCGCAGGGTGAGCACCAGCGGGCCGTGGAGACGTACCTGACCCGGCTGGGCGGCTTCGGGACGCTGACCGTGGACGGCGAGCAGTCCGCCGCCGACTGCGCGGCGATCAAGAAGTTCCAGATCCGGTACGAGATCAGCCCGTCCTCCGGCCGCGCCGGGCCCACCACGTACGACGTGGCGAAGCGGCTCGCCGCCACCGACACCGCGCGGTGCAAGGGCGGTTCCCGGCTCACCTTCTGCGTCGACCTGACCCGGCAGACGGTCTGGGCGATGCGCGGCGGCACCGTGGTGATGGGCCCGACAGTCACCCGTACGGGCATGTCCGGCTACGCCACCCCGGCCGGCACGTACTCGGTGGGCCGGAAGAACCCGCGCGAGTGGTCCAACCCGTACGAGGTGTGGCTGCCGTACTGGCAGCAGTTCAACGGCGGGATCGGCTTCCACGAGACCACCACCTACCTGCACAACGGCGCGATCGGCTCGCACGGCTGCGTCAACCTGCTGCACCGCGACGCGGTACGCCTGTGGGAGTTGGGCTCGGTCGGCACCCGCGTGGTGGTGATCGGCCGCCGCCCCGGCACCTGAGCCGGCCCGGGGCCCGCCCGCACCCGTGTCCGGACCGCCCGGATCAGGGTTTTAACCCCTGTCCGCGCGGTCCGGTTGGTGTAACCCTGGAAGCCGGGTCCATGCCGGTACGGGGAGGGACTGCCATGACCGTTGACCAGGACGTGCTTCCCGAGGACGAACGGGCGCGGCAGCAGGAGGTGCCCACGGCGGTGGTGCTCGCCTACGCGGCCGCCGCGGCGGGGGTGTTCGGCTGGTTCCTGTTCGGGCTGCTGGTGCAGCAGCAGGGCTTCGTCGACTCGGTGGGTGAGGCGGCCGGCACCGCGTTCGCGTTGCTGCTGGCCGTGTCGGTGATCGGCACGCTGCGCCGCAACGGGGAGTAGCTCACTCCTCCAGCACGGCGGCCGTGATCCGGTGCAGCGCGAACGTGTGCAGCATCTCCGTCCGGTCGTCCTCGGCGCGCAGATAGCCCGCGCCGATCGACACCGGCCGGACCAGCCGGGACGCGGTCGCCCCGTGCGCGTCGACGTAGCCCACCCAGACCAGCGCCTTGTCCCGTACCGCCTGCTGGAGCACCGCCAGCGCGTCGCCGTGCCCGGACACGGGCGCGGGGCCGCCCGCCGCCGCGCCACCGCGGACCACCGCCGGGGCCCGCCGTGCGGCCCGGGCCGCCGCCTCGCCCCGGCGGATCTGCTCCACCACGCCGAGCAGGCGGGGCATCGGCAGCTTCGGCGTGGCGAGCGGGTCGACCGCACGACCGCTCGCGGTACGGGCCGGCGCCCGCCGGGTCTTCGGGCGTGCCAGCACCATCACTCCGCTGGCGTCCTCGGGCACCGGGGCGTACCCGGCGTCGCGCAACGCGGTGAGCATCCGGTTGACCTGGTACGGGGTGACCAGCACCGTGGGCGCGAGCCGGCGGAACGCCAGCGGCTCCAGTCGCCGGTCCGCCTGGACCTCGCTGAGCAGCGCCTCGTCGTCGCTGCGCACGTACGCGCCGGCCGACCCGACGCGCAGCCCGCCGTGCTTGCGGGCCGCGTCGTCGACCAGGTAGGTCAGGCCCTGCGGCACCGGGGTGCGCGACCGTCGGCGGAACAGCGCGTGCAGGTCGTCGGCGGTGTAGCCGGCGTCGAGCGCCCGCCTGATGCTCGCCGTGGTGACCCGGTGCACGCTGGCGCCGCCCGCCGACTCGTGCTCGGCCACCACGTCCAGCTCGGCGGCGAGCGCCGGGTCGGGCGGGCCGGGCACCACCACCGTCAGGTCGGCCTGCACCAGGACGTGGTCGACCGGGGCGGGCAGCAGCGCGTCCAGCGCCCGTACCGTCGTCGAGGCGTCGCCCGACTCGGCGTCGGAGCGCAGCCCGAGCGGGTCGTCGCCGCGCTCGTCGGCCTCGGTCAGCTCGGCGAGCAGCAGCCGCCCGTACGAGGTGAGCGCGCCGAGCCCGGTCACGCCCAGCGTGGCGGCCTCGGCGAGCACCTCCCGGTGCGCCGCCTCCCGCCCCCGGGCCCGCCGGGGCGCGCGCCAGTCCAGCAGCTCCAGCACCTCGTCCGGGGTAGGGGCGGTGCCGGGTGGCAGATCGGCCAGCACGGCGAGCACCGCGCGCCGGGCGGCCGGGGCACCGGCCCGTTCCGCCTCGGCGGAGAGCACCGAGATGGGCCGGTCCCGGTCGTCGCGCTGGCCGATCAGACCGGCCTGGCGGGGCATCGACATCCAGGCGCGGGCGAGCTGCTCCCAGCGCTGGGCCAGCGACACCGCGCGCCACACCTCGTACCCGCCGGTGGGCAGGATCTGCTGGTCACCGCCGTACCGGGTGGTGGCCGCGCCGGTCAGCTCCATCTCCCCGGTCAGCCCGGCCGCGTACGCCACCTCGAACAGCAGCGCGGTGGTCGGCTCGTCCAGCCCGAGCCCGCGGGCGAGCCGCCGCAGGTCGCGGACGCCGACGCCGCCGGAGCGCAGCACCGGGGCGGGTTCCGCGGTCAGCGCCTCCAGCATCGCCTCGATGTGCCGGACCACCTCCATGGTCTGCCCGGCCCCGGCCGAGTCGACGGACTTGACCTCGCGCGGCGGCCCGGACACCGCCGGTGGGCTGGTGCGCAGCGGGCCGAGCGGACCGGCGTCGCGGCGCAGCACCAGCCCCACCTCGCGGGGCAGCTCGACGGTGCCGTTGCGGCCGCCGGACATCCGGACCAGCAGCCGGTGCTCGACCAGCCAGCGGATCGGCGAGCCGGTCGGGGCGCCGCCGTTCACCAGGTCCGGCGGGAGCACGTCCTCGGCGCCGGTGGCGGGGGCCTCCAGCGCGCCGGGCGCCACGGTTCCGACCGGTGGCCCGGCGGCGAGCCGGTCCAGGACGGCACGGGCCGAGGGCGGCGCGGACAGCAGCGTTCGCCGCAGTTTCGCCGGGTCCGCGCAGAGCGCGGCCGCGCGCGGGTCCAGCTCCGCCGCCGGTCGCCCCAGCCCTGCCGGGTACGGGGACACCTCGTCGATGCCGCCGGCCACGCACAGGGCGTGCTCGGGGCCGTACAGCAGGAACCGGGCCCGGAGCCGGTCGACGGCGGCGCGGACCGCTGTGGGTGCGGGCGGCTGCGGCCCGGCGGTGGCCATGGCCAGGATCTGGTCGGTGGAGGTGGCGCCCTCCGGATCGCGGGTGAGCCGGGCGGCGTCGAGGATCTGGAGGGTGAACTGGTCCAGCCCGTCGAGCGCCCGGGCCACGGAGACCCGGGACTGGGCGCGCAGGGCGAGGGCGGACACGTCGGCCGGCACCGGCACGACGAGGTCCGGCCGCAGTTGGAGCAGGGCGGCCAGGGACTCGTCGGGGAGGGCCCGCAGGTGGTCGGCGAGTGAGGTGGTCATCGTCGTACCACGCTAGCCCGCTGGGTACGTTCTCGGCATGCCTCCGCTGATGGTCGGCTTCGACCTCGACATGACACTGGTCGACTCGCGCCCCGGTATCGCGGCCGCCTACCGGGCGTTGACCGAGCGCACGGGCGTGCCGGTCGACGCTGACCTGGCCGTCTCCCGGCTGGGCCCGCCGCTGCGTACCGAGCTGGCGCACTGGTTCCCGCCGGAGCGCGTCGAGGAGGCGGTAACGCTCTACCGGGAGCTGTATCCGGCGTACGCGATCACTCCGACCGTGCCGATGCCGGGTGCGGAGGCCGCGCTGCGCGCGGTGCGGGAGCGCGGTGGGCGGGTGATGCTGGTGACCTCCAAGATCGGGCGGTTGGCGAAGCTGCACCTGGACCACCTCGGGCTACCAGTGGACGAGCTGGCCGGGGACGTGTTCGCCGAGCAGAAGGCGGTCGCCTTACGCGAGCACGGTGCCACGCTGTACGTCGGCGACCACGTGGCCGACATGGCCGCCGCGCGGGCGGCGGGAATCCCGGGCGTGGCAGTGGCGACCGGTCCCTGCCCGGCCGACGAACTGACCGAGGCCGGGGCGTACCTGGTACTTGATGATCTCGTCGAATTCCCGAGGGCGCTGGACCGGATCATCGGGCTAGCCTTGGAGGGGTAGACGGTTCGAGTGGAGCGGGGTTCAACAGGTGCCGACGGGTCGAGTGAAGTGGTACGACGCCGCCAAGGGGTACGGGTTCGTCACCAGTGACGAGGGTGGCGACGTGTTCCTGCCGAAGGGCGCGCTACCGGCGGGTGTCGCCGACCTGAAGGGTGGCCAGCGGGTCGATTTCAGCGTGGTCGACAGCCGGCGGGGCGCCCAGGCGATGGGGGTCAAGCTGCTGGAGGCCCCGCCGTCGGTGGCGGAGCTGCGCCGCCGGCCGGCGGAGGAACTTCACGGCCTGGTGGAAGACATGATCAAGGTGCTGGAGGCGAAGGTGCAGCCGGACCTGCGCCGGGGTCGCTTCCCGGACCGCAAGGCCGCCCAGAAGATCGCTCAGCTGGTCCACGCGGTGGCGCGCGAGCTGGAGGTCTGAGGCACGAGCCCGGCGTCGGCGGCCCGGCCCAGCAGCGCCTCCACCGCGGCGAAGCCGGCCTCTCCCAGGTCGGCGGTGAACTCGTTGACGTAGAGGCCGATGTGCCGGTCCACCACGTCGGGCTCCATCTCCTGCGCGTGCGCGAGGACGTACTCCCGGCTGGCCTCCGGGTCGGCCCACGCCTGGCGTACCGACTCGCGGATCCAGGCGGCGGCCTCGACCGGGTCGACAGCGCCCCGCCGGGCCAGGATCGCGCCGAGCGGGATCGGCAGCCCGGTGTCGCCCTCCCACCACTCGCCCAGGTCGACCAGCGCGGTCAACCCGTGCCGCGGGTAGGTGAAGCGCGCCTCGTGGATGACCAGGCCCGCGTCGTACCGGCCGGCGGCCACGCCCGGCATGATCTCGTGGAACGGCACCACCTCGATGCGCGCCGGGGCCTGGCCGGCCGCCCAGAGGCGGAACAGCAGGTACGCCGTGGTCCGCTCGCCGGGCACCGCCACCGTCGCGCCGGACAGGTCGGTCCGGTCCCCCCGGGTCAGCACCAGCGGGCCGCAGCCCCGGCCAAGCGCGCCGCCGCAGGGCAGCAGGTGGTAGTCGTCGAGCAGCCAGGGCAGCGCCGCGTAGCTCACCTTTACCAGGTCGAACGCCCCCCGCTCGGCGGCGGTGTTCGTGACGTCGACGTCCGCGTAGGTCACCTCGACCGCGGGCGCGCCGGGCACGCGGCCGTGCACCAGGGCGTCGAAGACGAACGTGTCGTTGGGGCAGGGGGAGATCGCCAGGGAGAGCGCCACTGTCCCACCGTAACCCCGGCGCCCGGCCCGCCGGTCACGGCGTCCGGTGTGACGTCCAGCCGTCCCGGTGCAGCCGCTCGATGCCGTCCAGCAGCAGGTCCAGCGCGAACTCGAACTCGAACTGGTCGTCGCAGCCCGGCCCGACGACGGAGTCGTCGTCGTGGGACGCCGCCGTGGCGATGGCCGCGAGGTTGGGGAACCGGGCGGCCATCTCCGGCGGCAGATCGGCCGGCGCCTCGGGCACCGTCGCGCCGGACCGGCCGGCCTGCCGGGAGGCGTCGAACAGTTCCTGGCTGAAGCCCAGCACCCGGCTGCCCAGCGCGTGCATGACGTGGTGAGCCAGGTCGGTGGAGAATCCGCCCGCCCGCAACGCGCCGACAGTCGAGTCGAGGTAGGCGAGCACGGCCGGTGTGGCCATGGTCCGGGACTCGATCGCCAGCGAGGCCCAGGGGTGGCGGAGCAGCATCCGTCGCGCCGACAGGACGCGGCGGCGGATCGCCTGCTTCCAGTCGCCGGCGGCCGGCGGGTCGATCTCCGCGACGACGATGTCGATCATGCCGTCGAGCAGTTCGTCCTTGTTGGCGACGTGCTTGTAGAGGGCCATCGGCACGACGCCCAGATCCTGCGCGAGGTTGCGCATGCTGAGCGACTCGATCCCGGTCTGGTCGGCGAGCGCGACGGCGGCACGCAGGACGCGGTCCCTGGTCAGGGGTGCCCGGCGCACCGTTTCCACCTGCTCAGCCATGTCGTCCCCAGTCCTCCCGGTGGCCGTTGACACAGTAACCGCCTTGACTGGTGTACGGCGTACACCTAGCCTGGTCCTATCAGGGTGTACGCCGTACACCTGGGAGGGAGTGGGACATGAAGGCGATCGTCCAGGACCGGTACGGCCCCCCGGAGACACTCACGCTCGCCGACGTCGAGACGCCCGAGCCCGGCCCCGGTGACGTCCTCGTCCGGGTCGAGGCCGCCGCGTTGAACGCGTACGACTGGCACGTCATGCGCGGCGACCCCCGGCTGTCGCGGCTGGCGCTCGGCCTCGGGCGGCCCCGGGCCCGCGTCCGTGGCCGCGACTTCGCCGGCCGGGTCGAGGCAGTCGGCGCCCAGGTGCGGCAGGTGCGCCCCGGCGACGCCGTCTTCGGTGACCTCGGCGAGGCCGACGGCGCGTTCGCCGAGTACGTGTGCGTACCCGAGCACCTGGTCGCGCCGCGGCCGGCGAACCTGACGCCGGCGCAGGCGGCGGCCCTGCCGCTCGCAGGCGTCACCGCGCTCCAGGGGCTGCGGGACGCCGGGCAGGTCCGGCCCGGTCACCGCGTCCTGATCAACGGGGCCTCCGGCGGCGTCGGCACGCTCGCCGTCCAGCTGGCGAAGGCGCTCGGCGCGACGGTTACCGGCGTGTGCAGCACCCGCAACGTCGCGCTGGTCCACTCGCTCGGCGCGGACCACGTGGTCGACTACACCCGCGACGACTTCACCCGCGCGGGAGACCGCCACGACGTGGTGTTCGACCTCGTCGGCAACCACTCCCTGACCGCGCTGCGGCGCGCGCTCACGCCGGCCGGGACGCTCGTGCTCTCCGGCGGCGGCGTCTACCGCGGCGGCAGCCTGCTCGGCCCCGTCGGGCTGCTGGCGCGGGGACGGCTGCTGGCGCCGTTCGTCCGGCAGCGCGTCGTCGTCCTCGCCACGTCACCCGGCCGGGCGCACCTCGACGCGCTGCGCGAGTACGCCGAGGCCGGCCGCCTCACGCCGGTCGTCGACCGCGCCTACCCGCTGCACGAGGTGCCCGAGGCCGTCCGCTACCTGGAAGCCGAGCACGCGCGAGCCAAGGTCGTCATCACGGTCTGAGGCCGTCCGTCCCCAGCCCGACGAGTTGTCCACAGGGTTGTCCACAGGTGGACAAGATCAGTGGAGGGCGGCAGCGGCGGCGGTGAGCGCGGTGAACGCCTCGCGCATGCGCCACGCGCTCCGGTCGCGCGGGCCGATCGGGTTGGAGACGGTCCGCAGCTCGGCGAAGGGCACACCGGCCTGGGCGGCGGCGACCGCCACGCCGTACCCCTCCATGGCCTCGGCCACCGCGTCCGGGTGCCGTTCGGCGAGCGCCGCGGTGCTGGCGGCGGTGCCGGTCACCGTGCTGACGGTGAGCACCGTGCCGACCGTGGCCCCCGGCAGCGCGGCGCGCAGACGGGCCAGCAGGCCCGGATCGGCGGGCACGGTCCGGCCGCCGCCCAGCAGCTCGGGAGGCATGCCCAGGTCCTCGACCGGGATGAAACCGCCCGGCGACTCGGCGCCGAGGTCGGCGGCGACGCTGCGGTCGGCGAGCACCGTGCCGCCCACAGCGACCCGGCCGACGAACCCTCCGGCGATGCCGGCGCTGACCACCGCCCGGTACGGCCGCCCGGCCGCCTCGGCCAGCGCCAGCAGCCGCGCCGTGGCAGCCCCGGCGACGGCCGGGCCGACCCCGACCGGCAGCACCGTGACATCCGGCGGCGTCACGCGCGATGTCGTCCGGTCCGGTGCGGTGAGCCCGGCACGGATCGCCTCGGCCTCGGCCGGCACGGCCGTGACCACGAGCAAGCCGCTCACGCCACCGGCCCCCGGGGATCGCGCCGCTCGGTGTCCTCGACGCCGCCGGGGCCGCCCACCGAGGAGGACGGCCGGTAGATGTGGAAGCCGGGCGGCGCCAGCCCGTCGTCGTCCGGCGGGCCGGGGCGCTGCGGCGCCGGTGACGTGGGCGCCGGGTCGTCGAACGAGGTGGCGGCCGGTTCCTCGGCCCGGGCGGCCTGCTCCGCCCCCAGTTCCTCGTCGCCCAGCGGCCGGCCGGCCAGGTGCTCGCCGCGCAGCTTGCCGGCGACCAGCACGCCGCGTACGGCCACCAGCGCGGCCACCACGGCGGCCACCGTCACGCCGACCAGACCGGTGAACGGCACCAGCCCGAGCCCGCCCCCGGCCACGAACGCCAGCATCAGCGCGGTCTCCGAGTGCGCGAACGAGCTGGCCCGCAGCCGCTCCGGGATGCGTTCCTGGATCGAGGCGTCCACCGCGAGCTTGGCGATCCCGCTCATCATCGCGGCCACCAGGCAGAGCAGCGCCACCATCGGCAGCGAGAACTTCAGCGCGGCGAGCACCGCCACGCCGGCCACCACTATCGTGCCGCTGGACTGCAGGGCGGTCGGCCGGTGGATGCGCAGCCGCGTGCCGAGCGCGGTGGCCAGGAACGTGCCGACCGCCAGCGCGCCGCCGACCAGGCCCAGCGCGCCCTGGGCGCCGAGGTCGCGGCCGAAGAAATCGGTGGTCAGGTCACCGGCCTTGATCGCGAAGGCCAGGAACAGCAGCAGGAAGCCGTAGAGCCCGCGCAGCGCCGCCGCGCCGATCAGCGTGGCGATCACCAGCCGGCCGCTGGGGCGGCCCCGGCCCAGCGGGCGCTCGCCGTCCCGGCGGCGCAGCGCGCGCAGCGGGTGCGGCAACCGCTCGGGCGGCTCGGAGTCGGCCTTCGGCGGCAACCGGAGCGAGATCACCATGCCGATCACGAAGATCACCGAGGCGACCCGAAGCGGCCACTGCGGCCCGAACCAGAACGCGGCCAGCCCGATCGGCGCGACGAGCGCGCCGGCCACCGTGCCGTAGACGCTCGCTCGCGCGCCGACCTGGGACAGCCCCAGCCCTTCGGGGAGCAGCCGCGGCACCGCCGCCGAGCGGGCCACCCCGTACGCGCGGGAGAGCGCGAGCACGCCGAACGCCGCCGGGTAGAGCCCGAAGCCGCCGATGTAGTCGGAGATCAGCCAGGCCAGGAACGCCCGGCCGAGCATGGTGGCGGCCAGCGCGTACCGCCGGCCGTGACGGAAGTGGTCGAGCAGCGGGCCGACCACCGGGGCGAGCATGGCGAACGGAACCATGGTCACCAGCAGGTAGAGAGCCACCTTGTTGCGCGCCTCGCCGAGCGGCACGTCGAAGAAGATCGTCCCGGCCAGGCCGATCGCGATGAGCGTGTCACCGGCGCAGGAGAGCGCGTGCAGGTCGAACAGGCGGACCATGCCCACCTCGTTGCCCGCGCTGCGGGCCCGGGCGGTGCCGGCCCGCCGGGTCATCCAGCGCCCGCCGCGCATCGAGCCCCGCAGCAGCAGCCGGGTGGCGCGGATGCCGGTGCCGACGGTCCGCCCGAGGAAGGAGCGGCCGGAGCGGGAGGACAGCGCCATGCGTCCCATCCTCGCCCATCCGCTTCACGTGTGCCGCATCACCCGGAGAGAATGACTCCGGGGGAGTGCCTGTCGCTCGTGGACGGGCATGGGGAACAATGGTCGGGTGACCAGGCCCGCCTCCGCCCGCGCTCCCCGGCTCGACCAGGTCTGCGCCGCCGCCGTCGAGGTGGCCCGCGACGCGATCACCGAGGTGGAGCCCACCGACATCGGCGATCATCTCCAAGCGGTCGCCGAGGGCGATCGGGTCGTCACCCACTACTTCGAGTGCCGGATGGCCGGTTATCGCGGCTGGCGCTGGGCCGTCACCGTCACCCGGGTGCCGCGCAGCCGGCACGTCACCATCTGCGAGACGGTGCTGCTGCCCGGCCCGGACGCGCTGCTCGCCCCGGGCTGGCTGCCCTGGCAGGAGCGGCTCAAGCCGGGCGACCTGGGCCCCGGCGATCTGCTGCTCACCCCGGCCGACGACGAGCGGCTCGCTCCCGGCTATCTGCTCTCCGACGACCCGGCCGTGGAGGAGACCGCCTGGGAGCTGGGCCTGGGCCGCCCCCGGGTGCTGTCCCGGGAGGGCCGCGCCGAGGCCGCCCAGCGCTGGTACGACGGCGACCACGGCCCGGACGCCGCGATCTCGGCGGCCGCGCCGGCCGCGGCCCGCTGCGGCACCTGCGGCTTCTACCTGCCGCTCGCCGGTTCGCTGCGCCTGGCCTTCGGTGCCTGCGGCAACTTCTACGCCCCGGACGACGGCCGGGTGGTGAGCGCCGACCACGGGTGCGGCGCGCACTCCGAGGCGCTTGTGGAGACGCCGGAGACGCCCGTCGACGAACTGCCCACCGTCTACGACGACAGCGCGGTCGAGGCGATGACCGTGAGCCGGGCCCTGGGCTCGGTGGAGGCGGCCGAGCCGGCGGAGCCGTACGGCCACCCCTGACCGGTCAGGGCTGTCGCAGCGTGGCGGCCGCGCGCCGGCGACGCCGGTTGGCGTCGTGCCGCATCATCACCGCCAGGCCGGGAAAGCCCCACAGGAAACCGGCGAGGCAGGTCCAGAGCCAGTTCTGACGCCCGGATTCGGTGAGCCAGTCCCGGAAGAAGACCAGTAGCACCAGGCCGGCCACCGCCCAGGCGATCAGCCCGGCGACGGCGAACGGCACCATCGGCGGGTCGAGCGGCTCCGGCCGCGGCTGTTGCTCCTGTGACACCGGCCCAGCGTACGTGATCGTTCTTCCCTGCCTGGTGGGTGATCTGGGACGATGCGCGCGACAAAGTCCAGCCGATAACCTAGATGAGGACCAGATGTCCATTGCTCCGCCGCCGGATCACGCCACGCCGCCCGATCCGGCGCACCCACGAAACGCCTTCGACCGCTTTTTCGAGATCTCGGCACGCCGGTCGACGCTGAGCCGGGAGATCCGAGGCGGCTTCGCGACGTTCTTCACGATGGCGTACATCGTGGTGTTGAACCCGCTGATCCTGGGCAGCGGGAAGGACGGCGACGGGCGTTCGCTCGCGATTCCGGCGCTCGCCGCCGCGACCGCGCTCGTCGCCGGCCTGATGACCATCCTGATGGGCGTGGTGGCCCGGTTCCCGATCGCGCTCGCGGCCGGTCTCGGCGTGAACGCGCTCGTGGCGTACGAGATCGCGCCGCAGATGACCTGGGCGGACGCGATGGGCCTGGTGGTCATCGAGGGTGTGCTGATCGGCATCCTGGTGCTCACCGGACTGCGTACCGCGGTGTTCCGCTCGGTGCCCACACAGCTCAAGACCGCGATCGGCGTCGGTATCGGTCTGTTCCTGACCATCATCGGCCTGGTCGACGCCGGTTTCGTCAGGCGGGTGCCGGACGCGGCGAACTCCACGGTGCCGGTGGGGCTGGGCATCAACGGCAAGATCGTCAGCTGGCCGATGCTGGTCTTCGTGGTCGGCCTGCTGGTCACCCTGGTCCTCGTGGTACGTCGGGTCCGGGGCGCGATCCTGATCGGCATCCTGGCCTCCACCGTGCTGGCCATCGTGGTCGAGGCGATCGCCAACGTCGGCCCGTCCTTCGTCGACGGCAAGCCGAACCCGAAGGGCTGGGCGCTGAACGTGCCCGAGCTGCCCAAGCAGATCGTGGACCTGCCCGACCTGTCGTTGCTGGGCCAGTTCAACGTGCTCAACTCGTGGAGCCGGGTCGGCTGGCTGGTGCCGCTGATGTTCATCTTCACGCTGCTGATCACGGACTTCTTCGACACCATGGGCACGATGGTGGCGATCGGCCAGGAAGGGGACATGCTCGACGAGACGGGCACCCCGCCGAAGGCCAAGGAGATCCTGCTCGTCGACTCGATCGCCGCCGCCGCTGGTGGCGCGGCCTCGGTGTCCAGCAACACCTCGTACATCGAGAGCGCCGCAGGCGTCGCGGAGGGCGCCCGGACCGGCGTGGCCAACCTGGTCACCGGCGCGTTGTTCCTGCTGGCCATGTTCCTGGCGCCGCTGTCGCTGATCGTGCCGTTCGAGGCTGCCTCGACGGCGCTGGTGGTGGTCGGCTTCCTGATGATGACGGCGGTCCGCACGATCGACTGGACCGACTACGAGATCGCCATCCCGGCGTTCCTCACCATCGCGCTGATGCCCTTCACCTACTCGATCTCGAACGGCATCGGCGCCGGCGTGATCAGCTTCGTGCTGCTGAAGGTGGCCAAGGGCAAGGCCCGCGAGGTCCACCCCCTGCTGTACGGGGTCGCCGCGCTGTTCGTCGTGTACTTCCTGCGCGGGCCGGTCGAGTCCGTGTTGCTCTGACGCTGGTGAGCCTGGTCATAACGCATGTCGTTAGCCAGGCTCATTAGTTAAGCTAACTAGTTGTGACGGAGCGAACGGTGACGGCGAGACGCGTGCCACCGGCGCAACTGGCCCCTCAGTTGCAAGATGCGATCACCCGGCTCAACCGGCGGGTCCGACAAGCCCGGCCGGTCGGCGACCTCACGGTCACCCAGTTGTCGGCGCTCACCAGCCTCAAGCTGGCGGGCGCCCTCACGCCACGGGAACTGGCGGACGTCGAACGGGTGCAGCCGCCCACGATGACGAAGATCGTCGCGAAGTTGGAAGAACGCGGCCTCGTGCAGCGTACTCCCCATCCGACCGACGGACGGCAGGTCATCCTGGCGGCGACCGAAGGGGGACGGGCCGTGCTCGACCAGTTCGAGCGGGCCCGGAACGAATGGCTGGCCATCCGGCTGGCCGCACTGACCGAGGACGAACGCGACACGCTGCAACGGGCCGCGGAAATCCTCCAGGGCATCGCTCGCGCCTGACACCGCCGACCGCGGTTCGCTTGGTCACACGTGGATGAAGCGTACCGACGCGAGGAGGCGCACCTAGAGTGCAGGCCAAGCTGAGCACGATGTTCCAGTCCCTACGAGTCCGTAACTACCGACTCTTCGCCACCGGACAGCTGATCAAACTGATCGGCGTCTGGATGATGTTCATCGCCCAGGACTGGCTCGTCCTCGAGCTCAGCGACAACTCCGCGACCGCCCTCGGCGTGGTCGTCGCGTTGCAGTTCACCCCCGTCCTCCTGCTCACGCTGCTGTCCGGCCGGCTCGCCGACCGCTACGACAAGCGGATGCTGCTCTTCGTCGCCAACGCGTTCTGGACCGTGCTGGCGCTCGCCATGAGCGTCCTGGTCCTCACCGGCCTGGTGCAGCTCTGGCACGTCTTCACGTTCGCCGCCCTGCTCGGCGTCGCGAACGCGGTCGAGACGCCGGTCCGCCAGGCGTTCGTCTCCGAGCTGGTCGGCATGTCGCTGCTGCCGAACGCGCTCTCGCTCAACGCGGCAGTGTTCAACTCCGCCCGGATCGTCGGCCCGGCCGTCGCCGGCCTGGCCATCGCCGCCGTCGACGTCGGCCCGGTCTTCCTGGTCACCGCGCTCAGCTCGATCGCCCCGCTGGTGAACGTCGTCCGGATGCGTACCGAGGAACTGCACCGCAAGGACCTGCCGCCGGTCGGCGAGCGGGACCAGGCCCGGGTGGTCGACGGCCTCCGGTACGTGGCGCGGCGCCCGGACATCCTGCTGCCGATGGTCCTCATGTCGGTGATCGGGATGAGCCTGTTCAACTTCCAGCTCACCCTCGCCGCGCTCGCGAAGACCGTGTTCAACACCGGCGCCGCCTCGTTCGGCCTGTTCAGCACCGCCCTCGCGGCCGGCGCGCTGGTCGGGGCGCTGGCCGGCACCGGACGGCGCAGCCGCCCCTCGGTCTGGCTCGTGCTCGGCGCCGCGATCGGCTGCGCGGTCTTCGGCACGCTCGTCGGGCTCGCCCCGGCGTACTGGCTGGTCGTGACGCTGCTGCTGCCCGCCGGGTTCTTCATGATCTACTTCGCCCAGGCCGCCAACCAGCGCGTACAGCTCGGTGTCGACGAGTCCTTCCGGGGACGGGTGATGGCGCTGTGGGTGCTGGTGTTCCTGGGCACCAACCCGGTCGGTGCGCCGGTGATCGGCTGGGTCGCCGAGACGTACGGCGCGGGCGCGAGCATCTGGGCCGGCGGCCTGATCTCGCTGACCGCCGCGCTGCTGGCGCTCGCCTGGCAGCTGCGCCGCTCCGGCGCCCGGCTGCGGCTGCGGATGCTGCCCCTGCCCCGGTTCTACGTGGTGTCAGCCGGCGCGAAGTGACGCCGATAGCCGGCCGTACCGGTCCGATTACCGAAACGGGTGGCGGGCCGGTGCGGTAGGGCTTAGCTTCGATGTGTGGAAGTAGGGCAGGGACTGCTCCTGGCGCTGGCGATCTTCACCGTCTGCTGCCTGCCCGCCCTGCTCGCGCTGCTGTTCTGCGCCGACGAGATCATCGACCGGGTCGCCTGCGGGTGGGCCGAGTGGCGGGAGCAGCGCCGGGAACGCCGCACCATCGCCCGGCTCGACCGGGCCATCGAGGCCGAGGCGCTGACCCGCGACATCGACCTCACCGAGTTCGACAAGGGCGGTCGCCGTCCGCTGGAACAACTCGCCACCGACCTGCGCCGACTCGGCGGCCACCGGCTCGCCGCGGTTGACCGCAGCGTGGTGTGGCACGGCGCGGTCATTGAGGCGTACGACGAACGGCTGCGCGCCGCCTGCCACGCGCTCGGCATCGCCGAGCATCTCGCTGAGCTGAACGGCGTCGACCGGGAGATCGAGCGGGTACGCGTCGAAGGGCTGCTGCACGCCGCCGGGCTGACCCTGCCGGCCGCCCGCGCCGCGCACCACCAGCGGCACCGCTGACCGGGTGCGTCTCTTCGCGGCGGTCTACCCGCCTGCCGTGGCGGTCGCGGACCTGACCGCCCGGATCGCGGGCCTGCGGGTCGCGGCCGCCCGCCACTCCCGCCTCGCCGACCCGGCCGGCCTGCACCTCACGCTCGCCTTCCTCGGCGAGGTGCCGGACGACCGGCTGGCCGACGTGGAGCGCGCGCTCGCCTCGACCGCGCGGACGGCTCGTGCGCCTCGGCTACGCCTCGCCGGTGGCGGCAGCTTCGGTCAGGGCCGGTCCACAGTGCTCTGGGCCGACGTGCGCGGCGAGGTCGGGGCACTCGACGCGCTCGCCCGTTCGATCCGCGGCAGGCTGCGCGAGGCCGGGCTGCCCTGTGACGACAAGCCGTTCCGGGCGCACCTGACCATCGCACGTCCCGGCGACAAGGTGCCCGAGGCCGACCTCCGCGCCGACCTGCAGACCCTGGACGGCTACACCGGCCCGGAGTGGCCCGCCGACCGCCTCGCCCTGGTCCACAGCCACCCCGGCCCACCCACCCGCCACACCCGGGTAACCACCTGGCCCCTGTAGCATCCCGCCCCTGTCCGCCCGCACCCCTTCCCGCGATCTTGCAGTTTGTGCCCCGCGCGAGGGCGGTTCGGGCGTTTTGCCGGGGCACAAACTGCAAGATCGGCGGGGTCGAGGGTGAGGGGGTTACCAGGCCCAGGCCTCGGGGCCCGGGCCTCCGTTGCCCACGGGCGGGAACAACTCGTCGAGACGAGTGAGGGTGGGCTCGTCCAGGTGGACGTCGAGTGCGCCCAGGTTGCGGTCGAGCTGGTCCAGGGTGCGCGGACCGACGATCGGGGCGGTCACGCCCGGCCGGGAGAGCAGCCAGGCCAGCGCCACGTCGGCCGGGTCGTGGCCGAGGTCGGCACAGAGCTTCTCGTACGCCTCGATGGTGTTGCGGTGCTCGGCCAGCGCGTCGGCCGAGCGGCCGGTGGTGCCGCGCGCCGCGCTGCCCTCGGCAATCTTGCGGATGATGCCGGAGAGCAGCCCGCCGTGCAGCGGCGACCAGGGGATGATGCCCAGGCCGTAGTGCTGCGCGGCCGGTACCACCTCCAGTTCGACGTGGCGGGTCAGCAGGTTGTAGATCGACTGCTCGGAGACCAGGCCGAGGAAGTTGCGCTGTCTGGCCGCGGCCTGCGCCTGCGCGATGTGCCAGCCGGCGAAGTTGGACGACCCGACGTAGATGACCTTGCCCTGGGCGACGAGCGTCTCCATCGCCTGCCAGATCTCCTCCCACGGCGTGGTCCGGGAGATGTGGTGCATCTGGTAGAGGTCGATGGTGTCGGTCTGGAGCCGGCGCAACGAGTCCTCGCAGGCCCGGATGATGTGCCGGGCGCTCAGGCCCTGCTCGTTGGGCCACTCGCCCATCTTGCCGTACACCTTGGTGGCGAGGACGACCTTGTCGCGGCGTCCGCCGCCCTGCGCGAACCAGCGGCCCACGATCTGCTCGGTGACGCCCTCACCGAGCTTCCAGCCGTAGACGTTCGCGGTGTCGAAGAAGTTGATCCCGTGTTCGAGCGCCCGGTCCATGATGGCGAAACTGTCCGGCTCGTCGGTCTGCGGACCGAAGTTCATCGTGCCGAGGCAGAGTCGGCTCACGGACAGACCGGTGCGTCCCAGGTTCGTGTACTCCATGACTCCACCCTGGCACGCCGGCACTTAGAGTGCCCTCTCAACGGGCCAGGGTGGAGCCGAGGATCAGGACGATTCGCGGGCCGCCGGGCCGGTGCCGAACAGCACGTCGTCCCAGCTCGGCAGCCGCTTGCGCGGCTTGCCGCCGGCCTCGGTGGACTCGGCGGCCGTGCCGCCGGCCGCCGCGGGGCCGGTGCGCCGAGGACGCAGCACGGCAAGCGAGGGTACGGCCGGGATCTCCTTCGGCGCGTCCGAGTCGTCGTCGAAGGCCGAACCCTGCCCGCCACCGAGCAGCGCGGCGGCACCACCGGCGACGGCCCGCTGACGGGGTGCCTCCGAGCCGGCCAGCGCGGCCGGGGACCGGGTGTCGAGACCACGCCCGGACGTGCCGCCGAGCGGCCGGTCCAGCGAGGCGAGCAGCGCGTCCCGGCCGGCACGGATCGGGTCACGCCCCGGACGGGCGTGCTCGGCTCCGGCCGGCAGGCCGTGCCCACCCCGGCTCGGCTCACCGCGCGACGGGCCGGGCAGCGCGTGACCGCCCCGCTCCCGCTCCGGCGCCGGCTCCTGGCCGAGGATCGGCGTGGGCCGCTCGGCGCAGAGGTATTGCGCCATGTCGTCGTGCGGGGCGACGTTCTGCCGGGTCTTGTCCAGATCCCACACCGCCTGCGCGGTGGCCTTGCCGGACGGCCAGGTCGCGATGATCCGCCAGGTGCCGTCGTCACGGCGGTAGGCGTCCCACGAGATCTTCTCGGTGTCGATGCCGTGCTGGGCCAGCCGGCCGTTGACGACCTCGGCCAGCGGGGTCGGCTTCTCGGCGCCCTTGAGCCGGGTGCGCCGGGCGTGCTGGGCGAGCATGGCCCGCTCCTGGAGCACCGGGCCGGCGTAACGCAGGACCCGGTCGACGGGCACGCCGGCGATGCGGGCGACGTCCTCCGCGGACTCGCCGGAACGGATCCGGGCCTGGATGTCCCGTGGGGACAGTGACGGTGTCAGGTCGGTGGCGCTCGGCACCACCACGAGCGGCGCGGCGCCCGGCTCGGCGTGCAGCGCCGACGCGATCCGCTCGTCGATGGGCAGCGCCAGGAGGCGCCCCACCTCGTCGGCGAGCACCAGGGCCTGGCCGTCCTCGGAGAGGGCGACGAAGCGTACTGGGCGCATCGGCTTGCCTCCGTCCCGCTTCGCTGGCCGTCACGCCACGGGAGCCGGCCACCCGGGCGTCTCGCACCACCGTACGCTCATCTACCCGCCGATGGGGATTGCGACACCCCGGCATGTCATGACTGAGCTGCGGTAACGATCACGGTGGGTGGCCGCCGGAGCCCCGACGGCCACGCACCGTGACGACGTGATCAGAGTCGCTCGACCACGTAGTCGATGGACGCGGTGAGCGCCTCGACGTCGGCCGGCTCGACGGCCGGGAACAGCGCCACCCGCAACTGGTTGCGGCCGAGCTTGCGGTACGGCTCGGTGTCGACGATGCCGTTCGCCCGCAGCACCTTGGCGATCGCCGTCGCGTCCACCCCGTCGGCGAAGTCGACGGTGGCGACCACGTTGGACCGCAGCGCCGGGTCCGACACGAACGGCGTGGCGAACGACGAGCGCTCGGCCCAGCCGTACACGATGCCGGCGCTCTCGGCGGTCCGCTTGGCCGCCCAGGCCAGCCCGCCCTGGGAGTTCATCCAGTCGGTCTGCTCCGCGGCCAGGAAGATGGTCGCCAGCGCCGGGGTGTTGTACGTCTGCTCCAGCCGCGAGTTGTCGATCGCGGTGACCAGGTCGAGGAAGGCCGGGATGTAGCGGCCGGACTCCTTGACCTCGGTGGCCCGGGCCAGCGCGGCCGGCGACATCAGGGCCAGCCAGAGCCCGCCGTCGGAGCCGAAGCACTTCTGCGGGGCGAAGTAGTAGACGTCGGTCTGGGCGACGTCCACGTCCAGCCCGCCCGCGCCCGAGGTGGCGTCGACCAGCAGCAGCGAGCCCTCGTCGGCGCCCGCCACCCGGCTGATCGGCACCGCGACGCCGGTGGAGGTCTCGTTGTGCGGGGTGGCGTAGACGTCCACGCCGGCCTCGGCCACCAGCGTCGGGGCGCTGCCCGCGTCGGACTTGCGGACGGTCGGCTCACCGAGGAACGGCGCGTCCTTGACGGACTTGGCGAACTTGGCGCCGAACTCGCCGAAGCTGGCGAACTGGGCCCGGTCACGGATCAGGCCGAACGTGGCGACCTCCCAGAACGCGGTGGTGCCGCCGTTGCCGAGCACCACCTCGTACCCCTCGGGCAGGGAGAAGAACTCGGCCAGGCCGCGGCGCAGCCGGGCCACCTCGTCGCGGACCGTCTTCTGCCGGTGCGACGTGCCCAGGTAGCTGGTGGCGACGTCGGCCAGGGCGGAGACCGCGGCCGGGCGAACCTTGGACGGGCCGCAGCCGAAACGTCCGTCGGCGGGCTTGAGGTCGTCGGGAATCCGGATGGTCGGTACGTCAGCCACGGTCTTCAAGATCCTTCCGCATGGGCGAGGACAGGCCCTTCGTGCGGGCTCGGACCGGTGGCCGGGTGTGCGCCGGGCGCACGAGGCGGCCGGGGTCCGAACCCGGCCGGCAGCGCTGCCGGCCTTCATCCTCCCACCCGGGCGGCCCGGACCGGCGGCTGGTCCCACGCCCGACGCTGAGTCGTGCGCCACAGCGGCGCGGCGCCACCCCGGCCGGCAGGCGGGCAGCGGGCAGGCGGGCGTCAAGAGGGGCCCCGCCTCTACCGGAGGCGTTGAGCGGGGCCCCTTCCTTACACCTCAGACGCCGTGCGGGATGGCGTCCCAGCCCTCGACCTGCTGCGGCTTGCGCGGGACGTGGCCGACGTAGGTGGCCGACGGCCGGACCAGCCGCTGGAGCTTCTTCTGCTCCAGGATGTGCGCCGACCAGCCGCCCATCCGGGCGCAGGTGAACATCGAGGTGAACATGTGCGCCGGCACCTCGGCGAAGTCCAGCACCACGGCCGACCAGAACTCGACGTTGGTGGCGAGGACGCGGTCCGGGCGGCGGGCCTGCAGCTCGGCGAGCGCGGCCTTCTCCAGCGCCTCGGCGACCTCGAAGCGGGGCGCGCCCAGCTCCTTGGCGGTACGCCGCAGCACGCGGGCGCGCGGGTCCTCGGCCCGGTAGACCCGATGGCCGAAGCCCATCAGCCGCTCGCCCCGGTCCAGGACGCCCTTGACGTACCCGTCGGCGTCGCCGCTGCGCTCGACCGCCTCCAGCATGCTGAGCACCCGGGACGGGGCGCCGCCGTGCAGCGGCCCGGAGAGCGCGCCGATGCCGGAGGAGATGCAGGCCGCGGCGTCCGCGCCGGTGGAGGCGACGATCCGGGCGGTGAAGGTGGAGGCGTTCAGGCCGTGCTCGGCGGCCGAGATGAAGTACGCGTCGACGGCCTTGACGTGCCGCGGGTCGGGCTCGCCGCGCCAGCGCTTCATGAACCGCTCGACGATGGTCTCCGCCTTGTCGATCTCCTTCTGCGGCACGGCCGGCAGGCCCAGGCCGCGCGCCGACTGGGCGACGAAGGACAGCGCGGTGACCGACACCCGGGCCAGGTCCTCGCGGACCTGCTCGTCGGAGATGTCGAGAAGCTGGCTCAGACCCCAGTAGGGGGCCAGCATGGCGACTGCGGACTGCACGTCGACGCGGATGTCACCGGAGTGCACCGGCACCGGGAACGGCTCGGCCGGCGGCAGACCCGGGCCGAACCGGCCGTCCACCAGCAGCGCCCAGACGTTGCCGAAGGAGACCTGGCCGATCAGATCCTCGATGTCCACGCCCCGGTAGCGCAGTGATCCCCCCGCGCGGTCGGGTTCGGCGATCTCGGTCTCGAAGGCTACGACGCCCTCCAGGCCCGGTTTGAAATCGGACATGTCGTCTCCTGGCTTCGGCTCGGTGCGCCCGGGCGGACTGATCGAGCCCCGCAGCTCAGGCGACCCTCAGGGTTGTGGTTCGTGACATCTTGCCCGGTGGGTAACAAGCTGCGCGACCCACAGCCACTGTGCGCCACGCGACATCCCCGCCGCTGGAAGTCGGTGCGAGAAGGAGAAGACTGGGTACCGGGGCCTGGCCAGCGTCGGGGGACGCCGGTGCGCCCGGGAGAGGGACAACCACAGTGACAGGCGACACACCCGCCCCGGCCGGCATGCGTAACGAGTACGCCGCCGACCTGGGCCTGACCGAGACGGACCTGGCACCGGACTGGCACATCCAGTTCGCCCGCTGGTTCGCCGACGCGGTGGCCCATCCGCTGCCCGAGCCGAACGCGATGGTGCTCGGCACGGCCGACGCCCAGGGGCGGCCCAGCGGCCGCACCGTGCTGCTCAAGGGGTACGACCCGGAGGGCTTCGTCTTCTACACCAACCACGGCTCGCGCAAGGGCGCCGAGGTGACCGCGAATCCGTGGGCCAGCCTGGTGTTTCCCTGGTTCCCGATGCAGCGGCAGGTGACGGTGACCGGCCGGGTCGAGCAGGTGGACCGCGCCGAGACGCAGGCGTACTTCGCCAGCCGGCCGCGCGGATCGCAGCTCGGGGCCTGGGCCAGCACCCAGTCGACTGTGGTGCCGGACCGGGCGGCGCTGGACTCGGCGTACCGGGCGGCGGCCGAGCGGTTCGCCGACGCGGATCCGATTCCCGCGCCGCCGTACTGGGGCGGGTTCCGGGTGCGTCCGGAGACTCTCGAGTTCTGGCAGGGCCGGGCCAGCCGGCTGCACGACCGGCTGCGCTTCCGGCGTACCGGGGACGGGGTCTTCGTCGTCGAGCGGCTGGCACCGTGACCGACGTCACAGAGTCCCGGCGG
Source organism: Micromonospora sp. NPDC005257 (assembly GCF_042872445.1). Taxonomy (NCBI): domain Bacteria; kingdom Bacillati; phylum Actinomycetota; class Actinomycetes; order Micromonosporales; family Micromonosporaceae; genus Micromonospora; species Micromonospora sp. NPDC005257. The sequence goes on along the minus strand of NZ_JBIAKL010000002.1, from coordinate 485,834 downwards.
CGGGAACCGCGCCGCTGGGCGATCGACCTGCGCCCGCTGCGCGTGCCCGCGTACCGGCGGGTGTGGACCGGCAACGCGGTGGCGATGTTCGGCTTCCAGTTCACCGCGGTGGCGGTGCCGGTGGAGATGTTCGACCTGACCGGCGGCTCGCTCTGGGTCGGCCTGCTGGGCCTCGCCGGGTTCGTGCCGCTGCTGGTGTTCGGGCTGTGGGGCGGTGCGATCGCCGACGCCCGGGACCGCCGCCGGGTGCTGCTCGTCGGTGGCTGCGTGCTCTGGGCCTCGACGTTGGGGCTGCTGCTCCAGTCGCTGGCCGGGGTGCGCAGCCCGCTGCTGCTCCTGCTGCTGGTGGGCCTTCAGTCGACCGCCTTCGCGATCACCTCGCCGGCCCGCAGCGCGATCCTGCCCCGGCTGGTGCCCGCCGAGCTGGTCCCGGCGGCCACCACGCTGAACTTCACCACGTTCACCGCCGCCGCCGTCTTCGGCCCGCTCGCGGCGGGCCTGATCTTCGCCGGGTGGCAGGTCGAGACGGCCCTGCCCATCGCGTACGGGGCGGACGCGCTGCTGTACACCGCGGCGCTCTGGGCCACGCTGCGGCTGCCGGCGATGCCGCCCGCGCCGGACCCGGACGGCGGCGTCCGCAGGGCCGGATTCGCCAGCATCGTCGACGGCATCCGCTATCTGGCCACCACGCGGGTGCTGCTGCTCTCCTTCGCCATCGACCTGATCGCGATGATCCTGGCCATGCCGCGAGCGCTCTTTCCGGAGCTGGCGCAGGAACGCTTCGGCGGCGCCTCGGCGGTGGGCTGGCTCTACAGCTCCATCGCCATCGGCGCGATGCTCGGCGGTCTGACCTCGGGGTGGATCGGCCGGGTGCGCCGGCAGGGGCTGGCGCTCACCGTGGCGGTGGTCGGCTGGGGCGTGGCGATCGCACTCGCCGGCCTGGCCGGGCACCTGTGGCTCGCGGTGGTGCTGCTCGGCGTCGCCGGCGCCGCCGACCTGGTCAGCGCCACGCTGCGCCAGTCGATGCTGCTGGTCTACGCGCCGGACCGGATGCGGGGCCGCCTTCAGGGCGTGAACACGGTGGTGGTGGCCGGTGGCCCGCGCCTGGGCGACCTGCGCGCCGGTGCGACGGCTGCCGCTTTCGGCACCGGTTTCGCCATGGTCGGCGGCGGTATCGCCGCCGCCGTACTGGCGGTGTTGCTGGTGGCGGCGTTCCCGGCGTTGCTGCGCTATCGCTCGGTCACCCCCGCCGAGGACCGGCGCTGACGGTAGGGTCGCCGGCATGGGGATCGACGTGCAGCCACCGTCCGGTACACAGTGGACCATCGCCGCCGACGGCCACGAGGCCGTCGTGGTCGAGGTGGGCGGCGGGCTGCGGGCCTACCGCTACGACGGCGTGGACCACCTCGACGGGTACGCCGAGGACGAGGTCTGCCCCGGCTCGGCCGGACAGGTGCTGGCGCCGTGGCCGAACCGCATCCGCGACGGCGCCTACACGGTCGGCGAGCGGTCCTTGCAGCTCGACCTCACCGAGCCGGAGCGGCACAACGCCCTGCACGGCCTGGTCAACTGGGCGCGGTGGCAGCCGATCGAGCAGTCGGCGGACAGCGTCACCATCGGCTACGACCTGCCGGCCAGCCCTGGCTACCCGTGGACGCTGCGGCTGCGGACCCGGTGGAGCGCCGGCCCGGACGGCCTGCGGGCCGAGCACGAGGCGACGAACCTCTCCGGTGAGCCGGCGCCGTTCGGCTTCTCCGTGCACCCCTACCTGCAACTGCCCAAGGTCGGCGTGAACGAGATGCGGCTGCGCGTGCCGGCCCGGCGGCGGGTGCTGGTGGACAGCCGCCTGCTGCCGGTCGCCGCCGCCGAGGTGGCCGGCTCCGAGTTCGACTTCACCAGCCCGCGCCCGATCGGCGACCTGGTGCTGGACACCGCGTTCGGTGACGTCGAGCGCGAGGCCGACGGCGGCTCGGCGGTGGTGCTGAGCGCGCCGGACGGCTCGTCCGGGCTGCGGATCTGGGCGGACCGCGAGTTCGGCTGGTGGCAGGTGTTCACCGGCGACACGCTCGGCGGGGAACGGCACCGCCGGTCGGTGGCGGTGGAGCCGATGACCTGCCCGCCCGACGCGTTCCGCTCCGGCAGGGACCTGATCATGCTGGCGCCGGGGCAGACCTGGCGGGGCGCCTGGGGCGTCCGCCCGGAGGTCTGAGCGTGGAGTTCGCCGAGGTCGTCCGGCGCCGCCGGATGGTGCGTAACTACGACCCCGACCGGCCGGTGCCGCCGGAGGCGGTGGACCGGCTGCTGGACCACGCCGTCCGGGCCCCGTCGGCCGGGTTCTCGCAGGGCTGGGGCTTCCTGGTGCTGGAGGAACCGGCGGACCGGGAACGGTTCTGGGCCGCCACCACGCCGGGTGGCGGCGGCCGGGAACGCTGGCTGGCCGGGATGCGCCGGGCACCGCTGATCGTGGTGCCGCACGCCAACCGCGACGCCTACCTGGACCGCTACGCCGAGCCGGACAAGGGCTGGGCGGACCGCGACGAGGACCGCTGGCCGGTGCCCTACTGGTACGTGGACACCGGTTTCGCGGCGCTGCTGATGCTGCTCACGGCCGTGGACGAAGGGCTGGGCGCCTGCTTCTTCGGCATCCCGCCGCAGCGGATCGGGGCGTATCGGGAGGCGTTCGGGGTACCGCCGGAACTGCACCCGATCGGCGCCATCACTGTCGGTTACCGAGTCGTCGACCACCGGTCACCGTCGCTGCGCCGAGGGCGTCGTCCGGTGCAGGATGTGGTGCGGCGGGGACGGTGGACCTGAGCGGTTAGGCTGACATCCACATTGTCAGCCTGGCCTGGGGAGGAGAGCACGGCGTGATCTTCAGGGCAGTCCGGGACGGGCGTCCCTACCCGGAGCACAACCTCACGCTGAAGCAGTGGGCCGAGATTCCGCCGCGCCCGCTGCGGCTTGACCAGCTCATCACCACCAAGCGCGAACTCGCGCTGGACAAGCTGCTCGCGGAGGACTCCACCTTCTACGGCGATCTCTTCCCGCACGTGGTCCAGTGGCACGGCGGCCTCTACCTGGAGGACGGTCTGCACCGCGCGCTGCGCGCGGCGCTCCAGCAGCGCAACCAGATCCACGCGCGCGTGCTCGTGCTCGGTGGCCAGGGCGAGTGACGCCTCCCTGAGGGTTGGTTAAGGTGACGCCATGACTCCTCTCGACCTGCTCGACATCGACGCGTCGCTCAGCGAGGAGGAGCGGCAGATCCGTACCGTCGTGCGTCGGCTCGTGGCCGACCGGGTACGCCCGCACGTCGCCGGCTGGTACGAGGACGGCCAGGTGCCGGCCCGCGAACTGGCCCGCGAGTTCGGCAAGCTCGGCCTGCTCGGCATGCACCTGACCGGGTACGGCTGCGCCGGCGCCTCGGCCGTCGCGTACGGGCTGGCGTGCCTGGAACTGGAGGCCGGCGACTCCGGCGTCCGCTCGCTCGTCTCGGTGCAGGGCTCGCTGGCCATGTACGCCATCTGGCGCTACGGCAGCGAGGAGCAGAAGCAGCGCTGGCTGCCCGCCATGGCGGCCGGGGAGGCGATCGGCTGTTTCGGGCTCACCGAACCCGACCACGGCTCCGACCCCGGATCGATGGCCACCCGCGCCCGCCGCGACGGCGACGACTGGATCCTCAACGGCAGCAAACTGTGGATCACCAACGCGCCGATCGCTGACGTGGGCGTGATCTGGGCGCGTACCGACGAAGGGGTGCGCGGCTTCGCCGTACCCATGGACACGCCCGGGGTGACGGCGCGCGAGATCCGGCACAAGATGTCGCTGCGCGCGTCCCTGACCGGCGAGATCGCGCTCGACGACGTCCGGCTGCCGGCGGACGCGCGACTGCCCGAGGCGATCGGGCTCAAGGCGCCGCTCGGGTGCCTGACCGAGGCCCGGCACGGCATCGTCTGGGGCGCGCTCGGCGCGGCCCGCGACTGCCTGGAGACGGCCCTGGAGTACGCGACCACGCGCACCCAGTTCGGCCGCCCGCTCGCCGGTTTCCAGCTCACCCAGGCCAAGCTCGCCGACATGGCGGTGGAGTGGAACAAGGGGATGCTGCTCGCGCTGCACCTGGGCCGCCTCGCCGACGCGGGCACGCTGCGGCCCCACCAGGTGAGCGTGGGCAAGCTGAACAACGTGCGCGAGGCGCTGGCCATCGCCCGGCAGTGCCGCACGATCCTCGGCGCGAACGGCGTCTCCGGCGAGTACCCGGTGATGCGGCACGCCAACAACCTGGAGAGCGTGCTCACCTACGAGGGCACCTCGGAGATCCACCAGCTCGTCATCGGCCAGCGGCTGACCGGCCTTTCCGCGTTCGCCTGACCTGCGGTTTCACCCGATCGGCGCGCTCGGCGCGCGCCTGTCGCACGGTGGCCGTACCGTCATTGGCAGTCGATTTGTCGGCTGAGGACTCTGTCGGACGAGGACGGTGAGGGCGATGGCCCGCGACGGTGACATCAACGAGCCCACCCGGGAGTTCCCGGACTACCCCACCAGCGAGTCCCTCCGCGACCGGGCGGACGGCTCGCCCGACCCGGACCGCGATCCCGACCCGGACCGCGATCCCGGCCCGGGCACCCCGTCCACCGGGGGTGCGGCGCGCGGCCTGCTCTGGGTGCTCGGCGCCGCCGCGCTGGCGGTGGTGGTGCTGCTCGGCGTGCAGGCCACCGGCCTGCTGCCCGACTTCCGTAACCCGTTCGCCAAGGAGCAGGCCGACCGCAGCCAGCCGCCGCTGCTCAAGTCGATCCGTGACCTGAGCCGCTACGTCGCCGCCGAGGGCAACTTCCAGGTGGTGGTGGACGTGCAGAACGACCGGCGCAACGTGCCGGACTTCCTGCTCAACGAGCGCACGCTGTTCGTCGGGGCGGGCCGGGTCGAGGCGTACGTCGACTTCGCGAAGATCGCCGACGGTGCCGTTGTCGTCTCCGAGGACGGCAAGTCCGCCGAGATCAAGCTGCCCGCGCCACAGCTCGGCGAGACCGACCTGGACATGGACAAGAGCTACGTCTTCGCCGAGCAGCGCGGTCTGATCAACCGGCTCAACGACCTGGTGGCCGGCGACCCCAACCGGCAGCAGCAGGTCTACAAGCTCGCCGAGGACCGGATCACCGCGGCGGCCCGGGACAGCGGGCTCGCCGCCCGGGCCCAGGAGAACACCCGCAAGATGCTCGAAGGGCTGCTGCGCTCCCTCGGCTACGAGAAGGTGACGGTCACCTACGCGGCGCCCTGACCTTCCTGCCCCGATCTTCGTGCTCTGACGCCGCGCGCCCGCCCCGATGGTCCGGGGCGGGCGCGTTCGCGTGCCGGTGTCTCGGCTCGTCTCGCGTCAGCGGGTGGCGAGGTAGCGGTCCTCGTTCGGCATCAGGATCCACAGGACCAGGTAGACGATGACCTGCGTGCCGGGCAGCAGCAGCGACAGCAGGAACAGCAGCCGGACCATTCCGGCGGACATGCCGAACCGCTGCCCCAGACCGGCGCAGACACCGGCGATCATGCGCCCCTCGCGGGGCCGGACCAGTTTGCGACTCATTGTCGTCTCCCACTTCTGCGGCGATCCGCCGCGCTGATTTCACGGTAGAGGGGGGTACGCGCCGCGCCCTCGGCCCCGAGGAGGATCGGCGACCCGGGCACCCGTAGGTGCTTACCCCGTCCGGCCCTCACCGACGCCCCGTCCCGCCCGCGTGATCATGAAGTGGCGGCGCTCGCCTCTCGCGGGCGGGCGTGTGTCGGGGAACGGGCGGGTAGTGAACAGGCGAGGTAGGCTGGCCGGTCGGGCGCCCACACCCCGGGCACCGGCCGTCCACCCGCTCGACGGGCGCGGCACCCACGCACCGCTCGGATCCGCACAACGGGGACGACGGCGAGGAAAGCAGCAAAATGATCAGTGTCTTCGACCTCTTCAGCGTCGGTATCGGGCCGTCCAGCTCGCACACCGTCGGGCCGATGCGGGCCGCCCGTACGTTCGTGGCGGGCCTGAAGGCAGACGGGCAGCTCGCCGACGTGGCGCGGGTGCGGGCCGAGCTGTTCGGCTCGCTCGGCGCGACCGGGCACGGGCACGGCAGTGACCGGGCGGTGCTGCTGGGGCTGGAGGGGGAGGTCCCGGAGACCGTCGACACCGACTCGGTCGGGCCGCGTGTGGAGCGGATCCGCACGCAGCGGCGGCTCGACCTGTTCGGCAGCCAGGAGATCGACTTCGACCCGGACGCCGATCTGGTGCTGCATCGCCGGCGCTCGCTGCCGTACCACCCGAACGGGATGACGTTCGCGGCGTACGACGCGGCCGGGAACGAGGTGCGGGCGCGCACGTATTACTCCGTCGGCGGCGGGTTCGTGGTGGACGAGGCGGCCGCCGGGGCGGACCGGATCAAGGCGGACACCACCCGCGTACGGCACCCGTTCCTGACCGGCGCGGAGCTGCTGACCGTCACCTCCGAGACCGGCCTGTCGATCAGCGAGGTGATGCTCGCCAACGAGCTGTCCTGGCGCAGCGAGGCGGACGTACGCGCCGGGCTGCTGGAGATCTGGCGGGTGATGCGCGAGTGCGTGGAGAGCGGCTGCACCCGTGACGGCGTACTCCCGGGCGGGTTGAAGGTCCGGCGGCGCGCGGCCGAGCTGCGGCGCGGTCTGGAGGCGGAGACCGGCAGCCAGGATCCGCTGCGCGCGATGGACTGGGTGACGTTGTTCGCGCTCGCGGTCAACGAGGAGAACGCGGCCGGCGGCCGGGTGGTCACCGCGCCGACGAACGGCGCCGCCGGGATCATCCCGGCCGTGCTGCACTACTACACCCGGTTCGTGCCGGGCGCCTCCGAGGAGGGGGTGGTCCGGTTCCTGCTGGCAGCGGGCGCGATCGGCGTGCTGTTCAAGGAGAACGCGTCGATCTCCGGGGCCGAGGTGGGCTGCCAGGGCGAGGTGGGTTCGGCGTGCTCGATGGCGGCGGCGGGGCTGGCCGAGGCGCTCGGCGGCACGCCGGAGCAGGTGGAGAACGCCGCCGAGATCGGCATGGAGCACAACCTGGGGCTGACCTGCGACCCGGTGGGCGGCCTGGTGCAGATCCCGTGCATCGAGCGCAACGCGGTGGCGAGCATCAAGGCGATCACCGCCGCCCGGCTGGCGTTGCGCGGGGACGGGGTGCACCACGTGTCGCTCGACAAGGTCATCAAGACCATGCGGGAGACCGGCGCGGACATGAAGGTCAAGTACAAGGAGACCGCGCGCGGCGGGCTCGCCGTCAACGTGATCGAGTGTTGACCCCGTTGGGGTGACCCGGCGCTGACGGCCGTCGTGCCGGCAGTCGAGGGCGCGACCATGGCGCTGTGACGTCAGGCGTCGCGGCGCTCTGGTCCGCCCGCACCTCGCTGCGCATCCTGGTCCGGCGGGATCTCGCGGTGAAGTACCAGCAGTCGGTGCTGGGCTACTTCTGGTCGCTGATCGAGCCGCTCGGCATGGGCCTGATCTACTGGTTCGTCTTCGGCGTGCTCTATTCCGGCGCGACCCGGCGGCACCTGGGTGAGGCGGCCGGGTCGTACCCGCTGTTCCTGATCACCGGGATCTTCGCCTGGATGTGGGCGAGTTCGGCGCTGACCGAGGCGGCGAACGCGCTCACCGGACAGTCCCGGCTGATCACCACGATGAACCTGCCCCGGCCGATCTTCCCGATCGGGCGGGTCACCGGGCGGTTCGCCGAGTACCTGGCCGGGCTGCCGATCCTGGTCGCCGTCGCGGCGCTCTACGCGAGCCAGGGGAAGATCCGCCCTGGCTGGAGCCTGCTCGCCCTGCCGCTCGCGGTGGCGGTGCAGTTCGTGCTGCTGGTGGGCCTGGCGCTGCTGTTGTCGGCGGGCAACGTGCTGATGCGCGACATCGAGCGCACGATGCGGCTGGTCATCCGGCTGCTGTTCTACGCGACCCCGATCATCTATCCGTTCGACCTGGTGCGGCAGTCCGGCATGCCGGGTTGGGTCAAGCTCGGGTACGAGCTGAACCCGCTGGTCGGGATCTTCCAGCTGCACCACGCGGTCTGGTATCCCGACGAGTTCCCTGATGCCCGGCTGCTCACGATCACGGTGTCCGGCAGCGTGCTGGTGCTGGCGCTCGGCTGGTGGGCGTTCCACCGCCTCGAACCGGCAGTGCTGAAGGAACTCTGAATGGCCCCGATCATCGAGGCGGACGGGCTCGGCATCCGGTTCGTCCGCAACCGGCGCCGCCAGTTGCGGCTGCGGGAGCTGATCGTGCACCGGGGCGCCCGAGATCCCGACGCGGGCCGGTTCTGGCCGTTGCGCGACCTGTCGTTCCGGATCGAGCCGGGCGAGACAGTGGGCGTGGTGGGCCGCAACGGCACCGGCAAGAGCACGCTGCTGCGGCTGATCGCCGGTGTCCTCATCCCGGACGAGGGGTCGATCCGGGTGCACGGCCGGGTGGCGCCGCTGCTCGAACTCTCCGCCGGTTTCTCCGGAGACCTGACCGGCCGGGAGAACCTGTACCTGGTGGGCGGGCTGCACGGGCTGTCGTCGGCGTACCTGCGGGAACACTTCGACGAGATCGTCTCGTTCGCCGGTGAGCAGGTGGAACGCGCCATCGACACGTCGGTGCGGCACTACTCGTCGGGGATGAAGGTGCGGCTGGGCTTCGCGGTGATCGCGCACCTGCCGCATCCGGTGCTGCTGGTGGACGAGGTGACAGCGGTCGGGGACGCGGAGTTCCGCGCGAAGTGCTATGCGACCATCGAGCGACTTCTCGCGGAAGGGCGCACGCTGGTGCTGGTGTCACACAACGACAAGGACCTCACCCGGTTCTGCAGTCGGGGGCTCTACCTCGACGCCGGACGGCTGATCGTCGACGGGACGATCGACGAGGCGCTGGCCGCCTACGCCGACGCGGCGAAGCGGTGACGCTCGCGATCGTGCTCGCCGCCGAACCGGCGGCGGGCCGCTCCACCGAACCCCCGGGCCGCCCGCCCGAGCCGGCGGCGGGCCGACCGGGGGAACCGCTCGCCGAGCGGCTGGCCGCGCAGTGGCGCCGGGCCGGGGCGGACGACGTGCGCATCGCCGCCGACCTGACCGAGCTGGCCGACCTGGTGGTCGCCGCGACCGGCCCGGTGCTGGTCAGCGGCGCGGACCTGGTGGCGCACACGGCCGTACTCAAGCATCTCGCGACCAGCCCGGTGGGGCCGACGGTGGCGCTGGTGCTCACCGACCCGCCCGCTCCCGGGCAGGCCACGGTGCGCGAGGAGCGCGGCCAGGTGGTCGAGGTCGGCGCCGCCGACGCGAGTGGCGTGTTCGGGGGCGCGCTGCGGGTGGGCGCGGCCGACCTGCCGGCGCTCGCCGACGCCGCCCGCCGCGCCGCAGGTGGCGGGCCGCTGGACGCGGTGGACCGGCTCGTGGCCGACCTCGCCGCCGGGGGCACGCTGATCTTCGCCCATCGGGTACGTCTGCTCGTGGCACATCGGGTCGGCGACGAGGCACAGCGGGTGGCGGCCGAGGCGGCGGTGGCTGCCGTCGACGAGGACCGGGCCGAGTTGAAGCTGTCGGTGAAGGAGCGCGACGACTTCTTCACCACGTTCTTCGTCAGCACCTGGTCCCCGTACGTGACGAAGGCCGCCGCCCGCATCGGGATCGGCCCGACCGGCGTCACCATGGTCTCGGTGGCGTTCGCGGTGGCCGCGGCGGTGCTGTTCGGCGCCGGTGGGCGGCCCGCGCTGGTGGCCGGCGCGGTCCTGCTCTACCTGGGTTTCGTGCTCGACTGCGTGGACGGGCAGCTCGCCCGCTACACCCGGCACTTCAGCGCCTGGGGCGGCTGGCTGGACACGATGGCCGACCGGTTCAAGGAGTACGTGGTCTACGCCGGTCTGGGCTACGGCGCCACGCACGCCGGGTTCCGGTACGGCTGGGCGCTGGCGCTGGCAGCGATGACGTTGCAGACCGTGCGGCACATGACCGACACCTGGTACGGCGCGCTGCACGACGAGGCGGCCCGGCGGCCGAAGGTGGTGAGCGCCGACGCGGGCGGCATCGGCGGGAAGCTGAACGCCGCGTCGACCCGGGTGCAGGCGGACACCGGCTCGGTGTCGTACTGGCTGAAGCGCACGGTGGTGTTCCCGATCGGGGAGCGGTGGGCGCTGATCGCGATCGCCGCCGCGCTGTTCGGGCCGCTGGTGGCGCTCTGCGCGGTGCTGGTCTGGGGCACGCTGGCGTTCGCGTACACCGGGGGATTGCGGACCCTGCGGGCGCGGTGGATGCGCGTGCCGGTGCTGACCACGGTGGACGCGGGTCTGCACCGCGACGACGGCCTGCTGGTGCGGACGCTGCCGACCGCGCGGCGGCCGCTGCTGCTGGCGGTGCTGGGCGCGCTCGGCGCGGCGGGGACGCTGGTGTGGGCGCTGCTCGCGGTGCACGGAGGTGGGGACCTGCCGGTCTTCGTGCCGGTGCTCGCGCTGGTGCTGCTGCTCGGCGCGGCGCAGGGCTCGCGGGCCCCGCACGACGGGCCGCTGGACTGGCTGGTGCCGGCCGCGTTGCGGGCCGCCGAGTATCTGTTCGCCATCGCGGTCGGGGTGGCGGGCCGCGCGCCGGCCTGGCTGATCTTCGGGTACGTCCTGGTGCTCACGCTGCTGCACTACGACCTGACCGCCCGGCTGGAGAAGCGGCAGGCGGCGCCGCCGCTGCACGCGGCCACGCTGGGCTGGCTCGGACGCTCGGTGTTGCTGGCGGCCGCGTCAACCGCCGGAACTGTAAGCTTCGCGCTGGCTACAATGAGTGTGTACCTTTTCGTGGTTTTCGTCGCGAGCGTGGTCCTCGCCTGGGTGGTCCTGCCGGCTCGCGCCCGTGGGGGTGTGCACTCGCCGGGGTGACGAAGGGCGGGCGGCCGGGGTGACCTTGATCAGCTTCGTCGTGCCGGCCTTCAAGGTGCAGGGCTACCTGCGGGAATGCCTCGACTCGATACTCGACCAGCCGTTCGGCGACATCGAGGTGATCGGCGTCGACGACGCCTCCCCGGACGACAGCGGCGAGATCCTGGCCGAGTACGCGCACCGCGACCCCCGGGTCCGCCCGGTGCGCCTCGCCGAGAACGTCGGGCTCGGTCCAGCCCGCAACATCGGGCTGGACCGGGCCGTCGGCGAGTACGTCTGGTTCGTCGACGGGGACGACTGGCTGGTGCCCGGCTGCCTGCCGCACGTCGCCGACCGGCTCCGCGACACCGCGCCGGACGTGCTGATCGTGGACCATGTCCGGGCGCACTGGAACAACGTCGGCACCCGCAGCGCGATGCGTGACGTGTTCCCGGTACCGCCGGGCGCGACGACGTTCGCGCTGCGGGACCGGCCGGAGGCCCTGAAGCTGCTGCACACCGCCTGGAACCGGGTGGTACGCCGGGAGTTCCTGAACGAGCGCGGCCTGCGTTTCGAGCCGGGCTGGTACGAGGACGTCTCGTTCAGCTATCCGGCGCTGATGGCGGCCGAGCGGATCGGCGTACTCGACCGGATCTGCCTGAACTACCGGCAGCGCCGCACCGGCGCGATCACCCGCACCCGGGGCGACCGGCACTTCGAGGTCTTCCCGCAGTGGCACCGGGTGTTCGGGCTGATGGACCGCTGGGAGGTGTCCGAGCTGCGGCCCGCGGTCTTCGAGCGGATGATCTGGCACTACCTCACGGTGCTCGGCAACGGCGACCGGATCGCACCCGAGCTGCGGGCCCCGTTCTTCGCCCAGATGCACGCCGACTACCAGCGGTTCCTGCCGGCCGAGGGCTACCCGGTCCCGCCCGGAGCGGAAGGGCTCAAGCACCGGCTGGTGGCGGCCGGCCGCTGGCGGACGTTCAGCGCGTTGCGCGAGGCGCACCAGGCGAGAGAGACGGCCCGGCGGACCGCGCGACTGGCCCGGCGACGGATCACGCCGGTGGTGCGGCGTACCGCCCGGCGGGCGCGTGACCTGGCGCTGGGCGAGTACTACCGGGCCGAGCTGCACCGGCCGATCGACCCGACGCTCGCCGTCTACGCGGCCTACTGGTACCGGGGCTACTCGTGCAATCCGGCGGCGATCTACGAGGCGGCCCGCCGGCTCGCGCCGCAGGTGCGCGGCGTGTGGATCGTCCGCCGGGACCGGGTGGCCGCGTTGCCGTCCGGTGTGGAGTACGTGGTTGCCGGCACCCGCGAGTACCACCGCGTGCTCGCCCGCGCCCGCTGGCTGGTCAACAACGTCAACTTCCCGGACTTCGTCCGCAAGCGGCCCGGATCCGTGCACGTGCAGACCCACCACGGCACGCCGGTCAAGGTGATGGGGCTGGACCAGCAGCGCTACCCGGTGGGCGCGGTGGGGATGAACTTCGCCGGCCTGCTGCGCCGCATCGACCGCTGGGACTACAGCATCACCTCGAACAGCTTCTCCACCCAGATGTGGGAGCGGGCGTACCCGGCGGACTACACCACGCTGGAGGTCGGCTACCCGCGTAACGACCGGCTGGCGCTGGCCACCGCCGAGGACCGCGGCCAGGTCCGCGCCGCGCTGGGCATCGCACCCGACGAGTACGTGGTGCTCTACGCGCCGACGCACCGGGAGCACCTGCCCGGGTGGCGGCCACCGTTCGACCCGGACCGGATGCTCGACGTCCTCGGGCCCCGGGGCCGGCTGCTGATGCGCAGCCACTACTTCCACGACCGGGAGCGGCATCCCCGAGGGCCGGCGGCGGACGGCGTGCTGGACGTGAGCGCGTACGACCGGGTGGAGGACCTCTACCTGGCGGCGGACGCGCTGGTCACCGACTATTCCTCGGCGATGTTCGACTACGCGGTGCTGGACCGGCCGATAGTGGTCTACGCGCCGGACTGGGACGCCTACCGGGTCGCCCGTGGCGTCTACTTCGACCTGCTGGCCGAGCCGCCCGGGGCGGTGGCGCTGGACTTCCCCGGCCTGCTCGACGTGTTCCGTTCCGGCGCTGTGGACGACGAGGCGGCCGAGCGGGCCCGGTCGGCGTTCCGGGCGCGGTTCTGCACGCTCGACGACGGGCACGCCGCCGAGCGTGTGGTCCGCCGGGTGTTCCTTGGCGAAACGCCGTAAAAGCGGTTACCGGCAGGTCACCTGACTACTGAGTCGGGTGAACGCCACTTAATAGGACTGTCACGGGCCGAACATGGCACGTTTACCCGATGTGCGAATCGGATGATCCTGGTCACAGTCATTCCGGGTTTGGGGCGAGGAACTGGGGAGGTGACGGTGGCCACCGTCGCGCTCAAGGATGTCACCAAGGTGTTCCCGGACGGAACAGTCGCGGTCGACACCATCAATCTGGACGTCAACGACGGCGAGTTCCTGGTGCTGCTCGGCCCTTCGGGCTGCGGCAAGTCGACGGTGCTGCGCATGGTCGCCGGGCTGGAGGATCCGTCCTCCGGCGCGATCCTGCTCGGCGGTGAACTCGCGAACGACCTGCCACCGCGCGACCGGAAGATCGCCATGGTCTTCCAGGACTTCGCGCTCTATCCGCACATGACTGTCGGCGACAACATCGGTTTCCCGCTGCGGCTCTCCGGCGTCGAACCGGCGCCGCGCGGCGAGCGGATCCAGGATGTGGCGAGCGCGCTCGGCATCGGCGACGTCCTCGGGCGCAAGCCCAGCCAGCTCTCCGGCGGCCAGCGGCAGCGGGTCGCCATGGGACGCGCGATAGTGCGCCGGCCCGGCCTGTTCCTGATGGACGAGCCACTGTCCAACCTGGACAGCGGACTGCGGGCCGAACTGCGGGCGGAGATCTCCGGCCTCACCCGCGAGCTGGGCGTCACCACCATCTACGTCACGCACGACCAGGCCGAGGCGCTGACCATGGCCGACCGGGTCGCCATCATGCGCAAGGGCGTGCTCCAGGACGTGGGCACCCCCACCCAGGTGTACGGGCGGCCGGCCACCCTCTACGTCGCCGCGTTCCTCGGCAGCCCGCGGATGAACCTGCTGGAGGCGTCGGTCTACGTCCACCTCGACCGGTACGTCACGCTGAATCTCGGTGAGCAGTCGCTCTACCTGCCCTGGGACGACATCCGGAGCCGGGCGGTGGCGCACTACCACGGTGAGCGGATCGTGGTCGGCATGCGCGCCGAGGCGCTCACCCCGGTCGCCCCGGACACCGCCGGCGACGTGCTGCACGGGCGCATCCGCTACCTGGAGCACCACGGCCACGAGTCGCTCGCGTTCCTGGACATCGGCGCCACCGCGATCGTGGTGGACGAGATGGGCACGCCGGCCGAGCAGGCCGCACCGGGTCAGCGCGGCCTGCGCCGGTTCAACCAGGTGATGCAGCGGCTCACCGGGCGGGCCCCGGAGACGCCGGCCCCCGCTCAGGAATCCGGCGGCGGCAACCGTACGAGCGTGCTGCCCGACCCGGGCCGCCACCACCGCCGTCCGGCGGAACTGGCGGTACGGCTGGCGCCGTACCCGCAGGTGTCGTCCGGGCACCCGCTCGCCGTGCAGGTGCGGATGGACGCGCTGCACTTCTTCGACGAGCGAGGCGACCGCATCGACGTCGGCTGGCGGTGAGCCGCCCGTCTCAGTCTCGGACGGGCGGGCGGCGGTACGAGCACCAGCCGACGAAGCGGGCGAACAGGTCGGCCGGGGCGGGCGCGTCGTGCGGGTTCAGCCGGTAGAGGTCGCGCGTGGCCTCGTACAGCAGCCCGCACAGATAGATCGACAGCCCGATCCGGTTGTCCTCGTACTCGCTGCGCAGCAGCAGACGGGCCGTCGGGCACGGCCACGGCTGCCCGCACGCCCGGCAGCACCACATCGGACGCAGCGGCGTGTGCGGGGTGGCGTGCGACGGGTACGGCCGGGGGCGATCGGGCGTCGGCCCGTCCGGCGGCTGCCCGAGCTGGTGGCTGATCACCGAGGCTCCTCGTGGTGGCCGCCACGCCGGCGCCGGTCCGGGTGACCGCCGTCGGCGGGCCGGTTGCCGGCGTCGCCTCCCCGCTGCTCCGGGACCGACCAGCGGCCACCGTTCGCCCGCCACTGCTGGGCCGGGGTGAGGTTGCCGACCCGGCCGGGACCCATCGTCGGGAGTGGACGGGTGGGTTGCCGCATCCACTCCGGCAGGTTGTCGCCCCGTACCCGGTGGGGCAGTGTCGGTGCCGACGCACCCCGGCAGCGGAACCAGCGCAGTCGCACGGCGCAACTCCTCTCGGTAGCGGGAACCGGACGAATTCGGCTCCACTGCGTGACAGTCTCGTCACCGCGCCGCTAGGGTCGGAAGGCGTTCCACCCCCACCTTCCTGGCCGTCTGACCGGCCGTCTTTCCGTGTGCAGCCGTGTGCAGAGGTGTGCAGATGATCCGTGTGCCGTTGTGGGAACTGTTCGCCGGTGAGCTGCGCCGGTTACGTACCGATGCGGGGCTGACCCAGGAGGCCCTCGGCGAGCGGGTGAGCTATTCGGCCTCGCCGGTGGCGGCCGTCGAGCAGTGCCGTCGCGCGCCGCGCGCCGAGTTCACCGAGCGCTGCGACGAGGTGTTGAACGGCGGCGGCCTGCTGGTGCGGATCCGGGACGCGCTGATGCAGGAGGCGCTGATGCCGTGGTTCCGCGAGTGGGTGAGCATCGAGCAGGAAGCGACGGCGTTGCGCAGTTACGAGCCACTGGTGGTGCCCGGATTGCTGCAGACCGAGGGGTACGCCCGCGCGCTCTACGAAGGGGCCGCGCAGTTCGTGGGCGAGGCTGTCGAACAGCAGGTGGCCGCCCGGCTGGCCCGGCAGGCGGTGCTGGACGGCCCGACGCCGCCGCAGTTCGTGGTGGTGCTCGACCACGCGGTGCTGGCTCGCCCGGTCGGCGGGCCGAAGGTGATGCGGGAGGAGTTGGAGCACCTGATCGAGATGGCACGGCGGCCCCGGGTGCACCTGCACCTGGTGCCGGAGACGGTCGGGGCCTATCCGGGGCTCAACGGCGCTTTCGTGCTCGCCACCCCGGCCGACGGCGACGACCTGGGCTACCTGGATAACCCGTTGCACGGCACAATCGTGGAGCGCACGGTGGACGTGAACTCACTGCGGCAGACGTGGGAGTCCATACGCGCGGAGGCGATGCCGCACGGTGCGACCCTGGCGGCGATTTCGGAGGCGGCGAAGCGATGGAGTTGACCGGCGCGATCTGGCGCAAGAGCACCCGCAGCAGCGGTAACGGCGGCAACTGCGTCGAGGTGGCGGACAATCTGCCCGGCGTGGTGGGGGTGCGGGACAGCAAGGACCGGCAGGGGCCGGCGCTGACGTTCACGCCGTCGAGCTGGGCGGCGTTCGTCGCGCACGCCAAGCGGGGCTAGACAGCGGCCGCCGTCACGGCGCGAACGGCCACTCCTCGAACGACAGGCACCGGCCGTCCTCGGCGAAGCGCATGATCCAGAGGTCGCGCCACTCCTGGTGGACGGGCTCGCCGTACCGGACCCGCACGCGTGCCACAGCGGTGTCGCCGTCGACAGCGACGACCTCCGCGGTCATCTCGAACGTCTCGTCGGGCCCGTCGCGCTCGCTGTCCCACATGCGGGTGATGGCGGGCAGGCCGACGACCGGATCCCGGTACGGCCCCTGCCGGTAGCTCGCGTCGGAGGTGAACATCGTGCCGAGCGCCGCCGTGCCCGGTGTGCGCCACGCCCGCTCGTACGCCGCGATCCAGGCGGCCACCTGAGTCCTGTCCATGGTCGCCAGCCTGCCATCCGCGCGTGTCCGGGTCTCCCAGATCGGCTGCCGGGGGTCGTCGTTGTGCACGACGACGTGGGCGTGCCCGGCCGGACGGGCCGTGGCGAAGTAGAGCCGCTGGGCGGGCAGGTAACGCTCGCGCCAGCGCCGTTCGACGTCGGCTCTCGTCGACACGCGGCTCTCGCGGATCACGGCACGATCCACCGTCGTGTCGAGCGCTGTCGACACGAAGACGCGCAGCTCCCACCGGTCGAGCAGTTCCGGGCGCAGGAGGAAGACGCCGTCGAACACCAGCACGGCGTCGGCGGGGGCGGTGGTGAGCGGCGGGGACAGCACCGCGTCGGTGGCGTGGTCGTAGACCGTGTGCCGGAAGCGCCGGTCGCCGCCCGGGCCGAGCGGGTCGAGCAGCACCCGGTTCAGCGACTGGTGATCGTGGGTGTCGACGTAGCAGCCCTCGGCCGAGAACTCGCCCCGCCGGTAGCGCCGATCCCGGGGGAAGAGGAAGTCGTCGACTGTCGCCCGGATGACGAACCGGCCGCGGGCGCGCAGGACGGCGGCCAGCTCGTCGGCAAGCGTGGTCTTGCCGGCGGCGGGCGGCCCGTCGACGGCGACCCGCGTCGGATGCGCCACGGTGACGGACCCGACCGCGTCGGCCAGGAAGCCGATCAGCTGGTCGCGGCGGGGATAAACGGATTGCCCCTGCGCCGGGCCAGGAGTTTGACTGCGGTCCATGCCGTCCCCCTCACCGGTCTTCGTCGCGGGCACGGGCCGTTCGGGCACATCGCGGATCGCCGACGTCATCGGCCAGCATCCGCTGATCCACCGGATCCCGATGGAGACCAAGTTCTTCGTCGAGCCCGGCGGTCTGCGGGACCTGGCCGACGCGCTCACCGACCGGTACGACCCGATGGTCGGCGAGGACGCGCTGCACCGGCTGAGCGACTTCCTCACCGTACGCGTGCCGGGGCGGCGTGACGACCGTGGCAAGACCGTGCCCGAGCTGGTCGGCGAGCGGCGCTACCGGGACGCCGTACACCAGCTATGGCCGCTGCTGATCGCGGACGCCTTCGAGGAGCCCGTGCCCGCGGAGGGCTTCGGGAACGGCGACCGGCCCGCCGGGCCGTTCGGGCCGGCCAGCCGACGACGGGTCGTCCCGAGGTACTTCCGTGACCGGGCCGAGTTGATCGCCGTCCTGCGCGGCCTGGTCGACACCCTGTTCGGTGGGGCGGCGGCCGACGCGGGCAAGCCGGCCTGGTGCGAGAAGACGCCGTTCAATCTCTTCGCCATGGACTTCCTCTGGGAGCTGGTTCCCGAGGCGACGATCGTGCACATCAAGCGCCACCCGGTCTCGGTGCTCGCCTCCCACCTGGCCCAGCCGTGGGCGCCGCCGACCGTTGACGGGGCGCTGGCCTACCTGCTGCCGGTCTACCGCAGGTGGCTGGCCTGGAAGGACGCGGCCGACCTGGCAGGGCGGCGCTACGTCGAGGTGAAGGCGGAGGACCTGGCGGCCGACTGGGCCGGGCAGCGGCGTGCCCTGTTCGCACGGCTCGGTGTCGAGGACTTCGTCACCCCGTCGACGTTCCAGGCGGACAAGCTCGCGCACCGCGACGAGCAGTTCGACGCCGGCACTCGTGCGTTCGTCGAGCGGGAGCTGAGCGAGGTCATCCCCGCCATGGGATACGAGTGACGGCCGAGCGACCTCAGCAGGAGCCGGCCCGGTCGATCGGGATCATCAGGGCGGCGCTCAGGGCGAGTCCCAGTACGGCGACGGCCAGCCACGGCCAGGGGTTCCGGACGTTGGGCCGGGTGCCGGCCCGGGCCACGACGACGGAGAGGACCACCGTCGCCGTCATCGCCACGACCAGCAGTACGAACGCGTTCCTTCCCGCCTGCGCCGAGGCGTAGGTGTCACCCGGACACGGTGCCGAGGGGGCCAGGAGCGGGATGCAACCGAGACAGCTCGCGACGACGAGCAGTGTGCCCAGCACGGTCACCAGAGTCGCTGCCGTCTTCGCCGCACGGGATCGCATCGACCGGACAGTAGGGCCCGAAGGTCTCGGCGGTGACACGACCGGGCAACAGCAAGACCAGCGCTCAGGCCCTGCGGCGCAGTTCGCGTAGCACGCCGTGCCGGCGCAGCGCCCACGCGAGCCGCCGCGCGCTCGGGTGCCGGATGAACAGCACCGCCGCCCGGCGGATCAGCCCGAACCGGTTGTCGCTCACCTGGTCGTCGACCGCCCGCCAGATCAGCTCGCGTACGCCGGCGCTGTCCAGCATCGCCCGTACCTCGTGGCGTACTCCGGGATCCTCGGCCGCGGAGGTCAGGGCGGTGACCTGCCCGGGCCGGTGGGCGAGCGGCTCCGTCGCCGCGGCGACGAGCGGCCGGCGTACGGTGTCCCGCTCCAGCAGCAGCAACACCGCCTCCCGGACCTCGGTGCTGTCGAGCCCGGACCGCAGCAGGCCCAGTGCGCTGCGCTCGACCTCGCGGTCGCGGTCCGGAAGGGACAGCGCGGCCAGCAGCACCGTCACCTCGTCGAGGTCGACGAGGTGACGCAGCCCGTCGCGGAACTCGGGCAGCGCCCAGGCCACCGTCAGGCCACGCGCGAGATCGCGGTTCATGGGCCACTCGCTACCCGGAGCCGGCGGCCACTGAAACGTCGTGCTGTCGTTGCCATGCCGCTTGGCTAGTGTTCTACTTAACCATAACAATCTGACGGAGGGTCACCAGGGTGATCAACTTTCATGTCGACCGGTCCAGCAGCGTCCCCGCGTACGCCCAGCTGGTGCGGCAGGTCCGTGAGGCGCTGCGGATCGGGACGCTGCGGCCCGGAGACCAGCTCCCCACCGTGCGCAGCGTGGTGACCGCGTGCACCGTCAACCCGACCACGGTGCTCAAGGCATACCGGGAGCTGGAACTGTCCGGCCTGGTGGAGGCGAGGCAGGGAGCGGGCACGTTCGTCAGCGGGACGCTCGGGCACGCCGATCCCCACGTCATGGCCCGCCTGCGCGGCAGCCTGGCCCGGTGGCTCGGCCAGGCCCGCGAGGCCGGTCTGGAGGACGAGGACGTCCAGGCGCTGCTCGCCTCGGTGATCGCGGCGAACGCGGCGCCCGCGAAGAGAGAGAACACGGAGGGCGCGGCGTGAGCGGCGAGCCGGTCGCCGTCGAGGCGCGTGACCTGAGTCGGCGCTACGGCGCGGTGTGGGCGCTGCGGGAGTGCTCGTTCGCGCTGCCCGCCAACCGGGTCGTCGCGCTGGTCGGCGCGAACGGCGCGGGCAAGTCGACGCTGCTGAGCATCATCGCCGGTACGCTGGCGGCCACCGGCGGCACGGTGTCGGTGCACGGACGGCCGGTGGTGCGGGGCGGGTCCGTCGACGGTGGCAGCCGGGTGGCGATCCTGGCTCAGGACAAGCCGCTCTACCGCGACTTCACCGTGTCGGACATGCTCCGCTTCGGCCGCTCGACGAACCGCGTGTGGGACCAGCGGCGGGCGCTGTCGTGGCTCGACCGCTTCGCCGTCCCGCTGGACCGGCGCTGCGGCAAGTTGTCCGGCGGGCAGCGGGCGCAGGTCGCGCTGGCGGTCGCGCTCGGCTCCCGCCCCGCGGTGCTGCTGCTGGACGAACCGCTCGCGAACCTGGATCCGCTGGCCCGCGTCGAGGTCACAGGCGAGTTGCTGGCGGAGGTCGCCGACGACGACATGACAGTCATGCTGTCGACCCACATCGTCGCCGAGCTGAGCGGCGTCGGTGACCACCTGCTGCTGCTCGACGCCGGTCGGCCCCTCCTCGCCGGCGACGTCGAGGAACTGCTCGACAGCCATGTCCGGCTGACCGGGCCCCGCGCCGACCAGCCACCCGGGCCGGGCACGATCGTCCAGGCGCAGCACACCGGCCGCCAGTCCACCTTCGTCCTCCGGCGGCCGGCGGCACCGGCGGCCCACGCCGTCGTGGCACCCGGCTGGACCGCCCAGCCCATCACCCTGGACGAGCTGATCCTGACCCACCTCAGAGCGTCGGCCGCCGCGCCGCACGAGCGGGAGGCAGCCGCATGAGCCCGGTCGGCCAACTGTCCGCACCCACGAACCGCCGCAGCGACCCCGGGTACGCCGGGGGCGTACGCGGTCTGCTCTGGCTGACCTGGCGTCAGCACCGCTGGACGGTGATCGGCACGCTGGTCCTGGCCGCGGTCCTGGTGGGCTGGATGACCTACCTGTCGGTGGAGCTGACGAGCCTGTGGCACCAGTGCCACGAGACGTTCTGCGCGGAGGAGTCGCCGCAGGGCCGACGGCTCGGCGGCTCCTCCAGCCTGGTCCTGACGCTGGCCGTGCTGTCGCAGGTGGTGCAGTGGATGCCGCTGCTGATCGGCGTGTTCGTCGGCGTCCCGGTGCTGACGAGGGAACACGAGCAGCGCACCCTGCTGCTGGCCTGGAGCCAGGATGTCTCCCCGCAGCGGTGGCTCTGGACCCGGCTGGCCCTGCTCGGCCTGTTCGTGGCAGCGGTGACCTCGGCCGTCGCCGGTGTCAGCGACCACCTGGAGCGACTCCAGGCCCGGGTCGCCCCGGTGAGCCTGTTCGAGTACGGGCCGTTCCTCAACACCGCGATGCTTCCGGCCGTGATCAGCCTCTGCTGGTTCGCGGTCGGCGTCGCGCTCGGCGCCGTGATCAAGCGCACGCTCCCGGCCGTGTTCGGCGTGGCCGTGGGCTTCGTCGGCCTGACCTATCTCGTCCGGTGGCGCTACCCCACGCTGATGGAGCCGTTGACCGCGCACCGCGTCATCGGCGGGCCGGGCGTGGGTGTGTTGCGCGACAACGCCCTGGTCGTCGAGGGCGGCATGATCGACTACGGGATCGACGGGCCGTCCGGCGCGTTCGACGCCTCCGGGCGTGAGCTCAGCGGGGTCGAGCTGCAACGCCTCTGCCCACCCGACAACGGCACCGGCCGGACGCTCGCCTGCTTCGTCGAGCACAACCTTCAGCAGCACCTCCAGTACCAGCCGGGCAGCCGGATCCCCGAGTTCCACCTGATCGTCGCCGGCGGCTATCTGGGCCTGACCGCGCTGGCGCTCCTGGTCGTCTGGTTGATCGTCCGCCGTACCGACCTCAGCGCGGGCTGACCAGGCAGCCGGCCTTGCCGGTGTTGTTACTGGCGAGTAGCGTTCGGGCATGACAATCGACTCTCGCCAGGTGGCGGCCGGCCTCCTCGACGCCGTGCCGTTCGCCCGCACGCTCGGGATCGAGTTCGTCGAGGTGGCGCCCGAGGCCGAGGGTGGCGTCCGCGTCGTGGCCCGGCTCCCCGACCTGCCGGCGCACCACAACCACCTCGGTGGCCCGCACGCCGGGGCCATGTTCACGCTGGGCGAGAGCGCCTCGGGCGCGGCCGTCCTGGCCGCCTTCGGGCAGGTGCTCGACCGGGCCGTACCCCTGCCGGTGACCGCATCGGTCCACTTCCGCAAGATCGCGATGGGGCCGGTGCTGGCGACCGCGCGGCTCGGCGGCGTCCCCGCCGAGGTGCTGGCCGAGCTGGACGCCGGCCGGCGGCCGGAGTTTCCGGTCGAGGTGGAGGTCCGCACCCAGGACGGCACGCTCACCTCGTCACTCACCGTGATCTGGACGTTGCGCCCGAATCGCTGAACGGGAGGGGTGTTTGCCCGGCGCGGGCTCTGGTTAGATTCAAGCGATGCTGGGCCTCCCCGCGCACGTGAGCGCTTGTCTCTTCGATCTGGACGGTGTGCTGACGCAGACCGCCAAGGTGCACAACGCCGCCTGGACGGAGACGTTCGACGCGTATCTGCGGCGACGGTCGGCCGAAACCGGCGAGCCGTTCCACCCGTTCGACAGCGGACCGGACTACAACCGGTACGTGGACGGCAGACCGCGCGCCGACGGAGTGCGCACATTCCTGGCCTCGCGTGGCATCACACTGCCCGAGGGATCGCCGGACGACCCGCCCGAGGCGGACACCGTCAACGGCCTCGGCAACCGTAAGAACGTCGTCCTGCTCCAGCGGATCGAGCACAACGGCGTCGAGGCGTACGAGGGTTCGGTGCGCTACCTGGAAGCGACCGTCGAGGCCGGGCTGCGCCGCGCGGTCGTCTCGGCCAGCGCCAACTGTGCCGCCGTGGTGCACGCCGCCGGGCTGGACCGCTGGCTGGAAGCACGGGTGGACGGCGTGGTCGCCCGCGCGAACGGGCTGCGCGGCAAACCGGATCCGGACACATTCCTGGAAGGCGCCCGGCTGCTCGGCGTCGAACCGGCGCGGGCCGCCGTCTTCGAGGACGCCCTCGCCGGGGTGGCCGCCGGACGGGCCGGCGGATTCGGATACGTCGTCGGCGTCGACCGGGTCGGCCAGGCCGACGAACTGCTCGCGCACGGCGCCGACGTGGTGGTCACCGACCTCGCCGAACTGCTCGCCGCGGAGCCGGCCGCGTGATCCGGGAACGGGCCTATCCGGTCGAGCCCTGGCACGTCCGGGAGATGCAGCTCGACATGGACGTGCTGGCCCAGTCCGAGTCGGTGTTCGCGCTCTCCAACGGCCACATCGGGCTGCGTGGCAACCTCGACGAGGGCGAGCCGCACGGGCTGCCCGGCACCTACCTGAACTCCTTCTACGAGCTGCGCCCGCTGCCGTATGCGGAGGCCGGCTTCGGTTTCCCCGAATCCGGGCAGACCATCGTCAACGTCACGAACGGCAAGCTGATCCGGCTGCTCGTGGACGACGAACCGCTCGACGTGCGCTACGGCGAACTGCTCGCCCACGAGCGGGTCCTCGACATGCGCGCCGGCACGCTCCAGCGGGACCTGCACTGGCGTTCCCCGGCCGGCCGCGAGGTCAAGGTCCGCACCACCCGGCTGGTGTCGTTCACCCAGCGCTCGGTGGCCGCCATCCACTACGAGGTCGAGGCGGTCGGCGGGCCGCTGCGGCTGATCCTCCAGTCCGAACTGGTCGCCAACGAGTCGCTGCCGCCGCAGAGCCGCGACCCCCGGGTGGCGGCCGTGCTGGAGTCGCCGTTGCAGGCCGAGGAGGAGCTGACCACCGACGACGGCGGGCAGCTCATCCACCGGACCAAGGTCAGCGGGCTGCGGGTCGCCGCCGCCATGGGCCACGACGTGACCGGGCCCGAGCGCACCACGATCGAGAGCGAGGGGTACGAGGACTGGGTCCGCACCACCATCGGCTGCGTGCTCAAGCCCGGCGAGACGCTGCGGGTGGTCAAGTACCTCACGTACGGGTGGTCCAGCCGCCGGTCCCTCCCGGCGCTGCGCGACCAGGTCGGCGCCGCGCTGGCCGGGGCCCGGCTCGACGGATGGGACGGGCTGCGCCGCGAGCAGCGGGAATACCTCGACACGTTCTGGGACGCCGCCGACGTGCGCGTCGAGGGCGACCCCGAGGTCCAGCAGGCCGTCCGGTTCGGCCTCTTCCACGTCCTCCAGGCCGGCGCCCGCGCGGAACGGCGGCCCATCTCGGCCAAGGGCCTCACCGGCCCGGGGTACGACGGCCACGCGTTCTGGGACACCGAGATGTTCGTGCTGCCGGTGCTCACGTACACCCAGCCGGGCGCCGTGCGCGACGCGTTGCAGTGGCGGTACGACACGCTGGCCCAGGCGCGGGAACGCGCCCGCACGCTGAACCTCGCCGGGGCGGCCTTCCCGTGGCGCACCATCGAGGGGGCGGAGTCGTCGGCGTACTGGCCGGCCGGGACTGCCGCGTTCCACATCGCCGCCGATGTCGCCGACGCGCTGCGCCGCTACGTGCTGGTGACCGGCGACGAGGCGCTGGAACGGGACATCGGGCTGGAACTGCTCGTCGAGACCGCCAGGCTGTGGCGCTCCCTCGGCCACCACGACCGCGCCGGACGGTTCCACATCGACGGCGTGACCGGCCCGGACGAGTACACCGCGGTGAAGAACGACAACGTCTACACCAACCTGATGGCGCAGCGGAACCTGCTGACCGCGGCGGACTGCGCGATGCGCTACCGGGACCAGGCGCTCGACCTCGGCGTCACCGAGGAGGAGGCCGCCGCCTGGCGGGACGCCGCGAACGACATGCACATCCCGTACGACGCGGAGACCGACGTCCACGAGCAGGTGGAGGGGTTCACCCGCTTCCAGGAGTGGGACTTCGAGCACACGCCGCCGGAGAAGTACCCGCTGCTGCTGCACTATCCGTACTTCGACCTCTACCGCAAGCAGGTCGTCAAGCAGGCCGACCTGGTGCTGGCCATGCACTGGCGGGGCGACGCGTTCAGCGCCGCCGAGAAGCTGCGCAACTTCGTCTACTACGAGCGGCGCACCGTACGCGACTCGTCGCTGAGCGCCTGTACCCAGGCGGTGCTGGCGGCCGAGGTCGGCTACCTCGAACTGGCCCACCGCTATCTGCGCGAGGCCGCGCTGATGGACCTGCACGACCTCAACGAGAACACCCGCGACGGCGTGCACGAGGCGTCCCTGGCCGGCGCCTGGATCGCGCTCGTGTCCGGCTTCGGCGGGCTGCGCGACCACGACGGGACGCTCTCCTTCGCACCCCGGCTCTCCAGCCGCCTCAGCCGCCTGGAGTTCTCGCTCCAGTGGCACGGGATGCGGCTGCGCGTCGACGTCCGGCCGCACCAGACGACGTACTCGCTGCGCAACGGCGGGCCGGACACCGTCGTGGAGCTGCGGCACCACGGCGAGCCGCTGCGGGTCACCTCCGCGCAGCCGGTCACCGTGCCGGTGCCGCCGGCGCACACGAAAGGGCCGCAGCCGGAGCAGCCGCCGGGTCGCGCGCCGCTGATGCACCTGCCGGAACGCGCGGACTGAGCGGCCCCGCCACCATCGGCGGGACCGCTCGGTACGCGTACCTCAGAACTGGCGGCCGTTCGACGGACGCCCGCCGGCGTCGCGCGGCGCCGTGGCCCGCGGGTCGTCGGCGGTACGCGCCGTCGCGGCGCGGTCCGCCCAGTCCGGCGAGCCCTTCAGCTCCTGCTCGCGGCGTTCCTGGTCGGTGCGTTCCTGTTCCCGGGACCTGTCCTGCTTCGCCATGACGATCCTCGCGATCGGTAGGGGTCCGTGGTCACCCCGCGCGTTCCCGCCCGGCGGCGGCTCAACCGTCAGCGCCCAGGGCTCAGGCGTCCAGGTGCTGGGCGAAGCTGCGGCGCAGGTGGTCCTTGGGGCGGGAGCCGACGATCGAGGCGACCACCTCGCCGTGCCGGAACACCAGCATGGTCGGCGCGGACATGATCCGGTGGTCGCGCGTGGCAACCGGGTTCTCGTCCGTGTTGACGGCGACGAAGCGCAGCGCGTCGCCGAACTCCTCGGCCAGCTCGGCCAGGTGCTTCGACACCACCCGGCACGGTGGGCACCATTCGGCCCAGAAGTCCACCACGACCGGCCGGTCGGCGGCCAGCACGGTGGCCGCGAAGGTCTCGTCGGTGACCGGCGTCAGCCGGCCGGTCCCCGTGTCCTGAGGCATGTTTCCTCCCGTTGGGCGATCGCGTGGGCGAGCTGGTCGTGCAGCCGGCGGCGAACGTCGCCGAGCCGGTCGAGGTAGTCGTCCACCTCGGCGAGCTTGCGCCGCAGCACCGCCACCGAATCGGGGCAGACGTCACCGGAGTCGTGCCCGGCGCGCAGACAGGCGACGAACGGCCGGATGTCGTCCAGGCCGAAGCCGATCGCCAGCAGGGACCGGATCTCTCGGACGACGCGCAGTTCCGCCTCGTCGTAGACCCGGTATCCGTTGGCGGACCGGTTCGGCCGGACCAGCCCGTGGGCCTCGTAGTAGCGCAGGGTGCGGGTGCTCGTACCGGCCCGCTGCGCCAGCTCCCCGATCCGCATCCGCCGCCCCCGTCCCTCTCTCTGCCGGTTGACGCTAAACCTTGCCGCCGACGTCAACGCAACCCCGCACTTGTGCGCCCTTGCCGGGCTCCCCGCCGGCCTTCCCCGTCGATCATGGGCGTGAGGTGCGGGGTCGGGGCGCAGCGCCCCGAGTCGGGTGATCATGAGGTTGGCGGGCGGGGGAAGCGCTTTCTAGGCCGTTAACTTCATGATCGCCGGGGTGGGGGGTATGCGGTGAGGGAGAGCGGGGGGTGGAGGGAATGCGTGAGGTTTCGGTGCCTGTGGTCGACGGCGGGCTCGTGGGGGACGTGGTGGTGCCTGCCGGGGCGCAGGGGGTGGTGCTGTTCGCTCATGGGAGCGGCAGCTCCCGGCACAGCCCGCGCAACACGGCCGTCGGGCGCGCGCTCAACGAGCGCGGCCTCGCCACGATGCTCGTCGACCTGCTGACCGCCGACGAGGAGGCCCGGGACGAGGTCACCGCCGAACTGCGCTTCGACATCGGCATGCTGGCCGAGCGCCTGGCCGGGATCGTCGACTGGATGGGCGCCGACCCGGAGCTGGGGCGACTCCCGACCGGGCTGTTCGGCGCCAGCACCGGCGCCGCAGCCGCCCTGGTCGCCGCCGCGGCCCGGCCGGACCGGGTGGGCGCGGTGGTCTCCAGGGGCGGCCGGCCCGACCTGGCCGGCAGCTCACTGACCGGAGTACGCGCACCGACGCTGCTGCTCGTCGGCGGCCTGGACGAGCAGGTGATCGTGCTCAACGAGCAGGCCCGGGACGTGCTCGGCGAGGTCGCGGAACTGCGCATCGTGCCCGGCGCCACGCACCTGTTCGAGGAGCCCGGCACGCTGGAGCAGGTGGCCGACCAGGCAGGTACGTGGTTCACCACCCACGTGCGCCAGCCGCACCCCGCCTGACCCGCGGCCCGCCTGAGCGCACCTGGCCTGAGCGCAGGCCGTCAGCCTGCGGCTTCGACGGCCCGGTCCGGCCCGGAGGCGCTGCCGATCCCGGCGGTGCTGCCGGGATCGGCAGCACTGTCGGTCCCCGCGGCGCGGCCGGTTTCGGCCCGGTGGCGCTGCACGGTGTCCAGCACCCGCCAGAGCACCGCCGCGATCGGCACCGACACGAACGCCCCGGCGACTCCGGCGATCAGCGTGCCGGCGGTGACCACCACCAGGATGACCGCCGGGTGCAGCTGGACCTGCCGCCGCATCACGAGCGGTTCCAGCAGGTTGCCCTCGATCTGCTGGACGGCGATCACGGCGGCCAGGGTCAGCAGCGCGGTGGTGGGACCGTTCGCGGCCAGCGCGACGAGCACCGCCACCGCACCGGCCACCGTGGCGCCGATGATCGGCACGAACCCGCCGAGGAACGTGATCAGGGCGAGCGGCAGGGCCAGCGGCACGCGCAGCACGACAAGCGCCAGCCCGATGCCGATGGCGTCGATGGCCGCGATGACCATCGTGCCCCGGCTGTACGCGCCGAGCGTCCGCCAGCCGGCCCGTCCCGCCTCGGCGGTCAGCTCCCGGCGTGGGCCGGTCAGCCGGCGCAGCACCCAGCGCCACATCGAGCGGCCGTCCTTGAGCAGGAAGAACAGCAGCACCAGGGCGAGCAGCATCGCGCCCGCGACCTCGGCGGCCTTGCGCGCACCGGCGACCGGGTCGGGCGCGCCGCTGCTCAGGCCCTCGCGGATCTGCTCCACGAGCCGGTCGAGCTGCTGGTCGGTGACCGGCAGGCTGGACGTGACGAAGTCCCGGGTGCGCTGCAACCCCTCGTCGAGCTGCTGGCTCAGCTCGCCGAACTGGCTCGCGGTGAGGTTCCAGACCAGGACACCGGCGCCACCCAGGATGCCGAGCAGCAACAGGATGCTCAGCAGCGCGGCGAGCCCGGCCGGCACCCGCAGCCGGCGCAGGCGTACCAGCACCGGGTCGAGCAGCGCGGCGAGGAAGAGCGTGCCGGCCAGCGCCACCGCGAGCGGCGCGAGCAGGACGGCGATCTGCCCGAGCAGCCACAGCCCGGCCGTCACGACCAGGAGGCAGGCGCTCCAGGTGACCGCCGTGCGTACCGGCCAGGGAAGTCCCGCCCAGGTCTGTCGCGGTCCGGCGGTCGGTGCCCGCCCGGTTATACCAGCGTCGTCGTCCACGTCGCCCTCCTCGATCGTGGCCGTTGGTACCCGGCAGGGATCGATCCGACACCAGGGCGGTAACCGCCCACCCGGTGTTTGTGCCCCCGGTCTCAGGGAAGGCATTCAACGTATCGAAGGGAGATCGGACATGGGTGACTTCATGGACAAGGCCAAGGACTTCGCGGACAAGCACGACAAGCAGGTCGACCAGGGCATCGAGAAGGCGGGCGACGCGGCCGACAAGCGTACGGGCGGCAAGCACGACGACCAGATCGACAAGGGCGTCGACATGGCGCAGCAGCGCACCGGCGACGGCGACACCGGTCGCTGACGTACACCCGCTTCGGCGCCGGAACACGACGGCGGGCCGGTCTCCGCAGGGGGAGACCGGCCCGCCGTTCGGATCGGGTCAGGAGCTGTAGCCGCGGCCGGCGATCCAGTCGGCCAGCTCGGTCACGTCCATCCAGTACGTCGGCGCGTCCGGCCGGGCCGGATCGGCGATGAGCACCCGGTCGCCGTCGCCCTCGTACCGCACGACGGTCACGTAGTGGCCGGGGTAGCTGTGCTCCACCCCGTCGACGTCCCGCGCGCCGCCCAGGATGTTCGCCACCACCGGCCGGTCGTCGTCCACAGCGGTACGGATGTCCGCGCGCAGGCGTTCGACCTGACCCGGGGTGGCCACGTCGTCGCGGATCTCGGTGGTCCGGTACTTGCCTCCGGTGTACTCGTTCAGCACCCGGGTGATGTCGATGGCCGAGTCGGTGCCGTTCTCGGTGGTGCCGAGCTTGGCGGCCAGCTCGTCCTGGCTCACGTCCCTGCCCTCGGCCGACAGCGCGATCCGGGTGGAGGCGGGACCGCAGTAGAAGAAGTTCGGCTGCGCCTGGTACTCGTAGTCGGCGGCGCGGTCACCCTTGCCCTTGACCGGGGCGGCGTGGGCGGCGGCGGACGGACCGGCGACGGCACCGCCGGCCGCGGCCAGACCGGCGACGGACAGCACGCACTTACGGATGATCGGGTGCATGGTCGAGGCTCCATTCGGGGTCGACGGCTCCGTGCGGAAGACGCGGCACCAGGGGTGGCGCTCGGCGTACGCAGAGTTCAACCGCCCTGCCGCGGCGGCCCATTTCCGGGCGTGACCGGTGCCACCGCGGAACCGGACAGACGCCTCAGCCGGGGAGGCTTCCCAGGAGCCCGGTCACCGCGATCTCGATGACGACCCGCTCCGGGTTCGGGCGCGGGGCGCGATACCGCTCGGCGTAGCGGCGCTCGGCCTCGGCCACCGACTCCGGGTCGCGGCGGAGCACCGCCCGGCCCTCCACTGTGAGCCACCACCGGCCGTCGACCTGGCACACCGCGACCGGGACGCCGTCCGGCCCGGCCGCCGCGACGTGCCGGGCCTTCGCCGAACCGGCGGAGGTGATCACCCGGGCCAGCCGGGCCGCCGCGTCGAAGGTCACCCCCACGGGTACGACGTGCGGGGTGCCGTCGGCACGGGGTGTGGTGAGCGTGGCGAGATGCCGGTCCGCGAAGAAGCGGGCCACCCGCTCGTCGCCCGGATCCAACCGGTGTCGTCCCGCCATGTCGTCTCCTCGTCGGCGTACCTGGGAAACCTCAGCGGCGGGGTGCCGGCGGCAACGTCTTCACCGGGGACTCCGCTGCGGCCCGCTGCTCGGCGCGGTGCTTGGCGACCAGCCGGCCCAGGTAGAACAACGCGCCCGCCAGGATGCCCATGTCGTCCAGGTAGATCGGGTCGGGCAGCAGGTCCACCGGCAGGATCGTGTAGATCAGCGCGCCGTAGAACGCGACCTTGCCGCCGGCGCCGAGCGCGCCGAGCATGCGGCGCGTGCGGACCACCCGGATGGCGAGCAGCACCACCCCGACCAGCATGGCCGCCACGACGACGGCGGCGAGCACGACGAGCATCCAGGTTTCACGGGACACGCCATCACGCTAGTCGAGCCGGGCCGGTGCCGCCCGCTGTCGTGGCACCGGCCGGCACCGAACTCTCAGGCCGCGACCGCCGCCCGTCCCCGGGCCACCGGCGGCAGCTCGCGGGTGACCTCGACGCCCGCCGTCCCGCCCGGCAGTTCCCGGGTGGTCTCCGGCCCGGCGAACCCGACGATGGAGAGTTCCGCCTGCGGCTCGGCGACCGGATGCAGTGCGGCGAACACCTCGTCGCGCAGGCTCTGCGCCGCCGCCGCGGCCAGCTCGGCTGTCTGCCACGCGGCCTGCTCCCGCTGGGCGGTGGCCCGGTGCCGTGCCGCCAGGTTGTCCCGGACCAGCCGGCGCAGCAGCAGTTCCTGCTCGACCGGGTGCCGCGTCGGGTCCCAGCCGTTGCCGCCGAGGATGTCGCTGAGCTGCCGCACCGTGATCTCGTTGCGCCACTGGGCGTCCATCGCGGCACGGTGCAGCCAGCGCTCCCGGTCCGCGTACTCGGCCGGGGTCCGGGCGGTGCGGGGCAGCGGCAGTGCCGCGGCGGCGGCCAGGCGCCGTACGTCGTCCTCCGCCGCCTGGTACGCCTGCCAGGCCGTCTCGGCCTCCTCCTGGGCGGTCAGCCACTCCGTCCGGCTGCGCTCCGCGGTAGCCGCCGCGCGGGATGCGGCCACCGCGACCTCGTCGGCGTACCGGTCCCGGTCCCGATCCTGTACGCGGGCCCGCTCGGCCTGTTCGATGCTGCTCGGCCGGGCGGCGTCGCTGATCCGGTCGACGATCTCCGAGCGGAACCGGGACGGGCGGACGATCAGCGCGGCCACCACTGTCGCGGCCACGGCGAGCAGGACCAGCCAGATCACGGCGGCCGTGGGCATGTCGGGCAGGGCGGCGGAGAAGACGGTCTGCATCACCAGCACCTCAAGGTGGAACGTAGGACGGTAAACGGTTGTGGCCCGGACGTCCGGGCGGTGCGCGTCGTGGACGGCCAGGCGACGGGACGCGGCGCGGGCCAGTGGGCCGCGCCGGGGCGTACCGGAAAGGTGGCCGGTCAGGCGCGCGGCGGACCGCGGCGGGCGATGGCGGCCCGGGCCGGGTCGGCGACGGCGACGGCCTGGACGCCGGCGACGCGCCCGGCGGAGGTGGATTCGGCGACGGCCGCGTCGACGGCTGCCGGACCGGTCGTGGTCCGCGGCGCGGCGTCGGTGGCGGTGCCGTCAGCCGCCGCGAGACCGGCGGGACGGACCGTCGCGGCGCCGGTCGTGACCGCGTGCCGGGTTGCGACGTGCTCGATCGCGGCGGCGTGCTCGGCCACTGCGGCGTGCTCGGCCACTGCGGCGTGTGCGACCGCGGCGTGGGCGGGTGTGGCGGTGATGCCCTGAAGGCCGGCGATCAGCACCAAGCCGGCCACCGCCGTGCGGGCGATCCGGCGCAGCGTCGCCGTCCAGGTGGACGGGGCGAACGCTACGGGCAGCACCAATTCAACCTATCGGTCGGCGGACGATCTTGCAGCTCAAAGATCTTGCGGGTTACGTGAGCCACCACACGAGTCGGTGTGGACGGACCTCACTCGGGCCGGACGCAAGACGGCGCGACACCCCGGCGGGGGTGCCGCGCCGTCTCGTGGATGCCGGGATCAGTTGCCGCCGAGCACCGGCGGCGGGGCGGCGTCACCGTCGCCCCAGACCATCTCGTCCTCGGTGAGCCAGGTCAGCCGGCCGTCGGACTCGTCGTCGCCATGGCCTCCGCGCCCGCCCAGGACGCCACCGCGGCCGGCCATCGCGGGCCGCCCGTTGGTGCCGCCGGCGCGCTCGGGGGACTTGCTCCCGCCGTCGACCACAAGGCCGCGGCCGGAGGTGAGCCGACCCGCGCCGGCTGCCGAGCGGTTCTCCGCGCCGGGCATGCCGCCGAAGCGGGCCGAGGACGCCGAGTTGGGGGCTGTGCCCGCGAGCGCGCCGGTGCTCAGCACGCCAGGGGCGCCGTAGAGCGCGCCGCCTCCGGGGCCACCGGCGGTCATCGTCGCCGGGCCGCCGCCACCGGGGCCGAAGCCCGGGCCACCACCGACAGGCGGACCGCCGGGGGCGCCGGTCAGCGGAGTGGCGCCGGCCAGCGAGGTGCCGCCCGGGTCGACCGTCCCGGTGCTCGGCACCGGAACCGGAGTGCCGGCGCCGGGCTGGCCGCCCGGAGTGCCCGTACCCGGAGTGCCAGTACCGGGCGTGCCGCCGGTCGGGGCCGTGTGGTGCACGCCCGAGGTGGTCGCGGTGGCGTTCGCGCCCGGACCGAAGCTGCCCAGGCTCGGGCCGGACGACGGCGTCTTCACCGACGGGCCGTTCTGCAGCGTGGGGTCACCGTTGCCGGTGTGCCCGGGCAGCTCGGCCTCGGGCGGCTCCGGCACCACGATCCGGCTGTACGCCGAGAAGTCGTAGCCCTCGGCGAGCTTCGCCACGACCTGCACCATCCGCTGGTGTGCCTTCTCCTGCTCGGCCTTGTCCTGCTGGTGGCCGACGATCCCGCCGATCACCGCGCCGGCCGCGCCGCCGAGTAGGAGGCCCTTGCCGGCGCCGGAGAGCAGCTTGTCGTTGTCGTCGGTCTTCTCCGGGCTCTCCGCCTTGATCTGCGCGGCCCGCAGTTCGCTGGACATCATGTCGAGGCCCTGCCGGATGCCCGTCATGCCCTCGGCGAGGCTGCCCGAGTAGCTCACGACCATGCCCAGCCGGCGGTGGAACTCCCGCGCGGCGTCGCCGGACCAGGTCTTCGTCAGCGCTTCCAGGTCGGCGGTCAGATCGCGGCCGAGGTCGTCGAGCGTGCCCTTCAGGGAGGTCCACTGGGCGCTCAGCGCCTCGATCTGCTTCGGGTCGCCCGCCTTGACGTCCTGGTAGAGCTCCTCGTGGCTGACGTGCTCGTAGCGCCGGGTGTACTCAGACACGCGGGTCCTCCTTCGGCTGCTTCATCGCATTGTCGAGCCCGGAGAGGGCGGCGGCGATGTCGGCCGCGGCGGCGGCGTTGCGGGCCTCGGCGGTCTTGTAGTTCGTCATGATCTTCTGGGTCGCCTCGCGGGCGGCCAGGATCGCCCGGTGCAGCCGGTCGACGTGGTTGACGTAGCTCTGGTGCGTCTCGGAGTAGCGACGCGCGTTGTCGGCCGCGTCCGTGAACGTGCCGAGGGCCGGCGGGCGGCACTGCATCTGGGTGTTGAGCTTGCGTAACACCGACTCCGCCTGGTCCAGGCGCCGCTCGAGCCGCTGGTGGAAGTCCTCCAAGGACAGTACGTCTACTGTCGTGCGCCCCGTCATGGCTGCATCCCCGTAGTCCTCGTCGATAACCGTACGCCGTACTCAGGTTAGTCGAAGCGGGCCAACCCGGGCGACCCGTGACGTGGATCCTCCACTTCGGATGAGAAGAGAGCGGGTCAACCGCCCTGAACCTGGGCGGCCGCGCCGCCGGCCGAGGGCGTCGCGGTGGGCGCCGCGGGCGCTGACGCATCGAAGTACGCCATCGCGTCCTGTCGGGACAGCGTCGGGCCGGTCGGCACCAGCGCCAGCAGCGAGGCGGGCACCGCGAGCGGTGTCACGTCGCCGTATCCGAGCGCGCTCTTCGCGTCGCCCCCGGCAGTGCCGAGCGGATAGCGGATGCCCTGCGCGGTGATCAGGTAGACCGTCGATCCGGCCGCCGCCTTGCCGCTCTCGCCGGCCGTGGCCTGCACCAGCACGCCCTTGCCGCCGGGCAGCAGCACGTGCTCGGCGGTGCGTACCGCGTCCCGGGCGCCCTGCCGCGCGGGCATCGCGGTCGCCGAGGTCAGCTCGGCCGGCGCGGTGTCGAAGACCTCCAGCGTGGTGGTCGGCGGCTGGCCGGCCGGGCCGGGCCGGTAGGTGGCGCAGAGCACCGTGCGTCCCACGCGGACCTCGTGCAGCGTCGGCAGCCGGGCCGGCAGGCCGTCCGCGTCCAGCCGCTGGTCGGTGAGGAGCCGGCCCGCCTCGTCCGGAGTGATCTGCGTCACCTCACCGCCGCCGCCGAGCAGCAGCAGCGCGGTGACCTCCCGGACGGTGGCCAGGCCCTGCCGGGTGAGCACGTAGTACTGGCCGGCGGCCTGGTAGACCTGGCCGATCCGGGCCGGCCGGCCGGCCACGGTGAGCCCGCTCGCGCTGCCGTCCCCGGCGATCGAAGGCTTGCGCAGCACCGGACCGACCGGGACCGCGTTCAGCAGTTGCTGCCCGACGGTCAGATTCGTCGCGCCGGCCATCTTCAACGCCACCAGCGCCTGCTCGTCACCGGCCACCCGCAGCCGGGAACCGCCGGTGAGCAGGTAGCGGGCGTCGCTGGTCCGCACCACCACGGCCCGGTCGGCGAGCGACGTGCCGCCGGGCAGCGCGCGGTCGATCACCAGATGCGTGGTGGAGCGCTGCGGGTCGTTCGGATCCGGTACGTCGCACACCGACCACGGGAGCCCGACCAGGGACTTGCGATCCGGCAGGTCGTCCGGGGCGCCCACGATGCCGACCAGCCGCCCGCGCGGACGATCCCTGATGGAGGCCTGGGACATGGTGCGCGGCTCGGCCGCGGGGTCGTTGACGATCAGCCGCGCCGAGGCGTAGTTGAGCGTCGGGCGCAACACCTTGTCCTCGCCGAAGTAGTACGTCGCGCCGGTCTCCCGCTCGATCACCAGCGTGTTCGGCGCCAGCGGCGCGGAGTTGCTGGTGAGCTGCCCGTACGCGCCCACACCGCCGAGCACCACCGCTGCCGCGATGACGCTGCCGAACACCGCCATGCCGAGGCGGCGCATCGGCAGTTCGTTTGTCTCCGGATCGCCGGAGAGCAGGGCGGAGACGATGCGGCGGGTGACGAAGCGGTACGCCTGCACCTGATCGCGGCGGGTCCGCATGACTAACCTCCGGCGGGGGTGGGTCCACGACGACAGGTCCGAGCGGCGTCGCGGGCTTCCCTACGATAAGGGGCCGCCGGGGGTGCGCCGGACCCCGTCCGCCGCCCGAACGACAGCACCCGCCCGGCGGAGGCCCAGGATGTCCAGAAGGGACGCACACCGATGACGCAGCTCCAGGCGCCACCCGGTCGTACCGCCACCGCTCCCGCCGTACCGGTGGACCGGCCGGTCACCCCGGCGGACAAGCGCCGCCGGGGACGGCTCGGCCCGGTCGTGGTCGGGCAGCTCGTGGTGGTGGAGTGCGCGGCGCTCGCCGTCTGGTTCGCCACCGCCGGCCCGGCGTGGCTGCTCGCGGTGGTCGCCGTCCTGGCGCTGCTGGCCGTGGGCGCGGCCTTCGCGCGCCGGGGCGGCCGCTGGTGGTACGAGGACCTGATGCTCCGCCGTCGGCTGCGCCGGCGCCGCGGCCGGGCCCGGGGCGCGACGCCCGGCGGTGACCCGCGGCTCGCGGCGCTCGCGCCGGAGCTGACAGTGGTGGAGCTGACCGAGCGCGGCACCCGGCTCGGCATCGGGCAGGACGACCGGGGCTGGTTCGCCGCGCTGGCGTTGACCGGCCGTCCCGGCGCGCCCGCCGGCTCGATCGAGGCGGCGGTGGTGGACCGCGCGCTCGCGGTGCTCGCCGACTTCTCCGGGCCGGTCACCCAGACCCAGGTCGTCTCGCACACCCTGGTCTGGTACCCGGCGCCCGGCGCGCCGCCGTCCGCGTACCGGACCGTGTGGGTTGCGCTGCGCCTGTCGGTGTCCGACGCACGGGCCGAGACGGTGAGCCGGGGCGGCGGGCTGCGCGGCGTGCACCGCACGGTGGCGGCCGGCGTGGGCCGGCTCGGCAAGGCGCTCAACGCCGCCGGCCTCGCTCACCGGGTGCTCGACCGCGACGAGCTGCACGCGGCGGTGGTGTCCGGCGCCGGGCTCGACCTCGCGCCGGAGTCCCCGGTGGAGACGTGGACCAGCCTGCGCGGGGGCGGCTGGACGCAGCGCTGCCTGGCCCTGCGGGTACGCCCCAACGGGTCGCTCGGCGCGCTCGTGGACGCGGTCACGGCCACCTCCGCGCCCTCGCACACGGTCGCCGCAGTGGTGCTCCCGAGCGGCCGGCAGGTGCCGCCGCTGCTGCGGGTGGCGGCCATGGACGGGCACGCCGAGGCGCTGGTCAAGGCAGTCCGGGAGATGGCCCGGCGCGCGGGCGTGCCGGCCCGCCTGCTGGACGGCCAGCACGGCCCGGGCGTCTACGCCACCGCCCCGGTCGGCACCGCGATGGGGACGGTCACGGTCGAAGGTTGACGATCCAGCCGTACGCGCCGCAGACCCAGAAGGTCAGCGGCACCAGCGCGATGATCAGCAGGATCTCGATGATGTCCAGGGTCCGGCCCCAGACCGGGGAGATCCGCTTGCCGGCCACGGTCAGGCCGTAGACCAGGCTGATCACCGCCACCACGGCCAGCCCGCCGAGGATCAGCCCGAGCCGCACCGCGAGCGAGCCTGCGGCGAACGTGGCGGCGGCGACCAGCCCCAGCCCGGCGGTGCCGGCCAGCAGCACCGGCGTGCGCTGGGCGCGGCTGAGGAACGGGCGTGCCCGCAGCAGCGACAGCAGCGCCAGCACCAGGCAGAGCAGGACCGCCGGGAGCCGGCCGTCCTCGGCCAGCACCACCTCGCCGCCGAGCACCAGCAGCGACACCGTCCAGAGCAGGCCGGTGAGGAACCCGTCGGCGCGCTCGCTGTTGCGCAGCACCGACGGGCCGTCCACCGACTCGGTGTCGGTCTTGAGGTCGTCCGGTCCGGTGGGGATGGACGGCACCGGCAGCCGGGCCAGGCGGTAGGCGAGCATCGGCAGCGCGGGCAGCGCGCCGAACGCGATGGTGGCCACAACCGCCGCCGAGGCCGCGGCGTCGATGCCGAAGGCCAGGCTGAGCACCGCGCCGAGGCCGACCGCGCCGCCCACGCCCACCGCGCCGAGGAACAGCGGCAGACGGTCGCCGACCGCCAGCGCGCCGATCGCGCCGAACACCACCACCGCGGTGCCGGCGAGCAGGACGTGCGGGCCGGCCAGCTCGCCGAGCGTCCGGTCCCCGGCGAGCACCAGCAGGCCGCCGACTCCCGCGTAACCGATTCCGACCAGGGCCAGCACCGCGCCGGTGCGGCTGTCGCCCGCGGCCCGGGACAGCACCGCGGCGCCGACCAGCAGCGCCACCGCGACCACGAAGGCGGCGGCCGCACCGGGCAGCTGCGGCGGGCCGGTGAGCAGCGTCGCTACCGCGCCCCCGGCCAGCGCCGACGCGGCGAGCAGGACCGCGAAGACCCGCGTGGTGCCCACCTGCCAGGCGCCCGCCCGCTGGGTGGTGGAGGTGGCGACCGCGTCCACCACGTCGTCGAAGACGATCTCGGGGGCGGTCGCGGCACGCGGGTTGAAGTAGAGCACCTCGCCGTCGCGTACCCCGAGCTGCGCCGCCGTACGGCCGCCGTCGAACGGTTGACCGCCGAGCCGGGACAGGGCCCAGCCGCCGTGCCGTACGCCCTCGTCGGCCAGGTCCTCGCCCGCGTACCGCAGCAGCGTGGGGAGCAGGTCGGCGAGCGGCACGTCGGACGGCAGCGCCAGATCCATCCTGGTACGCGGCGCCACGATGGTGATCCGGCTCAGTCCGCCGGTCGCCGTCTTCGTCGCCACAGTGGCCTCCTCGTGCTCGCATACGATCCGCTGGGCCGTCGGCGTCGCCCCCACGGGTCCACGACGCCTGACGGAGATTACCTACGATGGCGGTCGCACAGGTTGCCCACCCGACGCTCACCGGCGGCGGCAGACCACGATCTGGGCCGCTTCTGGGGAGGGGAGAGCCGTGAGTACGGTGGTGTTCCGCCGACTTCCGCGTCAACCGGGGCCCGCGCTGCCGCGCGGCGAGGTGCTGCTGGAATCCCCGCCCGAGTTGCCCGAGCCACAGGCCAAGGGCATGGGCCAGGTGCTGATGATCCTGCCGATGCTCTGCGGTGTCGGCGCGATGGCGTTCCTCTATGCCGGCCGGGGCGGCGGCATGATGACGTACGTCGCGGGTGGCCTGTTCGGCGTGTCCATGTTGGGCATGGCGCTCGGCACGCTCGGCAACGGAGGCAAGGACAAGGCCGAGCTGAACGCCCAGCGCCGCGACTACATGCGCTACCTCGCGCAGATGCGCAAGCGCACCCGGCGGGCGGCCGAGCAGCAGCGCGCCGCGATGACCTGGCGGCACCCGGAGCCGGACGCGCTCTGGTCGATCGCCGCCTCGCGTCGGCTCTGGGAGCGGCGGATCACCGAGGACGACTTCGGCGAGGTGCGGATCGCGCTCGGTCCGCAGCGGCTGGCGGTGGAGATCGTGCCGCCGGAGACCAAGCCGGTGGAGGACCTGGAACCGATGAGCGCGATCGCGCTGCGCCGGTTCGTCCGCGCCCACTCCAGCGTGCCGGACCTGCCGACCGCGCTGTCGCTGCGCGCGTTCAGCCGGATCGCGTTGCGCGGCGACCGGGAGCCGGTGCTCGACCTGGCCCGGGCCGCGCTGGGTCAGCTCGTCACGTTCCACGCCCCGGAGGACCTCCTGGTGGTAGTGGTGGCCGCGCCGGACCGGCAGGCGGCCTGGGACTGGGTGAAGTGGCTGCCGCACGCCCAGCACCCGGGGCGTACGGACGCGGCGGGCGCACGCCGGATGGTGTTCGCCGCGCTGGACGAGGCGGAGACCGCGCTGGCCCAGGATCTGGGCGGGCGGCCCCGGTTCACGCCGGAGGCGAAGCCCCTGACCACCGCGCCGCACGTGGTGGTGGTGCTGGACGGCGGCGAGGTCTCGGCGAGCTGCGCGCTGACCGGGCCGGGCCTGCTCGGCACGACGGTGTTCGACCTGTCCGGCGCGGTACCGCGCGACGCCGGCCGCTGGCTGCTCTGCCTGGACGCCGGGGACGGCACCGGGCTGGACCTGGTCCGTGGCACCGCCACGTCGAGGCTCGGCCGGCCGGACCTGCTCTCCCTGAGCGCGGCCGAGGGGCTGGCCCGGCAGATCGCGCCGTTCCGGCTCTCCCAGCAGCAGGGCGCGAGCACCGAGGAGCCGCTGGCCCGCAGCATGGAGCTGCCCGACCTGCTCGGCGTCGGCGACGCGGCGACAGTGGACATTCGACAGACCTGGCGTCCGCGCAGCCACCGGGACCGGCTGCGCATCCCGCTCGGCCTGGGCCCGGACGGCAACGTGGTGGAGCTGGACTTCAAGGAGTCCGCGCACGAGGGCATGGGACCGCACGGCCTGGTGATCGGCGCGACCGGTTCCGGCAAGAGCGAACTGCTGCGTACGGTGGTCGCGGCGCTCGCCGTGACGCACTCCTCGGAGGAGCTGAACTTCGTCCTGGTCGACTTCAAGGGCGGCGCCACGTTCGCCTCGCTGGACGCGTTGCCGCACACCAGCGCGGTGATCACGAACCTGTCCGACGAGTTGCCGCTGGTCGACCGGATGCGGGACGCGCTGGCCGGTGAGATGAACCGCCGGCAGGAGGTGCTGCGGGCGGCGGGCAACTACGTCTCCCGGTACGACTACGAGAAGGCGCGGGCCGCGGGTGAGCCGCTGGAGCCGATGCCCAGCCTGCTGATCATCTGTGACGAGTTCTCCGAGCTGCTGGCCGCCAAGCCGGACTTCATCGACCTGTTCGTGATGATCGGCCGGCTCGGCCGGTCGCTCGGCGTGCATCTGCTGCTGGCCTCGCAGCGGCTGGAGGAGGGCAAGCTGCGTGGCCTGGACACGCACCTGTCGTACCGGATCGGTCTGCGCACGTTCTCGGCGGTGGAGAGCCGGATCGTGCTCGGCGTGCCGGACGCCTACGAACTGCCCAGCGCGCCCGGCCACGGCTACCTGAAGACCGACACCGCGACCATGCTGCGGTTCCGCGCCGCCTACGTGTCCGGCCCGTACCGGGCGCCGGGGCAGGTGCAGCGCTCCACCCGGGCGCACGTGCAGCGCCGGATCGTCCCGTACGGCATCGACTACGTGCCGGTGCCGGTGGCGCCGAGCGTGGCCGAGGCGACCCCGGAGCCGGAGCAGTCCGGCGACGGCAAGGCAGTGGCCATGCTGGACGTGCTGATCGACCAGCTCAAGGGCCGCGGCAAGCCGGCGCACCAGGTCTGGCTGCCGCCGCTGGCCGAGCCGTCCGGGCTGGCCGAACTGCTGCCCAAGCTGAGCGTGCACCCGGCGTACGGCCTGACCACCGCCGACTGGCCGGGCCGCGGCCGGCTCGCGGTGCCGGTGGGCATCGTGGACCGGCCGTACGAGCAGCGCCGCGACCCGATGATGGTCGACCTGGCCGGCGCGGGCGGCAACGTGGTGATCGTGGGGGCGTCGCTGAGCGGCAAGAGCACGATGCTGCGTTCGATGCTGGCCTCGCTGGCGCTCACCCACACGCCGCGCGAGGTGCAGTTCTTCTGCCTCGACTTCGGCGGTGGCGCGCTGCGCAGCCTGGACGGGCTGCCGCACACCTCGGGCGTGGCGGGCCGGCGTGACGTCGAGGCGGTCCGGCGGACGGTGGCCGAGGTGGTCGCCGTGATCGACGAGCGGGAGAACCGGTTCACCCAGCACGGCATCGACTCGGTGGCCAGCTACCGGCGCCGCCGGGCGGCCGGGGAGTTCGCCGACGACCCGTTCGGTGACGTCTTCCTCGTGGTGGACGGCTGGAACACGCTGCGCCAGGAGTACGAGGAGCTGGAGCAGACGATCACCAACCTGGCGAACCGGGGCCTCGGCTTCGGCGTCCACGTGGTGATCACGGCGGTGCGCTGGGCGGAGATCCGGATCAACATGCGGGACCTGCTCGGCACCAAGCTGGAGCTGCGGCTCGGTGACCCGTCCGAGTCGGAGATCGACAGGCGGGCCGCGCAGAACGTGCCGGTGGGCGCGCCCGGTCGCGGTCTGACCCGGGACAAGCTGCACTTCCTGACCGCGATCTCGCGGATCGACGGCAAGCGCGACATCGAGGACCTGACCGAGGCGTCTGTGGCGCTGGCCGGGCACGTCGCGGCGAACTGGCCGGGGCGGCCGGCGCCGAAGGTGCGGCTGCTGCCGCGCAGGCTGACTGTCACCGAGCTGGCGAAGGTGGTCGACAGGTCCGCCCCGGGCATCCCGATCGGCGTCAACGAGTCGGCGCTCGCTCCGGTCTACCTGGATCTGGCCGGCGAGCCGCACCTGACCGTGTTCGGCGACGCCGAGTGCGGCAAGACGAACCTGCTGCGGCTGATCGCCCGGGGGATCGCCGAGCGGTACACCCCGGCCCAGGCGCGGCTGGTCATCGCCGACTACCGGCGCGGTCTGCTGGGCGCGGTCGAGGGGGATCACCTGCTCGACTACGCGCCGTCGAACCAGGTGTTCAGCCAGGGTCTCGGCTCGATCCGCAGCGCGTTGCAGAACCGGCTGCCCGGCCCGGACGTGACCACCGCCCAGTTGCGCGACCGGAGCTGGTGGAAGGGCCCGGAGCTGTACGTCCTGGTGGACGACTACGACCTGGTCGCCTCCGGTGGCAGCAACCCGCTCAGCGCGCTGCACGAGCTGCTGCCGCAGGCGCGCGACATCGGCCTGCACCTGATCATCACGCGCCGGGTCGGCGGTGTGGCCCGGGCGCTGTACGAGCCGGTGCTGCAACGTCTGCGCGAGCTGGACTCGCCGGGCCTGCTGATGTCCGGCAGCCGGGAGGAGGGCGCGGTGTTCGGCAATCTGCGGCCGACCCCGCAGCCACCGGGCCGGGGCACGCTCGTGCGCCGCCGCGACGGCCAGCAGCTCATCCAGACCGCGTGGACGGAACCGGCATGACGGGACGGACGGCCGACGCCCGGTCCGGTAGCGTCGGCCCGATCGATCGTCGCGAGTGGGAAGGGGCGAGTAGGTGAGCAGCCCGTCGGGTTTCGGTGCGGCAATGGAGGGTCTGCTGCGCCAGGCGCAGGAGCAGCAGCGCCGACTGGCCGAGCTCCAGCGGCAGCGCGCGGAGCTACGGGTCACCGGGGAGAGCCCGGACGGGCTGGTGCGGGTGACGGTGGACGGCGACATGAAGGTCGGCGACATCGAGCTGAACGCGCGGGCGATGCGGCTGGACAGCTTCTCCCTGGCCGAGGCGATGCAGGCCGCGATCGACGCGGCGTACGCCGCCTTCGAGGAGCGGCAGCGCGAGATGCTGAGCGAGATGCTCGGCGACTCCGAGACGGTCCGCCAGGCGCAGAACGGCACGCTCACCCCCGAAGACTGGTTCCGCCGCTTCGGGGTGGACCTGTCCGACCCGACCCGCAACCTGCGGCGCTGAACGAGAGGAAGGCCGGCGATGGCGAACACTGTCGACGTCGACGCGATCCGGAAGGCGGGCCAGCGGCTCGACGCCCCGGACGGGCCGATCCAGTACCTGCGCAACGTCGAGACGCTGCTGGCCGAGGTCAAGCTGCCCGGCACTGCGCTGAGCTGGTTCGGCACCGGCGCGGTGGAGCGGCACAACGCGGCGGTGGACGGGCACCTGGACAACGTGCGCAGCGGTGTGGAGCATCTGCGCAGGGCTGCCGCGCAGCTCGAACAGAGCGCGAAGAACTGGGAGAATTCGGATCAGCCCTGGGTGGTCAAGTGACCGGCCGGGTCCGCCACGGAAGGGACGCCTGATGCCACCGGAGATCCTCATCGCCAACGCCTCGGGGACGGTGACCGGCTCGGTGTCGGTCGCGCAGACCACGGCTCCGGTCCGCTCGGCGGCGGCGATCGCCAAGGGCAACCTGGTCTGGATCGCCGCCTCGGCGGCGCTGATCGGCACGATCCTCTACCTGGAGTCGTTCGACAACCAGCAGGTGAACGAGTCCATCCAGAAGTGGGACGAGGCGGCCCGCCTGCTCGGCGCGGACCAGTTCGGCGCGGCCATGGCGGCGGTTCCGCCGGACGCGGCGGAGTGGGACTTCGACGACCGGGACGCGTTCGACCTGTTCCTGCGCAAGCTCGGGGCGGAGATCAACTCGCTGGCCGAGGCGTTCGCCGCCAACCGGGACACGCTCACCGCGGCCCGGGACGCGTACAACGACGCGGTCTCCGGCCTGGCCCAGGCGCTCATGCCGATCCTGGTCGCGGTGATCGCCTCGATCGCGCTCCAGTTCTTCCCCGCCACCACCGCGCTGGCTCAGGCCATCGGCATCGCCGGCCTGGCCGCCACCGCCGCCATCCTGGTCCTGGTCTTCGGCGAGATCAGCGCGTTGCTGCACGCGCTGCTGGCCGCCTTCCACACCGACGACCGGTTCACCTTCACCGCGGACTCCCGTCCCGGGTGGGCCCCGACCGGCTCCGACCCGGACATCAAGGACATCAAGATCGACTGGGTGCGGGACTCCAAGTTCTACGGCTGACGGGGGCGACGCGTGGACACCCTGCTTTTCTCGCTGCTGCTGTACGTGCTGCTCACCATCCCGGTCTTCGTGGTCCTGATGCTGATCGCCGGGCTGACCCGCTCGGCGAAGCTGCGGCGGGCCGCCGAGGTGGTGGCGCTGAGCACCTGTGCGGCGCTGCTGGTGCTGGCGTTCCAGCGCGCGTTCGAGAAGCCGGTGCTGTGGGTCGTGGTGGTGCTGTTGATCGCGGTGCTGGCCTTCGGCGTGTCGACGATCGTCAGATCCACACGGGAACGGCCGTGACCTCGGCGCCGACTGTCCAACTCGTACGGAGACAGCCGGATCGCGTTGTCGGTTCGGGGCTGTCGGAATACGCCGATGGGTCGGCAGGGCTGCGCGGGTTGGACATTGTCCGCTACGGTTCGGATGAAGTGTCCGTCGGTGGGGTGTGTACGCCTTGCCGCGGGGGAGGGCGCGGCGGAACCGCCGCCACAAGATGACGGAAGGGTGTGAAGCATGGCGTTCGAGGTCAGTGCAGCGACTCTGCACACCGCCGCGAGTGACGTGCGGTCCACGCGCAGCGATGTCGACGGCGAGCTCAAGAAGCTGTGGAACGTGGTCGACGACCTGGCGATGGCCTGGAAGGGCCAGGCGTCCACGGGCTTCCAGGGCCTGATGAACCGCTGGAACGAGGACACGGCGAAGCTGCTGACCGCGATGGACAACATCGCGGACCTGCTCGACAAGTCGGGCACCACGCACCAGGTGAACGACGAAGAGCAGC
Source organism: Micromonospora sp. NPDC005257 (assembly GCF_042872445.1). Lineage (NCBI taxonomy): Bacteria > Bacillati > Actinomycetota > Actinomycetes > Micromonosporales > Micromonosporaceae > Micromonospora > Micromonospora sp. NPDC005257. The sequence continues at coordinate 441,248 of NZ_JBIAKL010000002.1, read as the reverse complement.
AGCAGATGCTGGACAAGTTCCACGCTGCGCTCAACCCGTGATCCGCGAAGACAGGCAGAGGAGGATTCGATGAGCATCAAGGTTGATTACGCTGTTCTGGAGAGCAGCAACCAGCAGATGCAGGCCATCTCGCGGACCATCGACGAGAAGCTGGACACGCTGCGGGCGATGCTGACCAAGCTCGAGTGGGAGGGCCAGGACCGGGCCGCCTACCAGCAGCACCAGGCCCAGTGGGACGCCGCCGTGAAGGACATCAACAAGGTCCTGAACGAGATCGGCGGCGCGGTGGGCATCGCGCGCGAGAACTACATGACCACGGAGATGAGCAACTCCAAGGTCTGGGGCAACTGACCCTCGACCGGTCCACGACGGCTCCGTTCCGGCTCGCGCCGGGCGGAGCCGTCGTGTGTTGTCAGGCGTCCTGCGGGACGTCGCGTCGGCCGGGCCGCCACCCGCGCCGCCGTCCGCGTACCAGGATGGGCCGCAGCGTCAGCAGGACGCCGGCCAGCAACGCGCCCACGACGGCGACCCAGATCGCGACAGTGCGCTGCAGGGCCAGCGGGTCGGCCGGCGGCGCCGGAGGCGGCATCGCGCCCATCGGCGGGTCGTTCCGGGTGCCCAGCAGGCTGGTGACCGCCCGGTACGGGTTGACCATCCCGTAGCCGACCTCGGCGTTGTGCCCGTCGGGCGGGTTGTCGGCGGTACGGGTCAACCGGTAGGCGACCTCGTCGGCGCTGATGTCCGGGTATGCGGCCCGCACCAGCGCGGCCGCCCCGGAGACGTACGCGCTGGCGAAGCTCGTCCCGCCCTGCGGCTCGGCCCGGTAGCCCGACCCCTGCGGCGCGGGCCCGACGATGTTCAGGCCGGGGCCGGCGATGTCCACATAGTCCCCGCTGACCGAGCTGCCGACGTGCCCACCCTGCTCGTCGATGCCGGCGACGGCGATGACACCCGGGTACGCCGCCGGATAGGCCGGCCGGTCCTCCCGGTTCTCCTGCCGGTTGCCGGCGGAGGCGACGATGATCACGTCCTTGCCGAGCGCGTACTGCACTGCGGACTTCAGCGCCGGGTCGTCGAGCGTGACCAGGGACAGGTTGATCACGTCGGCGTCGTTGTCGACCGCCCAGCGGATCGCCTTGCCGATCTCGGCCGGCACGTTGGGGTCGAAGTTCTCCTTGTTCTCGGCCAGCACCCGCAGCGGCAGGATCTTCGCCTCCGGCGCGATGCCGGTGTACGGCGAGCCGCTGCCCTCCCGGCCGGCGATGATGCCCGCGACCATGGTGCCGTGGCCGACCAGGTCGCACTGCCCCTTCAGGCGGACGAGCTGGTTGAAGTCCTCACCCGGCAGCACCCGCCCGCGCAGCAGCGGGTGGCTCGGTGAGACCCCGGAGTCGATCACTGCGACGGTGATCCCCGCGCCCTTGCCGACCCGCCACGCGGCGGCCGGGTCGAGGCGGCTGATCGCCCAGGGCACCTCGGTGGGCGCGGGGCCGCCGGCCGGGCCGCACTTCGGGGCGGCCAGCGCGGGCGCGGGCACCGCGAGGGCCCCGCCGAGCAGAGCGGCCACCGCCGCTCCGGAGAGGACGGACCTGATCCGGTGTCCGGCCCGGACGCGTCCCGTGGTCGCGCCCGGCCGCAAGCTGTCGCGCACGCGGTGAGATTACCCGCCGCGCCCGCCCGCGCGGGCACACGTGGCACCCGCCGGGTCAGTGGTCGGTGGTGGCGTCCCCGGCCGGCTCGGCGGCGAACAGGGCCAGCAGGGCGCCGACCTGCTGATAGCCCTCGGCCGGGTGCCGGAAGCGGCCCTTCGGGTTGATCGTGTACTCGTTGCGCCGTCCCACCCGCGTACGCCGCAGGTAACCTCCGGCCTCCAGGTCGGCGACGATGGCCTGGGCCGCCCGCTCGGTCACGCCCACCTCGTCGGCGACGTCACGCAGCCGGGCGGTGGGGTTGCGTGCGATCGCCAGCAGCACGTGGCCGTGGTTGGTGAGGAAGGTCCAGTTACGGCGGCTCCCGTCCTCAGGTGGTGTGGTCGCCATGGTGGTCATGCTATGGCCACCTCCGCCGCCGACCGAATCGGCGCGGTCCGGAGGCGGGCGACAACGGAAAGTATGAAATGCGTATCACGAATCTTGACGGCTCCCGAGGGGCGTGTGAACGTTGGTCGGGAGGCCGTCCGGCCTGGTAGTTCCCTGGTAGACGAGGTGAGGGACATGACGCCGAGGACCCCGGAGCAGGCACTTGCCGAACTGCGTGCCGGTAACCACCGGTTCGTCACCGGCGCCCCGCAGCACCCGAATCAGGACGCCGGACATCGGGCGGCCGTCGCCGACGGCCAGCACCCGTTCGCGGTGATCGTCGGCTGCTCCGACTCGCGGCTCGCCGCCGAGATCATCTTCGATCGCGGCCTCGGTGACCTCTTCGTGGTGCGTACCGCCGGGCACACCGCCGGGCCGGAGGTGCTCGGCAGCGTCGAGTACGCCGTCACCGTGCTGGGCACCCCGCTCGTCGTGGTGCTCGGGCACGACTCGTGCGGCGCGGTCCAGGCCGCCCGCGAGGGGGTCCGCACCGGCGCCGGCCCGGCCGGGCACCTGGGCGCGGTGGTGGACGCGGTCTCACCCAGCCTGCTGCGCGCCGCCCGCCAGGGCGTCGAGGACCTCGACGGCATCATCGACGTGCACATAGCGCAGACCGTGGAGGCGCTGCTGGCCCGGTCTGCCGTCCTGGCCGAGTGGGTGGCGGCGGGGCGGTGCACGGTGGTCGGTATGTCGTACCGGCTCGCCGGCGGCGAGGTGCGGACCGTGGCGCAGTCCCCGGCCCTGCTGCCCGCTCAGGCGGCGCCCGCCGATCCGGCGCTGGCGGGCTGACCGCACGGACGACGGAAAAGGGGCCGCCCTCGGGCGGCCCCTTTCGCGTCCGGGCGTCAGAGCAGCGACATGTGGACGTGGTCGGTGTGGTTCGACGGCCCGCTGTAGGAGCGCCAACCGGTGGCCGGGAACCAGATCTGCCGGTTCCAGATGACGTAGTAGATGCCCAGCCGGTCGGCGTTGCGGATGAGGAAGGCGGCCACCTCGTTGCCGTACCTGCGGGTGTCGTTGTTGTGCCAGGGCGCGAAGCCGCTGTTCTGCAGCGACCAGTCACACGCCTTGCCCTTGGGGTGCTCCCACGGCCCGCCGGACCGGTAGCAGCCCACGAAGCGCTTGAAGCCCGCGCGCCGGACCTCCTTGTACGCGTGCAGCGTGCGCGGCGTGACGCAGCCCGAGGTGGTCGGGTCGTCCTCGCTGCACGACTCCGACTTCCACCCGCCGTCGGCGGTGCGGCCGGGGGCGACCTTGGCGACCGGTGAGGTGGCGGAGACCAGGCCGCCGGTGAAGCCGAGACCGCCGACGAGCTTCAGCGCGCGCTCGGCCTGCACCTTCTCGCGCTCCATCGCGTTCTTCTGCTTCTCCTGCTCGCGTACCTCGGCGTCGAGCGCGATCTTGGCCTGTTCGGCGCGGTTCTTGACCGCGTTGATGGCCGCCAGGCGCTGCGCGTTGAGGAGGTTCAGCTCGTCCAGGGCGTTCACCCGGCGGACGAACGAGTCGGGGGAGTTGCTCTCCAGCAGCATTGCCATCGCGCCCATCCGGCCGGTCCGGTAGGACTGGGCGGCGAGCTGGTTGACCTGCGGGCTGAGCGCGTCGAGTTCGGCCTGTGCCGTCTTCACCTCGGCCGCCAGCCGCCGCTGGCGGTCCTGCGACTTGGCGAGCTTCGCCTTGGCCTGGAGGAAGTTCCGGTTGGCGGAGTCGATCGCCTCGGTGATGAGCGGCGGTTCGCCGTCCTCCTCGTGCCCCGAGGGGGTGCCGGGGGCCGCCGCGGTGGGGGCCGCGGTCGCCGGGGTGGGCCCGGCCAGCACGGCCAGTGCGGCCAGCGCGGCCACCACGGGTGTCAGCCAGCGGCGCAGGGGTGCCGTCACAGTGTTCCCTTCCGTCGGCCGCCGACCGGGTTAGCTGACGGGTTCGGGACGGAAGTGGCCCCTACCGCTGTCGCGGATTCACCCCATGTACCTGGTTCCCCGGCTCGCCCGCGGGCGATTGGGCGGCGGCACCGCTGGCGCAGGTGCGCGCCTTCGGCGGTGACCGGCAGCGAGGTTACCCGACAGCACTCGTGAGGATCTACGTCCGGAAGCCGACCAATAGCGAGATTTCGCCGTGGCGCGCCGTGACCAGCGTCGCGTTTGAAATCGATGGTCACCCTGCGGAGTTTCACCATGCGCCCTCCGTACTCCTTCCGCCGCCGAGCGCCTCCAGCGCGTCGTCCCGTCCGGCCGGCGGCCGGGGCGCGGGCGGCGCCGCGTCCGCGCCGCGCGAGCGCCGTCCGGCGGTGGTCACGATCGCGGCCAGTCCGGTCGTCAGCGGTACGGCGGCGATCAGGCCGAGCGTGGCCACCGCGCTGCGGACGATCTCCTGGGCGAGGAACTCGCTGGTGAGGATCTCGCTGACCGGGCGGGAGTCGGCGACCAGCAGGAGCAGCAGCGGCAGCGAGGCGCCCGCGTACGCCAGCACGATGGTGTTGACGGTGGACGCGATGTGGGCCCGGCCGACCCGGGTCGCCGCCCGGTAGAGCTGCCGCCGGGACAGCCCGGGGTTGGCGTGCGCCAGTTCGGTGACGGTGGCCGCCTGGGTGACCGTGACGTCGTCCAGCACGCCCAGCGAGCCGATGATGATGCCGGCCAGCAGGAGGCCGTGCAGGTCCACGTCGGCCTGGAACATGGACAGCGTGGTGGCGTCCTCGCTGCCGAAGCCGGTCAGATGGGTGGCGGACGTGGCGAGCAGGCCGAGCACGCCGGTGATCACCAGGCTGCCGAGCGTGCCGAGCACCGCCACCGACGTCTGCGCGGTGATCCCGTGGGTCAGATAGAGCACCACGAACATGATCAACGCGGCGCCGACGATCGCCACCAGCAGCGGCGGCTGGCCGGCGCCGATGCCCGGCAGCACGAAGCCGAGCAGGATGGCGAAGCTGGCCGCCAGGCCGGCGAGCGCGGCGAGCCCGCGCCAGCGGCCGAACGCCACGATCGCGGCGGCGAACAGCACCATGAGCCAGATCAGCGGCGTACCGCGCTGGTGCTCGGCGATGTTGTAGGACTTGACCGCCGGATCGGCCGGGTCGGTCAGCTCGACCAGGACGACCTCGTCGCCGACCGCGACCCGGGGTGCGCCGGGCCCGGCCGGGATCGGCGTCTCGACCTGACGGCCCGCGTCCGGACCCTGCTCGGCGGTCACCGTCACGGTGCCGCAGGGGCCGCCCCCGCCGTCCGGGGCCTCCGGGGTCGGCGGGCAGGGCTCGGTGACCACCCGGGTCACGGTGCCGTGGTAGCGGGGGACGTCCGCGCCGCCGACCGGCTCCCGGTCCTGCCGGGGCCAGAGGACCAGCGCCGCGATCACGGTGAGTGCGAACAGCGGCACCACCACGGCGACGAGCAGCCGGCGTACGCCCGGCGGCGCGGCGGGTGCGGGGTGGGTGTGGTCGGCACCCATGGCGTCTCTCCCAACGGTCGCGGCGACGCCTGGTCCGCCGGACCGGTCTGGTCACCCGGGCGGCGCGGACGTGTCGACCACATCCGGGTCGTCGCCCGGCCATGGTAGGCAGCCTGACCGGCTGGCCCCGGGCGCCGGGACCGGTGACGCTCGCCTCGCGTGATCAGGCCAGACCGGCCCGGCGTCGCCGGTACTCGTCCTCGTCGATCTCGCCGCGGGCGTACCGCTCGTCGAGGATGCGCCGGGCCGTCGTCGGGCCCAGGTACTGCGGGCCGGTCCACCGCACGGCCGCCCAGACGAGCCCTACCAGCACCGCGAGCACCAGCAGGGACCAGATCCACATCCAGCCCATCATCGGGCTCTGCCACATCATCGGGCCGCCCTCCGTCCATCACCGCGGGTCCGCCGGACCGGCCTGCCCGCCACTTCGACGGTACGGCCGCCCGGAGGTGTCAGCTCGGGTCGATGTGCCCTGCTCCGAGGGTCGGAGGTCCCCGCTCAGCCGCGCTTCATCAGGCGGCCGACGGCGGCCATCATCTCGGTCGCCATCTCGTCGGCCCGGCCCTCGGCGGCGCCCTCGTGCATGCAGTGCCGGGCGTGCCCGTCGAGCAGGCCGAGGCCGACCTTGTCCAGCGCCGCCTGGATGGCCGAGATCTGCGTGAGCACGTCGATGCAGTAGCGGTCGTCCTCGACCATCTTCTCGATGCCACGGACCTGACCCTCGATCCGGCGGAGCCGGGCGAGGAGTTGGTCCTTGCTGGCGGTGTAGCCCCGGGTCGGGCTGGACGGCGCGGTCATGAAGCCGAGGATAGCGTACCCCTCGGGGGTATGCTAACGTTCGGCACGTACCCCTAGGGGGTATAAGATCGGAGGGCGAGATGGAAACCACCTACCAGGTGAGCGGCATGACCTGCGGGCACTGCGCCAACTCGGTGAGCACCGAGCTGAGCGCGCTTCCGGGCGTCACCGACGTCCAGGTCGACCTGGACGGCGGCCGGGTCACCGTCACCAGTCGGAACCCGCTGGACGTGGACGCGGTCCGCGCGGCGGTCGACGAGGCCGGCTACGACCTCGTCGGTGCGTGACGGTCCGGCGGACCCGAGAAACCGAGGAGACACCATGAACACGGCGACGAAGCTCAGTGGCTTCGCCCTCGGCCTCGTGGCGGTGTTCGGCGCGGCGTACGGGATCGGCAACCTGGCCGATCCCGTCGCCCCGGCCGCCGAGACCCGCCACGACGACAGCGCCGGCGACCACGGGGCCGGCGACGCCGGTCACGGCGACGAGAGCGGCGCCTCCGCGCACCTGCCCGGCGGGCTGCTCGTCTCCGAACGCGGCCACACGTTCCAGCACGCCGCCGCGCCGGCCGGGCAGTTCGCCTTCCGGATCACGGGCCCGGACGGCACACCCGTCACCCGCTACGAGGTGGCCCACGACAAGCGCATGCACCTGATCGTCGCCCGCCGCGACCTCTCCGGCTTCCGGCACGTCCACCCGGAGATGGACGGCGACGGCACCTGGCGCGTCGCCTCGCCGTTGGACGGCCCCGGCGTCTGGCGGGCGTTCGCCGACTTCACCCCGGCCGGCGGGGAGCCGCTCACCCTGGGCCTGGACGTCACGGTCCCCGGCGAGCTGGCCGCCCGGCCGCTGCCGGCGCCGGCGACCACCACCACCGTCGATGGCTACACGGTCACCCTGACCGGCACGCCGGAGCCGGGCCGGACCAGCCGGCTCACGCTCTCCGTCAGCCGCGACGGGCGGCCGGTCACCGACCTCGCGCCCTACCTCGGCGCGTACGGGCACCTGGTGGCGCTGCGGCAGGGCGACCTGGCGTACCTGCACGTGCACCCGGAGGGCACGCCCGGCGACGGGCGCACAGCGGCCGGTCCGGCGATCACGTTCGCCGCCGAGGTGCCGTCGGCCGGGGCGTACCGTCTCTACCTGGACTTCCGGCACGGCGACGCGGTGCACACCGCCGAGTTCACAGTCCTGGCCGGCGACCGGACCGTGCCGGCGCCCGCCGCGCCGGCATCCACCACCGCACCGACCCCGGACGCCGGACACGGCACCCCCGGGCACGGGCACAGTTGAGCGCCGGAGGTGCCGCGATGACTGCCACGGGAAAGGCGCTGCCCACCGCGCCGAATCTGATCGAGCTGGCGATCGGCGGGATGACCTGCGCGTCCTGCGCCGCCCGGATCGAGAAGAAGCTCAACCGGATGGACGGCGTCGAGGCCACCGTCAACTACGCCACCGAGAAGGCCACCGTCCGGTACGCCGACGACATCGCGCCGGCCGACCTGATCGCCACGGTCGAGAAGACCGGCTACACCGCAGTGGTGCCGCCGCCGCCCGAGCAGGCGGAGGCGGCAGCGGCCGGGGAGCCGGTGGACGGGCTGCGCACGGCGCGTACCCGGCTCTGGGTCTCCGCCGTGCTCACCGTGCCGGTGATCGTGCTCGCCATGGTTCCGGCCTGGCAGTTCGACCACTGGCAGTGGGCCTCGCTCACCCTGGCCGCCCCGGTGGTGGTCTGGGGCGGGCTGCCGTTCCACCGCGCCGCGCTGGTCAACCTGCGGCACGGCGCGGCCACCATGGACACGCTCGTGTCGCTCGGCACGCTGGCCGCGTTCGGCTGGTCGCTCTGGGCGCTGTTCCTCGGCGACGCCGGCATGCCCGGCATGAAGCACCCGTTCAGCCTCGACATCACCCGCGGCGACGGCGCCGGCAACATCTACCTGGAGGCCGCCGCCGGGGTGACCGTGTTCATCCTGGCCGGCCGGTACTTCGAGGCCCGATCCAAGCGCACCGCCGGGTCGGCGCTGCGGGCCCTGCTCGAACTCGGGGCCAAGGACGTGGCGGTGCTGCGCGGCGGGCAGGAGACCCGGATCCCGGTCGGGCAGCTCGCGGTCGGGGACCGGTTCGTGGTCCGGCCCGGCGAGAAGGTCGCCACCGACGGTGTGGTCGAGGAGGGCACGTCGGCCGTCGACGCCAGCATGCTCACCGGCGAGTCGGTGCCGGTCGAGGTGGGGCCGGGCGACGCCGCGGTCGGTGCGACTGTGAACGCCGGCGGTCGGCTGGTGATCCGCGCCACCCGGGTCGGCGGGGACACCCAGCTCGCCCAGATGGCGCGGCTGGTCGAGCAGGCGCAGACCGGCAAGGCGGCGGTGCAGCGGCTCGCCGACCGGATCTCCGGCGTCTTCGTGCCCATCGTGATCGCGCTGGCCGCCGGCACGCTCGGTTGGTGGCTCGGCACCGACTCCGGTACGACCGCCGCGTTCACCGCCGCGGTGGCCGTGCTGATCATCGCCTGCCCGTGCGCGCTCGGCCTGGCCACGCCGACCGCGCTGCTGGTCGGCACCGGGCGCGGCGCGCAGCTCGGTGTGCTGATCAAGGGGCCGGAGGTGCTGGAGTCCACCCGCCGGGTCGACACCGTGGTGCTGGACAAGACCGGCACCGTCACCACCGGGCGGATGGCGCTGGCCGAGGTGCTGCCCGCCGACGGCGAGGACGCCGCCGACCTGCTCCGGGTGGCCGGCGCGCTGGAGGCCGCCTCCGAGCACCCGATCGCGCGGGCCGTCGCCGAGGCCGCGGCCGAGGCCGGTCCGCTGCCGCCGCTTGGCGAGTTCGCCAACGTCGAAGGGCTGGGCGTCACCGGCACCGTCGACGGCCGGAGCGTGGTGGTCGGCCGGGCGCGGCTGCTGCGGGAGCGGGGTCTCGACGTACCCGAGGAGGTCGTGCGGGCCGCGACCGGCGCGGAGGCCGCCGGGCGGACGGCGATCCTGGCCGGCTGGGACGGGCGGGCCCGGGGCGTGCTCGCGGTGGCCGACGCGGTGCGGCCGACCAGCCGGGCGGCCGTCACCCGGCTGCGTGAGCTGGGCCTGAAGCCGGTGCTGCTCACCGGCGACAACACCACTGTGGCGAAGGCGGTGGCCGCCGAGGTCGGTATCGACGAGGTGATCGCGGAGGTGCTGCCCGCCGACAAGGTCGCGGTGGTCGAGCGGCTCCAGGGCGAGGGCCGGGTGGTCGCCATGGTCGGCGACGGGGTGAACGACGCCGCCGCGCTGGCCCGGGCCGACCTCGGCCTGGCCATGGGCACCGGCACCGACGCGGCCATCGAGGCGGCCGACCTGACACTGGTCCGGGGCGACCTGATGGCCGCGGCGGACGCGATCCGGCTCTCCCGACGGACGCTGGCGATCATCAAGGGCAACCTGTTCTGGGCGTTCGCCTACAACGTCGCGGCGCTGCCGCTTGCGGCGGCCGGACTGCTCAACCCGATGCTCGCCGGGGCGGCCATGGCGTTCTCGTCGGTCTTCGTGGTGGGCAACAGCCTCCGGCTGCGGCGCTTTCGCCCGATCGGGTGAGGGGATTGAGCGACCGGCCGGCTGGGTAACCGGTTGTTGTCAGGCAATCGCTTCAGTGGAGGTCATCATGGGTCTCGACGACAAGATCGACAACACGTCCCAGGACGCCGCGGGCAAGGTCAAGGAGGGCGTCGGCCGGGCCACGGACAACGAGCGCCTGGAGGCCGAGGGCCGCAACGACCAGGCCGGCGCGAAGCTCAAGCAGGCCGCCGAGAAGATCAAGGACGCCTTCAAGAGCTGAGTACGCGACGCACGCACACCACCGGGTCGGCCCACGGGCCGGCCCGGCGTGCTGTGTACGGACGGTGACGATCCCGCGTGGCGGAGGCCACCGTCCACATCGATCCGGCGGGACCACCGGGATCGGCTCGGGTGCATAGGATGCGAAGCGACCTCGAATGGGGAGGAGCGTCGCGATGGCCGATCCCGCCGACCCGTCCGGCTTCGGCCGGGTGCTGTCCGAAACCATGGCCGCGCTCCAGCGGCAGGCCGCCGCGGGCGAGCAGGTGGCGCCGCCGGAAGGCGTGGGCGAGGCCGCCGACGGCCTGATCCGGGTCACCGCCGGCCCACCCGGGCAGGTCACCGGGGTGACGCTCGACCCCCGCGTGATGCGGATGGCCAGCGAGGCACTCGCCGAGGAGATCGAGGCGGCCGTCAACGCCGCGCTCGCCGACCTGCGGGAGCAGGCCGCCACCGTCCCCGGCGATGTCGACCTGGGGTCGCTCGGTGAGCAACTGCGCCGCATCCAGGCCGACGCGGGGCGCCAGTTCAGCATGTTCACCGATGCCCTGATGCAGGCGCAGGACCGGCTCGCCCGCCAGGACGGGCGCTGATGCCGGTCGAGATCGATCCGGAGCGGCTGGGCGCCTCCGGGTCGGCGCTCGACTCGGTCGCGACCCGGTTCGGCGCGGCGCTCACCGCCTTCCGGGCCGAGCTGGCCGGCTTCGGCCGTCCCTGGGGGTCCGACGACATCGGCTCGCTCATCGGCGCCGCCCACGACGAGGTGTCCGCGTTCGCGTTCGAGTGCTTCGACGACGCGCTCAACGAGATCGCCGCCGCCGGCGCCGACCTCGGCAGGATGGCCGTCAGCTACACCGAGACCGAGGCGGCCATCACCCGCAACCTCGACGGCCTGCGGCGGATGCTGGGAGGCTGAACATGGGCATGGAACTACCCGGCGAGCTGCGGTCGCTGCTCGGCGTCCTCGGCTACACCTGGCCCGAGGCGGACGAGACCAAGCTCTTCGAGATGGGCAACGCCTGGATCCGGTTCTCCGACACCCTCTCCGGGGTGGTGAGCGACGCGAACACCGGGGCGGCCACGGTCTGGACCCAGCACACCGGTCAGGACATCGCCGCGTTCCAGACCTGGTGGAACAAGGAGGACAGCCCCGCCGACAGCCTGCGCGACGGCGTCACCGCCGCCGTGCTGACCGGCACCGGCCTGATCATCTGCGGCGCGATCGTGCTCGCCCTCAAGGTCGCGGTCATCGTGCAACTGGTCATCCTGGCCGTGCAGATCGCGCAGGCCGTCGCCACCGCGGCGGTCACCTTCGGGGCCTCGCTGCTGGAGATCCCGATCTTCCATACGCTGGCTCGGACCATCGTCGGCAACCTCGTCCAGGAAGCCCTCTGGAAACTCGTCGACGGGTGAGGTGACCATGAGCGGGGGTAAAGCGGGCGGCCGGCTGATGCGCGCCGCGTTGCGCTTTCTCAAGCGGACCAAGACGCGCAACCGGCCCGACCGGATGAATCCGCACTTCACCGAGCACGTGTTCGGCGGCCACGTGAAGCCGGGCATGCCCAAGGGATCGGGCTACCACTACCGGCCCGGCGGCGAGGACTTCCCCGGTCGCCGGCTTCAGCCCGGCAGCGTCGTCAAGGACCCGAAGACCGGGGCCTACAGCGCCAAACCGGAGTTCTTCGACCCGACCATGAACCCCCCGCACGGAGCCTGGAAGCCGAAGAAGGGCAACGGCGGGGAAAGCTCGTTCTTCCCCGACGACTGGACGCCCGCCCAGGTGGACAACGCCATCACCGGTGCCTTCCAGAACGCGAAGCCGGTGCCCGGCACCAGCATGTGGCGTGGCACTCACAAGGGCCTGGTGATCGAGGGTTTCTACAATGGCTCGGGCGGCTTCACCCACGGATGGCCGGTCGTCATCCCATGATCCAGAGGACTTTCCGTTGGCGTTCATCAGTTTCTCCGTCGATGAGTTCCGGCTCCCGCTGTTCAACGTGTCCGATCAGCGCTATCGGGCCCTCGGCGCGTGGCTGATCACCGACGTCTCCGTCTCCTACTCGGCGTGCCTGGACGCCCTTCAGATGATCGACGACGTGGCGAACGGCCGTCCGCTCGACGAGGGGTGGGACAGCGACAAGTACGAGGTCAGGTTCTCGCCGGCCGGCGTCGAGTTCGTCAACGAGTGGGTCGCGGACGAGCGGGGGAGTTACTCGCTGGACGAGACCCGGGAGGCAGTCGAGTCCTACTGGCGCTTCCTGGTCCACCGCCCGGAGAACCGCGAGCTGATCCGCGAGTACCGGCCCGACCTGCCGCGGTGGCAGGCGGAGCTGCTCCAGTGGGAGGAGCGTTGGGGCCGGCCGCATCCGTACCGGGGCCGGTTGTTCTGATCGACTCCGGTCAGCCCGGCCGGACTGCGCTGGCGTCGGCCAGGCGCGCCGCGCGTACCTCCAGATGACGCCGCTCCGGCAGGCTCGTGGTGGCCCGCGCGGCGGCCAGGTACGCGGCCCGCGCCTCCGCGCGGTCGCCGGCCATGTCGAGCAGGTGCGCACGGACGGTGGCGAACCGGTGGTGGCCCGCGGTCCGGTCGTCGGCGTCGAGCGTCGCCAGCAGCGCCAGCCCGGCACGCGGCCCGTCCACCATGGCCACCGCGACGGCCTGGTTGAGCGTCACCATCGGGTTCGGCGCGACCCGGGCCAGCACCCGGTAGAGCGCGACGATCTGCCGCCAGTCGGTGTCCCCGGCGGTGGGCGCCTCCGCATGGACAGCGGCGATCGCCGCCTGCACCTGGTACGCGCCGGGCGTCGACCAGGTGAGCGCCTCGGTCACCAGCGCCACCCCCTCCGCGACGGCGTCCCGGTCCCAGCGGGTGCGGTCCTGCTCGGCCAGCGGCACCAGCTCGCCGTCCGGCCCGGTACGGGCGGCCCGGTGCGCGTCGGTGAGCAGCATCAGCGCCAGCAACCCGGCCACCTCGCCGTCGTCCGGGAGCAGCCGGCGCAGCTCCCGGGTCAGCCGGATCGCCTCGGCGGTCAGCTCGGCCCGGTGCAGCGCCTCGCCACTGGACGCGGTGTAGCCCTCGTTGAAGATCAGGTAGAGCACGCGCAGCACGGCGGCGAGCCGGTCGTCCCGGTCGGCCGGCGACGGCAGCGTGAAGCGGGCGCCGGCCGCCTCGATCCGCTGCTTCGCGCGGCGGATCCGCTGGCTCATCGTCGCCTCCGGCACCAGGTACGCGCGGGCGATCTCGGCAGTGCTCAGTCCACCCACGGCGCGCAGCGTGAGCGCCACCTGCCCGCTCACCGGCAACGCCGGATGGCAGCAGAGGAACAGCAGCCGCAACGTGTCGTCGGCGCTCGGCGGCTCCTCGTCGGCCGGCGGGGCGACAGTCGCGTACGCCGGCTGCCGCACCGCCACCGCCACCTCGCGTTCCCGGCGGGCGTGCTCGCTGCGCCACTCGTCGGTGAGCCGGCGCGTGGCGACGGTGACCAGCCAGGATCGGGGACGGTCGGGCAGACCCTGCTCCGGCCACTGCACGGCGGCGGCGAGCAGCGCCTCCTGCACGGCGTCCTCGCAGGCGTAGAACTGGCCGTGCCGGCGGACGAGCACGCCGAGGACCTGCGGCGCGAGCGTACGCAGCAGGTCCTCGACCACAGGTGCGGTCACATCTCCGTCCCGGCCTGATCCATCACCGCGCGCACCTCCAGCACACCGAAGCCGTGCCGTACGTCCGGCCAGCGCGCGGCGATCTCGGCGGCCCGCTCCGAGGTCTCGCAGTCGACAGTCAGAAAGCCGGCGAACTGCTCCTTGCTCTCCATGAACGGCCCGTCCGTGATCTCGACGCCACCGGCGGCCGGACGGGCCGTGCGGGCCTGCGAGGGGTGGGCCAGTGCCTCGCCGCCGACCAGCTCGCCGGACTCGGTCAGCTCCTTCATGATCTCGTCGACCTCACCGAAGATCGCGGTGCGTTCCGCCTCGGTCAGCTCCTCCACGAAGCCGGGCCGGTTCCAGATGAGCAGCATGTACTTCACCGTGCACTCCTCGGGGTTCAAGCCACCGGCGGTGGCGCCTCGCAGACGGGTCGGAGCCGCTCCGCCCGATCCGACATCATCCCCCGGGAGGTTCAGCGACCCCCGCGAAGCGGACGGCGTGCCGGGCGGCCCGGATCGAGCGAGGCCCGGTCGGCGGCGCTGGTGCCGGAGACCCAGCCCTGCTCGTCGCGCACCTGGAGCCGGTGCCGGGTGGTGCCGGGAAAGAGCTGGTCGACGCGGTCCCGGACGGCGTCCGAGCGGGCCGCGAGCACCGGCAGCAGCCGGTCGTCGTCGAGTTCCCGCGCCGCCGCCGCGCTCGCCTCCCGCAGCCGGTCGCCGATGCGTAGCGCGAACGCGTTGAGGAACGACTCGTCGTAACCCTTGGTGCGCCGCCCGCCGGACCGGCCGCGCTCGCCCCGGCCGCGCAGCATCGCGGCGGTGGCCTGCACGAGCAGCGAGGTGTGCAGCAGCTCGACCGCGGCCAGGTCGGCCGGGAAGCCGAGCACGGTGGCGAAACCCAGGTCGTCGGACCAGACCGACTCGCACCGGTTCGCCGCCGCCACCTCCTGGATCAGCAGTGCCTTCGCGGCCGCGTACGGGGCGTCGACGCCGATCCGCACCCCGCCCGGGCCGCCGGACCGCTCGGCCCCGGCGTCGAGCAGCGCCGCGTCGATGCTGTGCCGGGCCATCAGCTCCTGCGCCTTGGCGGTGAACGCCTCCGCCTCGGCCGGGTATCCGGTCGACTCGGCCTTGGCGAGCAGCGCGCGTACCCGGTCGAGCATCCGGGAACCGCTCGGTGTGGTGGCGACCCGTGCGACGCCGGTCGAGCCCGGTGGCGGCTGGAGCGTCGCGATCGGCGGCAGACCCGCCACCAGGACGACCGCGTCGACGGCGTCCCGCAGCGCGGTGATCCGGTCGCCGTCGGCGCGTCGGTCCAGCCAGCCCGCGTCGTCGTCCCAGCGGGCGCCGGTCTCGGCGAGCTGCTCGTCGAACCAGGCCGGCACCGGGGCGGGCAGTGTGCGCCGCTGCGCGGCCATCGCGTCGCGCAGCAGCCGGGCGCCGCGCGGGGTGAGCCGCCGGACGGCGAGCCGGTCCAGGTCGGCGGGCTGCCAGCCACGCGGCCAGAGCCGGCCCACGTCCCGCGTCAGCCGGGCGAGAAGCGCCGCGTCCACCGCCGCGCCGTCGGCCACCACGAGCCCGTCGAGGGCTCGCTCGGCAGCGCGTACGTCGGTGCCGCGCGCGGTCGCGACGGCGGCGTCGAGCAGTCGCTCGGCTGGTGACACGGGTGGCTCTCCCTGGACTCCGACAGGCGGCAGGTCGCCCACCCCGGCACCGACGGTACCCGGCCCACCCGTTCAACCGACCGGGCCCGGCATCCGTACCCTTGCCCGGAGCGGGCGGCGCGACGGACGGAGATCGACGTGGGTGAGCACCGGCGAGGGCTGCACCGGCGGCGCAGGTCGCGATCAGGGCGGTTCCTGGCGGTGGCTCTGGTCGGTGCCGTACTCGCCGCTGGCGGGTACGCCGCGCGGCATCCGGACCTGCTGGGCCGCACCGAGGCGCCGACCGTCGCGGCGGCAGCGAGCGCACCGGCACCGGACGCCCGCCGCTCGCCGACTGTCGCTCCGGTCCCGGCGGCCGGCCGGGTGGCCCGCGCCATCGGCTACCCGGCCCGGGGGGCGGGCACGTTCCGCACCGCCGACACCGTCGGCGCGGTCGCCGGCCGCTCCGGCGAGCTGCTGCGTTACCGGGTCGCGGTCGAGGACGGCATCCGCAACGTGGACGTGGAACGCTTCGCCCGGGACGTGGCCGCCACGCTCGCCGACCGGCGGGGCTGGACCGGCGACGGCCGGTGGCGGCTGCAACGGGTGGGCCGCGACGACCCGGCCGACTTCACTGTGCTCCTCACCACGCCGGTGACCCGGGGACGGCTCTGCGACGACCCGAGCGACAGGTACACGTCCTGCCGCAACGGCGACCAGGTGGTGATCAACGTGGCCCGCTGGGTGTACGGGGTGCCGCACGTGCCCGATCTCGGCCTGTACCGGCACTACCTGCTCAACCACGAGATCGGCCACCGGCTGGGCCGCGGCCACGAGCGCTGCCCCCGGGGCGGCGGACCGGCGCCGGTGATGGTGCAGCAGACGCTCGGCCTGCACGGCTGCACCCCGAACGCGTGGCCGCTGGTGGGCGGCGAACCGCTGGTCGGGCCGCCCGGCCAGTACGACGACCGGATCCCGGCCGGGGATCACTGAGCCGGCCGGGCCGTCACCGGGAGAACGAGGCCCAGATGTTCTTGGTCTTCTCGGTGGCGTACCAGCCGGCGTCGAGCGAGACCGACTGGGCCAGGAACAGCCCGCGCCCGCCTGAGTCCGTCGGGCTGATGTCGGCCAACTCCGGCACCGTGCTGACGTCGTGGTCGCCCACGTCGAGCAGGAACCGGTCGTCGGTGGCGAGCAGCGTGATGATGGTGGGCGGGCGGCCGTGCCGCAGCGCGTTGCTGGCCAGCTCGGTGGCGACGAGCGCGACCAGGTGCGGCACCTCGTCCAGGTCCTCGCCCTGCACCAGGCCGTGCCGGTTCAGCGCGTCCCGCAGTGAGGCGCGCAGGCTACGGAGATCCTCGGGACTGTCCAGCACCCACCGTTCCAGCTCGGCGGCCTGTGGCGGCGGCGGCGAGGTGCGCAACTGTCCCATGATCTGGCTTTACCCTGCGTAGCCGTCCGTTAAGCAGGTCAGCGCCGCAGCAGCGCGAACACGCCCCACCCCAGGTACTCGCGCTGGAAACGGACGTGGCGCACCGGGTCCTCGGTCAGCTCCCGCCGCAGCTCCGGGGCCAGTTCGTCGTCCGGGTTGGCGTCCAGCCAGCGGCGCAGGTTCAGCCAGTGCGCGGCGGCGTAACGGTCCCAGCTGTCCTGGTCGGCGAGCACCATCTCGACCAGGTCCCAGCCGCACGCGCCGAACGACTCGACCAGGCCGGGCAGGTCGCGGAACTCGTCGCGGGAGCGGGCGTGTGAGCCGGTGACCGCCTCGTCGTCCGGCGGGTCACGCCGCCAGTAGGGCTCACCGACGAGTGCCATGCCGCCGGGCCGCAACGCCCGGCCGAGCAGCTCCAGCGTGCCCGGCACGCCGCCGCCGATCCAGGTCGCGCCGACGCAGGCGGCCACGTCGACCTGCCGCTCCGGGGTGTACGCCGCCGCGTCGCCGTGTACGAAACGTACCCGGTCGGCCACACCCAGTTCGGCGGCGCGTTCCCGGGCGGCGGCGGTGAAGGCGCTGCTGATGTCGACGCCGGTGCCGGTGACCCCGTGGTCGCGGGCCCAGGTGCAGAGCAGCTCACCCTTGCCGCTGCACAGGTCCAGCAGCTCGTCGCCTGGTCGCAGCCGGATCGCGCGGCCCAGCGTGGCCAGCTTGACCTCGTCGAACGGGTTGATGATGCGCAGGTCGCCCTCGCGGATGGTGAACTGGCGCGGCAGGTCCGGTGAAGTCATCCGGGCAGCGTGCCGCCGTCCGGCGGGCAGTGGCAACCGATTTGTGTCTGGGCCGCTCCGGGTCTCCTGCGGTACGGTCACGACATGGTGGTCGAGGAACACTGGTGGAACGGCGTCAACAACCCTCGCGGACGGCGCGATGTCTACATCCGCACCGACGGAAGCCAGTGGCAGGTCCAGGCGCAGATCGGTGGGGCATCCGGCCGATCCAAGATCCAGCAGTGCCCGAGCCGCGGCTCGGCGAGCATCCTCGCCGGCGCGTGGCGTTCGAGCGGTTCCGGCTGGCGGGCGATGCCGCGCTGACCGCACGCTCAGTCACGAGGGCCGTGCGCGGCGCGGTCGACGAGTGACTCGGCGACCTCCCGCAGCTTGCGGTTGGAGTCCTGCGACACCCGGGCCAGGATGGCGAACGCCTCGTCGGCCGAGCAGCGCCGCTGCCCCATGATGATGCCCTTCGCCTGCTCTATCACGGCCCGGCTCTGCATCGCCTCCTGCATCTGCTGCGCCAGCGTCGCCGTGCTCTCGTACAGGTGGACGTTCGCGAGCGCGATGGCGGCGTAACCGGCCAGCGGCTCTCCGCCGCCATGTCCGGCACCAGCATCGCCGTGCCGGTGGTGGCCGCGTCCAGGCACGGGCCGCGGCCCTGCGCGTACTGCCACTCGTCGAGGGTCAGCGCCAGCTCACCGGTGTACGCGGCGGTGTGCGCCTCCGTGCCCTGCACCAGGGTGACCGAGACTTCGGCGGTACCGGGCAGGGTGTCCTTGGCGACCTGGGCGATGGTCGACAACACCACGTCGAGGTCGACTTCGTCGTACTTGATCCGACCGAGTCTGATCAAGGCTGCGGCGAGGTCGGGGTGGGCCTGCGGCATGAGCGGTGACGTCCTTGTGGGAAGCGGCGGGGATCGGTCCGCGGTGACGGACCAGCGCCCCGATTCCGGCATGGATCGGGACCGGCGCCGCTTCTTGACGCACGTTTGTGACGCCCCGGGCGGGACGTCGACTACCCGGACAACTCTACGACCCGGAGCGGGTGGGTACGACGGGACCTGCCGACCGGCCGTCGACCGGCGGCAGCGCGGGGAGCTCGACGACCTCGAACGCGGTGAGCGTGCCGGTGACGGTGAGGACGCGACGGACCACCGGGGACGGTCGGTGCAGAACGAGCCGCCGGCCGTCCCCGGTGAGCACCCGCTGCGCCAGCACCAGCGCGCTGATCCCGTGCGC
Organism: Micromonospora sp. NPDC005257; assembly: GCF_042872445.1. Taxonomy (NCBI): domain Bacteria; kingdom Bacillati; phylum Actinomycetota; class Actinomycetes; order Micromonosporales; family Micromonosporaceae; genus Micromonospora; species Micromonospora sp. NPDC005257. The sequence goes on along the minus strand of NZ_JBIAKL010000002.1, from coordinate 422,389 downwards.
GCCGAAGAAGCCGACCTCCGACAGGTCGATCACCACGAGCGGGGCGGGCGCCGCGACGGCGGTCTGTACGAGTTCGGTGAGCAGGTGCGCGTTGCTGAGGTCCACCTCGCCGGCCACCGAGACCTGGGTCACGTCCGCGCCTATGTCGCAGCTCAGCCACATGATCGGCTCGTCCGGCCGGAACGCTCCGGACGCCGTGGGAACCTGATGCCAGCCGAAGACCGGCCGCTCGCCCGACATGTCGCCTCCGACCTCACCGTTTAGAGGACGCCCTCGGCGAGACGCGCCGTGGGCGGGGAGGGCACATGTCTTGACCCGTAACCAACATACGCCGGACGGGCGGACATCGCAGCGTGGGCGCGTTCGGATTCCGTCGGTCCCGGTCCCGGTACCGTTGGCGGAGCGGACCGATGCCGACGATCTCCACCAGGAGAGGATCCAAGCGTGGAAGCCCCCCGTATCGACCCCGGTGACGCGCTCGCGGAGCTGAGCCGGATCCGGCTCGACGAGGTGGCGCTCGACGACGTCCTGGCGCGTGTCGCCGACCTGGCGAACCGGGCGGTTCCTGGTAGCGCGGAGGTCTCCGTCTCCCTGGTGCAGGCCGGCGCGAACCGGGCCATCGCCTACACCAGCGACCTGGCGCGCAGCCTCGACGAGTGGCAGTACGAGCACGACGACGGTCCCTGCCTCGACGCCTCGGTGAGCGCGGTGAGCGTCTCGCTGCCCGACCTGGCCGACGAGCCGCGCTGGCCGGGCTGGGCGGCGCGGGCCCGCGCAGCGGGTGTGCAGAGCTCACTGTCGATCGGCCTGCCGATCCAGGAGGCGGTCACCGGGGCGTTGAACATCCACAGCAGCGTGCCGCACGCCTTCGACAAATCGTCGATCGAGCTGGCGGAGGAGTTCGCCGCGTACGCGGCGGTCGCGCTCGCCAACGCCCACCTGTACGACAGCACCGCGACGTTGGCCCGGCAGATGCGAGAGGCGATGCGCAGCCGGGCGGTGATCGAGCAGGCCAAGGGCATCATCATGGGACAGCGGCGCTGCTCCGCCGACGAGGCGTTCACGCTGCTCGCCAAGCTCTCCCAGGACTCCAACCGCAGGCTGCGCGAGGTGGCCGAGGCGCTGGTCTCCCGCGCCGCCCGCTGACCCGCACACGTCGTCGAAGGGCGTGAAACCGTCGTGAAACCGCGCTGATCCCGCCTGCCGTCACGGTTGCGGGCATGACGACGACGAACTCTCCCGGCGCGATGGTCGAGGTGTCCGGGCTGCGCAAGGCGTACCGGGGGCAGGTGGTGCTCGACGGTGTCGACCTGCGCATACCCGAGGCCACTGTCTTCGCCCTGCTCGGCCCGAACGGCGCCGGCAAGACCACCACAGTGCAGATCCTCTCCACACTCATCCGCCCCGACGGCGGCACGATCCGGGTCGCCGGCCACGACCTGACCGGCGAACCGGACCGGGTACGCGCCGCGATCGGCGTGACCGGCCAGTTCTCCGCCGTCGACGCGTTGCTCACCGGCGCGGAGAACCTGCGGCTGATGGCCGACCTGCGGCACCTGGGCCGGGCCGAGGGACGGCGGGTGGTGGACGACCTGCTGGCCCGCTTCGACCTGACGGAGGCGGCGGGCAAGCCGGTGGCGGCGTACTCGGGCGGGATGAAGCGCCGGCTGGACCTGGCGATGACGCTCGTCGGCCGCCCTCGGCTGATCTTCCTGGACGAACCGGCGGCCGGCCTGGACCCGCGCAGCCGCCGGGCCATGTGGCAGATCGTCCGGGAACTGGTGGCCGAGGGCGCCACCGTCTTCCTCACCACGCAGTACCTGGAGGAGGCCGACCACCTGGCCGACCGGGTCGCGCTGCTCGACGGCGGTCGCATGGTCGCCGAGGGCAGCCCGGCCGAGCTGAAGCGGCTGGTGCCCGGCGGTCACGTACGCCTGCACTTCACCGACGCGGCGCACCTGGCCGCGGCGGCCGGGCTGTTCCCGGCGGCCACCCGGCACGACGACGACTTCACCCTGCGGGTGCCGGGCGACGGGAGCGTCAGCGGGGTGCGGGCGCTGCTCGACCGGCTCGACGCCGCCGGTGTCGCTGTCGATTCGCTGAGCCTGCACACCCCGGACCTGGACGACGTCTTCCTGGCCCTCACCGGCCGTCCCACCGAGGAGAAGGTGACCGCATGAGCACGCTCGCCCACACCGTCGGGGACTCGGCGACCATGCTGCGCCGTAACCTGAGGCACGCGGTGCGCTACCCGTCGTTGACCGTCGTGGTGATCGCCCTTCCGGTGATCTTCCTGCTGCTGTTCGTCTACGTCTTCGGCGGCACGCTCGGCAACGGACTGGGCGGCGTGGCCGGGGGCCGGTCCGCGTACGCCGACTACGTGACCCCCGGCATCCTGCTGCTCGCCATGGCCGGCGCGGCGCAGGGCACCGCGATCTCGGTCGCCATGGACATGACCGAGGGCATCGTGGCCCGGTTCCGCACCATGTCCATCGCCCGCGCGGCCGTGCTCACCGGCCACGTCGTCGGCGCGGTGACGCAGACGCTGCTCGGGCTGGCGGTGGTGGTCGGGGTGGCGCTGCTCGTCGGCTTCCGGCCGGACGCCGGCCCGGCGCAGTGGCTCGGCGCGGTCGGGCTGCTCACCCTCACCGCGTTCGCGATCACCTGGTTGTCGGTGGCGCTGGGCATGGTCCCCAAGAGTGTGGAGAGCGCCAGCAACCTGCCCATGCCGCTGCTGCTGCTGCCGTTCCTGGGCAGCGGGTTCGTGCCAACCGACTCGATGCCCGGGTGGCTCGGCTGGTTCGCCGAGCACCAGCCGTTCACCCCGATCATGGAGACGCTGCGCGGGCTGCTCCTGGCCGGTCCGGTCGACGGCGGCGACGCGGTCGCGGCAGTGGCCTGGTGCGCCGGGATCAGCCTGCTCGGCTACCTGTGGGCGCGCCGGCTGTACGACCGGGATCCGTCCCGCTGAGTTCCGCCAGGGCGGCGAGCCGCAGCTCGTCGTGGTCGAGGGCGGCGTACGACGCGCGGGCCGCGTCATACGCCGCCCCGTCCGCGTCGCGCGCCGCCCGGCGGGCCGCCGCCGAGGACATGGTGGGCTGGAAGTTGCGCAGGTAGCCGAAGTGTTCGGCGAGCGCGACCAGCCGGGCGCCGGCGGCACCGTCGCCGGTACCGCCCGACCCGTCCAGCTCGACCAGGGCGAGGGCGAGCAGCAGCGACCCGTGGATCGGCAGCTGCACGAGAAAGCCGGGCGGGTCGGCGATCGGGTCCGCCAGCAGGGTCACGCTCCGGCGTCGCAACGCGTCGGCGAGCCCCGGCACCAGGTCCAGCCGGCCGTGCCGGGCGTGCGCGGCCAGGGCGGCCGCCCGGATCTCCAGATGCCACGGCGCGTCGCCGGGCGGGCCGGACCAGATGAGCGGGTTCGACGGTTGCCGCAACCCGTCCAGCGCCTCCCGCCAGCCGGCCAGTCCGGCCTCGACATCGCCCCGCGCCAGCGCGAACTCGGCCCGGATGCCACGCTCGTACGCCCGCATGCCGTACTGGTCGTCCGGCACCGGGGCAGCGTCGTACCGGCCGTCGCAGGCGTCGGCGGTGGCCAGCCGCAGCCAGCGTTCGGCCTCGTCGACCTCGCCCAGCGCCAGGTTGACCAGCACCAGACTCCAGCAGATCTGGAGGCGGTCCCACCACGGGCCGGAGTCGGCCAGCAGGTCCAGCGCGGCGGTCAGGTTGTCCCGGGCCTCCGCCGAGCGTTCGGCCTGCATGCAGAGCTCACCGACCCGGGAGTGGGCGAGCACCAGGAGCCACCGCAGCGACCGGTGCGCCACCGCGTCGAGCATCCGCCGGGCCGCGTCGAGCGCGTCGTCGGGCCGGCCGGCCTGCTCCAGCAGGTAGCTGGCCAGGGCGTTCGCCATCGCGACGACAAGCGGTTCGCGGTGCGCGCGCAGCGCGGTGAGCACAGCCGGGTCGGCGCCGATCTCGGGGAGCGCGCCCAGCACCACCGCCATCGCACCGGCGACCGTGTCCGGCGAGGGCGGCGGCAGGCGGCGCAGCACGACCAGCGAGCGGGTCGGCCCGCGCCCGGCGATCATCAGGGTGTGCGCCACGCCGAGCACGGCGACGGTACGGACCGGCGCCACGAACTCCGGCGCCGGACGGTAGTGGGACAACAGGAAGTCGGTGTCCGCGACCAGCGCGAGCATCCGGGTGTAGCTGGTGTCCAGCGTCCACACGGCGGCCAGCGCGGCGGCGACACCCGCCACCGTCGGCGCGTCGGACCGGGCCAGGGCCAGCCGCAGCGCGGTGACCAGGTTGTCCTGCTCGGCGCGGACCGTCGCGACGGTGGTGAACGGTTCGGCGCCGAGCAGCGGCTCGTGGTGCCCGAGGCCGAACTCGCGGGCCCAGGCGAGGAACGCCGCCACCACCCGCTCGTCCTCGCCGGCCTCGGCGCGGCGGGCGGCGCCGAACTCCCGCACCGTCTCCAGCATCCGGAACCGGATCGCGTCCGGCGTCTCCTCCACCCGCAGCAGTGACTGGTCGACCAGGTGTTCCAGCACCGGCAGCGCGTCCTCGCCGAGCACCCGGTCAGCCGCCGCCGCGCTGAACCCGTCGGGGAAGACGGACAGCGCCCGCAACGCCGCCCGCCCCTCCGGCCGCAGCAGGTTCCAGCTCCAGTCGACCACCGCGTGCAGCGTGTGGTGGCGTGGTGGCGCGTCCCGGGGGCCGCCACGCAGGAGCCCGAACCGGTCGTCGAGCCGGCGGGCCAGCTCCGGCACGCTCATCGCCCGCACCCGGGCGGCGGCCAGCTCGATCGCCAGCGGCATCCCGTCCAGGTGCCGGCACACCTCGGCCACCTGGTCGACGGGCAGCACCACGCCCGGCCGGGCGGCGCGGGCCCGCTGCGTGAACAGCTGCACCGCCGTGTCCAGCGGCAGTTCGGACAGCGCGTGCACCGCCTCCGAGGTCAACCCCAGCGGGGTACGACTGGTGGTCAGCACCCGCAGCTCCCGGGTCGCCGCCAGCAGCGCCGCCACCAGCTCGGCGACGCCCCGGACCACCTGCTCGCAGTTGTCCAGCACCAGCAGCACCGGCCCTGGTCCGAGCGCCGCCACGATCGCGGCGACCGGGTCGGCGGGCACCGGCAGCGCGCCGACCGGGCCGGCGACCGGCTCGCCGACCCCCAGCGCCGCCGCCACCGCCTCCGGCACGTCGCCGTCGGCGGCGACCGCGCCGAGCGTCACCAGGCGTACGCCGCGCTGCGGCGCGCGCCGGGCCACCGCGTACGCGAGCCGGGTCTTTCCCAGCCCGCCCGGACCGACGACGGAGACCACCCGGGAGCCGGTCAACAGGGACTCCACCGAGGCCAGATCCCGGTCGCGGCCCAGCAGCTGATTCGGCTCGTACGGGATGCCGGTCCGGGTGACCCGGCTCTCCCCGTCGAGCAGTTCCCGGTGCAGTTCGCGCAGCGCCGTACCCGGCTCGGCGCCCAGTTCGTCGCGGAGCGAGCGGCGGTAGTCCTCGTACCGGGTCAGCGCCGCCGACCGGCTCGTCACCGCTGCCTCGCAGCGCAGCAGCTCGGCCAGCAGCTCCTCGTCGTGCGGACTGCGGACGGTCAGCGCGGCGAGCCCGGGCAGCGCCTCCGCCGGCCGTGCGAGCCGGGACAACGCGAGCGCCCGTGCCCGGGACAGTTCCCGGTACGTGGCGGCCCGGTCCGCGCGCAACGCGGTGAGCGGATCGCCCTCGCCCGGGCCGTCACCGGGCGGAGCGGCCCAGTAGGCCAGCCCGGCCTCCGCCTCGGCGAGCGCGGCCGTGTGCTCACCCGCGCGGGCGTGCCGCGCCGCCGTCGCGGCGTGCCGCAGCACCGCCGCCGCGTCCACCTGCGCGTCGGTGAGCGCCAGCCGGTAACCGGTGGCGGTCCGGACGATCAGGTCTGCACCCAGCTCGGCGCGGGCCCGGGAGACCAGGATCTGCAACGCCTTCACCGGGTGCCGGGGCGGATCAGCCGGCCACAGCGCGTCGGCGAGCGCGCCGGTGCCGCAGCCGGACGCGAGCCGACCGGCCAGGAGGGCCAGCAACCCGCGCAGGCGGGCCCCGCCCACCGGCACACCTCGGCAGACCACGTCCGACAGCAGGGTCAGTTCGGTGGTCACCGGGCCAGAGTAGGCGGCGGACCGGCCCGTCACGGCCCCCGCGCCGGGGTGGCTCGCGGAGGCGGCGTGAAAGGCGCGTCAAGAAACCGCGGTCGCGCGTGATGGTCGCGTCAAAGCCCCTGTCCGTACCGCAGGACCTGGCGTTGTGATTGGCCGGCGCGGCCGGGAGGCGGTCGCGAGGACATCTTCCACTAGGAGAGGTCAGCCGTGTCTGACGTGCTGTTCGTGTTGCTGACGGTGGGGCTGTTCGCGGCTCTCGCCCTCGTGGTGAGGGGTGTGGAGAAGCTGTGAGCGCCGTCAACGCCGTCGGCCTGGTGCTGGCGATCGGCCTGGGCGTGTTCCTGGTCGTCGCCCTGCTGTTCCCGGAGCGCTTCTGATGAGCATGACGACAGCCGGCGTGCTCTTCGTCCTGTCGCTGGTGGTGGCGCTGGTCGCCGTGCACCGGCCGTTCGGCGACCACATGTACCGCGTGGTCGCCGGAACCCGGTCGTCGCGGGTCGAACGGGGGATCTACCGCTTGGTCGGGGTCGACCCGGCCGCCGAGCAGACCTGGGGCGTGTACGCCCGCTCGGTGCTGGCCTTCTCGGCCGTCTCGGTGCTGTTCCTGTACGCGTTCCAGCGCCTGCAGAACCACCTGTGGCTCTCGCTGGGTCTCGACCCGGTGGTGCCGCACGGCGCGTGGAACACCGCCGTGTCGTTCGTGACCAACACGAACTGGCAGTGGTACTCGGGTGAGTCGACGATGGGCCACCTGGTCCAGATGGCCGGCCTGGCGGTGCAGAACTTCGTCTCGGCCGCTGTCGGCATCGCCGTGGCGGTGGCGCTGGTCCGCGGCTTCGCCCGCAGCCGCACCGGCGAGCTGGGCAACTTCTGGGTCGACCTGACCCGGGTCACGCTGCGGATCCTGCTGCCGATCGCGGTGCTCGGCGCGCTCGCGCTGATGCTCGGCGGCGTGGTGCAGAACCTCTCCGCCGGCACCGACGTGACCACGCTGACCGGCGGCACCCAGACCGTCACCGGCGGGCCGGTCGCCGGCCAGGAGGTCATCAAGGAGCTCGGCACCAACGGCGGTGGCTTCTACAACGCCAACAGCGCCCATCCGTTCGAGAACCCGACCGCGTGGACGAACTGGCTGGAGATCTTCTTGATCCTGGTGATCCCGTTCAGCCTGCCCCGGGTCTTCGGCCGAATGGTGGGGCAGAAGCGCCAGGGCCACGCGATCGTCGCCGTCATGGCGATCCTGGCGCTCGCCGGCATCGTCCTCACCAATGTCTTCGAGCTGACCGGTGACGGGACGGTGCCGCAGGCGGTCGGCGCGGCGTTGGAGGGCAAGGAGGTGCGCTTCGACGTGTCGAACTCGGCCACGTTCGCGGCGGCCACCACGCTCACCTCGACCGGCGCCGTCAACTCGTTCCACGACTCGTACACCGCGCTGGGCGGCATGATGACGCTGGGCAACATGATGCTCGGCGAGGTCGCGCCCGGCGGGGTCGGCGCCGGCCTGTACGGGCTGCTGATCCTCGCGGTGATCACGGTCTTCGTGGCCGGCCTGATGGTCGGGCGCACCCCGGAGTACCTGGGCAAGAAGATCGGCTCGCGCGAGATCAAGTTCGCCTCGATGTACTTCCTGATCACCCCGGCGCTGGTGCTCGCCGGCACCGCCGCCGCGTTCGCCACCGGCAACGACTCGACGACGCTCAACGTCGGGCCGCACGGACTGTCCGAAGTGCTCTACGCGTTCACCTCGGCCAGCAACAACAACGGCTCCGCGTTCGCCGGCATCACGGTGAACACGCAGTGGTGGAACACCGCGCTCGGGCTCTGCATGCTGCTCGGCCGGTTCCTGCCGATCATCTTCGTGCTCGCGCTGGCCGGCTCGCTGGCCCGCCGGCACCCCACACCCGCCTCCGAGGGCACCCTGCCCACTCACCGGCCGCTGTTCGTCGGCATGGTCGTCGGCGTGACGGTGGTCCTCGTCGCGCTCACCTTCCTTCCCGCACTCGCGCTCGGCCCGCTGGCCGAAGGGCTGTGACCACAATGAGAGACAAGGACATGACCGCACCTCTCCAGACCGCCGAGGTACCGGTGTCCGGCACACCGGACCGCCGGGAGAACCGGGTCGGCGGCGGCCTGCTCGACCCCGCCCAGTTGCTCGCGTCGCTGCCGGACGCGCTGCGCAAGCTCGACCCGCGCACGCTCTGGCGCAATCCCGTGATGCTGATCGTGGAGATCGGCGCGCTGTTCACCACTGTGCTGACGGTGGCCGAGCCGTCGGTCTTCGCGGTCGCGATCACCGTCTGGCTCTGGCTCACCGTGCTCTTCGCGAACCTGGCCGAGGCGGTCGCCGAGGGGCGCGGCAAGGCGCAGGCCGACACGCTGCGCCGGGCCAAGCAGGACACCGTCGCCACCCGCCTGGTCGGCTGGACGCCGGGCGCCGCCGCGAACGCGTACCGCGACGAGGCGGTGCCCGCGCTGCAACTGCGCAGGGGCGACGTCGTCCTGGTCGAGGCGGGGCAGTTCATCCCGGGCGACGGCGACGTGGTCGAGGGCATCGCCAGCGTGGACGAGTCGGCGATCACCGGCGAGTCCGCCCCGGTGATCCGGGAGTCCGGCGGCGACCGCAGCGCGGTCACCGGCGGCACCCGGGTGCTCTCCGACCGGATCGTCGTCCGGATCACCCAGAAGCCGGGCGAGAGCTTCATCGACCGGATGATCGCGCTGGTGGAGGGCGCCAACCGGCAGAAGACGCCGAACGAGATCGCCCTCAACATCCTGCTGGCCGCGCTGACGATCATCTTCCTGCTCGCCGTCGTCACGCTCCAGCCCATGGCGATCTTCGCCAAGGGCTACCAGGCCGCCGCGCCGGACACCGCGGCGATCACCGACTCCGGCGTCACCGGCGTCGTACTCGTGTCGCTGCTGGTCTGTCTCATTCCGACCACCATCGGCGCGCTGCTGTCCGCGATCGGCATCGCCGGCATGGACCGGCTCGTGCAGCGCAACGTGCTGGCGATGAGCGGCCGGGCGGTCGAGGCGGCCGGCGACGTCGACACGCTGCTGCTGGACAAGACCGGCACGATCACGCTCGGCAACCGGCAGGCCGCCGATTTCCTGCCGGTGATCGGCGTGGACGCGGCCACGCTCGCCGACGCGGCGCAACTGTCCAGCCTGGCCGACGAGACCCCCGAGGGCCGTTCGGTGGTGGTGCTCGCCAAGAACGAGTACGGGCTGCGCGAGCGCGAGCCCGGCCTCATCCCGCACGCCACGTTCGTGCCGTTCACCGCGCAGACCCGGATGAGCGGCGTCGACCTGGACGCCGACGGCGGCGTCCGGCACGTCCGCAAGGGCGCCGCCGCCGCGGTGATGAAGTGGGTACGCGAGAACGGCGGCCGCCCGACCGAACAGGTCGGTGAACTGGTCGACGCGATCAGCGGCACCGGGGGCACGCCACTGGTGGTGGCCGAGCACGTAGCCGGGGAGCCGGCCCGGGCGCTCGGCGTCATCCACCTCAAGGACGTGGTGAAGGCCGGGATGCGGGAGCGCTTCGACGAGATGCGCCGGATGGGCATCCGCACCGTGATGATCACCGGTGACAATCCGCGTACCGCGAAGGCGATCGCCGACGAGGTGGGCGTGGACGACTTCCTCGCCGAGGCCACGCCGGAGGACAAGCTCGCGCTGATCAAGAAGGAACAGGAGGGCGGCCGGCTCGTCGCGATGACCGGTGACGGCACCAACGACGCGCCCGCGCTGGCCCAGGCGGACGTGGGCGTGGCCATGAACACCGGCACGTCGGCCGCGAAGGAGGCCGGCAACATGGTCGACCTCGACTCCGACCCGACCAAGCTGATCGAGATCGTGGAGATCGGCAAGCAACTGCTGATCACCCGGGGTGCGCTGACGACGTTCAGCATCGCCAACGACATCGCGAAGTACTTCGCGATCATCCCGGCCATGTTCGCCGGCATCTACCCGTCGCTGGACCGGCTGAACATCATGCGCCTGGCCAGCCCTGAGTCGGCGATCCTCTCCGCCGTCGTGTTCAACGCGGTGGTCATCGTGGCGTTGATCCCGCTGGCGCTGCGCGGCGTGCGCTACCGCCCGGCCAGCGCCCCCACGCTGCTGCGCCGCAACCTCCTGCGCTACGGCCTCGGCGGCATCGTGGTGCCGTTCGTCGGCATCAAGCTCATCGACCTGCTCGTCCAGTTCGTCCCGGGGATCTCGTGATGCGCCTTCCCAGTTGGCTCTCCCAGCACCTGGCCGCCCTGCGCGCGGTGCTCGTCTTCACCGTGCTGCTCGGCCTCGTCTACCCGCTCGCCCTGGTCGCCGTGGGCCGGCTCCCCGGACTCGACGGCAGGGCGGACGGCTCGCCGCTCACCGCCGGCGGCCGGACCGTCGGCAGCTCGCTGATCGGCCAGTCGTTCACCGACGCGGACGGCAACCCGGTCCCGCGCTACTTCCAGTCGCGCCCGTCGGCCGCCGGGGACGGCTACGACCCGACCGCCACCGCCGCCGGCAACCTCGGCCCGGAGAGCGTGGTGGACACGCTCACCGGCGACCCGGAGACCTCGGCGCAGAGCCTGCTCACCCAGGTCTGCGCCCGCAGCAAGGCGGTCGGCGAACTGGACGGAGTGGACGGGCGGCGCCCGTACTGCACAGCGGACGGGGTGGGCGCGGTGCTCGCCGTGTTCCGCGCCGACGGCCTCACCGGCCGGATCACCCGCGTGGTGAGCGTCAACCAGGCCGCGCCCGCCACGCCGTTCGTCACCACCTGGCAGGGCGTACCGGTGGAGGCGGCCCGGCCCGGCCACGACTACGTGGCCGAGGGCGGCATCGTCACACCGGTACGCGGGGACGCCCCGGTCCGCCCAGCCGTGCCGGCCGACGCGGTCACCGCCAGTGGCAGCGGCCTCGACCCGCACATCTCCCCGGCGTACGCGCGGATCCAGGTGGCCCGGGTGGCACGGGAGCGCGGCGCGGACCCGGCGGCGGTGCGGCGGCTGGTCGAGGAGCACACCACCGGCCGGGCGCTCGGCTTCATGGGCGAGCCCGGCGTGAACGTGCTGGAACTCAACCTCGCGCTGGACGAGGCGTTCCCGGCGCGCTGACGCGTCAGCTACCGCGGCGGCACCGGGAACAGCCGGGGCCGCCGCGGGCCGGTCAGGGAGGATGGACGCTGTGGGCAGGGGTGAACTGCGGATCTACCTCGGCGCCGCCCCGGGCGTCGGCAAGACGTACGCCATGCTGCAGGAGGCCCGGCGCCGGGCCGAGCGCGGCACCGACGTGGTGATCGGCCTGGTCGAGACGCACGGCCGCCGGCACACCGCCGAGATGATCGGTGACCTGGAGACGGTGCCGCGCCGGTCGATGACCTACCGGGGCGTCGAGTTCATCGAGATGGACCTGGACGCGGTGCTGGCCCGGCGGCCCGAGGTCGTGGTGGTGGACGAGCTGGCCCACACCAACGTGCCCGGCTCGCGCCACGAGAAGCGCTGGCAGGACGTGCGGGAGTTGCTCGACGCCGGGATCAGCGTGCTCTCCACCGTCAACGTGCAGCACCTGGAGTCGCTGAACGACGTGGTCGCGCAGATCACCGGCACCACCCAGCGGGAGACGGTGCCGGACCAGGTGGTGCGGGCCGCCGAGCAGGTCGAGCTGGTGGACATGACGCCGGAGGCGCTGCGCCGCCGGATGGCGCACGGCAACATCTACCGGCCCGACAAGATCGACGCCGCGCTGGGCAACTACTTCCGGGTCGGCAACCTGACCGCGCTGCGCGAGCTGGCGCTGCTGTGGCTGGCCGACAAGGTCGACGAGCAGCTCGACGCGTACCGGGCCCAGCAGGGCATCTCCGACACCTGGGAGGCGCGGGAACGGGTGGTGGTGGCGCTGACCGGCGGCCCGGAGGGCGAGACGCTGATCCGCCGGGCCGCCCGGATCGCCGCCCGCAGCAAGGGCGCCGACCTGCTCGCCGTGCACGTGGCCCGCAGCGACGGGCTGGCCGGCGCCGACCCGTCCCAGCTGGCCCGGCAGCGGGTGCTGGTGGAGAGCCTCGGCGGCACGTACCACCAGGTGCTCGGCACCGACATCGCGGCGGCGCTGCTCGACTTCGCCCGTGGCGTCAACGCCACCCAGCTCGTGCTCGGCGCGAGCCGCCGGGGCCGGTTCGCGCAGGTGTTCGCCCGGGGCGTCGGGGTGACCACCACAGCGTTGTCCGGCCCGATCGACGTGCACCTGGTCACCCACCCGCAGGCGGGGCGCGGGCGCCGGGGCACGGCGGTGCCCGCGGCGCTGTCCCGGCGCCGGCGGCTGATCGGGTACGCGCTCGCGGTGCTCGGCATGCCCCTGCTCACGCTCGTGCTGCGGACGCTGCCCGACCTCACCCTCACCAACGACATCCTGCTGTTCCTCGCCGGTGTGGTGGGTGTGGCGCTGGTCGGCGGGCTGTGGCCCGCGCTGGTCGCCGCGCTCGGCGGCTCGCTGCTGCTCAACTGGTTCTTCACCCCGCCGTACCGGACGCTCACCATCGCCGAGGCGGACAACCTGCTCGCCCTGGGTGTGTTCGTCGGCGTCGCCATCGCGGTGAGCTGGGTGGTCGACGTGGCGGCCCGGCGTACCCGGGAGGCGGCCCGGGCCTCCGCCGACGCGCAGACGCTGGCCACCGTCGCGGGCAGCGTGCTGCGCGGCGAGCGACCGCTGCCCGCGTTGCTGGACCGGCTGCGGGAGACGTTCGGGTTGCGCGCGGTGAGCGTGCTGGAGCCGGCCGACGAGGCCGGCGGGCGCCCGGCCCGCTCCCGGGAGGCGGGCGCCTGGCGGGTGGTGGCGAGCGTCGGCGAGCGTCCGCCGGGCAGCCCGGGCGCGGGCGAGACGGTGGTGCCTGTCGACGACCGGCTCAGCGTGGTGCTCGCCGGGCGGCGGCTGGAGGCGGCGGACCGCCGGGTGGTCGAGGCGTTCGCCGCGCAGGCCGCCGTCGCGCTGCGCCAGGAACGGCTGGCCGAGGAGGCGGCCACCGCCCGCCCGCTGGCCGCCGCCGACCGGATGCGCACCGCGCTGCTCGCGGCGGTCAGTCACGACCTGCGTACGCCGCTGGCGTCGGCCAAGGCGGCGGTGAGCAGCCTGCGCAGCCACGACGTCGAGTTCGACGCCGACGACCGGGAGGAACTGCTCGCCACCGCCGACGAGTCGCTGGACCGGCTGGGCCGGCTGGTGGCGAACCTGCTCGACATGAGCCGGTTGCAGGCCGGCGCGCTGGGCGTGCGCGCCACCGCGATCGGGTTGGAGGACGCCGTACCCCGGGCGCTGGACGAACTGGGTGCGGCGGCGGCCGAGGTGACCACCGACATTCCGGCCGACCTGCCGGCGGCGCTGGCCGACCCGGGCCTGCTGGAGCGGGTGCTGGTGAACATCGTGGCGAACGCGTTGCGGCACGGCCCGCCCGGCCGGCCGCCGACGATCACCGGCAGCGCGCACGCCGGGCAGGTCGAGCTGCGGGTGATCGACACCGGTCCGGGCATCCCGGAGGACCAGTGGGAGCACGTGTTCCTGCCGTTCCAGCGCCTCGGCGATCGGGACAACCAGACCGGGGTGGGCCTCGGCCTGGCGCTGTCCCGAGGGCTCGCCGAGGCGATGGGTGGCAGCATCACCCCGGAGAGCACGCCCGGCGGCGGGCTCACCATGGTGCTGCGGCTGCCGGCCGCCGCACAGATCGAAGGGCCGCAGCAATGACCCGGATCCTGGTCGTCGACGACGAGCCGCAGATCCTGCGCGCCCTGCGGATCAACCTGCGCGCCCGCGGCTACGACGTCCAGGTGGCCGACAGCGGCTCCGCAGCGCTCAAGGCCGCCGCCGGGCACCCGCCGGATCTGGTGGTGCTCGACCTCGGCCTGCCCGACCTGGACGGCACCGAGGTCATCCGGGGCCTGCGCGGCTGGACGGGCGTGCCGATCATCGTGCTCTCCGGCCGGGCCGGCAGCGAGGACAAGGTGGCCGCGCTCGACGCGGGCGCCGACGACTACGTGACAAAGCCGTTCGGCGTGGACGAACTGCTGGCCCGCATCCGCGCGGTGACCCGGCGGCTCGCCCCCGCCGCGCCCGGCGTGCCCGCGCTGCGGATCGGCCGCAACACCGTCGACCTGGCCGACCGGACCGTCACCCGGGACGACGGCGTCGAGGTCAAGCTCACCCCCACCCAGTGGGCCATGCTGGAGAAGCTGCTGCGCAACCCGGGCAAGCTGGTCAGCCAGCGCCAGTTGCTGCACGACGTGTGGGGGCCGGAGTACCACCACGAGACGAACTACCTGCGGCAGTACATGGCCCAGCTGCGGCGCAAGCTGGAGGACGACCCGGCCCGGCCCCGGCACCTGATCACCGAGCCGGGCATGGGCTACCGCTACCGCCCCTGACGTTTGCGCGGGTGCCTGCGGGGGATTCGGCGAGCCGGTCGGTCGGCGGGGGTGGGGCATGGCGGACAACTCGGAGGGGTTCGGCCGGCGCCTGGACGAGCACGCCATCGACGCCGGCGCGGCCGAACCGAAGCGACCCGACGGGCTGGTCGACAGCGGCGTCTACGTCGGCGGCGTACGCCGGGCGTCACCGGTCAGCCTCGCCGACACGTTCCGCTGCCTGCAAGGGCTCGACGACGCGATGGCCTGGATCGGGCTGCGCCGGCCGGGCCGGGAGGAGCTGGCCTCGCTCGCCGCCGAGTTCCAGCTCCCCGACCTGGCCGTCGAGGACGCGATCAACGCCCACCAGCGTCCCAAGCTGGAACGCTACGGCGACACCCTGTTCGTGGTGCTACGCGCCGCCCGCTACCTGGACGCGCGGGACGCGGTCGAGTTCGCCGAGCTGCATCTCTTCCTCGGCCCCGGTTTCGTGATCACCGTGCGGCACGGCGGCACGCCCGACCTGGCCGGCGTACGGCGGCGGCTGGAGGCCGAACCGGAGGTGCTCGCGCTCGGCCCGGAAGCCGTGCTCTACGCCGTGCTGGACCGGGTGGTGGACGGCTACGCGCCGGTGGTGGCCGGTCTGGAGAACGACATCGACGAGGTCGAGACCGAGGTGTTCGGCGGTGACCCGAACGCCAGCCGCCGCATCTACGAGCTGAGCCGCGAGGTGATCCAGTTCCAGCGGGCCGCCCGGCCGCTGCTGAAGGTGGTCGACGAGCTCACCGGCGGATTCGACAGGTACGACACGGACGAGGAGCTGCGCCGCCGGCTGCGTGACGTGGCCGACCACCTGACCCAGGTGGTGGAGCGGGTGGACGGGTTCCGGCATCTGCTCCAGAACATCCTGACCGTCAACGCCACACTGGTCTCGCAGGCGCAGAACGAGGAGATGCGCAGCCTGACTGCGGCGAGCTTCGAGCAGAACGAGGAGATCAAGCGGGTCTCCGCGTGGGCGGCGATCCTGTTCGCGCCGACCCTGATCGGCACCGTCTACGGGATGAACTTCACCCACATGCCGGAGCTGGACTGGCGATACGGCTACCTGTTGGCGATCGTCCTGATGCTCGCCGTCTGCGGTGCGCTCTACCTGCTGTTCAAGCGCCGCGGCTGGCTGTGAGCCCGGGCCGCCGCGTCTCCGCGACCGCTCGCCATCGGTGATCCACTAAAGTGTCCGGGTGGCTACCCCCTGTCGTTCGCGCGTCGTCCGGCTCCTGTGCAGGGGAGGGGAACGCTGATCGGGGACACGGTTCCGGCACCGCGCGGCGGACGCCGGACCGGCGACGGAAGGCGTGGGCTGACCGGCCGCTGTGCCCGGCTCGTGGCGTCCCGGCCGTTCGAGGTGGCCATCGTGGTGCTCATCATGGCCAACGGGGTCGTGCTGGGCATCGAGACGTACCCGAACCTGGGTGCCGCGGGGCCGGTGCTGCGGTGGACGGAGTGGACGTTCCGGGCGATCTTCGTCGTGGAGATCACCATCCGGGTGCTCGCGTACGGCCGCCGCCCGCAGGACTTCTTCCGGCACGGCTGGAACGTCTTCGACCTGCTGGTCACCGCGGCCATCTTCATCCCGGGCCTGCGCGGCGACTCGGCGGTGCTGCGGTTCATCCGGGTCGCCCGCGTCCTGCGGCTGGTGCGCTTCTCTCCCGGCCTGCGGACCATCGTCGCGGCGCTGTGGCGCAGCCTGCCCGGCGTCGCGGCTTTCCTCGCGCTCGCCGCCGTGACGCTCTACGTGTACGGCATGGCCGGCTGGCTGATCTTCGGTGACCGCTACCCCGAGCAGTACGGCGACATCGGCCGCTCGCTCGTCACGCTGTTCGTGCTGCTGTCCCTGGAGACGCTGCCGGACCTGCTGGAACAGGGCCTGGCCGTGTCGCCGTGGACGCTGCTCTACTACGTCAGCTTCGTGATGATCGCTGTCAACCTGCTGCTGAACATCCTCATCGCGGTCATCGTCAACTCGATGGAGGAGGCGCGCCGCCTGGAGATGACCGAAGGGCTGGCCCCGGACTACGACTCCGACGGCGACGGGATCCCCGACGAGGTGGACCGGATCGCGATCAGCCAGCGCCTGGACGACCTGCGCATGGTCATCGCCGAGCTGGAGCGGGAACTGCGCATCGACCGTGAGGAGCCGCCCGTCGCGCCGCGCCGCCGCCAGCCCGCGGACCACTGACCGGCAGGTCATGACAGTTTCGTGACGAAAGCCGCTCGCACGTTTGGCCGGGCGGTTGATCGGGGCAACCACCGAGGCGCCAACACATCTGAGGGAAGGGACGCCTCTCGTGGAGATCACGGGCTTCTTTACCGCGCTCATCATCGGCCTCGTCATCGGCGCGCTCGGGCGCCTGGTGGTGCCCGGCAAGCAGAACATCCCGATCTGGCTGACCCTGCTCATCGGTGTGGTCGCCGCGTT
This sequence comes from Micromonospora sp. NPDC005257, assembly GCF_042872445.1. Lineage (NCBI taxonomy): Bacteria > Bacillati > Actinomycetota > Actinomycetes > Micromonosporales > Micromonosporaceae > Micromonospora > Micromonospora sp. NPDC005257. The sequence goes on along the minus strand of NZ_JBIAKL010000002.1, from coordinate 405,386 downwards.
CGTCGGCACCCTGGTCGCCGGCGCGTTCGGCGTCGACGACACCGCTGGCATCGACTGGATCGAGCTGCTGCTCCAGGTGGCCTTCGCCGCCATCGGCGTCGCCGTCTTCGCCGGCCTGTACGGTCGTCGCCGCGTCTGAGGCATGCGCCGGGGCCGCTTCCGCACGTCGCGGAAGCGGCCCCGTCGTCATTCCCGCCAGCCGGTCAGCTCGACCCCCTTGGCCAGCTCCACCCGGAAGCCCAGCGCGATCTCCCCGCTCTCACCCGGTGGCAGCGACAGCCGCCAGGTCAGCTCGCCCAGCTCCGTACGCTCGGCGGGCGGCGGCGTCAGCGTGGTCTCGCGTACCACCACCGACTCGTCCCGGGACACCGGCAGCTGATCACGCACCTCGACGGTGGCCGCCCGGGGCGTGTGGTTGGCCACCGTGATCCGGTACTCCACCTCCCGCCGCCGCGTCGACCCGAGCGTGGCCCTGCTCTCGGTGCGCCGGGCCAGCTTCCGTTCCACCCGCAGCCGGTCGTCGATCCCGAGCGCCAGCTCCGTCTCCTCGCCCGGTGCCCAGGTCGTCAGCTGCGTCGCCGCCACGAAGTCCGCGCCGTGGAACACCGACGCCGGCCCGGGTGGCAGCGTGTGCTCCGACGTGTTGCGGACCGTGGCCCGCAGGTGCGCCTCGGCGGCGCGCACCGGCACGCTCACGTGGTCCAGCCGGGCCGGCAGCTCCAGCACCGCGATGGTGACCCGGTGCGTGCCGCCGTCTGCGGGCACCGCCACCGGCCGGGCGGGCCGGTAGGTCGCCGCCGTCACGCCCTGCTCGACCTCGGCGACGCTCTCCCGCACGGCGGGCCGGGGCACCGCGGACCGCGCCCTCTCCGGACGGCCCGCCGGCGCCGCGCCGGGAGCCGGTGGCGGCACCGCGCCGCCGAACGACGCGGCCGACACGGCCATCGGCGGCTGCGGCCGGAGCCGGTCGAGATACCAGGGCGACAATTCCGGTACGCCGCTGGTCGCCGCCGGGCGGGCGGTGGAGAGCTGAAGCTCGCACTCCGGCCAGTCCTCCCCGGTGCCCTGGCTGACCAGCCCGAACCAGGTGACCGTCATGGTGTCGTCGACCAGCCGCAGGTCGTAGGAGGGCGTCCAGCGGGCGCCGTCGACCAGATAGCTCAGCTCCAGCTCCACCTCGGTGTCGTCGGCGTCGACGGAGACGGACACCTCGGCGGCCAGCCGGTCCGGCGCCCGCTTGCCGCGCGCCGCCTCCAGCTCGCGGTCGACAGCGGCCAGCTCCTCCGCCAGCTCGGTGCGGCGCCGGGCCAGCCCGCGCCGCCGGGCCCGGGACTCGGCGAGCTGACCGGACACCGAGTCGGTGAAGGCCACCACGTCGGCCGGGGCCGCGTCGCCCGCGGCCAGCGCCCGGGCGTACGTGCCACCGGCCCGCTCGGCCAGCCGGGTGAGGAACTCGCCGCGCTGTTCCTCGATCGCGTCGGTGTCACCGACCTCGGTCAGCTCGTCGGCGAGTTCGCGGCGCCGCCGTTCCAGCTCGACGACCTGGGCGTCGGTGCTGCGCGCCTGCCGCCACGCGGCCACGTCCACCCCGAGCACCGTCACCGCGCCCCGGCCACCCACCCGGATCGAGTCCCGGCGCAGGCCCAGCGGGAGCGGGGCGACGCGTACCCGGTGGTCGCCGGCGGCCAGGCGGACGCCGCCGCGGCGGGTGACCCGGGCGCGGTCCGGGTAGACGGTCACGCCGACGACAGGCGCATCGATCTCCACAGTGTCCACCGCGGCGAGGGTAGTTCAGGCGCGCCCACGACGGGGCTGCCGAAGGTGCAGCCGCTGGTCGACGGCGAGCGTCGCCGGCTCGCGCTCGGTGATCGGCAGCGGGGACGCGGATCGTGATCCGGCTCGATCGACACTGAGGTGTCCTCCGCCACTTCGCGGGGAGGCCGCTGAGCCGACGTGAACCCACGGGAGGCGATCAGGGCCGATTTCTGGCACGGTGTCGGTAGCGACGGGCTTGCGGTTGAGGGGGAGCGGTGGATTTCTCGGTGACGACCCGGCAGGGGCGTGTCGGCCCGGTGATCGAGGTCGCCGGTGATCTGGACATGGCCACCGCGCCGCAGCTGCGTGACCGGCTGCTCAAGGTGGTGGAGACCGGTGCGCGGACGGTGGTCGTCGACCTGACCCAGGTCGGGTTCGTGGACTCCAGCGGCCTGGGCGCACTGGTGCTCGTCTACAAGAACCTGCGGGAGCGCGACGGCTGGCTCGGTCTGGCCGTCGTCCGCCAGTCGATCCGCAAAGTCTTCTCGATCACGTCGGTGGACCGCGTCATCCCGCTCTTCGACACCGTGCGGGACGCCGAGGACGGCTCATCGGCGGCGGTGCGCTGAGCGCTCCTCCTCCGTGCTGACGCGGGTGCTGTCGGTGCCGGCGGTGGTGTTCCGTGGCCCGTGACCGGCGTACCAGTCGATGATGAGCATTGTGGCGTCGTCGTCCAGGACCGGCCCGGCGGCTGCGAGCACCGCGTCGGACAGCGCTCGCACCGCCTCGCGGGGATGCAGGTGGGCGAGGTGGAGCAGGGCCGCGGGCAGGTCGACGTCGGCGGCGTTGCGGTCCCGCATGCCGTCGGTGACCAGCACCAGCCGGTCGCCGGGCAGCAGGGGCAGTTCTCCGCTGCGGTAGCTCTCGCCGGGGAACATGCCGAGCGGGAAGTTTCCGGGCAGTTCCACGGGCACGACCCGGCCGTCCCGGACCAGCAACGGCGGGACGTGCCCGGCGTTGAGCAGCTCACAGCGGCCGGTGGTCAGGTCGACGCGGCCCAGCACGGCTGTGACGTACGTGCCGCGTACGTTGGCGTGCTCCGCGATGGCCTGGTTGGCCTCCTCGGCCTGGGCGACGAGGCCGGCGCCGCGCCGGCGGGTGTTGCGCAGGCTGCCCACGCCGAGGGTGGCGGTGAGCGCGCTCGCCACGCCGTGGCCCATCGCGTCGGTGACGCTGAGGTGCAGCAGATCCCGGGCGAGGCTGTAGTCGAAGGTGTCGCCGCCGACGCTCGCGGCGGGTTCCAGCCAGCCGGAGAGCGCGAAGGCGCCGGCCTCGCAGGTGAACGAGGCGGGCAGCAGGCGGCGCTGGATCTCGGCGGAGAGGCTGAACGGGGTGGTGCGCTGTCCCCACTCGAACAGGTCGGTGTGCCTGCGGTTGGCGATGACCACGAACGCCAGCGCGTGCGCGGTACGGGCGAGCGAGTTCACCGCGTCGCCGTCCGGCTCGTCGGGCAGGGCGACCTCCAGCAGGCCGATCGCCTCACCACGCTCGGTGACCGGCGCCAGCACGGTCCACCTGCCGTCGCCGGCGATGACCTCGGGGGCCTGCTGACGCAGGGCGCGTTCGTAGGGCCCGCCGTCAAACGGGAGGACCTCGGCGTCCTCCTCGCCGTGGTGCCGGCCGTTACCGCCGCCGTTCGGCTGGTGGATCAGCCGGACCAGCGCACGGCCGCTGAGGTCGGCGATCAGCAGCGAGACGCCGAGCGCGTTCAGCGCCGTGGCGATGACGCCGGTGACGGCCTGGACCGCCTGCACCGGGGCGGCGTCCTCGGCCGACTGCAACATCCCGGCAAGCACCGCCTGCTCGCTGTCCTTCACCCCCTGAGCATATTCATCGCGCCGCACGGCCGCTTCACGAGCGGGCGCCCGGCCCGGAGGGTCTCAGCCGTTGACGGTTCCCTATTGCATAGACTTTGCAACTGCCGAATAGTGGCAGAAGTGGGCGGGCGCTCGGGCACGCGATGATCTGATCTTCGCCGGAGCGCCCGCCCGGCCGCTACCGAGGACGAGTCCGAGGGGTTGCCGGTGGCGATCAAACCCAAGCCCGTACGCGTGGCCGCGACGCTCGCCGCCGCCCTGCTCGCCGCCGCGGGCTGCTCGTCGCCGACGGCCTCGCCGGGCGGCACGGGCAACGCCGGCACGCTCGTGGTCGCCACCGCGGGCGAGCCGGACACGCTCAACCCGGTGCTCAACTACGGCGTCGACGGCGCTTCACTGATCTTCGACGGGTTGGTCGCCCGGGACGCCCGCAACGAGCTGGTGCCCGCCCTGGCCCGCGAGCTGCCCACCGTCTCTGCGGACGGGAAGACGGTCACCGCGAAGCTGCGCGAGGGAGTGCTGTTCCACGACGGCAGCCCGCTGACCGCGCAGGACGTGGCGTTCACCTACCAGGCGGTGCTCGACCCGACTGTCGACTCGACGCTGCGCTCCGATCTGGACATGCTCGTCTCCGTCACCGCGCCGGACCCGGCGACAGTCGTGTTCACGCTGACGTACGCGTACGCGCCGTTCCTGCAACGGCTGGCGCTGGGGATCGTCCCGGCGAAGGCGTTCGCCGGGCAGGACGTCAACAAGGCCGGCTTCAACCGCAAGCCGGTCGGCACCGGCCCGTACCGGGTCACGTCCTGGACGCCGGGTGACCGGCTCGTGCTCGCGGCCAACGAGACGTACTGGGGCGGCAGGCCGGCGAACTCGGGCGTGGTGGTGGCATTCGTCGCCGACGACAACGTGCGGGCCCAGCGGATGCGGGCCGGCGAGTTCGACGCGGCGGAGCTGGCGCCGAAGCTCGCGTCCGGGTTCGAGGGCCGCAACGGCTACCGGGTGCACAAGGTGCCGACCGCCGACTACCGCGGCGTCATGCTGCCGATGGGCAACCCGGTCACCGGCGACCTCGCGATCCGGCGGGCGCTGAACGTCGCGGTGGACCGGCAGGCCATGGTGACCGGTGTGCTCGGCGAGGCCGGGGAGCCCGCGTTCGGGCCGGTGCCGCCCACCTCGGAATACGCCGAGCCGTCGATCACGGGCAAGCCGGCCGCCGACATCGCCGGAGCGGCGGCGGCGCTGGACGCCGCCGGGTGGAAGCCCGGCCCGGACGGCATCCGGGTCAGGGACGGGCGGCCGGCCGCGTTCACGATCATGTACCCGGCCACCGACAGCCTGCGCAAGGAACTGGCCCTGGCCGTCACCGCCGACGCGAAGAAGGTCGGCATCACCGTCACGCCGGAGGGCCTGACCTGGGACGCGATCACCCCGCGGATGGGGAACGACGCGCTGATCATGGGCTACGGCACGCCGTACGACCCGGACTTCGTCTCCTACAAGCTGTTCAGCTCGGCCTTCGCCGGGCAGGGGTTCTTCAACCCCGGCTCGTACCGCTCGACGGTCACCGACGCGGCGTTGCGGAAGGGCCGGGACGACGCCGACCCGGCCGCCCGCAAGGCCGCGTACGCCACGTTCCAGAAGCAGCTCGCCGCCGACGTGCCGTGGGTGTTCCTCACCTACCTCCAGCACACCTACGTAGTGAAGGACTCCGTGTCGGGGGTGACGCCACGGGTCGAGCCGCACGAGCACGACGTCGCCAACAGCATCTGGTGGAACGTGCACACCTGGACGAAGAAATCGTGACCGGACGGCGGCGGCCGGCCGGGGCCGGCACCGTGGTCCGGCGGCGGCTGCTGGTCGCCGTACCGGTGCTGGCCGCGACCAGCATGGGCATGTTCGCCCTCGGCGCCGCCTCCCCGATCGACCCGGCCCAGCAGTACGCGGGCGCGGCGGCGTTCACCACCAGCGAGGAGAACCTCGCGCAGATCCGCGCCAACTGGGGTGTCGACGACCCGCTGCCGGTGCAGTACGCCCGCTGGATCGGCAACCTGCTGCGCGGCGACCTGGGCTGGTCGACGAGCCGGCACGAGCCGGTCACCTCGGTGCTGGCCGCCCGCGCCGGCTGGACGCTGCTGCTCGTCGGCACCGCGCTCGCCCTGGTGCTGGTGGCGAGCGTGCTGCTCGGGACGCTGGCCGCGTACCGGCGCGGTGGCTGGTTCGACAGGGCGTTGCGCGCCGTCGCGTACGCCGTGCAGTCCATGCCGGTGTTCTGGATCGGCCTCGCGGCGATCGCCGTGTTCGCCCTCAGTCTCGGCTGGCTGCCCGCCGGCGGGCTCACCGACATCACCGCCACCGGCACCGACCCGGCCGACGTGGCCCGGCACCTGGTGCTGCCGGTGACAGTGCTGGCGATCTCCCAGGCCCCGTGGTTCGTGCTGTTCGTCCGCGACGCGGTCGCCGAGAGCCTGCGCGACGACCACGTCCTGGCCGCGCGCGCCCGAGGGCTGCCCGGCCGGGTCGTCCTGTTCGGACACGCGCTGCGTACCGCGCTGCTGCCGTTCCTCACCCTGGTCGGCACGCACCTGCCCGAACTCGTCGGCGGCGCGGTCCTGGTGGAGACCGTGTTCTCCCTGCCCGGCCTCGGCGCGGTCACCGTCGAGGCCGCGCTGGGCGCCGACTTCCCGCTGCTCGCGGCGACGACCCTGGCCACCGCCGTCGTGGTGCTGACCGCGAACCTCCTCACCGACCTCGCCTACGCCGCCGCCGACCCCCGGGTACGCCTCGATGACTGATCTCGCCCTCCCCGCGCGCGTACGGCGCCTGCGCCGTCCGGGCAGCGCCGGCACGGCAGTCGCCGTCGTCGTGCTCGCCGGTGTCGTCGCCGCCGCGTTGCTCGCCCCGGTCCTGTGGCCGCTGGACCAGAGCGCCGTCGACCTCTCCCGTACCCGGCTCGCGCCCTCGCCGGAGAACCTGGCCGGCACCGACGACCTCGGCCGCGACGTAGCGGTGCGCAGCCTCTACGGCCTGCGCGTCTCGCTGCTCGTCGGCGCTGTCGCCGCGCTCGTCGCGGCCGTCATCGGCGGCCTGGTCGGCGCCGTCGCCGGCAGCGTCGGCGGCCGGGTCGACCGGGCGCTCATGCGCGTCGTGGACACCGTCGCCGCGCTACCGCACCTGCTGCTGGGCATCTTCGTGGTGGCGATGCTGCGTCCCGGCCTGGGTGCGGTGATCGCGTCCATCGCGCTGACGCACTGGCTGTCCACCGCCCGGATCGTCCGCTCCGAGCTGCTCAGCCTGCGTAACCGGCCGTTCGTGGACGCCGCGATCTCCGGCGGAGCCGGGCGGGTCCGGGTGCTCACCCGGCACCTGCTGCCGCACGTGCTGCCCCGCCTGGCGCTGGCGACCACGCTCATGGTGCCGCACGCCGTCTGGCACGAGACCGCGTTGTCCTTCCTCGGCCTCGGCCTGCCGCCGCACCTCGCCTCGATCGGCAACATGATCAACGACGGGCAGCGGTCGCTGCTCACCGGCGCCTGGTGGGCCAGCATCGTCCCCGGTCTCCTGCTCGTGGTGGCGACCCTGGCGCTCGCCGTGCTCACCGGCCGCTGGCGTGACCGTCTCGACCCGCGCGTACGAGCGGAGCTGCACCTGTGACCGCGCCGGCGCTGCTGACCGTCGACGGGCTGACCGTCCGCTTCCGGCTGCGCGACGCGCTCGTGCACGCCGTCACCGACCTGAGCCTCACGCTGCGATCCGGCGAACTGCTGGCGGTGGTCGGCGAGTCCGGGTGCGGCAAGTCCGTCCTCGCGCACGCCCTGCTCGGCCTGCTGCCGCGCAACGCCACAGTCACCGGGCAGGCCCGCCTGCACGCGCCGGGGCGCGACGAGGTCGACCTGATCGGCGCGGGGGAGCGGCACCTCGCCCGGCACGTACGCGGCCGGGGCGTCGGCCTGGTCCCGCAGAGCCCCGCCACCGCGCTCACCCCCGTGCGTACCGGGCGGAAGCTGCTGGAGGAGACGCTGCGCGCGCACGGACACGCCCGCCGCGACGCGCCGGCCGCCGCCGACCGGATCGCCACCGACGTCGGTCTCGACCCGGCCGACCTGAACCGGTACCCGCACGAGCTGTCCGGCGGCATGGCCCAGCGGCTCGCCACCGCGCTCGCCCTCGCACCCGACCCGCCGGTGCTGCTGGCGGACGAACCCACCAGCGGCCTCGACCGGCCGCTCGTCGACCACACGCTGGACCTGCTGCGCCGCCGCTGCGACACCGGCGCGGCCGTCCTGCTCATCACGCACGACCTGGCCGCCGCGCGCCGCGTCGCGGACACCGTCGCCGTGATGTACGCCAGCCGCATCGTCGAACACCGCCCGGCCGAGGCGCTGTTCGACGACCCGGCCCACCCGTACACCGCCGGTCTGCTCGACGCGCTGCCCGACCGCGCCTTCATCCCGGTGCCCGGCCACCCGCCCGCGCTCACCGATCTGCCCGCCGGCTGCGCCTTCGCCCCGCGCTGCGCACGCGCCACCGACACCTGCGCGACGCTGCCCCGCGTCGCCGTCGACCGCGCGGGCTCCGTCGCCTGCCACCACCCACTGCGCGAGGAGGTACCGGCATGACGCTCACCGCTCCCGGCGCGACCGACGCCGCCGCCCCGGACGCCGCGCCGGCCGCCGGGCTCGCCGCGCACCAGGTCTCCGTCGCGTACGGCGGGCAGCGCGTCCTCGACCGGGTCGACCTGCACATCGCCCCCGGCGAGACGGTCGGGCTGCGCGGCCCCTCGGGCAGCGGCAAGTCCACGCTCGCCCGCGTCCTCGCCCTGCTGCACGCCCCGGACAGCGGGCACGTCACGATCGACGGGCAACCGCTCGACGGTGTCCGCCACCGCTTGCCGGCGGCGCTGCGCACCCGCGTCGCGATCCTGTTCCAGAGCCCGCGCGCCGCCACCGACCCGCGGCTCAGCCTCGCCGACATCGTCGCCGAGCCGCTACGCGCCACCGGCACACCGCGCGAGCGGGCGGCCGCCCGTACGGCGGAGCTGGCCGACCTGGTCGGACTGACCCCCGACCTGCTGACCCGCCGCCCGCACGCGGTGAGCGACGGGCAACTGCAGCGCGCCTGCCTCGCCCGCGCCCTGGTCCACCGGCCGGCCTATCTGCTCTGCGACGAGGCCACCGCGATGCTCGACGCCTCCACCCAGGCGCACCTCGCCGCCGTCGTCACCGACTACCAGCGCCGGCACTCCGCCGGGGTCCTGGTCATCACCCACGATCCGGCGCTGATGGCCCGCTGGGCCGCCCGGGTGGTGGACCTGCCGGCGGCGTGACGTCGCGTCACTCCTTTGCGGGGCGGCGTACGGTGCCCAGCGCCGCGGCGACGACGGCCCCGAATCCGATCGCCATGAGCGGCATCCCCAGCCCGAAGGGCAGTTCACCGACCCAGTCGATGCTGCTGCGCTCGGGCAGTGAGCCCAGGCTCACCGCGACCACGGCACCGGCGAGGAACATCCCGGCCACCGCCGCGCCGACCGCGAGCTTGGCGGACCCCACGCTCCGGCCGGCCCAGACGCTGGCCAGGATGGCGATCACCAGGCAGAGCACGACCAGCCAGGTCCAGCCGCCCTCGTTCTCCAGGTAGGACCAGCCCGAGTACCACCACTGATGGCGACGGGTGGCGCGGAACCACGGCATCAGGTAGCCGAACAGTGCGGTGACGGTGCCGAACAGGAGCAGCGCGTCGGGACTCGGCCGGTACGAGGGAGGGGAGTCGTCCATGCTTCCGCAAGCTAGCAGCCGTGTTGAAGGGCGGCAGCTCCGGCCGCCACCGCGAGGGATCAGCCGCCGAGGCGTACGTGTCCGTGTCATACGCCGTGCGCGCCGGTGCCGTGTTCGGCACCGGCGCGCACGGCCGACGTGGGGCCGGGGTCAGCACCAGCCGTTTATCGGCCCGTTGACTCCGGTGGACAGGTAGGCGTCGGACACCCAGCTACCGTCGCTGAGCCGGTCCCACAGGGCCGTGGTGCCGTACCGGCCGGTGTGCGAGGTGCCGTTGGCGGAGCAGGAGACGGTGACTGTGGCCCCGTCCGCGATCGAGCCGACGGCGCCGTACCCCGTTCCGGGACCGGACCGCCGGGTCAGGGTGCCGCCGCCGTTGGCGTCGACGACTCCCTGGTTGAAGCCGAGCGCGCCGTAGTTGTAGACGCCGCCGCCCCCGCCGGCGAAGGCGGACCCGTGCCGGGCGCCGCCCTGGTACGCCGCCGCGCCGGCGACGAAGTCCCACTTGCCGACGCCGTGCCCGGCGATCGGGACGTAGGCCGAGTTCTGCCGCAGCCCGAAGTGCACGTGCCGACCGCTGGCGGAGCCGCCGCAGGTGACGTCGGTGCCGGTGTTACCCAGGTATGCGCCCTGGCCCACGGCGGCGCCGTTGACGGAGATGCTGTTCCACAGGTGGTAGTAGTCGGTCGAGTAGCCCCGGTCGTGGATGACCCGGATCCACCCGGTGCACATCGTGTACGCGGTACCGGCCCGGGCGGCGCGGACGACCTGGTCGCCACCGGCGAGGTCGACCGAACTCCACGGCGCGGCGGCGCCGCCCCAGCCGTGCGGCCCGGAGGTGAGCGTCCACGTCTGCCCGACCGCGAACGGCAGCGCCATCCCGGTCCGGAAGTCGCCCCCGGCGTACATCGGGGTGACGGGCGTGCGGAACACCGCCTTCTCGTCCTGGCTCACCAGCGGCGACGCGGCGGCCAGGTCGCCGAACGACGCCTCGCCGTCGAACGCGACGGTCCAGCCCTTCGCATCGGCCCGGGCGAGGAAGACCGACCCGGTGGGGTGTGCGTCCGCGGTCCGGTCCGCGAGCAGCACCGCGGTGCCGAACGCCCACCGGCCGTTCGCGCGGGTGACGGTGACCCGGGTCCGCTCCGCACCCGCCGCTCGGGCGGTGGCGGTGTCGGCCTGGCCGAGAAGCTTCGCGGTCACCGCGTCGGCGACGGGCGCCGGTGCCGGGCGGGGCGCGGCCGAGGCCGGCGTCGGCGCCACGGTCCAGGCGCCGATCGCCGCCAGAGTTAAGGAGAGCACGAGCCGTCGCATGGAGCCTCCTATCGACAAGCATCACTGAAGGGCGAGGTTATCGAAGGGTGTGAAAATTGTCTACGAGTCGCGCGTGCTCCGCTGAAAGATCTGTGCGCCGGGGGGCGTCCGGAAGTGGATCTTCCGACGAAGGTGGCGGGCCTGCGGGTTGATTCGCGGCTGGCCGGGTAGCTGAGCGGTATGCGAGTGCCGACCCTGGTCAAGACCGCGGCGGCGGTGACCGCGACCGCAGCCGCGGGTGCCACCGTCACCTCGTCCGCCACCTCCTCACGCTGGTACCGCGGCCTGCGCAAGCCCGCGTGGCAGCCGCCGCCCACCGCGTTCCCCCTCGTCTGGACCCCGTTGTACGGGCTGATCGCGGTCGCCGGCGCCCGGACGCTGGACCGCTCCGAAGGCCCCGAGCGGGCCTCCTTCGCCCGTGGCTACGCGCTCAACCTGGCGCTCAACGCCGGCTGGTCGGCCCTGTTCTTCGGTGCCCGGAAGCCGGCCGCCGCGCTGGCCGGGATCGCCGCGCTCAACCTGTCCAACCTGGCGCTGCTGCGCCGCGCGGCGCGCGCCGACGGGCCCTCCGGCGCCGCCCTGGCCCCGTACGTGGCGTGGACCCTCTTCGCCACCGCGCTCAACGGCACCATCGTGCGCCTCAATCGCGGCAGGTGAGGCCGGCGTTCCCGCCGGCGGAGCATCCGTTTCCGCTGACTGCGCTCCGCCCGTTTCCGCGGGGCGGGGCGGCCATCCGCGCATTTTCCATTTCGTCTCCCAGGTGCACCCCGGCTCGCCTGGCTGAAATTGGCGGAAGTCGGCGATATCGGGTTCGGGCCGGTTGGTATGGCCGCGCATAATCGTGGCGATATCGGTATCGTTCCGCCCTTGTGGTGACCAGTCCCTTCTGCGGGCTGTGGTGCGGTGTCGTAAAGAATCGGCGTTCCCGCACTTCGGTGAAATAAGGGCCGACCGCATCGGGGCCATGTGACATCGGGCGCCGCTCCGCCGCTATAGTTCGGACCATCCCCTATGAGTGTGCCGGAAAGCGTCTGATCTGCGTGATGACACCTGGGCTGGGAAATGCGTCATCGGGCCCGTGCTTCGCCGGGCGGGAATCGCAGTTGGCGCGTATCGGAAAAGCCCGGGACGCGGCGTTCGGCCAGGGCCGGCAGATGGTGTGTGAAGTGGTCGGCGAGCCGGGTGTCGGCAAGACCCGCCTGGTCCACGAGGCCCTGCGACGATCCGCCCCCGCCGTCGTGTGGGCCGTCGGGACGTGCGCACCGGATGAGCGGGGAGTTCCCTTCCACGTGTTCCGGCACGCCCTCACGAAGGGCCAGCCACCCCGGCGCGGGCTGCGGGCCGGGCGGCCCGCGGAGACCTGGGCGGAGTCCGCCGCGGCGCCACCGGCCCCGGAGCGGGCTTCGGACGTCCGGCGGTTCCGGACCTACCAGGCGGCCCGCCGGCTGATCGGCCTGGCGGCCCGGGACGGACTCGTGCTGGTCCTCGACGACCTGCACTGGGCGGACGCCTCCTCCGCCGGCCTGATCGCCCACCTCCTGCGGTATCCGGTGCCGGCGCCGCTGCTGCTCGTGCTCGTCTACCGCCCGAGGCAGATGGCGACCCCGATGCCGTTCGGCCCGCCGGAATCCGACGAGAACGCCGATCCGGAGCCGACATCCCACGACCGGATCGAACTCTTGCCGCTCAGTCTCGCCGAGGTCGCGCTCCTGCACCCCCACGCCGATCCGGCGGAGCTGCGCGCCCGGTACGACCTGACCGGCGGCAACCCCGCTTACCTGGCGGCGCTTCCGGGCGGACCCGCTCCGGCCGGCGCCGACCCGATCCGTGACGCGCAGGGCGCCCGGCTGCCCGACGCGGCGGTGGCCGCCCTGCGCCGCGAGTGGACCGACCTGCCGCCCGTCGAGCTGGCCTGCCTGCGGGCCGGGGCGATCGTCGACGCGCCCTTCGCCCCGGAGCTGCTGGCCGAGGTCGCGCAGGTGCCGACGGCACAGGCGGTCGAGGCCGGGTGGCGGCTGGCCCGGCTCGACCTGATCCGCCGCGTACCCGGCACCGGGCGGTTCGCGCTCCGGCACCCGGTGCTGCGGATGGCGGTCGCCCAGGACACCGACCCGGCGTGGCGGATGGAGGCCTGCGCGCGGGCGCTCACCGCGCTCGTCGATCTCGGCGCACCCCCCGTGGACCAGGCGCGTTACGCGGAACACCTGCTCGCCCTGCCGAACGGCCGCTGGGCCGAACGCTGCGCCGACGTGCTCTCCCGGGCCGCCCAGGAGATCCGGCGTGAGGCGCCCGACCTGGCCGTCCACTGGCTGCGGCAGGCGCTGCGGGCGCTGCGGCCGACGGCCGGCTCGGCCCAGCGCCGCCGCGACGTGTCACTCGCGCTGGCCCAGATCACCGGTGAGGCGGGCAACCTGGCCGAGAGCCGGGCCCTGCTCCAGGAGATCGTGCCGCTGTTCCCCGCCGACGAGGAGGGACGACGGGCCCGGGCGGTGGCGCTGTGGGCGCGGATGGAACGCCTGCTCGGCAACTACGCGGAGGCGGTGGCGATCAGCCGGCGCGAGCTGGCCGCCCTGCCGGCCGGCACCGGACCCACCGGCGGCTACCGGCTCGCCACCGAGATCGGTGCCGCCGGCATCCTGGCCGGCCGTCCCGTGACCGCGCTGCCCGACGCGCTCGCCGGGGACCCGGGCGGCGAGGGTGTCGACCGGGCCGGCCTCCTGGCCGTACGCAGCCTGGCCGCCGTGCACGACGGCGCGCTCGACGAGGCGCGTGGGCTGCTCGACGCCGGAAGCCGCATCGTCGACTCGCTACCCGACCGGGACCTGCGGGACCACCCCGACTGCCTCACCGCGCTCGGCCTGACCGAGTCGTACCTCGAACGGCCGGCCGACGCGGTGCGGCACCTCGACCGTGGGCTGACGCTCGTCCGCGCCTCGCACCGCGACGACGGTCTGTGCCAGCTCCTGCTCGCGCGCAGCCAGGTGGCCTACCATGCGGGCCTGCTGGGCACGGCCATCGGACTGGCCACCGAGGCGGGCATCGTCGCCCGGCGCATCGGCAGCCACCACCTGCTGAGCTTCGCCCTGGCGTCCGAGGCGGAGGCGACGGCCTGGCGTGGTGGTCCCCGGGACGACGACCGGGCGGTGGCGCTGGCCCGCAGCGCCGTCGGAATCGCCACCGACCCGGCCACCTGGTGCGGCCGTGCCGCGGCGACCGCGCTGGCGACGGCCGCGTTGCTGGCCGGTGACCCGGCGACCTGCGCCGAACTGGTGCGCTCGGCCGGCGGCGACAGCCGGCTGAGCCGCCTCCAGCCCGCCCTCCGGCCGATGTGGCACGAACTGCTCTGCTCCGCCGCGCTCGCCGCGGGCGAGGTGGCCGACGCCGAACGGCAGGCGCGGCTGGCGATGGCCGAGGCGGAGCAGGTGGGCCTGCCCGGGCAGCGGGGCTTCGCCGAGTCGGCATACGGCGAGGTGCTGCTCGCCCGCGGTGAGATCGCGGCGGCGCAGCTCCACCTGGAGACCGCTGCCGACCTGTTCCGTTCCGGCGGCATGGCCCTCCGCCGCAGCCTGGCGCTGGCCTCCCTGGCCCGGGCGGCCGAAGCCGCGGAACAGCCCGGCCCGGCAGCGCGGGCCCGCCGCCGCGCGCTGGAACTGGCCGGATGGTGCGGAACGGAACGGGTCGGCCTGCGACTGGCCCGGCCGGTCGGCCCGCGCGCGACCGCCGCCCTCACCGACCGGGAATGGCACATCGCGCGGCTGACGGCGACCGGAGTCACCAGCCGGCTGATCGGCCGGCAGCTCAACATCAGCCCGCGCACCGTGGAGGCGCACCTGACCCGGATCTACCGCAAGGCCGGCGTCACCTCCCGGTCAGGGCTGGTCGCCTGGGTCGCCCGGCTCGATGACACCGATCGGTGACCGCTGCCCGGACCGGATGACGTCGTTCCGTGCAACGCCCGCGGGCCGGGCAGCACGAGGCCGCGCCGCCACCGGCCGGGGCCGACCCCCGCTCACATACTCGACTGCATCGGGCGCGATTCCCGTGGACCGGTTGTGGATGGAGGACGAGATGCTGGGCAGAAGATCCGTCAGGGGCCCGCGTGTCCTCGCCGTGCCGGCGATGCCGTTCGCCGCCGCCACCGTGGCGCTGCTCGTACTGTCCGGCTGTGGTGGTGAGCCGGTGGACGCGGCGACCCCGGCCCCCGACGGCCCGGCCGCCTTCGGCCGGGACCGGGCCGCGCTGGTGCTCACCGCCTTCGACCAGGCCGACTCGGCCGCCTCGGTGGCCGGCGACGTCGAGACGCTGCGGACCCAGGAGGTCTCGCCCTCGCTCGACCTCAGCATCGCCGCGGTCCGCCGCGCCGCCTACAACCAGCAGACGCAACCGTCGTTCCAGCACATCAACCCGGCGTTCGCGGTGCCGCCCGGCGACCCGTCCTGCTTCCTCGTCACCGCCACCCTCAAGCTGGCCGGCTCGGAACTGGCGCCCACCGACGTCAGCCAGTTCGTGCTCGGCGCGGACGGCCAGTGGAAGCTCAGCCACAACGTCCAGGTCAGCCAGTCCTCGCTGGTGGCCGCCCGGAGCATCGACGGGCGGGCGGCGACGGCGGGCGGCACCGCCCTGGACGAGACCAGCCGGCGGGCTCTCGCCGCCGAGGTCTTCGCGCGCAGCATCGGGTCGACCACCGGCAACCGGTCCCTGGTCGCGTCGAGCCCGCTGCTCGACGGTCAGTTCGCCGGCGGCTGGGAGGTCTACGGGCAGCAACTCGCCGGCGCCGGCGCGGGGGTCCGGCGGACCCTGGACCGGGCCCAGTGGTCGGACTGTGCGGTCACCACGCCGGCCGGCACGCTGACCTTCCTGACGATCCACGCCGCCGACACGCTGCGCCCGGCGCCCGGCGGTCCGCCCACCGTCCAGATGGTGCCGCAGAGTCCGGACCTGATCGCCACCGGCCACCGCACGGCGGTGCGCGGGAAGTCGATCCGGGTCACCCGGGTGGAGACCTTCCTGCTGCTCGTACCGGCGCAGGCCACCGGCACCTCGGTGCTGGGACTCAACGACACCGCGCTGACCGTCACCGCCGGCTGACCGGGCGCCGTCGCGCCGACTGCTGAAACCGGTGGCATCACTCGGGATCGGCACCTCCGAACGCGACGATGGCAGCAACCGTGATCGCCGGCGGGGCCGGCGGGACCACGGTCCGGCCACCAGGCTCGGGAGGAACCATGTGGCGTCCGCGCTTCCGATCGGACTACCTGCCGGTGCGGCTGCCCGACGGCCCGCTCGTGGTGCTGGGGGAGACCCGTAGCCTACTGGTCGACGATCCGGTCGCCGCGGACCTGGCCGACCAGCTCGACGGCGTCGCGCCGCTGGCCGACGTGGTGGCCCGGCTCGCCACCCGGCACCCGGTCGCCGCCGTCGCCGCCGCCCTCGCCCGGCTGCGCGACCACGGCCTGCTGACGTCCGGCCCGGCGCTCACCTCGCCGGCCGAGGCCGCCGGCTGGGACGCCCGGGGTGTCCCGCCCGAGGCGGGGCGGCGGTGGATGGCCGGCGGCCGGGTCACCGTCGTGGACCTCGGGGCACCCCGGGTGGCCGAGACGGCCGACGCGCTGCGTGCCCTCGGGCTCGCCGTGACAGCGGTCGGGCCGGAGTCGGTCGACCCCGGCGCTGACGACGCCCAGGTGCTGGTGCTGCCGTCGTCGATGCTCGACCCCCGCCTCGCGCCGATCAACGACCGTCATCTGGCCGCCGGTCGTGCGTGGACCCTGGCCCGGCCACACGGCAACGTGATCTTCCTCGGCCCGAACCTGGTGCCGGGCCGTACCGGATGCTGGGCCTGCCTGCGGCAACGCTGGCAGGAGAACGAGCAGGTGAACGCCTTCCTCGGCGCCCAGGACCCGGCCGGCCCGCTGCCGCAACCAGGACGGGCGGTCCTGCCCGGACTCGCCACCACGGCCGCCGGCCTGCTCGCCGCCGAACTCGCCGTGCTCGCCGTGCTCGGAACGTCGCCCCGCCTCACCGGCCGGATGGTCGCCCTGGACACCCGGGACCTCAGCACGGAGAGCCACCGGCTGGTACGCCAACCGCAGTGCCCCGCGTGCGGCGACCCGGACCTCGTCCGCAAGGCCGAGCCGCGGATCGACCTGCCGCCGAGCGGCGCCCAGCCCAGCCGGTCCGGGGAGTCCCGCACCCGGGACGCCGCCGAGACGTACGCGGCACTCGCCCACCACGTCAGCCGGTACCTGGGCATGGTGAGCCGGCTGACCCCGCTGGAGGCGACCGACAACGGCGTCACCCACACCTACTCCGCCGGGCACAACTTCGCCCAGCCCAGCCGGCTCGACGGCCTGCGCCGCAACCTGCGCGGGCAGAGCGGCGGCAAGGGCCGGACCGACCTCCAGGCCCGGATGAGCGCGATCGGGGAGGCGGTCGAGCGCTACTGCGGTGTGTGGCGCGGCGACCGTCCGGTGCACCGGGCGGCCTACCGGCAGCTCGGTCCGGACCGCGCGGTGCACCTGCGGGAACTGCTGCTGTTCTCGCAACGGCAGTACGCCGACCGGGACCGGCTCAACCGCTACCTGGGCCACCTGCACCGGGTTCCCCGCCCGTTGCCCGACGACGTGCAGCTGGACTGGACCACCGGCTGGTCGCTGACCCGGCGGCAGCCGCGCGAGCTGCCCGCCGCGTACTGCTGGTACGGCCATCCGGAGCTGACCGGGCTGGGCGTGTGCTCGGCCGACTCGAACGGCTGCGCGGCCGGCGGCAACCTGTCCGAGGCGATCGTGCAGGGCTTCTGCGAACTCGTGGAGCGGGACAGTGTGGCCCTGTGGTGGTACCACAGGTCCCGGATGCCCGGGGTGGACGTCGCCTCGTTCGCCGACCCGTGGGCAGTGGCCTGCGCCGACCACCACGCCGCCGTCCTGAACCGCGAGCTGTGGGCCCTCGACCTCACCGCCGACCTCGGCATACCGGTGTTCGCCGCGGTGTCCCGGCGGGTCGACGGCGGGCCGGAGGACGTCCTGGTGGGCTTCGGCGCGCACCTGGACGCGCGGGTCGCACTGACCCGCGCGCTCACCGAGGTGAACCAGTTCCTGCCCGCCGTCGGCGGACCCGGCTCCGGGCCCAACCGGTACGGCGTCGGCGACCCGGACACCACGCGCTGGTTCGGCACCGTACGGGTCGCCGACCAGCCCTGGCTGTCCCCGGATCCGGCCCGGCCGCCACGCACCCTCGCCGACCACCCGGCGCTGACCACCGGCGACGTGGGCGACGACGTGCGCCGATGCGTACGCCGCGCGGAGCGGGCCGGCCTGGAGGTGATCGTCGTCGACCAGTCCCGCCCGGACGTCGAACTGGCGGTGGTGAAGGTCGTGGTGCCCGGCATGCGGCACTTCTGGCGCCGGCTCGGCCCGGGGCGACTGTGGGACGTGCCGGACCGCCTGGGCCGGAACCCGCTGGCCGCCGACGAGACGTCGGCCAATCCGCTGAACGTGTTCTTCTGACCGGCGCTCCCGGCCCGCCGGGAACGTGGAAGGGATGTGGGGATGGCCACCGTGGCGGATCAGACCGGCCGGCGGACGTCGTGACCGGCGCCGCCGCCGGACCTCCGGTGCAGGAGTCGTACCGGCTGCGCCGGGACGCCGAGCTGCGGCTCGGTGAGGACGGCTCGCTGGTGCTGCGGCAGACCCGCTTCCGGCTCACCCTGGAGCGACCGGGCATGGGCCGGCGAGCGCTGCTGCTGCGGCTCGCCGCCGACTGGGTCGGCGACGTCGAGGTGGGGCGGCTGATCAGCGGCCTGGAGGGGGAGAGCCGGGTGCTGCCGGCGCAGCTGCTGCTGCGCCGGCTGCTCGCCCACTGCTGGCTGGAGCGCCGCGTCCAGGTCGACGACCGGCCGCTGCTCGACCTCGTACCCACCGGCCTGGGCCGGGGCAGCCTGCCGGAGAGCCGGCCGCACACCCCGGGGGTCCGCTACCGGCTCTCCCGCTTCGCGACCCTCCAGCACGAACGGGGAACGCTCGTGGCCGCGTCGTCGCTGAGCACACTCACCGTCGGCTGCGCCGACGCCGCCCTCGGCGCGGTGCTGGCCGCCGCCGTGCCGGGCCTCGGACCCGACACGGTGGCCCGCACGATCGGCGTGTCACCGGAGGCCGCCGGCCGGGTGCTCGACGAGCTGGCCACCGCCCGGATCCTGGTCACCGACGCCGAGTACGACGCGGAGCACGACGACGCGCCACTGGCGTACTGGTCACCGGAGGAGCTGCGCCTGCACCACCGCTCCCGGGCGGGCCGGCACGCGCTGCCGGTGGGCGGCACGTACCGGATGCGGGAGCGCTTCGCGCCGCAGCCGCTGCGCCGCCCGTACGACGGGGACCGGGCGGTCGAGCTGCCGCTGCCCGACCTGGCGACGATCACCAAGGCGGATCCCCCGTTCAGCCAGGTCGTCGCGGACCGGCGCACCGTACGCGAGCACGACGACACGGCGCCGCTGCCGCTGGACCGGCTGGCGGAGTTCCTGTACCGGACGCAGCACACCACCGTCGCCGGTGAGGCCGGCGGGCAGGAGGTGGGCCACCGGCCCTACCCGGGCGGCGGCGGGATCTACGAGCTGGAGATCTATCCGCTGGTCGCGCGCTGCGCCGGGCTCGACCCCGGGCTCTACCACTACGACGCCGTCGGGCACCGGCTGGAGCCGGTCGCCGGCTGGGGCGGGGCCGCCGACCGGCTGCTGGCGTACGCCCGGGCGGCCGGCGCCATGCCCCGGCCGCCGCAGACGGTCCTGGTGGTCACCGCGCGGGTGCAGCGGCTGATGTGGAAGTACGAAGGGATGAGCTACGCCATGATTCTCAAGGACGCTGGTGTGCTGACCCAGCAGATGTACCTCGTCGCCACGGCGATGGGACTGGCGCCGTGCGCTCTCGGCGCCGGGGACTCCCAGGCCTTCGCCGAGCTGTCCGGACTCGATCCACTCGTCGAACCGAGCGTGGCCGACTTCCTGCTCGGCTCCCGCCACCCCGCCGAGGCGGGAGGCCGGCGGTGAAGTTCCGGCGGCAGGCGCTGCGCCAGTTGGAGGCGCCCGAGCAGCTCGACCGGGCGGTCCGGCTGACCACCGTGCCGAACTGGCTGGCCACCGCCGCTCTGCTCATCGTCGTGGTCGCCGCCGGGATCTGGTCGGTGCGTACCGTGGTGCCCCGGACCGTCGAGGCGGCCGGGGTGCTGATCCACTCCAACGGGATATCCGCGCTCGACGCGCTGGACAGCGGTCAGGTCACCAAGGTGTGGGCGGCGCCGCACCAGCGGGTCACGAAGGGCACGCCGCTCTACAGCCTGCGCTCGATGGACGGCAAGGTACGGGTGGAGAACGCGCCGGGTGACGCGTACGTGGTGGCCTGGCTGGTGTCCGAGGGCGAGATCGTCACCCCCGGCACGCACCTGGCCGACCTGGAGCGGCTGGACACCGCCGGGGACGCGTTGCAGGCGGTCGTCTACGCCCCCGCCGTCGCCGCGCCACTGCTGCAACCGGGTGTGCCCGTCGAGGTGGCCGCCGCGGCGGCGCCGCGCAACGTGTTCGGCACCCTGGCCGGTCGGGTGACCACCATCGGCGCCTTCCCGGAGACCGAGGCATCGCTGCGCGCCTTCCTGGGCACCGGGCCGGACGTCCGGCGACTGCTCGCCCGGGGCAGCGTGGTCCGGGTGACAGTCACCCTGGAACCCGACCCGGCCGCGCCGGGTGGCCTGCGCTGGACCAAGTCCCCGCCACCGTTCCAGCTCAACTCGGCCAGCGAGGTCACCGCCTGGTTCACAGTGGACCGGGAACACCCGATCGACTGGTTGCTGGGCCGATGACCGCGCCGACGACAGACGCCACCGCGACGCCGGAGATTCCCCGGATCCGCCGTCGACGGGTCCGTACGCCCACCCTGATCCAGATGGAGGCGGTGGAGTGCGGCGCCGCCGCGCTCGGGATCCTGCTCGCCCACCACGGCCGGCACGTACCCCTGGAGGAGTTGCGCCGGGTGTGCGGGGTGAGCCGGGACGGCTCCACGGCGGCCACCGTGCTGCGGGGCGCCCGCAAGTACGGGATGGTGGCCAAGGGCTTCCAGATGGACCTGGCCGGCCTGGCCACCGTCGCGCTGCCGGCGGTGCTGTTCTGGCGGTTCGAGCACTTCGTGGTGCTGGAAGGGCTCGGCCGCAAGGTCCACATAAACGATCCGGCCACCGGGCCGCGCGCGGTGAGCTGGGAGGAGTTCGACGGCGCCTTCACCGGCGTCGCGCTCACCATGGAGCCGGGTCCGGAGTTCCGGCCGGGCGGCACCCGCTACCGGCTGCTGCGGGCGCTGGCCGAGCGGTGGCGCGGCCCGGGCTCGGCGATCGCGCAGATGCTGCTGCTCGGCCTGCTGATCGCCGTGGTCGGGTTGACCATCCCGGTGATGGCCAAGGTCTTCGTCGACCGGGTGCTGTTGCAGGAGGACCGGGCCGCGTTCGCCGGCCTGGTGGCGGCGGTGGCGGTGGCCACGGTGCTGACCTTCCTGGGCAGCCTGCTCCAGCAGCGCCTGACCGTACGCGCGGAGACGGCGCTCGCCTTGAGCAGCGCCGCCCGGTTCTTCCGGCACCTGCTGCGGCTGCCGCCGGCCTTCTTCGACCAGCGGCAGGCCGCCGACCTCGGCCAGCGGGTCCGGGGCAACGACGTGGTGGCCGAGGTGCTCACCCGCCGGGCGGCCACCACTGTGGTGGACACCGGCCTGGTGCTGGCGTACGGGGCGCTGCTCTGCCAGTACGACCTGCTGCTCGGACTGTGTGCGGCAGTCCTCGCCGGGCTGAACGTCAGCGTGTTGCGTTACGTCGCCTCGACCCGGTCGACGGCCGTCGCGGGGCTCCAGGCGGACCGCAGCAAGATGGTGACCACCGTCTACACCACGCTCCAGATGATCGAGACGGTGAAGGCCGGCGGCGAGGAGGAACGCGCCGTGGCCCGGTTCGCGGCGCGGCACGCCACGGTCGCCTCCCGTCAGCAGCGGCTGGGAGTGCCGACCGCGGTGCTCTCCGTCCTGCCCGCGTTCCTCGCCTCGGGGACCACAGCCGTGCTGCTGGGGCTGGGCAGCCGCCAGGTCGTGGCGGAGGCGATGAGCGTCGGCGTGCTGGTCGGCATGCAGAGCCTGGCCGCCGCGATGAACCGGCCGCTGGGCAACCTGACCGCGCTGGGCTCGCGGATCCAGGACATGAGCGCCGACCTCAACCGGCTGCGTGACGTGGAGCGGTACCCGCTGCCGCCGGCCGAGGACCGGCCCGCGCGGCGGTTGACCCCGCTGGAGGGGCACCTGCGCATCGAGGAGGTCACCTTCGGCTACAACCCGCTCGGCCGTCCCCTGCTGGAGAACTTCAGCCTGGACCTGCCGCCGGGCGCCCGGGTGGCGCTCGTCGGGCGGTCCGGCAGCGGCAAGTCGACGGTGGGCCGGCTGGTCGCCGGGCTCTACCGGCCGTGGACCGGGCGGGTCACGGTGGACGGGCTGGAACGGCCGGGGACCGACGACGGACTGTGGGCGGCCACGGTGGCCATGGTGGACCAGGACCAGCGACTGTTCGAGGGGACGGTCCGGGACAACGTCACCATGTGGGACCTCACCGTCGAGGACGAGGACGTCGTCACCGCGCTGACCGACGCCTGCCTCTACGACGAGGTGGCGGCCCGCCCGGGCGGCCTGGCCGGTCCGGTCCGGGAGAACGCCCGCAACTTCTCCGGCGGGCAGCGGCAGCGGCTCGAGATCGCCCGCGCGCTCGTCCGCAATCCCCGGGTCCTCGTGCTCGACGAGGCCACCAGCGCGCTGGACGCCGAGACCGAACGCCGGATCGACCTGCACCTGCGCCGCCGGGGGGCGACCTGCCTGATCGTGGCGCACCGACTGTCCACGGTCCGCGACTGCGACCTGATCGTCGTGCTGGACGGCGGTCGGGAGGTGGAACGCGGCACCCACGAGCAACTGGTTGCCCGCGACGGCGCGTACGCGCGCCTGGTCCGGGACCACTGACCGCCACGACACGAGGAGACGCTGATGAGCGGCGCGGTGGAAGGTCCCGCGGCGGGTGGCCTGATCGGCTTCTGTGCCGAGGGCGTACGCGAGGTCTGCCGCCTCGACGACCCGGTGGCGGGCTGGCTGGTGACCGGCGGCGAGGCCGACTTGTTCGCGGTACGCCGGACCGGGGTGAACCCGTCCCGCCGGCACCACATCGCCCGGCTGCCCGCGGGCGGCCTGGTGCCGGCCTCCACAGCGATCGGCGTGTGGCAGTTGATCCTGGTGCCGCTGCCCGGCACGGAACTGCGCGCGCTGTCCCGGCAGCACCTGTCCCTGCTGGAGCGGCAGGTCCGGCCCGGCCTTCCGGCGGACGAGGAGGTCTCGCCGCGGGCGCGCGGCGCCGCGACGGAGTTGGTCGCGGCGGTGGACCTGGTGCTCGTCGCCGTCGCCGACGCGCTGCGCCGGGGGCAGGCGCCCCGGGAGGCGTCCACCCTGAGCGGCCACGAGATCGTGTCGCTGGCGCAGGGGAGCACCCTCGTCTCCACCGGCGGCGCCTGGTGGCTGCGCAGCGCCGGCGGGCAGTTGCGCCGCAACGACGGTGGACCGGCGGAGGTGTCGGGGGAGCGCGAGCTGTTGCTGATCGCCGAGCGGGACTGGGTGGTGGCCGAGTCGCCGTGCGCGGTGGAGAGCCACGGCAGCTGGGACCTGCTGGTCACCGGCCAGCTCCGGTCGGCGGTCGACCAGCACGTGGTGCGGCTGCTGCGGCTGGTGGAGACCCGGATCGAGGAGGCCGACGCGGCGCTGCTGAACGGCGTGGAGCGGCGCCGGCAGATCGACGCCGAGATGCTCGCCGCGGCGGCCCGCCGGTCACTCGGGGTGATCGGCGCGGGTGGCGCGCTCGCGGTCCCGGACCCGGAGGCCGGCTTCGACAGGTACGGGCGGGCGGCCTCGGTGCTCCGGGTGGTCACCGAGGGGATGGGCAGCCCGGTAAACGAGCCGACGGACCGCAGCCGCGCGCCGCTTGACGACCGGGCGGCGGTGCGGGCGGTGTCCCGGGTGTCCAGCCTCTTCCTGCGCGAGGTGCGCCTTCCGCAGCGGTGGTGGCGGCGGGACCTGGGGCCGCTGGTGGGGTGGCGGACCGGCGACGACCCGTCGGCCGCCGTCGCGGTGCCGTTGGTGTTCCGCCGGGGGCGCTACCACCACGTCGATCCGGACACCCGGGCGTACGGGCGGGTCGACGCGGCGGTGGCCGCGGCGTTCGCCGCCGAGGCGACCCAGGTGCAGGCGCCGCTGCCGCCGGTCGCCCGGATGCGTCACCTGCTGCGGGCCGGGCTCGTGGGCGCGGCCCGCGACGTGCGCGGGCTGCTGGTGGCCGCCGCCTGCGTGGCGCTGCTGGGCCTGGGCGTGCCGCTGGCCACCGGTGAGGTGCTCGGTCAGTTGGCCCGGCAGGGCGAGGTGGACGGCCTGTTCGGGTTCCTCGCGCTGATGCTCAGCGCCGCGGTGGTCGCGGGACTGGTCGGTGTGACGCAGAACCTGCGGTTGCTGCGGCTGGACGGCCGGTTGCAGTCCGGCGCGCACCTGGCGATCTGGGACCGGCTCATGCGGCTGCCCGCCCGGTTCTTCACCGGGCGCAGCAGCGGTGAGATCGCCAACTCGATGCTGGGGATCTCGTTCGTCGGCGAGGCGCTGAGCGCGTTGCTGCCGCAGCTCGTCTCCGCGGCCGCGACCGTCGTGGTGACCCTCTGCATGCTCCTGGTGGTGGAGCCCGTGCTCGGGTTGTGGGGCGCGGGGATCGTCGCCGTCACCATGCTGACCTTCGGCGCCTTCGCCGTCCTGATCGCCCGTCGGCAGCATGCCGCGCTGCCGGCCGAGCACCGGGCGGCGGCGATGACGAACCAGTTGCTCGGAGGCATCGTCAAGATCAAGGTCGCCGCCGCCGAAGCCCGGGCCCACGCCCGCTGGTCGGAGGTGGCGGCGACCGCCCGGGCAGGGCTGCAACGGGTGCGGCAGAGCCAGGCGGGTCTGGTCGCCTTCGCCACCGCGCTCCCGGTCGCCGGTCAGCTCATCCTGTTCGCCGTGCTGATGGGCCCGCTCTCCGGCCGGGTCTCGCCGACCGACTTCTTCGTCCTCAACGTCGGCTTCGCGATGCTGCTCGGCGCGCTGCTCGTGCTGGTGTCCGCCGGGGTCGAGGTGATCGCGGCGGTGCCCCGGCTGGGCGGCCTGCGGGACATCCTGCGCGCCGACCCCGAGGCCCGGCCGGACCGGGTGGACCCCGGCGAGTTGCGCGGCGAGGTCGCTCTGCACCGGGTCACCTTCGCGTACCAGCCGGACGAGCCGCCGGTGCTCGTCGACATCGACCTGCACGTCCGCCCGGGTGAGTTCGTCGCCGTCGTCGGGCCGAGCGGCTGCGGGAAGTCGACACTGCTGCGGCTGCTTCTCGGCTTCGAACGCCAGCAGCAGGGCGCGGTGCTCTACGACGGCCAGGACCTCTCCGAACTCGACGTCCACGCGGTACGCCGGCAGTGCGGGGTGGTCCTGCAGGACGGCCAGCTCTTCGCCGGCTCGGTACGGGACAACATCTGCGGCGCCGGCAGCTTCCCGCTGGACCAGGTCTGGGAGGCGGCGCGGCTGGCGGGGCTCGCCGACGACCTGGAGGCGTTGCCGATGGGGATGAGCACGATGGTGCCGTTCGGCGGCGGGACGCTCTCCGTCGGGCAGCGCCAGCGGGTGCTGATCGCCCGCGCGCTGGCGCCCCGGCCCCGGATCCTCTTCTTCGACGAGGCGACGAGCGCGCTGGACAACCGGACCCAGGAGATGGTCACCAGGAGCACTGCGGCCCTGGCCGCGACCCGGGTGGTCATCGCCCACCGGCTGTCCACGGTCCGCGCGGCGGACACCATCGTGGTGCTCGAAGCGGGGCGGATCGTTCAGCGGGGCACCTACGACGAGTTGATGGACCAGCCGACCGGGCTGTTCCACCGGCTTGCGCGCCGGCAGCTGGTGGACCAGCCGGAACGCTCCGACGCCGTGGTGGAGAGCCGGCAGCCCGACGGTCAGCCCGCGGCGGGCTGACCGCCCGGTCAGCCGTTGTCGATGACCGCGCCGTCCTCCAGGCACACGTCCGTGTCGAGGTGGTTCTCCAGCAGCTCCGCGACGTGCGCCTCGGCCTGGTTCTCCACCGCGAGCCGGAACGCCTCGGTGAGCACGCCGACCACCCCCTGGGTCAACAGCAGGGTCTCCCGGTCGAGGTCGGCCCAGGACGACCGGCTGCCGCGCGCCAGCTCCGGCGCGAGCGCCAGCAGCCTCGCGGTCACGGCGGCGACCAGCTCGCCGGCGACCGGCCGGAGGCTGTCCAGCACCTCGCTCAGGGTCTGCAACGCCGGCACCGTGCCGACCCGTACCCGATGCAGGTCCAGGGCCGCGCGTAGCGGGCGCGGCCGGGTGGTCCGGACCGTGCCGTCGGCGGCCCGGCCGATCACGCCGTGCCGGGTCAGCGAATGGGCCAGCGCGGGACGCTCGGCGGCCAGGCGTTGCAGCATCGCGGTCAACCCGTCGGGCACCTCGTCACCGGCCCGGACCCCGAGCATGGCCTCGATGGAGACCAGGTTGAAGCCCTGCCGTTGCAGGGTGAGGATCGCGTCCAGCCGACGGACGTGGGAGTCGTCGTAGAGCGCGGCCCGGCCGTGCCGCACCGGTGGGGGCAGCAGCCGCCGGGCCTGGTGGGCGCGGATGTTGCGCGGCGACATGCCGACCTTGCGGGCGAGTTCCTCCACGCTGTACCCGACCGGGCCGCCGGGCGTCGTCGTCACCTCGTCGATGGTCACGGTGGCCTCCGGCAGCGCTCGGTGACGGAACACGGCACCCCGCCGGACCGCTGTCACGGGGGCGGGCCGGCGATCGCAGCCTAGGTGCGTACGCCGCGCGGGTGACAGGCGAGGAATCACTACTTGTTCACACCGATGACAATCATTAGAATCGCCAATCCGTGGCACGCCGATGATTCCCAATTACCCGGCTTTCGCCGCTGCGCGACCCTGTCGCGGCCGCATTCGATGAAATTCCCACTCGCCCGGCCGGATGGAACGGCCCGCGGGCCCACGATGAATCGGAAACCGGTGGCCCGGGCCCTCCCCGCGCTGCCCGCGGCCGTCCCGTGTCACCGCGGACGGCCGACCGTCGAAGGGAGCAGGGGTGTGACAAACGTCGATCGGGCGGTCTTCGTGGCCGCGTACAGCCGGCTGGTCGCCGACGTCTGGGCCGAGCCGGCCAGGGAGCAGGCACTGAACTCCGACCCGCGGGCGTTCCTCGCCGGCTACGGCCTCCATCTGCCCGAACAGGTGCAGGTCCGGGTGGTCCGCGACGTCGCCGACGCCGATCCGGACATCGAGGTCCAGGTCGAGTCGTGGGAGCTGGCGGAGGCCACCGGCGCCTTCGTGCTCTTCGTGCCGTCGTTGCTGCCGGTGGCCGAGGCGGAGCTGGCCGAGGACGAGCTGGACAGCGTGGTCGCCGGCCTGGACTCCAGTTGCGCCTGCTGCTGTCCGTGCTGCTGCACCTGACACCGATGTCTGCCGCCCGCCGGTCGGCACGGCAGATTCTGATGGCACTCAGAGGAAATGCTTGATTGCCTGACCTCCATCTTCCTAGCGTTCTCGCCACAGCAATTAACCGCCGGGCCCGCAGCCCCAGGAAAGGACCCAAAGATGAGCAACGACGACCAGGAATTCGGCGCCAGATTCGTGACCAAGTACTCGGAACTGGTCACCGCGGTGTGGCGCAGCGACGAGGAACTCCAGCGCCTCCTCGCCGACCCGACCGGCTACGCGACGGCGGCCGGTCTGCCGGTCGCCCCCGGCGCCACGGTCGAGGTGGACCGCGCCCAGCCCGCCACGCTCTACACCAAGGAGCAGATCGTCGCCGACTGGGCCGGCACGCCGGGCCGGCACGTGCTGCACGTGCCCGAGGTGCCGCTGGTCGACCTCAACGAGCTGACCGAGGCCGAGCTGGAGACGGTGGCCGGCGGCGTGGCCGCGGCGGCCGACAACAACGTCAACATCATCGCCGTCCTCATC
Organism: Micromonospora sp. NPDC005257; assembly: GCF_042872445.1. Classification (NCBI taxonomy): domain Bacteria; kingdom Bacillati; phylum Actinomycetota; class Actinomycetes; order Micromonosporales; family Micromonosporaceae; genus Micromonospora; species Micromonospora sp. NPDC005257. The sequence continues at coordinate 377,589 of NZ_JBIAKL010000002.1, read as the reverse complement.
GTCTGAGTTCCTCCCCCCACCCCGCCGGGAGCCTCGATGACTGACACGACCGAGACCATCGCCTTCCGATCCGGCACCTACCGGACGGCCACCGTGGAGCAGACCTGGGCACGGGTCGGCGGCATGCTCGACCGGTTCCGGCTCACCCGGGTCGCCGACATCACCCGGCTCGACGAGATCGGCCTGCCGGTGCACGTCGCCTACCGGCCGGTCGGCGCCACCATGGCGGTGAGCGTCGGCACCGGCGCCACGGCGATGCAGTCCCGGGTCAGCGCGGTGATGGAGAGCATCGAGTCCTGGCATGCCGAGAACCTCCGGCCGGGGACCGCCGTCCGGTCCCCGGCCGAGGCGCTGGACCTGCCGTACGACGTGCGGTGGCTGCACCTGGCGGAGCGCTCACCGCTGACCTCCGCCGTCGAACTCGACTGGGTCGAAGGTCGTGGACTGGTTACCGGTACGCCCTGCCTGGTGCCCCGCGCCACCATCGAACTCGACTTCACCGTCCGGCGCGGGTGGGACCGCGCCCTGTTCACCGCCAGCAGCAACGGGCTGGCCACCGGCAACACGCTCGCCGAGGCCAGCCTGCACGCCCTGCTGGAGGTCGTCGAGCGCGACTGCATCGCCCCGTACTGCACCTCGCCGCTGACCGAGCGCACCTACACCGACCCGGGCACCGCCACCAACGCCATGACCCGCACCGTGCACGAGGCGCTGCTCCGGGCCGGCTGCTGGGTGGAGGTCTGCGACATCACCAACGAGGTCGGCGTGCCCTGCTACGCCGCCTCGATCTGGTCCCCCGACCTGCCGGTCACCTTCGGCGGCTTCGGCTGCCACGTGGACCCGGAGATCGCGGTCGGCCGGGCCATGGCGGAGGCGGCGCAGTCCCGGCTGGTCATGATCTCCGGGGCCCGTGACGACATCGACGCCACGGCGTACCACGACGTCGGCGCGCCGCCGGTGCCGCCGCCCACTGTCGACCGGCCAGCCGGGCCGGTCCGCCGAGACCCCCCGCCCGCCGGGGACGTGACCCAGGTGCTGCGTGAGCTGGCGGTGCGGGTGCAGCGGATCACCGGAGTCGAGCCGTTCCGCGTCGACCTGACGCACGACGACATCGGCATCCCTGTGAGCAAGGTGTTCGCCCCCGGCCTGCGCATGTTCGACGAGCGGGCCCTCAGCACCCGACCGGGAGCACCCCGTGACTGACGTCGTCTTCATCGGACCGAGCCTGCCGGCCGACGAGGTGGGCCGGCTGCTGCCCGACGCGGTGGTGCTGCCACCAGTCGCGCACGGCGACCTGCTCCGCCTGGACGTCGGCCCCGGCGACCGGGTCCTCGTGATCGACGGGTTCTTCCTGCAGCGCCCGCCGGTCCGCCACCGGGAGATCCTGGACCTGCTCGATCGTGGGGTGACGGTGGCCGGCGCGGCCAGCATGGGCGCGCTGCGCGCCGCCGAGCTGTGGCCGTTCGGCATGCGTGGCGTGGGGGAGGTGTTCCGCCTCTACCGCGACGGTGTGGTGACCGGCGACGACGAGGTGGCGGTGGTGCACGGGCCCGCCGAGGAGGGCCACCGCACGTTGAGCGAGCCGCTGGTGAACGTCCGGATCGAGTTGCGCCGCGCGGTCGCCGCCGGTGTGCTCAGCCGGGCCGAGGCCGAGCTGCTGCTGGACATCGGCCGGGAACTGCCCTTCCGGCGGCGGTCGTACCGCGCGCTGGAGCGCACCGCGCCGCCCGGGGCCGCGGGCGCGGTGGACCGGTTTCTGACCTGGCGCCGGTGCGATCCCGGAGACGCCAAGGGCGCCGACGCGCGGCTGCTGCTGTCGATGGCGGCGCAGAACGCGCCGGAGCTGTGCCCCGCGCACGCGGACGACCAGCCGATCGACAACCTGCACACCCGCTTCCTCGACAGTTGGCGCTCCCGGTTCGCCGGGGCGCCGGTCGGTGGCCACTGGGTCAGCGACCGGGATGCCGCGGCCGTGCTGATGCTGCTGCACCCCGAGGCACCGGCCTGGCACCGGCGGGGGGTGCTGGCCGGGCTGGCCGAACTCGACATCACCGACCCGGCGGTCGAGGAGCGCGCCCACCGGGCGGCCCACGACCGCGGCCTGACCGGCGTGCCGCCGGGCGGCTGGGAATGGCTCACCGACCGGGACCGGGGCATCGACGACCGGGAGGCGGTGCTGCGGGTGCTGGTGCGGGCGTTCGGCACCACGCCGTACCGCAGCCTGGCGCTCTGGATGGTCGCGGCGCCGCTGCGTACCCCCGCGATGCTCGCCGCGGCGCGGCAGGTCGCGGCGACCGCGGCGTCGCTGAACGAGACGCTCGTCCCGCGTACGACGGGACACCGCCGCCCGGGTGGCCGGCTCCACTTCCGCACCGAGGTCGTCGACGGGTGCTTCGCGCGGTTGTGGGGCTGCGACGCCGACGGGCTGGAGGCGGCGGCGTGGGACCGGGGCTTCGACAGCCTGGCGGCGTTCCGGTACGCCGCCGAACCGCTCGTGGCGTACGTCAAGGCGTTCGGCGCCCCGCGACTGCCGGCGGTGGCGCAGCGCACGCAGGAGGACAGCCCGGCCGGTTCAGCGGCCCGGATCGGTTGAGGAGGCGTCGATGACCGCATCGGTGAAGGCGGCACTTGTCTACCCCCCGCTGACCGACCCCACGTCGGGGTACCACTCCCTGAACTACCTCGACTCGTACGCGCGGGCGCAGGGGCACCGGCCGGCGGAGATCATCGACGCCAACATCGAGGCGTTCCACCACTCGTACACCCCGGCCGCGTACGAGTGGCTGCGGCGGGAGCTGTCCCGGCGCTCGACCGACGACCTCAGCGGCCCGGACGCGCTGATGGCCCGGGCGAACCACCTCGGCCTGCCCGACCCGGACCCGGAGCGGCTGCGCCGGTCCATCGGCGTGTTGCAGGACCCGAACCTGTTCTACGACTACCGGCACTACCAGGAAGCGGTCGAGGGCGTGATCGCCTGGATGGACGCGCTCGGCGCGGTCGGTTTCCCCGGGCAGTTCCGGGCCGGATTCCGGCTCCAGCCACCACCGATGATCTCGATCGGCTCGGTGGCCGCGTTGACCGACGAGGCGCTGCTCGGCCGGCTCAACCGGCCCTTCCAGCCGTACTACGAGGACGTGCTCATCCCGCGGCTGGCCGCCGGCGACCACCAGGTGATCGGGATCAGCGTCACCTACCAGTGGCAGTTGCCGTTCGCGCTCTGGATCGCCCGGCTCGTCCGCCGGGCCTGCCCGGACGTCTTCCTCGTCGCCGGTGGCACGGAGATCTCCGACGTCTGGAAGTGCGCCGCCCGGCCCGAGTACGTCTTCCAGGTGCTCGCCGACTTCGACGCGATAGTGGTCGGGGAGGGGGAGAGCGCGTACACCGAGATCCTGGACGCGGTCGCCGCCGGCACGCTGCCGGCCGGGCACCCCAACGTCCGCCTGCACCCCAGGTACGGCCGCCAGCGTCACCTGCCCCTGCGCTACGAGCGCCTGGCCCAGGTGCCGGTGCCGGACTTCTCCGGCCTGCCCTGGGACCTCTATCTCAGCCCGGAGCGGTTCGTCTACTACTCGCCGACGCGGGGCTGCTACTGGAACAAGTGCACGTTCTGCGACTACGGCCTGAACACCGACGGCCCGACCAGCCCGTGGCGGCAGGACACGGTGGCGACGATGATCGCGGACGTCACCGAACTGTCGAAGTTCGCCAAGTTCATCTACTTCTCGGTGGACGTGCTCGCACCCGCGACCATCCTGCGCTTCGCCGAGCAGGTCGTCGAGCGAGGGCTCGACTTCCGCTGGGGCGCCGAGATCCGGCTGGAGAAGTACTGGTCGGACGAGCGTTGCGAGCTGCTACGGCGCAGCGGCTGCGTGGCCGTGTCGGTCGGCTTCGAGTCCGGCAACCAGCGCATCCTCGACCTGATCGACAAGGGCACCAAGCCGGAACAGGTGCGGCGCACCATGACCGCGATGACGAAGGCCAACATCGGCGTGCAGATGATGGGCTTCACCGGGTTTCCCACCGAGACCCGGGAGGAGGCGCTGGACAGCATCACGTTCCTGCGCGACAACCCCGACCTGTGGACCCTCGGCGGGCTCGGCGACTTCATGCTGACCCCGGGCGCGATCGTCGCCAAGGAGCCGGAGCGGTTCGGCATCACGAACGTGCGGCCGGTGGAGGGCTCGGACATCGTCCGGATGCTCCGGTACGACGAACCGGTGACCGAGGCGGCGCAGGCCGAGGTGGCCCGGGCCAAGGCCGACCTGAACCCGGGCCACTTCCACCGGCCCTGGCTGGGCAGCACCGACACCCCGCACACGTTCTTCTACCACGACCGGTACGGCACGGCGGTGCGCGGCGTGCTCGCCCACGACCGGGTCCGGCACGACACCGACGACGAGACCGAGTTCCTCGCCAACGGCGTCTTCGTGGATCGCGACGACGAGCAGGTGTGGGACGCGTACCGGCGGATCCGCTCCGACGAGCAGGAGGGCGCCCCCGGCGAGCTGCCGGCGGACCGGCACCTGTTCCGCCGCACCGACGGCCAGGTGTTCGCGCTCAACCGCAGCAGCCGGCTGTTCCTGGATCTGTTCAGCGCGCCGCTGACCCTCGCCGACGCGCAGCGCCGGCTCTGGATCGTCGAACCGGCGGTCGCCGACCGGGTCTGGCGCACCTTCATCGGGCAACGGCTGATCCGCCGGCACCAGCTTCCGGCCGAAACGGCGCGGTGACGCGCGACGGAGTGGGATTTTGCACTCCCAGTGCATCTTGTCTCCCGGGTCGCGCCTGCCTAGCGTCAGACCATGCCTGACTCGTGGACGTTCGCTGTGGCCCGGGACGACCTCGCCGACACCACGCTCGTGGACGGCCCGGTGCCCGACCTGTCCGACGGGGAGGCGCTGCTGCGCGTCGAGCGCGTCGGCCTGACCGCCAACAACGTGACGTACGCGGTGCTCGGCGAGGCGATGCGCTACTGGGAGTTCTTCCCGCCCGCGCCCCGATCGCTCGGCGAGCGGTGGGGCCTCCCGCCACTGTGGGGCTTCGCCGAGGTCGAGACGTCCACGGTGGCCGGGGTCGAACCGGGGCAGCGGGTGTACGGCTATCTTCCGCCCGCCCGCCACCTGGTGGTGCGACCGGACCGGGTGGACGCGAGCGGGTTCCGCGACGCCAGCGCGCACCGGGCCGACCTGCCCTCGCCGTACAACGCGTACCGGTCGACGGACGGCGACCCCGCGTACCGGGCGGATCAGGAGGACCTGCTGATCCTGTTCCGGCCGCTGTTCTTCACCTCGTTCATGCTCGCCGACCAGATCCTCGACGAGGACGCCTACGGGGCGCGGTCACTGGTGCTGTCGTCGGCGTCGAGCAAGACGGCGTACGCCGCCGCGTTCGAACTGCACGGGCGCGGCCCGCGCCTGATCGGGCTCACCTCGCCCGGCAACCTCGCCTTCACCCGTGCGCTGGGCTGTTACGACGAGGTCGTCTCGTACGACGACATCGGCACGCTGGACGCCGTACCTACCGTCTACCTCGACCTGTCCGGCTCACCCGCGACCCGCGCCGTCCTGCGCGCGCACCTCGGCGATCTGCTCGTCCGGGACATCGCCGTCGGACTCACCCAGCAGACGCCGAACGCCGGCGCCGCCGGAGAGGTCTTCTTCGCGCCGGTACGCATCCGCAAGCGCAGCCGGGACTGGGGTCGCACCGGCCTCGACGCCCGGTTCGCCGACGCCTGGCAGCGGTTCTCCCAGGTGGTGAGCGGATGGCTCGACGTGCGGGTCGGCGCCGGTCCGGAGGCGCTGCGGGAGGCGTGGCTGGACGTCCTCGCGGGCCGTACGCCGCCCCGGGTGGGCCACGTCGTGCAGTTCTGACAACGTCGCCGATTCGGGCCGCGACGCGACGGCCCGGCTGATGCGCGCTAGGCTGACGACGCAGGGTACCGATCACTGATCGCCACCCCTTGTTTCTCCCACGGTTTCCCAGCCGCGATGACTGAGTCGAGCGCTGCCGTGCAGATCCCTTGGAGCACCACGTGCCCGACAACACGTTCGCCCTGAACCCTTTCCGTGTGGAAGGGATCGGGGTCACCGGCGACGAGCGCGGTCCGATCGCGGACATCAGCGCCGAATCCATGACCCGCCTGCGGAGCCCGTTCACCACGACGCGCCCCGGCCGCGAGTCGACCGGCGCGCCCGTCGGGCGCTAGGCCCTCATCCGTCCGCGATCGGCAGGCGCTCAGCGGTTGACGTAGGCGGCCAGGCCGCCGAGTTCCTCGTTGGCGATGAAGGCCGACCGGACGTTGATGATGGCCTCCTCGACGTGGACCGGGCAGCCCCACGCGGAGTCGCCCCACGAGTCCGCGACCTTGATCTCGGCGGGTGCCGTGCAGCCGTCGCTGCCGCCGAGCTGACACCGCTCGGGGCGGGGGGTGGCGGCCTGCGCGGCGGCGGCGGCGCGCAGGCGGGCGGTGAGCTCCGCGGCGGCGGCGGCGCGTTGCTCCGCCTCGGCCCGCAGTTCCCGTTCCGCCCGGACCACCCGGGCCAGCTCGTCGTGGGCGGCTCGCGCGCGGGCGTCCGCGGCGGCCTTCGCCTCCTCGATGTGGTGGCGTTCGACGGCCAGGGCGGCGGTGCCGGCGAAGACCCGGGCGAGGGCCAGGTCGGCGTCCTGCGGGACGCGCGGGGTGCGGTGGTACATGGCGAACGTGCCGAGCAGGCTGCCGTCACGGCCCAGGATCGGGGTGGACCAGCAGGCGGCGAGTCCCGCCCGCCCGGCCAGATCGCGGAAGTCGACCCAGAACGGGTCGGTGGCGATGTCGGTGACGATCACCGGTTCCCGCCGGTGCGCGGCGGTGCCGCACGAGCCGACGCCCTCACCGGTGGCGATGCCGTCGATGGCCTCGTTGTAGAAGTCGGGCAGGCTGGGCGCGGCGCCGTGGCGCAGGTGCCGGCCGTCGGCGTCGGCGAGCAGGACGGAGACGAGCATCTCCTGCGGCGCGAGGTTCTCGATGCGACGGGCCATCCCGTCCAGCACCTCGCTCAGGGGCGCCTGACGGGCGATCTGCTCCAGCATGGCGCGGTGCTCGGCCATCAGTCGTTGCGCCTGCTTGACCTGAGTGGTCTCCACCCCGATGACCCGGATCCCGGTCACCGTGCCGGCGGAATCGCGGCGTGCCTCGTAGGTGAAGTCGAAGAACGTCTCCCGGGCCCGCGACCCGGCGCCCAGCATGATCCGGGCGTCGTGGCCGGTGTAGGACTCGCCGGTGCGGTAGACCTCGTCGAGCAGGGCGATGAAGCCCTGACCGTCCAGCTCCGGCATCAACTCGGCGAGCGTGACCCCGGTTCGCGCGCGTTCCTCGCCGATGGCGGCGAAGAACGCCGGGTTCGCCGCCTCCACCACGTGCGTCGGCCCCGCGAGGGCCGCGAAGACGGCGATGGACTGCCCGAACAGCGTCCGTAGATCCTCGTCCGCGGGTCGCGCGGCGACCGGCGAACCCACAGTGGTCGGACGCTGGCCTGGTAGCGCCGTCATTCCTGGTCTCCCTCTAGGCCGGCATCGTCGGTCGGCCGACGGGCCCGCGCCGGTGACCGACGACAGATTACGGGCAGGGCCGCGAGGCCACCGTCCGGCATGCCGGTGGGCACACGCCGGCCCGGCGGCCGCGGTCACATCTTCCGGCAGTGGCTGCCGTTCACATCTTGGCATCGATGCCCGCCTCCGTTACCGTCGTGGGAACGCTCCCATGAACTTAGATACGTCTATGTGATCAGGAGGAAACACGACGTGGCTATCCTCTCGTCCCACCGCAGATCAGCGGCCATCAGCGTGGCCGCGGTCGCGGGGCTCGCCGCGGCCGGCGTCGGTCTCGCCGTCGGCGGCGCATCCGCCGGCACCGTGTCCGGATCGCTCTATCGCGACCCGAGTTCGGCGGTCGTCCGTTGGGTCGCCGCCAACCCCGGGGACTCTCGCGCAGCCGTCATCCGCGACAAGATCGCAAGCCAGCCGCAGGCCCGCTGGTTCGCCAACTTCAACCCGTCGACCATCCAGTCCGAGGTCTCCGGTTTCGTCGGCGCCGCCAACGCGGCCCAGCAGATCCCGGTGCTGTCGGTGTACGAGATCACCAACCGGGACTGCGGCGGGGCCAGCGCCGGTGGGGCGCCGGACCTCAACCAGTACCAGACCTGGGTGTCCAACTTCGCCAGAGGACTCGGCAACCAGACCGTCATGATCATCCTGGAGACCGACTCGCTCGCGCTCCAGACCTGCCTGAGCGCCAGCGAGCTCAGCGCCCGCAACCAGGCGCTCACCACGGCGACCCAGACCATCAAGTCGGCCAACCCCAACGCCAAGGTGTACCTCGACGGCGGCCACTCGACCTGGAACAGCGCGAACGACACGGCCAACCGGCTGCGAGCGGCCGGCGTGCAGTACGCCGACGGCTTCTTCACGAACGTGTCGAACTTCAACCCCACCTCCAGCGAGGCGAACTTCGGCCGGGCGGTCATCTCCGCGCTCAACGGCATGGGCATCTCCGGCAAGCGGCAGGTCATCGACACCAGCCGCAACGGGGGAGCCGCCGGTGACTGGTGCGCGGACGACAACACCGACCGGCGTATCGGGCAGTACCCGACCACGAACACCGGCGACGGCAACATCGACGCGTACCTCTGGGTGAAGCCGCCGGGTGAGGCGGACGGCTGCCGCTACACGGCCGGTTCGTTCCAGCCGGACCTGGCCTTCAGCCTTGCGAACGGCGCGCCCAACCCGCCGCCCACCACGGCGCCGCCGACGACCAACCCGCCGACCACCGCGCCGCCCACCACGGCGCCGCCGACGACCGCGCCGCCCACCACGGCGCCGCCGACCACCCCGCCGCCGACCGGTAACGGCTGCTCCGCGTCGGTAGCGATCAACCAGTGGAGCGGCGGATTCACCGCGAGCGTGAACGTCACCGCTGGCTCGACGGGCATCAACGGCTGGACCGTGACCGTCGCGTTGCCCGGCGGCGCCGCGATCACCGGCACCTGGAACGCCCAGGCCAGCGGCACCAGCGGCACCGTCCGGTTCACGAACGTGGGCTACAACGGGCAGGTCGGCGCCGGGCAGTCGACCAACTTCGGCTTCCAGGGCACCGGCACCGGCCAGGGCGCGACCGCCACCTGCGCCGCCGCCTGACCACACCTGACGGAAGGGCCCGGCGCGGAGGATTCTCCGCGCCGGGCCCTTGGCGTGTCACCCGTCGACGTAGGGGTGGTTGTGGGGTGTCTACCGGGGTTACCGCGCCAGTAGGGTTCGTCAGGAATCGAGTTCCAACAATGAGTTCCCTGTTTCGCCGCTAATTGCCGGAAACATCGGAGGGGGGCCCGCGGTCGGTGGCTGATGAGGAGAAGCTCCGTCAGTATCTGAAGAAGGCCACCGGCGAGCTGCAGGTCACCACGCGGAGACTGCACGAGGCCGAACTAAAGGATTCCGAGCCCATTGCGATCGTCGGCATGGGCTGTCGATTTCCCCCCGATCTGCGCTCACCGGAGGACCTGTGGCGGTTTCTCGTGGACGAGCGCGATGCCGTCGCGCCCTTTCCCGCGGATCGCGGCTGGGACGCGTCGAGCCCTCTCGCCGAGGCGATGCCGCCACCGCGTGGCGGGTTCGTCACCGGCGTCGACCGCTTCGACGCCGGGTTCTTCGGCATCGGCGAGACCGAGGCGCTGGCGATGGATCCGCAGCAGCGGCTGCTGCTGGAGACCGCGTGGGACGCGGTCGAGCACGCCGGTATGGACCCGGCCGCCCTGCGGGGGACACCGGCGGGCGTCTACGCGGGTGTGTCCTACTGCCACTACGGCGCGGGACCGCAGGCGGAGCTTCCGCCGGGTGTCGGCGACCAGCTGATCATCGGCGGCACGCCGAGCACGACGTCCGGGCGGGTCTCCTACGTCATGGGCCTGCGCGGGCCGGCGATCAGCGTCGACACGGCCTGTTCCTCGTCGCTGGTCGCGATCCACCTGGCCTGTCAGGCGCTGCGGCGGGGCGACTGCGATCTCGCCCTGGCCGGCGGCGTCACGGTGATGGCCACGCCCGGCGTCATCATCGAGTTCGGTCGCCGCGGCGCCCTGGCCGCGGACGGCAGGTGCAAGCCCTTCGCCGCGGCGGCGGACGGCATGGGGTTCGGCGAGGGCGCCGGGCTGCTGGTGCTGGAACGTCTCTCCGTGGCCCTGCGCAAGGGCCGATCGGTGCTCGCGCTGATCCGTGGATCGGCGGTCAACCAGGACGGCGCCACGAACGGACTGACCTCGCCGAGCCGTTCGGCGCAGGAGGCGGTCATCCGGCAGGCGCTGGCGGAGGCCCGGCTCGACCCCGACCAGGTGGACGCCGTCGAGGGGCACGGAACCGGTACGGCGCTCGGCGACTCGATCGAGGCCGAGGCGCTCATCGCGACCTACGGCAAGGGCAGAACGAGCGGCCGCCCTCTGCGACTGGGCTCGCTCAAGTCGAACATCGGGCACACCCAGACCGCGTCCGGGGTCGCCGGGGTGATCAAGATGGTCATGTCGATGCGTGCGGGACGGCACGCGCGGACCCTCCACGTCGACCGGCCCTCGGACTACGTCGACTGGTCCGGCGGGACGGTCGTGCTGACCACCGGCTCGGGCCCGTGGCCGTCCGACGGCCGCCCCCGGCGGGCCGGTGTGTCGTCCTTCGGCATCAGTGGCACCAACGCGCACGTGGTCGTCGAGGAGCCACCGGAGGCCGACGCGGACGACTCCGCCCCGGCGCCGGACGCCGCCTGCGTGCCCTGGGTCCTCTCCGCGAAGAGCGAACCGGCGCTGCGCGCCATGGCGGCACGGTTGCGTGACCTCGGCACCGGGACACCCGCCGCGGCCGCCCGGATCGGCATCGCGCTGGCCCGCACACGGGCCGGGTACCGGTACCGCGCGGTGAGCGTCGGCACCGGCCTCGACGAGCATCTCGCCGCCCTCGCGGCACTGGCGAGCGGTGCGGACGCTCCCGGCCTCACCACCGGCAGCGCCACCACCGCGAAGCCCACCCTGGTGTTCACCGGCGGGGAGCCGGCCGACGACGACTCGGTGGCCGGGCTGGCGCGACGCTTCCCGGCCTTCGCCGAGGCGTACGACGACGTCCGGGCCCGGCTCGACGCCCACCTCGGCCGGCCGCTCCGGGCGTACCGCCAGGCCGCCGTCTTCGCCCACCAGGCAGCGCTGTGGCACCTGGTCGACTCGTGCGGCGTCGCACCGGGCCTCGTCGCCGGTTCGGGAGTCGGCGAGATCACCGCGGCACACGTCGCGGGCGTCCTGTCGCTCGCGGACGCCGTGGCACTCGTCGCCGCCGTCTCCCGTGCCTCCGACGCCGCCGACCCCGCTGGCCGGGAGGCGCTCCGGGCGACCACCGCGCGGATCGGCTACGCGGAACCGCGTGTCGCGCTCACCCTGACCGGCGACGCCCGCGATCCGGACCACTGGGCCACGGGTGCCTTCGGCCGGGCCGGGGCCGGGGAGGTCCTGTCCCGCGTACGGTCCCCGGGTCCGGCCTGCCTGGAACTCGGCCCGGAAGCCGTCACGACGGCGGCGGACGTGCTCACCCGCCTCGCGGACGCCTACGCGGCCGGAGCAGCGGTGTCCTGGGAGGCGACCTTCACCGGAACGGGCGCCCGCCCGGTACGCCTGCCCGGCTACCCGTTCCAGCGCGAGCGGTACTGGCTCGCCGCGTCGGGCAGCCGGGTCGGCGCGGGCGAGATCGTCCGCGCGGCCGTGCACCCGCTCCTCGGTGGACCGATCGACCTCGCCGACTCGACCGGACGGCGATACGCCGCGACGCTCACGGCGGGGCAGCCGTGGTACGCCGCGGCGTACCGGTTGCGGGGCACGCCCGTCCTGCCGCCCGCCGCCGTCGCGGAGTGGGCGCTTGCGGCCGCCCGTCACGGCGCACACAGCGGCGACGTGTGGACGATCGAGGACGTCACCCTCGCCGAACCGGTCCCGGTCCCGGCGGCCGTGCAGACGAGCGTGGAGACCGGTGGCGACGCCCTCCGGATCAAGGGCTACAGCGCGGGCCCCGGGGACGCGGAGCGCGGCTGGGCACTGCGGTTCACCGCCTCGGCCACGCGGCGGACCCCGCCGGCACCGCCCACGACGGACCTCGACCGACTGCGCGCCGGGATGACGGAACACGATCCGGCGGACCTGTTCGCCCGGCTCGCCGCCGCCGGCGTCGACTCCGGCCCGGCTTTCCGGCAGGTGGTACGCCGCTGGTGGCGGACCGACGCCGAAGCCTTGGCACTCGTCGAGACCGATGTGGCAGGCGCCGACGACGGCCGGCACCTCGTCCACCCGGTGATCCTCGAGAGCTGTTTCCTGACCGCCCTGACGCTCGTCACCGAGCCCAGCCCGCGGGTGCCCTCGCGCCTGTCCCGTCTCACCCGGCACCGCGAGCTGCCCCAGCGGGTGTGGTGTCACGTCCGCCGGACCGCGGACGGCCGGCTCGACCTGGAACTCCGGTCCGACGCGGGTGAACCGCTGGTCTCGGTCGCCGGGCTGGCGCATGCCGCAGTGGAACTGCCCGACCGGCGCGGTGTCCCGGCGGCACCGGAGGCCGCCGAGCCGTGGGACGCCGCGCGGTTGTCACTGCTCGCCGTCGAGGAGCCGCAGGCGGCGCGGGAGGCGCTCACGGAACTGCTGTTCTCGCGGGTGACCGGCATGGTCGACGGGCGCGTCGAGGACCGGGAGGACCTGCGGGTGCGGTTCCCCCGCGTCCGGCTCGGCGATCTCGGCCTCGACTCGCTGCGGGCTATGCGGCTGCGGGAGCAGTTCCGCGCGGAACTCGGTGTGGACGTCCCGCCACAGCGTCTCCTCGGCGACGGCACGGTGGCGGACATCGTCGACCTGGTCTGCCGGTCGCTCGCGGCGCGTCGCCTGATGGCCGCCGAGGAGGAGCCGCAGGACGCCGGACTGATCGAGGAACTCATCTTGTAACCCGCCAGGAAGGCAGGCACGATGCCCACGGATCTGTTCGCCGAGTTGTACCGGCGCGGGGTCAGATTGCGGCTCACCGACGGTCGGCTCCACGTGACGGCCCCGCCCGGCGCCCTGACCTCCGAACTGCGCGAGGAGATGAGCCGGCACCGGGACGAGCTCATCGAGGTGATCAAGCGCGCGGAGGGGGCCGGCGACCAGGCGGGCATCGTCCCGCAGCCCGCGCACAGGCACGAGCCGTTCCCGCTGACCGACATCCAGCAGGCGTACTGGGTGGGTCGGACCCCGGCGGTGGAACTCGGCGGGAACGCGGCACACGGCTACCTCGAGTACGCCGTGGAGGATCTGGACATCCCGCGGCTGAACCGCAGTCTCGACAAGCTCGTCCGCCGTCACGACATGCTGCGCGCGATCGTCGAGCCCGGCGGGCTCCAGCGCGTCCTGCCCGAGGTCCCGCCGTACGACGTCCAGGTGGCCGACCTGTCGGCACTGGACGACGTGGCCCGCGAGGCCGAGCTGCTGCGGATCCGGGGTGAACTGGCCGACCAGATCCTGCCGGCCGACCGGTGGCCGCTGTTCGAGGTCCGGGCGACCCGGCTGGACGACCGGCGGTGGCGGCTGCACCTGAGCCTCGACATGCTGATCATGGATGGCTTCAGCATCGGGCTCTTCCAGCGCGACTGGTTCCGCTTCTACAGCCGTCCGGAGGCCGAGCCCGAGCCGATCGAGGTCAGCTTCCGCGACTACGTGCTGGCCGAGCAGCGGCGCCAGCAGCAGGGCGACGAACGGTTCGAAGCCGACAAGCGCTACTGGCTGGACCGCCTCGACCAGTTGCCGCCCGCTCCGGACCTGCCGACGGCGGTCCAGCCCGGGCAACTGCCCGCCCGGGCGCGGTTCGCCCGGCACAGCGCCCGCCTGTCCCGGGAGGGGTGGTCCGCGGTCAAGGAGACCGCCCGGCGCCGCGGCCTGACCGCCTCGGCAGTGCTCATCGCGGTCTACGCCGACGTGCTGCGCCGCTGGTCGAAGCGGCCGGAGCTGACCCTCAACCTGACGTTGTTCAACCGCCCGCCGCTGCACCCGCGGATCGGTGAGGTGATCGGCGACTTCACCTCGGTGGTCCTGCTCGAATCGCGGCCCGACGCGGAGGACTCGTTCACCGCGCGCGCGAAACGGCTGCACCACCAGCTCCTGGACGACCTGGCACACGCCACGTACTCCGGTGTCCGTGTCCTGCGCGAGCGTGCCCGGCGCTTCGGGGGCCGGCCCGGAGCGGGGATGCCGGTCGTCTTCACCAGCATGATCGGCTTCGACGCCGAGTCGAACCTCACCGAGTCGGCCCGGCTGTTCGGCGAGGTCGTCCACGGCGCCAGCCAGACGCCGCAGGTCTGGCTGGACTACCAGGTGCTCGAGGACCGGGGCGAGCTGCTGGTCAACTGGGACTTCGTCGACGACCTGTTCCCGGCCGGCATGATGGCGGAGATGTTCCGCGCCCACCACGCGTGCCTGGAGCGCCTGGGGGAGAGCGAAGCCGCCTGGGACGAGCGGGAGCTCGTCGGGCTGCCGGACACGCAGGCCGAAGAGCGGGTGCGGGTCAACGCCACGGAGGCGCCGATCCCGGACCGGACGATCTGCGGTCTGGTCGAGGACCGGGCCGGGCGGACCCCGGACGCGACAGCGGTCGTCGCCGCGGACGGTGAGCACACCTACCGCGAGCTGATGGACGACGCCTACCGGCTGGCCCACGTCCTGCAGGCGATGGACGCGTCGCCGGACGCGCTCATCGGTGTCGTCACCGACAAGGGCTACGAGCAGGTGGTGGCCGTCCTCGGCGTCACCCGGTCCGGTGCGGCGTACCTGCCGATCGAGCCGCGCTGGCCGGCCGCCCGGCGAGAGCAGTTGATCGAGCAGGGCCGCGTCAGGGTGGTGGTCACCACGTCGCGGCTGCGCGACGAGCTGACCTGGCCCGAGGGCGTCACGCTGGTCACCCTCGCCGATCCCGAGGTGGCGTCCGCGCCCGCCACCGCACCGTCGGCGGGACCGGCCCCGGAGGACCTGGCCTACGTGATCTTCACTTCCGGGTCGACCGGCACCCCGAAGGGCGTCATGATCGACCATCGGGCCGCGGCCAACACGATCCAGGACCTCAACGATCGTTACCGGATCACCCCCGAGGACCGGACGCTGGCCCTGTCCGCACTCAGCTTCGACCTGTCCGTGTTCGACGTGTTCGGATTCCTGGCGGCCGGCGGTGCCGTCGTCATGCCCGAGCCGGGCAGGCAGCAGGACCCCCGGCACTGGACCGAGCTGGTGCACCGGCACGGGGTGACGGTCTGGAACAGCGTTCCGGCGCTGATGCAGGTGTGGATCGACGCACACGATCCGGCCGCGCCCCCGCCCGGACGCAACCTGCGGCTGGTCATGATGAGTGGGGACTGGATCCCCGTCGCCCTGCCGGACCGGATCCGCGCGTTCTACCCCGCGGCCCGGCTGATGAGCCTGGGCGGCGCCACCGAGGGGTCCATCTGGTCGATTCACTACCCGATCGGCGTGGTGCCTCCCGAGTGGTCCCGGATCCCCTACGGCACGCCGCTGGCCAACCAGACCATGCACGTGTACGACCAGTGGCTGGAACCGAGCCCGGTGTGGGCGACGGGTGAGATCTACATCGGTGGGAAGGGGGTGGCCCGCGGCTACTGGGCGGACGCGGTACGGACGCAGGAGCGGTTCGTCACGCATCCCCGGACCGGGGCGCGGCTCTACCGGACGGGCGACCTCGGCCGCTATCTGCCGGGCGGCGACATCGAGTTCCTGGGGCGCGAGGATTCCCAGGTCAAGTTGAACGGGTACCGCGTGGAACTCGGCGAGATCGCGGCCCTGCTCCGGCGCCGGCCGGGCGTCCGCGAGGCGCTGGTCGCGGTGGACACCAACCCCAGGACGGGCCGCCACCAGCTGGTCGCCTACGTGGTGCCGGCGGAGGGCGAGGCGGTCGCGGGGCGCATCCACCCCGACGCCGCCGGGCTGCGGGCGGAGCTGGAACGCGTCCTGCCGGAGTACATGGTTCCCCGGCACTACCTGCTCATTCCGAAGGTGCCGCTCAGCGGCAACGGGAAGGTCGACGCGACGCTCCTGCCGACCCCGAGGGAGCAGCAGTCGCCCGCCCGTCCGTCCGGCCCCCAGGACGAGCTGGAGCGGACGCTGCTGGGGATCTGGCGGGAGGTCCTGGAGCGGGACGACTTCGGCACGGAGGACAACTTCTTCGAGCTCGGCGGCGATTCCCTGCACGCGATCGGCGTCCTGGAACGGATCGGCCGCGAACTCGGCACGACCGAGAAGCAGGAGGACGGCATGCGGCGGCTCTTCGACAATCCCACCGTCGCGGGGCTGGCCGCCGCGATTCGGGCCGGAGAATGACCCGGCTTCGCGGGCGCGATCCTCTTGTCTCTGGGGTATGACAGGGGTTGATTAATGTGATGAGTCAAAAAGGCGACGTCCGGTCATGTGCCACGCACTTCCGATAGTGCATTCCTCATGTTCCAAAGCGCTTTCCCGATCGGTACCGTGGTCCGGTAGAGCGCAGGTCTATTCGCCTGTGTCATTCGCTGAGAAGGGGCGATTAGCCGATGGCCGAGCGGGGCAGCGGGCTGAGCATCAAGGCGGCGGCGACCTGGTTTCCGCCGGACCGGGAAGGGCCACCCGGAAAAGATTTCAGTGCGGAAGACCTGGAGCGTGTCGGCGTCAAGGAACTGAGCGTAGCCACTCACCAGTCGGCGCCGGAAATGGCCGTGTCCGCCGCACGCGACGCGCTCGCGCAGAGCGGCGTCGAGCCGGGCGGTATCGGATACGTCGCCCACACCCACCTGTACCACCAGGGATTCGACATCTGGTCGCCGGCGCACTACATCGCGCACCAGACCGGTGCCGTCTCCGGCCTGCCGATGACCGTCCAGCAGACCTGCAACGGCGGCGCCCTCGCGCTGCACCTGGCGGCCCTGTGGCTGCGCGCCACGCCGGAGGCGGCGGCGGCTCTGGTCACCGCCGCCGACCGGTTCACCGGCCCCGGGTTCGACAGGTGGGGCACCGACGACGAGGCCGTCTACGGTGACTCCGGCGCCGCGGTCGTCCTCGGTCGGCGCGGAGACGGCAACGACCTGCTCGACCTGCTGGCCCTGGAGATGGCGGCGGACCCGTCGTTCGAGACGCAGCTGCGGGGGGACGACGAGTTCGGCGCCGCGCCGCTGTCGCACGGCGCACCGATCAGCCTGGTCCGCCCCAACAACGTCTTCCGGGCATCCAGTCAGGCCGCGCAACTGGGCAAGAGCGGTGTCGAGAAGCTCTACGCGGCAGTGCAGACGAGCCTGACGAAGGCCGCCGTGGCGCCGGACGCCATCCGCTGCGTCGCGATCCCGCGGCTCACCCGGCACATGCGCGAGAACGTCTTCAAGCCCGGCATCGGTCTGCTGCTCAACCGGCAGCCCGAGTACATCGAGAGCGAGACCGGTTGCCTCGGTCCCGCGGAATACCTGGCGAACCTGTCGGACATGGCCTCGGTGCTCGATCCGGGCGATGTCGGCATGCTCATTCAGGGCGGCGGCGGGTTCACCTTCTCCTGCACGATCGTCCGTCGGCCGGCCGACTGAAACTGTGCGGTCCGCCGTCAGGAGCCGAGCGGCTAACAGTCCGCTCGGATCCCCATGAAGGTCATCGTGTCGCTGCGTGTTTGGGGAGTTGGGCCCGTGTCGGACCAGGTAACGGTGGATGCGCCCTGGGAAAAGGTGGCGGAAAGCATCGAGTTCATTCCGTCTGACTATTCCGTCAGGGACAGACCGGAATCCGTGGCGCAGGAGATGCTCCGCTGTGGACCGGCGGAGATCGACCGGCTCGTCTCCGCCGGGCTGCCGTTCGAGGAGCGGTCCGGTGTCCGCCATTTCGATCAGAACGACCTCTACAACCTCGGCATGTACTCGAACACGTCGAAGACGCAGCCGGAACTCGCGTTCCGGATGCTCTTCCGGTTCGCCGGACGGCCGGTGGACGACCTGCTGCGGACGAAGACCTGGGACTTCCAGCTCCGGCTGGAGTGCGCCGACTGCGGCGGCCACGCCCCGTGGCGCGTCGAGGCGCCGGACATCGCCCGGTTCGGTGGCGGGGTCGCCGACGTGACCGCGCCGGAGCCGAGCGCGGAGGCGGCGCAGTACTCGGCCTCGGTGACCACGACCGGGGCGCGTACCCCGATCGTCTCTCCGGCCCTGCGCGAGCTGACCCGGGAGTACCTGGCCGCCGGCTACCGCTGGCAGATGCTGCCCGTGCCCATGCAGGCGGACTACGCGCTGGTGCACGAACTGGGCGCGACCAGTTGCATCGCGGCCAGCCTGATGCTGGCCGAGCGCTTCCGGGCGGCCGGCTACCGGGCCGAGGCGAGGCGCGGGTGGTTCTGCGGCGTGCTGGGCGGCGCGCTGGACCTGCCGCACGCCTCCGTCGAGGTCGAGGACGACGACGGGCGGATCAAAGCCATCGACATCGCGAAGGCCCAGCTCGCCGCGAGGCTCTCCGCGAACACCGGTGAGTTCCAGGAGCTGTGCCTGGGGTCGATCTACAACAAGGTGATCCCGTCCACCGCCTCCGGCGACGCGGCTCTGGCCCACCACGAGTGTGGCTCGCGGGGGCCCGTGCACGTCCGCGCGGATATCCGATCGGTGCAGAGGAGAGATTGAACATGGCCGTACGCGAGATGGAACCGGTGGTGCTGGACCTGGCCCGGCTGGAGCAGATGGCCGAATCCGGCTACTACAACCCGTACACGATGTTCGACTGGCCCGACTCCATCGAGACCGACAAGCCGTGGATGAGCGAGAACCTGACCACGCTGGCCGGCACGGAGATGTGGGACGAGCTGAGCCGCGAGCAGCAGCTCGCCCTGACCAGGTACGAGACCGTCAACTTCTTCAGTCTCAACATCCACGGCATCCGTGAGCTGATGAGCGAGGTCGTGATGCGGATCCACGACCGGAACTACGCCGCTGTCTCGGAGTTCATGCACCATTTCATCGGCGAGGAGAACGAGCACATGTGGTTCTTCGCGCAGTTCTGCCTGCGCTACGGCGGCAAGCTCTACCCGCCCCAGCCGTCGCTGAAGGCGGACTCGGTCAACCACCTGTCCCCGGTGGCCCGCGAGCTGGTCGTCTTCGCCCGCATCCTGATCTTCGAGGAGATCGTCGACTACTACAACGCGCGTATGGCGAACGACCAGTCGTTGCCGGCCATCGCCCGGGAGATCAACCGCCTGCACCATCAGGACGAGAGCCGCCACGTCGCGTTCGGACGGCTGCTGTTCAGCAATCTGCTCGGCCAGGTGGCGGCGCGCGACCCGGAGGAACTGCCGGTCATCGCCGAGTACCTCGAGAGCTACCTGCAGTACAGCATCGGCACCCTCTACGACCCGACCGCCTACCGCGACGCCGGCATCCCGGACGCGCTGGCGCTGCGGCGGCGGGCGCTGAAGCACCCCGTCCGGATCGCGGCGCACGACCAGATCCTCAAGCGGACCAGGAGCTTCCTGTCCAAGGCCGGCGCAGGTAGGGAACTGATCGCGCGATGACCGAACCCATGCTCGCCGTTCAGGAGTTCATCCTCGAACGCAATCCCAAGCTCGATCGGTTGAGCGGCGACCTCGACCTGATCGACAGTCGGGCCATCAACTCGTTGGCCTTCGTCGAGTTCATCTTCCTGCTGGAGGAACTGACCGGCCAGCCGGTCGATCCCGAGGACATCGACCTCGACGACTTCCGCACCCTCAAGGCGATCGAAGCGCGATTCTTCAACCACAAGGCGGCGTGATGACCACGGCAACCGACAAGGGCCTGAGCATCCTGGACGGTCCCCAACTCCGGCTGCTGCGGGCGGTGGACGGGGTGTTCCAGCGCTTCGCCGAAGGCTGGCAGGCCCCGGAGTTCCGATTCCCGTTCCTGATCCAGTGCCGGGACCTGGACAACTTCGACTACTTCGACAACTTCCCGCACCTCGGGCTGGCCGCTACCCGGCTGGATCCGCAGCGTCTCGGCAAGCTGCTGACCGAGGCGCCGCGGCCGCTGGAGAGTGTCCCGCCGGAGATCATGGAACCGACCGCGTTCGCGCTGCCCTCGGCCGCCTGCTACGCCATCTACCTCGACCTGGCCGGCACGGCGCTGCCCGACGCGGGGCTGTTGCGGACCACGCTCGCGACGTGCTTCCGCAACGAGGACCACTACGACGGCCTGCAGCGGCTGCTGGGCTTCTCCATGCGGGAGATCGTCTTCATCGGGCCCGAGGACGGGGCCAAGCACCACCTCGGGCGTGCCAAGGAGACAGTGCTGGCGCTGTGTGCCGCCCTCGGCCTGGACGTCCGGGTGGAGGTCGCGACGGATCCGTTCTTCGACAAGAACGGCAGCAAGGCCAAGATGCAGCGGCTGTTCCCGGTCAAGGAGGAGTTCGTCGTCCAAGGCCTGGCGATCGGCTCGGTCAACTACCACCGCAACTTCTTCGGCGAGCGGTGTTCCATCCAGGTGGCCGGGAGCCCGGCGCACACCAGTTGCCTCGCGTTCGGCCTGGAGCGGTGGGTGCACGTCCTGAGCCGGCACTTCGGCGACGCCACCGCCGCCCTGTCGGCGGTGGAGAGCGTGGCCTGATGCCCGCCACGGTGGCGCAGCTGCTGGGAGTCCGTGTCAGCCTGCTCCAGTCGGGGATGGGTGGCGTGGCGGGCCCCGAGCTGGCCTGTGCCGTGTCGGAGGCGGGCGCGGCCGGCTGCCTCGGCGGTTACAAGCTCGTCGGCGGGGCGCTGTCGGCCGCACTGAAGCGGCTGGTGGCGGGCACCGAGCACCCGGTCGGCGTGAACCTGATCCAGGAGGTCGTCGGGCCGGACGAACTCGCCCGGCAGGTGGCGCAGGTGCTCGACGAGACGCCGCAACGGGTGTACCTCTCGCTGTTCGGCATGGCCGACGACGCCGTGCTCCGGCGGATCACCGCCGTCGGGCGCGCGCTGGTCGTCCAGGTCGGGACCGTACGGGACGGTGTGCGCGCGGCCGAACGGGGCGCGATCGTGGTTGCCCAGGGCATCGAGGCCGGCGGGCATCTGCTCGGCACGTCGACCCGGGACGAGCTGGTCGCCGAGCTGCGGGCCGAGTTGCCGGACGCGTGTCTGGTCGCGGCGGGCGGCATCGGCTCGGCGACCGACGCGGCCCGGGCGGTGGCCGCGGGAGCCGACGGTGTGTTGCTCGGCACCGCCTTCGTGGTGGCGCGCGAGTCGCTGGCCCACCCGTACTTCAAGGCCGCGGTCTGCGCCTCCGAGGGGGCCGACACCGTGATCAGCGACGTCTACGAGATCGGCTGGCCGGGCCGGCGGCACCGGGTCCTGTCGACGGAGGTCACGCGCAATCCCGACCAGCCCAAGAACTTCATCGGCCGTACGACGGTCGAGGGGAAGCCGTACGTGGTGCCGCGATTCAGCGCCGCGGTGCCGACGGTCGCGACCACCGGCCGCATCGAGGAGATGGCGATGTACTGCGGCCTGTCCTGCGACACCGTCTCCGCCGAACTGTCCGCGGCCGACATCGTCGCCGAATTCGCCCACGTCCTGCCGGGCGCCGTACTCCCACAAACAGGGAAAGGATGAACCAATGCCTGGGTACGAGAATCTCTCCCGGCTCGATCTCACCTACCGTGAGGACACGCCGCGGATCGCCACTCGCGAGGGAGTCGAGCTCTATTACGAGTCCCGCGGCGAGGGCACCCCGATCACCCTGCTCAACGCCTTCTTCCTGACCAGCCCGTCGTGGCGGGTGTTCACGGAGGAGCTGGAGAAGGACTACCGGCTGATCAGCTACGACCTGTGCAACCACGGCGCGTCCTCGCACGTCGGCGCGGAGCCCACCTGGGACGAGCACGTGGTCGATCTGATCGCGCTCCTCGACGCGCTGGAGATCGAGTCGACCTACCTGATCGGGGTGTCGTCCTCCACCCTCCTGGCGCGCGACGCCGCGCTCAGGCACCCGGACCGCATCAAGGGCGTCGTGCTCGCGGCGCCCGTCTTCGGCCCGCGCGGGATGCGCCGGCAGCGGCAGGTCCAGCGGGCCTGGCTGCGGACGCTGCAGACGCACGGCGTCCCGGCGCTCTACGAGCACCTGTATCCGGAGGTCTTCAGCGCCGAGATGAACGAGTTCCTGGGTGCGCCGGGCTTCCTGGGCTTCCGGGAGGCGTTCTCCGCCCTGTCCACGGTCGAGGACCTGGTGAACGGCCTGACCCGGGCCATGAACGACGAACACAAGCCCGAGATGCTGGCCGGTCTCCAGGCGCCGACGCTCGTGGTCATCGGCGACGACGACTTCCTGCTGAGCCCCACCGGCGCCCGGGAGCTGGCCGAGCAGCTGCCGGACGGTCGCCACGAGATCATGCCGAAGGCCGGTCACATCCCGTACGTGGACGACGCCGAGACGTTCCAGGACATCGTGCGCCGGTTCGTCGAAGAAGTGGAATCGCGTGGCTGACCAGGCGACCCAGGTGCGGCTTCGCATACGGGAGCTGCTGGTCGGCCTGTTCACCGACGCGGCGTTCCTCAGCGGCCTGCCCGACTCGGGGTCACTCCGGCAGGCGGGGGTGTCGTCGAACGCGCTTGTCAGTCTGCTCGTGGCGATGGAGGACGCCTTCGGCTTCCAGTGGGACGACGACGTCCGGCCGGAGGCGCTGCGTTCGATCGACTCGCTCGCGGACCACGTGTTGGCAGTGCACGCCTGAGGGTGTCCGACGGTGATCGATCCGCCCCTTCCCGGGCTCCCGGCCGAGATGCGTATCGAGTGGTGCCGGGTGCGGGCGCCGTACGACCCGGTGGAGCAGTCGGCGGCCGGTCGTCGGGCGGCGTCGGCGGCACTGGCCGCGGCCGGCGCCGCCGACGCCGCCGTGCCGCGCCACGCCGACGGTCGGCCGCGCTTCCCGCCCGGCTTCGCCGGTTCGATCTCGCACACCGACCGGCTGGCGGTCGCCGTCGTGCTCCCCGGCTCCGCCGCCGTGGGCGTGGACGTCGAGGAAGCCGCCATCAGCCCACGGGTCGCGCGATTCGTCTTTCGCGAGTCGGAGCGGCGGGCGCTGCTCGCGCCGGGATCGGAACTCACCCCGCAGGGGTTGTTCGCCGCCAAGGAGGCCGCGTTCAAGGCGATGTACGGGCCGGACACCGAAGACCTTTTGTTCTGGCACATCCGGCTCAGCCGTAGCGGCGATATGACGATCGCGTCCTGTCGCGATACGACTGCCCGGATCTGGATTCATTCCGAAAATTGTCTGTCGCTCGCCGTGGCAGTTGTCGTCGGATCGCCGACAGGTGCCACTTGAAGTGTTATTGCTCATAGCCGTATGTGAATTGCTCACCTGTGTGAATGCTGCTTGCCTTGCTACGGTCTTTCGGGGATCGCCCGAGCTCGATCAGTTCCTTGAGAGGAGTCGTCGTGTCGGATCCTAGGGACATCGCGGTCATCGGCATCGGATGCCGATTTCCGGGTGGAGTCGACTCCCCGGACGCGCTGTGGAAACTGATCGAGAGCGCCGGCGACGCGATCACGGAGATTCCGCCGGACCGGTGGGACGTGGAGCAGTTCTACGACCCCGAGAAGGGCGTGCCCGGCCGGTCGGTGTCCCGGTGGGGCGGGTTCCTCACCGACGTCGCCAGCTTCGACGCGAAGTTCTTCAAGCTCGGTGAGCGGGAAGCGCTCTCGGTCGACCCGCAGCACCGCCTGCTCCTCGAAACCGCCTGGGAGGCGGTCGAGCACGCCGGGATGCCGCCGTCGACGCTCGCGGGCACGCGTACCGGAGTGTTCGTCGGGCTGGCGCACATCGACTACGCGCTCGCCTGTCACGGCCCCGAGGCGCAGGACATGGTCCATCCCTACGGATTCACCGGCCCGGCGCTGAGCATGGCGTCCGGCCGGATCTCGTTCGCCCTGGGGCTGACGGGCCCGGCGCTGAGCATCGACACCGCCTGTTCCTCGGGTCTGATGTCGGTCAGCCTGGCCGTGCAGAGCATCCGCAGCGGCGAGAGCGACATGGCGCTGGCGGGTGGCTGCATGCTCATGCTCGTCCCGGAGGCTGCCGTCTCCGCGTCCGGCCTGGGGATGCTGTCGCCCACCGGCCGTTGCCGGCCCTTCGACCAGGCGGCGGACGGATTCGTCCGCTCCGAGGGCTGCGGCATGGTGCTGCTCAAGCGCGCCTCGGACGCGCTGGCGGACGGCGACCGCATCCTGGCGGTGATCAAGGGGATCGCGTCGAATCAGGACGGTCGGACCGAGACGATCACCATGCCGTCGGTGTCCGCGCAGAGCGCCGTGCACCAGGCCGCGCTCGCCGACGCGGGCGTCGAGCCGGAGACGGTCGGCCTGGTTCAGGCACACGGCACGGGGACCCCGGTCGGCGATCCCATCGAGTTCCGGGCGCTGGCCGAGGTGTACGGCCGCGGCGCCGACGGCTGCGCCGTGAGTTCGGTGAAGTCGAACATCGGCCACACCGAGTCGGCGGCGGGCACCGCCGCGCTGATCACCACGGTCCTGGCGCTGCAGCACGGTGTCGTGCCGGGGACGCTGCACCTGAACGAGCTGAACAGCGAGATCAGCGAGCTGCCCACCCGGCTGTTCGTACCCGGGGAGACCCAGGCCTGGCCGAACGAGCAGCGACCCCGCCGGGCGGCCGTCTCCTCCTTCGGCATGTCCGGCACGAACGTGCACGCGGTCGTCGAGGAGGCCCCGGCGGTCGCCGGGACGCCCCCGCCGGCGGCCGAGGCGCTCCCGGAACGCACGCGCGGGCGGATGCTGTTCCCGCTCTCCGCCACGTCGGTGGGAGAACTCGCGCCGACCGCGGCCCGCATCGCCGACTGGCTCGACGCCCATGCGGACGTCGAGCTTCCCGACCTCGGATACACCCTCGCCCGCCGTCGCGAACACCGCGCCATCCGTACGGCGGTGATCGCCGCGGGCCGGGCCGAGCTGGTCACCGCGCTCCGCGGCATCGGTGACCGGGTGGTGGAACTGCCCCCGGATCCGGTGGTCGGCGACGACACGCGCGGGCCGGTCTGGCTCTTCTCCGGCCAGGGATCCCAGTGGGCCGGCATGGGTTCCTCGCTGCTCGCTACCGAGCCCGCCTTCGCCGACCTGGTCGCCCAGGTCGAGCCCCTCATCCAGCGCGAGTCGGGTTTCTCGGTGACGGAGGCGATGACCCGGCCGGAGACGGTGACCGGCATCGACCGGGTGCAGCCGACCCTGTTCGCGATGCAGGTGGGACTCGCCGCGGCCTGGCAGGCGGCAGGTGTCCGGCCGGGCGCCGTCATCGGGCACTCCCTCGGTGAGGTGGCGGCCGCCGTGGTCGCCGGAGCGCTCTCGCTGGAGGACGGCGTCAAGGTCATCTGCCGCCGTTCCCGGCTGTGCGCGAAGCTCGCGGGCGCCGGCGCGATGGCCTCCATCGAGTTGCCCGAGGCGCAGATCGAGCAGGAGCTGGCGCACCTGGACGACGTCGTCGTGTCGGTGGTCGCCTCACCGCGTTCGACAGTGATCGGCGGGGCGACCGCCCGGGTACGCGAGCTGGTCGCGGAATGGGAACGGCGGGGCATCTCGGCCCGAGAGGTAGCCGTTGACGTCGCCTCGCACTCCCCGCAGGTCGACCCCATCCTGAGCGAGCTGGCCGACGTGCTCACCGACCTGACGCCCGGCTGCGGCACGGTGCCGTTCTACGGGACGGCCCTGGACGACCCGCGGGCCCAGCCGTCGTTCGACGCCGACTACTGGGTGGCCAACCTGCGCCGCCCCGTGCGCTTCAGCACCGCTGTGACGGCCGCCCTCGACGACGGTCACCGCGTCTTCCTGGAACTGTCCCCGCACCCGTTGCTCACCCGGCCGGTGGAGCAGTGCGCCCAGGCGGCGAGCCTGCCCGCCGCCGCCATCGCCAGCATGCGCCGCTCCCAGGAGACCCCGTACGGCCTGCTGAACAGTCTCATCGAGGTGCACGCCGCCGGTGGCGCGGTGGACTTCGGCACCATGTACCCGGACGGCATGCTGGTGGAGGCGCCGCTGCCGACCTGGACGCGGCAGCACCTGATGGTCCGGCCGGACCATGCGCGGTCCACCCACACCGCCACGATCCACCCGCTGCTGGGTGTGCACGTCCGGCTCGACGAGGACGAGGAGCGCCACGTCTGGCAGTCCGACGTCGGCACGGCCGTGCTGCCCTGGCTGGCCGACCACCGGGTACGGGACGTGGCCGCCTACCCCGGCGCGGCGTACTGCGAGGCCGCCCTGACCGCCGCCGCCACGGTCTACGGACCGGGGGCCGAGGTGCACGGCTTGAAGTTCGAACGCATGCTGCTGCTGAGCGGGCGTACGGACCTGACCACCTCCGCGCGGGTGGAGATCCCGGGGCAGGCGATCTTCGAGGCGGTCGCCGACGAGGACGGCGAGCGGCCCCGGCTCGCCTCGGCCACCCTGGTACCCGCTCCGGCGGGCCAGGCCGAGCCCGTCCCCCTGGACATCGACGTGCTCCTCGACGAACACGCCGAACCGCTGCCGGGCGATCGGCTACGCGACACCCTGGCCGAGCGCGGCATCCAGTACGGACCGGCCTTCCAGGGGGCGAAGCTCGCCCGTCCGGGCGCGAGTGCGAGCGGCGACCAGACCGTGCTGGCCGAGGTCACGCTCCCGTCGCAGCTACGCAGCAACCAGGACGGCTTCTCCGTCCACCCCGCCCTGCTGGACGCCTGCTTCCAGTGCGTCGCCGCGCTGCCCGCCGTCACGGGTGCGGGTGAGGGCGGCCTGCTCCTCCCGCTCGAGGTACGGCGGCTCCAGCTCCTGTCCGCCACCGGCGGCACCAGGTACTGCTACGTGCGGCTCCACTCCAGCGACGGCAACCGGGTGATCGCCGACCTCCAGCTCGTCGACCAGTACGGCGCGGTCCTCCTGATCGTCGAGGGCCTCGTCATGGGCACCCGGGACAGCGACGGGGACGACGCCGACCAGGTGCTGAACGAGCGTCTGCTCACCATCGGCTGGCAGGAGCGGGAGCTGCCGGAGCCGGCCGAACCCCTCGCCGCCGGCCCGTGGCTGCTGCTCGCGTCCCCCGGGGCGGCGCCGGCGCCGGACGAGCTGGCGGAGGCGCTGCGTCACCAGGGCGGCCGGTGCGAGATCCGGCCGTGGGCCGCGCCGGACACGAAGGCCGCCCTGGCCGAGTCGTGGCACGGTGTCGTCCTGCTGTGCCCGCAGCCCACCGGCCCGGCCGGCGTGGAAGCCGTCGCGCGCGGCCGTGACCTGGTCGAGGCGGTCGTCGAGGTCGCCCAGGAACTCGCCGCAGCCGACGGGACCCCACCCCGGTTGTACGCGGTCACGCAGGGCGCGCAGCGGGTCGTGCCCGGCGACTCGGTGAACCTGGAGCACGCCGGGGTCCGCGGACTGCTCCGCGTGATCGGCGCCGAGTTCCCCGAGTTGCGGCCCACCCAGATCGACGTCGGCACCGGCCCGGGTGAGGGCCCGGCGGCGAAGGACGTGGCCGCGCAGCTCGCCGCCGACGCGGCCGAGGACGAGACCGCGTGGCGTGCGGGAAGCTGGTACACGGCCCGGCTCCAGCACACCCGGCTCGCCGCCGACGAACGCCACTCGGCCGTCGCCGGCGAATTGGACAACGGCGTGCGGATGGTGATCCGCCAGCCCGGCGACCTGGACACGCTGGAGCTGACCGTGGTGCCGCGCCGCGCGCCCGACGCCGGTCAGATCGAGATCGAGATCGGCGCCGCGAGCATCAACTTCCACGACGTCCTGTTCGCCCACGGCGAGTACAACGCCTTCGAGGGGGTGACCCCGGCGCTCGGCGTCGACTGCGCGGGCATCGTCGTCCGGGTCGGCGACGCGGTGACCGAGTTCCAGGTCGGCGACCGGGTGATGACCGGCGCCGCCACCGAGGGAGCCTGGGGCAGCCACGCGACGATCGACGCGGCGCTGGCGGCTCGGCTGCCGGACGCGCTGAGCGTCGAGCAGGGCGCCGCCGTCCCCGCGGTGTTCGCCACCGTCTGGTACGGACTCATGGACCTGTCCCGGCTGCGCGCGGGCGAGCGGGTGCTGATCCATTCGGCGACCGGCGGGACCGGGCAGGCCGCGATCGCCATAGCCCGGTACGTCGGGGCGGAAATCTACGCCACGGCCGGCAACGAGGCACGCCGGGAGTGGCTCCGCGCGCAGGGGATCGAGCACGTCTACGACTCCCGCAGCCTCGAATTCGCCGACCGCATCCGGGAGGACACCGGTGGGGCCGGCGTGGACGTGGTGCTGAACTCGCTGACCGGCGCCGCCCAGCGCGCCAGCCTCGACCTGCTGTCCTTCGGCGGCCGCTTCGTCGAGATCGGCAAGCGCGACATCTACCGGGACGGCAAGCTGAGCCTGGCGCCCTTCCGCCGCAACCTGGCGTTCTACAGCGTCGACCTCGAACTGATGGCCGTGGCCGACCCGGGCCGGCTGGGCCGCCTGCTGCGTGAGGTGTCCGAACGGCTCGCCGCGGGTGAGCTGGCGCCACCGACTACGACGACGTTCCCGCTGGCCGAGGCGGCGACCGCGATCCGCCGGATGGCCTCGGCCCAGCACCTGGGAAAGCTCGTCCTCACCACCACGGTGGCGCCCGGCACGCGGGCCGCGCTGACGCCGGAACGGGTCCCGGTGTTCCGCGCCGACGGCGCGTACATCATCACCGGAGGTCTTGGCGGTCTCGGCCTCCGATTGGCCCGCCACCTCAGCGAGGCCGGCTGCGGCCGGATCGTGCTGAACTCCCGGTCCGCTCCGAACGAGGAGGCGGCCCGGCAGATCCGGCAGCTGCGCGACGCGGGTACCGACGTGCAGGTCGAACAGGGGAGCATCGCCGACCCGGAGACCGCGCGGCGGCTGGCCGCGGCGGCCCGGGCCGGCGGGCTGCCACTGCGCGGGGTCCTGCACGCCGCGGCGGTGGTGGACGACGCGACGATTCCGAGCATCACGCACGATCTGATCGAGCGCGACTGGACGCCCAAGGCCGACGGCGCCTGGCATCTGCACGAGGCGACCGCCGACGACGACCTCGACTGGTTCTGCTGCTTCTCCTCGGCCGCCGCGCTGCTCGGTTCGCCCGGCCAGGGCGCCTACGCCGCGGCGAACAGCTGGCTGGACGGGTTCACCGCCTGGCGGCAGGAGAAAGGGCTGCCGGTGACCACCATCGCGTGGGGGGCCTGGGGTGAGATCGGACGTGGTGCGGTTCTCGCGGAGGCCGGCGACACCGCCATGATCGCTCCGGACGAGGGCGTCCACGCGTTCGACGTCCTGCTGCGGCACACCCGGCCCTACACCGGTTACCTTCCGCTGAACCGGGCGCCGTGGCTGACCGCGCTCGCCGCGCGCAGCCCCTTCGCCGCGGCCTTCCGGGACGACCGCGGCGAGCGGTCCCAGAGCTCGCAGCTGCGCCAGGAGTTCGAGGCGCTGCCCGCGGAGGACCGCCTCGCCTGGCTGCGCCGGTTCGTGGCGGGCGAGGCCGCCGCGATCGTCCGCGGCACCGTCGACCCCAGCCGGCCCTTCAACGACTACGGCCTGGACTCGCTCGGCAACCTGGAGCTGCGTACCAGGATCGAGACCAACCTCGGCATTCGCGTCGCACCCAAGGCGGTCGCCGAGAACAACTCCGCCCAGGCACTGGCCCAGTACCTGGCGCACTTCATGGGCAACTGAGGACTGGCATGACCGCGATCCTTCTCTCCGGCGCGACCGGATCACTCGGCGGCCACCTGGCCGCGGCCCTGCTCGAACAGACCCACCCGGTGATCTACTGCCTGGTGCGGGCCGGTAGTCCCGCAGCCGCC
This sequence comes from Micromonospora sp. NPDC005257, assembly GCF_042872445.1. Classification (NCBI taxonomy): domain Bacteria; kingdom Bacillati; phylum Actinomycetota; class Actinomycetes; order Micromonosporales; family Micromonosporaceae; genus Micromonospora; species Micromonospora sp. NPDC005257. Next base: position 347,748 of record NZ_JBIAKL010000002.1, on the reverse strand, counting down.
GACCGGCGGCTGCGGGAGCGCATGGCCGAGGTCGGCGTGGACGACCCGGCCCGGCTCGTAGCCGTGCCCGCCAACCTGGAGGCGCAGCGGCTCGGTCTGACGCCACGAGCCTGGGACGACCTGGTCGGCCGGGTCGCCCAGATCTTCCACTGCGCCGCCTCGGTGCACCTCACCGCGGCGTACCAGCAACTCGCGCAGGCCAACGTCGGCGGCACCCGGGAACTGGTCGCCATGGCCACTGCCGTGGCCGAACGCTCGGGCCGTCCGGTCGGCTTCCACTATGTCTCCACGCTGGCGGTCTTCCTCGACGCGATCCGGGCCGGGATCGAGGTGGTCGACGAGAACACGCGACCGTCCATGGAGACGGCCGGTGAGCTCGGCTACCCACGCTCCAAGGTGGCCGCGGAACGCGTGGTGGCCCGCGCGGCCGGGAGGGGCGTGGTCGCCACCGTCTACCGCCCCGGGCTGGTCACCGGGCACTCGTCGACCGGCGCCACCTCCAGTTCGGACCTGCTTATGCCGGTGCTGCGGGCGGTGGTCGCGGTCGGACACACCCCCGACCGGGCCGAATCGGTGCCCGGCGAGGCGGTCGACCTCGTCGCCCGGCACATCACGCACCTCTCCGTCGATCAGCCGGGTGGGCAGGCGTACCACATGGTCAGGCCGGAACTCGTCTCGATCATGAGCGGCTTCGAGGCGCTGCGCCGGGCCGGCTACCGGTTGGGCGAGGTGTCGGCCGAGAAATGGTGGGAGCTGGCGGCGCAGCACCGCGACCACCCGGAGGTGGCGCCTCTGCTGCACATGGGTCCGATCGGCCGACGCATGCTGGGGCTCGAACCGGACTACCCGCCGCCGCCGGTCCGCAGCGACCACACGTACGACCTCATCAGGCGCTCGTCCCCGGCGCCGGCCGCGCTCGACGACGCCTTCTTCGACCGGCTGGTCGCCAACGGGCTCAGCCGGTTCGCTCCCTTGCCGCGGGTCTAGCCGGCCGGCCGGCACAGCCCGGAATGAGGCCGGCCGGCACCGCTGGGGATGACGGCCGGCCGGCGGCGCGTCACGCCTGGCGGACGGCCTTCCTCCTGGCGAACGCGTTCGCCGGCCGCGCCCCGGCGGCGAGTGCCCGCCGGTCGATCTTCCCGTTCGCCGTGACCGGCATCCGGTCGACGACCGCCCAGAGGGACGGCACCATGAAGGACGGAAACCGTTCGGCCAGGCGTCCGCGCAGGTCGACCGGGGTGACGTCCGTTCCGGGGGTCAGCCGGACGGCGGCCAGCAGCCGTTTGTCGGCGGTGGTGCCGTCGGCGACCGTGACGACGGCGTCCTCGACCTCCGGGTAGCCGTTCAGGGCGTCAGCGATGGCGGTGAGCTCGATGCGGTAGCCGCGGATCTTCACCTGGTGGTCGGCCCGGCCGAGGAACCGGATGCTGCCGGCGTGGTCGATCCGGACGAGATCGCCCGTGCGGTAGATCCGCTCCGGAACGTCGGGTGAGAAGCGGCCGAAGCAGCGGTCGGTCTCCTCCGGGTCGTTGACGTAGCCCACCGCGAGCCCGTCGCCTCCCGTGTACAACTCGCCGACGGCGCCCGGTGCCAGGAGCCGTGCCCGGCGGTCCAGGACGTACACCCGGGTCCCGGGGACCGGGGTGCCGATCGGGAGCGGGCCGTCGACGTCCCGCGCCGACCGCACCGGGTGGTACGTCGTGAAGGTCGTGTTCTCGGTCGGGCCGTAGCCGTTGGTGAAGGTCAGGCCGGGATGGTCGGCTAGGGCACGGGCGACGTGCTCGTGCGGAACCACGTCGCCGCCGCTGAGCAGGTGCCGCAGGGTGCCGAGCGAGGCGGGTGCGATCTCCTGGACGAGGCGGAACAGCCCGGCCGTCAGCCAGGCCACCGTCACCCGCCGCTCCGCGATGAACTCGCCCAGTTCGCCAGGTGACACCAGACCCGGCGGACACACCTGCAGGGCCGCCCCGGACAGCAGCGAGCCCCAGAGTTCGAGCGTCGAGGCGTCGAACGCCAGCGGCGAGAGGCGGAGCACCCGCTCTTCCGGGCCGAGCATGAGGTAGTCGGCGTCGTGGACCAGCCGGATGACCCCACGGTGCGGGACCACGACGCCCTTCGGCTCGCCGGTCGATCCCGAGGTGAAGGCGATGTAGGCGACCCGATCGGGGTCCGGCGTCACGGGCGGCGCCGGCGGCGCGGCCGGAGCCCGGTCCGGTCGCCACGGACCGACCACCGGCACGGCGTGCGGGGCGACCGCGTCGACGTCGTCCTCCCCGACGATGGCGGCGGCAGGCGCCGCCTTGGCCACGATCCGGGCGGTGTGCGCGGCCGGCTGCGTCAGGTCGACGCCGATGTACGCCGCGCCGGCCCAGAGCGTGCCCAGGACGGCCACCGCCTCCGCCACGGAGCGCTGAACGCCGACCAGCACGGCGTCGCCCTCCCGGACGCCGGCCGCGCGGAGGAGCCGCGCCTGCTCGGCGGCGGCGGCGGCCAGTTCGGCGTACGTCAGCGCCGAGTCCTCGTCCCGCACAGCCACCGCGTCCGGCCGGTCGGCCGCCCGCGCGCGGAAGAGCGCGTCGAGGGAGGTGGCCGGGAAGGAGCGGTCGGTCGCGTTGATCCTCTCCAGGATGTTCCGGCCGGCCAGGGAGATGCAGCGGACGTCGGCCAGCGTCATCGCGTCGTCGCCCGTCGCCTCGACCAGCTCGTTGACGGCGGCGACGAAGCCGAGGGCGAACCCGTGCGCCTCGCCGTCGCTCCATCGGCCGGCCGCGTACTCCAACAGGCCGGTGTGGCCGGGCCCGTCCTGGCCGAATCGCACGCCGATGTCGAATCGCGGTACGCCGCCCGTCAGCTCCTCGACCCGGACCCGGCCGGCGCCGGTCGCGCTCTCGCCGGGTTCGTCAGGTGCGCTCAGGAACGCGCGGACCGGTGCCGCGGGGGACTCGGCGGCGCCCAGCCGGTGCGCGAGCCGCGGCAGCGACACGCCGTCGGCGTTCGTGCTCCAGGCGAGCGACTCGTGGACCGCGCGGACGAACTCCGCCGGTGAGCGGTCGTCGGTGATCTCGATGCGGACCGGAAGGAGATCGCCGACGCGGGAGGGTACGCCCACGAGCAGTGTGTCGGCGCCGGTCATCCGGCCGAGCGTCAGCCCGAACGCGGCGAGCAGGAAGGCGGGGGCACCCACCGCCAGGGCACCGGCCCGGTCACGTACCGCCTCCGTGGTGGCGGCCGGCAGGTCGAGCGGGAGACGGCCGACCGACGGGTCGCCGGTGCGTGGCCGGTCAGCCGGGATCTCGAGGTCGGTGGGCACCCCGGCCAGCCGCTCCGCCCACGACTCGGTGCGGCTCGCTCCGTCCGGGTTGCGGTCGTCGCCGTCGGTCGCCCGCCCCGGCGCCGGACCGTTCGTGCACAGGTCGTCCGCGCGCGCCAGCAAGGCGTCCAGCAGCCGGCCGGCACCGTGCGTGTCGATGAGGCGCGGCGGTGCCACGACCGCCACCGCACGCAGCGCGATCCCGTCGGTGAGGAGCAGCAGGCGCATCGACACCGCCGGGTCGAACCGGGGTCGTCCGAGTTCGCGTGCCGCCCGGCGGGCGTGGTCCTCGAAGCCGTCCGCCGGACCGTCGTGTTCGAGGTGGACGACCTCGGGGGTGTGGTGCGCGAGGACGTCCGCCGCGGCGTCGGCCACATGTTTCGCCGCCGGGGCGTCGCCGTCGACGAAGCCGATGATTACCGAGTTGCGTTCCGCGGGATTCTCAGGAGTCATCAGTGGAGTTCTCCGGCTGCGCCTGCCTCAGTCGGATCAGCAGATCGGCCTGCCCGCTGACGGTGTCGGCCTTCAGGACCTCGATCGTCTTGAGTTTCTGCCCGCTGGCCTTGGAGAGGCGGTCCACCAGTACGAACAGCAGATGTGAATCGCCGCCCGAGTCGAAAAAGCCGATGTCGTCGTCGGGTTCGAAATCGAGAACGTCCCGCCACACCGAGCGAACGAGCTCCAGGACGTCGGCCGAGCCGCTGAAGTCCAGGTCAGCGGAGTGCGAGCGGGGTGAACTCTCCATGGTCTGCACCTTTTTCGATTCATCCACCGGCTGGTCATGGTATCGGCCGCGGCGTCGGCGGCGATATATGAAAAACTCATCATCGGGCGCGTATTTTGCACGACGCGCATGGATACCCTTCCTTCCGTCATGATCCAGAATTAGACTGGAACCGTGCGCGCCTGCCGATACGCGTGTACGTAGGAGAGTGGCGATGCCGCTGGACCGGATGCTCAAGTACCTGATCGCGTGGCAGAGCGCCGACGGATCTCCCATTCCGGACCGCGAACTCACTCTCCAGCAGGCCCGTGCGCGTTATCGCGAGAGCGCGATGGGCCAGCGCCACGGCGCGGCCACGCCCGGCCCGGCGGTGGCCTCGGCCGACCGCCTCGTGGACGGGGCCGACGGCTCGTCGGTCGCGGTGCGGATCTTCACGCCCGAGTCGGCCGGCGATCGGGTGGTGACCTACCTGCACGGCGGGGGATGGGTGCTGGGCGACCTGGACAGCCACGACTGGGTCTGCCGCGACCTGGCGGCGTCGCTCGGCGCGGTAGTCGTCTCGGTCGACTACCGGCGGGCGCCAGAGTTCCCCCACCCCGCACCGCTGCGCGACGCGGTCGCCGCGGCCCGCTGGGTCGCGGCGTCCTTCCCCGGCCGGCGGCACCTGATCGCCGGCGACAGCGCCGGCGGCAGCCTGGCCCTGGGTGTCGCCCTCGTCGCGCGCGACCTGCGTCCCGCCGCCCTCCTGCTGATCTACCCGGCGCTGGACCCGAGCCTGGCCATCGCCTCGGCCAGCCCTTGCGCCGAGGGCTACCTCCTGAGCGTGCGCGATCTGGCCTGGAGCTACGACCAGTACCTCCCCGATCCGCACCGACGCGCCGATCCCGCTGTCGATCTGCTCAAGGCCGACTTCCGCGGTCTCCCGCCGACGATCGTCGCCACCGCCGAGTACGACCCGCTCCGGGACGAGGGCGTGGAACTGGTGGCGCGGATGCGCGCCGCCGGGGTCCGCGCGCGCCACGTGCCGGGGGAGGGCCTGGTGCACGGCTACTTCCTGATGCAGGGCATGGTGCCGTCGGCCGCCGACGGCGCGCGGCGGGTGATCCAGGAGACGGACCAGCTGCTGGAGGCCGTCGCGCCGGGGCCGGACGACCGCCCGGCGCCCGATCGCGCGCCGGCGCCGGACGCGCCGGCGCACGACATGCTCCGAACGCCTCGGTGACCGGCGATGGCGGCCACGAACAGCGGAAGGCTCACCGGCCGCCCTCGTCGGCGGCCCCGGTACGGCGTGGACGCGCCGGGGTACGCGGTGGCGAACGCCGTCGTCGGGATGGCGGGGTGCCTGGCCGCGGTCCGGTGGCGGCGCGGCCGGGCGGCGACGGCGCTCGCGGGCGCGGTCCTGCTGTCCTCCACCGCGGTCTACCTCCACACCACGCTCCGCGGCAAGCTGCGCGTCTGGGAACGGGAACTCGACCGGATCGCCCTGAAGGGGGACGAGCGGCTGCTCGACCTGGGGTGCGGTCGCGGGGCGGTGCTGATCGCGGCGGCCCGCCGGCTGCCGTCGGGCCGCGCCACCGGCGCGGACCTCTGGATCGGCAAGGACCAGAGCGGCAACAAGCCCGAGGCCACGCTGGCAAACGCCGCCGCGGCCGGAGTCGCGGACCGGGTGGAGGTGCGTACGGCAGACCTGAGCGCGCTCCCGTTCCCGGACTCCTCTTTCGACGTCGTGACCAGCGCACTTGCCATCCACAACATCCCCTCACGGCGGGGACGGCAGCGCGCGGTGAGTGAGGCGGTGCGGGTGCTGCGCCCGGGCGGGCACCTGCTCGTCGCCGACTTCTGGTGGTCGGCCGCGGCGTGCGCCGCGCAGATCGGGCAGGGCACGTTGCGCCCGCTCGGGCCCGCTTACTGGTACGGCGGCCCGTGGCTCGGCGTCACGCTGCTGCACGTCGTCAAGCAGGACCGTCCGAAGGAGGCGAGGCCGTGGTGACCGCAGCCACGATCAGCTGGAGTTGGCTGATGGCCCGGCAGCAGCAACTGCTGCTGCTCTCGTCGCTCATGTCGATGGTGCTGTTCACGGTGGTGACGATCCCCGCTGACATCCGCCACGCGCTCGGCTCCGAGCAACCGCTGAACTGGCTGGTCACCATCACGGTCTTCACCGCGCTGGCGGTCCTCCGGCGGTTTCCCATCGGTATCGCGGCGATCGCCGCCGTCGGGACCGTGCTGCTGGTGGCCGAGGGAATGGTCTATCCGCCGACCCTGCTGGCCCTGTTCTGCGCGCTGTACTGGGTCGCGGTGGACGGCCCCGCGGTCCGGGCCCTCGCGGTCGGGGTCACCGTCAAGGCGACGCTGCTGACCGCCTCGCTCATCGCCAATCCGGGCATCTCCGGTGTCGTCATGGTGCTCTGGGCGGCCCTGGCGATCACCACCGGCAGTGCGGCCCGTAGCCACCGCGCCTACGTCGCCGAGGCCGAGGACCGGGTGCGGCGGGCCGACCAGGCCCGTGAGGAGGAGGCGAACCGACGGGTCGCCGAGGAGCGGCTGCGCATCGCCCGGGAGCTGCACGACGCCGTCGGCCACCACGTCGCGCTGATCAACGTGCAGGCGGGCGCGCTCGTCTGCCTCCTGGACGACCAGGACAGATCCCAGGCCATGGAGTCGGTCCGGCACATCCAGCAGGCCAGCCAGGAGGCCCTGGAGGAGCTGCGGCTGACCGTCGGGCTGCTGCGCGAGGCCGGTGCGCCCGAGCCGACCGAGCCGGTGGCCGGCCTCGACCGGCTCGGGGAGCTGATCGGCTCGTTCGCGAGCGCCGGCCTGCGGGTCACCCGGGAGGTGACCGGCCGGCCCAGGCCCGTACCGGAGGCCGTCGGGGTGACCGCGTACCGGGTCATCCAGGAATCACTGACGAACACCCGCAAGCATGCCGACTGTGACACGGCGGTGGTGCGGCTCGTCTACACGAACGGGGCGCTCCGGCTGGCCGTGGAGGACGAGGGCGGACCGGTCACCCCCTGCGACCAGTACCCACCGGGCGGGCACGGGATCGTGGGGATGCGGGAACGGGTGGCCGCCGTCGGCGGGCAGCTGGCTGCGGGCCCTCGGCCCGGGGGCGGCTACCGCGTCTTCGCCGAGCTTCCGCTCTGATCGGCGACACGGAGGACCGATGACCACTACCGTCTCAGCGACCACGCACCCCGCCACCGCGGCGCCCACACGCGTGGTCCTCGCCGACGACCAGGACCTCATCCGCGCCGGCCTGCGGCTGGTGATCGATCGCGCGCCGGGCCTGACGGTGGTGGGCGAGGCGGCCACCGGCGCCGACGCGGTCCGGACCGCCCGTGAGACGCGGGCCGACGTCGTCCTCATGGACATCCGGATGCCGGGTCTCGACGGTCTGGCGGCCACCCGCCGGATGGCCGCCGACGACAGCCTGGCCGGCGTGCGGGTGCTGATCCTGACCACGTTCGAGGTCGACGAGTACGTCTTCGAGGCGTTGCGGTCCGGGGCCAGCGGCTTCCTCGGCAAGGGCGCTCGGCCGGAGGTGCTCATCGAGGCGATCCGTACCGTGGCCCGCGGGGACGCGCTGCTCTCACCGTCCGCCACCCGAAGCCTGATAGCCAGATACCTCACGCTGCACGACAGCGAGCCGGTCCGCCCTTCGTCGCTGCTTGCCACGCTCACGGAGCGTGAGCGGCAGGTGGCGGCCATGGTCGCCGAGGGGATGTCCAACGCCGACATCGCCGATCAGCTCACGCTCAGCCCGCTCACCGTCAAGACCCACGTCAACCACGCCATGAGCAAACTCGGTGCTCGTGACCGTGCACAGCTCGTCGTCCTGGCCTACCAGACCGGTCTGGCCAGTGCGCCGCGTCTCCAACCCTGAGCACGTCTACTGCGATCGCAGTAGACGAGGCCGTGATCCGCACCGAATGGCGCGGTAGCGGCCGCGTAGTCACTGCGGCTGGCCGGTGACTGAACCAGCTCGGAACCTCGACGATGGGTAACGGAACCAATCGGATGGAGGATCATGCAAGCCATTGCGCGCTGGTGCTATCGGCACCGCTTCGCCGTCATCGTCGCCTGGGTGGCTCTGCTCATCGGCCTTGGCGCGATGTCGCAGGCGGTGGCGACCACGTACGACAACTCTCTGATCCTGCCGGGCACCGGCTCGGGTGAGGCCCAGACGCTGCTGCAGAAGTCCGCACCGGCCCAGGCTGGCGACTCCGACCAGATCGTCTGGCAGGTGGATCAGGGCAAGGTCACCGACCCGGCCGTCCAGCAGCGGATCTCGGCGATGCTGTCCGAGGTGTCGCGGGTGCCCGAGGTGACGTCCGTGGTCAGCCCCTACCAGCCGGGTAACGAGCTCCAGATCAGTGCGGACGGCCGCACCGCGTTCGCCACAGTGACCTTCGCCAAGGCGGCGGACGACCTGGAGGGCGACAACGTCAAGCAGGTGATCACCACGGCGACCGACGCGGCCCAGCCGGGCCTCGCGGTCGAACTCGGTGGCAAGGCCATCTCCAGTGCCGAGCAGAAGCCGGAGTCGGTCGCGTCGCTGATCGGACTGATCGCGGCGGCCGTCATCCTTCTCATCGCCTTCGGTTCCCTGCTCTCCGCGGCGCTACCGATCGTCACCGCGATCGCGGGTGTGGGCAGTGCCATGATGCTCATGGCCCCGCTGAGCCACATGATGTCCGTGAACGCCATCGCGCCGATCCTCGGCACGTTGATCGGTCTCGGCGTCGGCATCGACTACGCGCTCTTCATCCTGACGCGTCATCGCCAGGCTCTGATGTCCGGGCTGGACCCGGAGGAGGCCGCCGTGCAGGCGCTCAACACCTCCGGCCGGGCGGTGTTGTTCGCCGGTGGCACCGTCTGCATCGCCCTGCTCGGTCTCCTCACCATCGGCGTCGACTTCGTCACCGGGCTGGCCGTCCCGTCGGCGATCACCGTGGTGTGCACGGTGATCGCCGCGATCACGTTGATGCCCGCGCTGTTCGGGATACTCGGCATGCGCGTGCTGAGCCGCAAGCAGCGCCGCACGCTGGTCGCCGGCGAGTCGCTCACCACCGCCCCGAGCAGCACCGGCCTCTGGGCGCGCTGGTCGCATTTCATTCCGCGGTACCCCGCCCTGCTCGCCGCCCTCGGGGTCGCGGTCATGCTCGTGGTGTCCGCGCCAGTGCTGGATCTGCGGCTGGGCTTCGCCGACGCGTCGAACGACGACCCGTCGACCCATACCTACAAGTCCTATCAACTGCTCGCCGAGGGCTTCGGACCCGGCTTCAACGGTCCGCTGTTCCTGGTCGCCGAGACCCGGTCACCCGCTGATCGGGAGGCACTGTCCCAACTCGGCACCGCGCTCGCCGCCGTGCCCGGGGTGGCGGCGGTCCAGGGCCCGCCTCCGCAGACCGCGGCGGACTCCGGTCCGGCGATCCAGATGATGCAGGTGATCCCCACGACGGCGCCCCAGTCCGAGGACACCGCCAACCTGATCACCGACCTGCGTGACACAGTCATCCCGCGCTACACGCAGGGCAACACGCTCGAAGTCCACGTGGGCGGGTTCACCGCCACCTTCGTCGACTTCGCGGAGATGACGAGCTCCAAACTGCCCTGGCTGCTCCTCACCATCGTGGGTCTCAGCTTCCTGCTCCTCGTGCTGGCGTTCCGCAGTCTGCTCATCCCCGCGGTCACGGCGGTCCTGAATCTGCTGGCGTCGGCGGCGGCCTTCGGAATCCTCACGGCGTTCTTCCAGTGGGGTTGGGGAACCCGGCTGTTCGGCCTCGGCGAGCCCAGCCCCATCCAGGGCTACCTGCCGGAACTGGTGTTGGCGGTGCTGTTCGGGCTCTCCATGGACTATCAGGTGTTCCTGGTCAGCCGGATGGCGGAGGAGTGGGCGCGTACCCGGGACAACACCCAGGCGGTGATGGCGGGCCTGACCCAGACGGCACGGGTGATCACCACGGCGGCGCTGATCATGATCGCGGTGTTCGTCGCCTTCATGTTCCTGGGTGATCGCGCCATCTCCCAGTTCGGCATCGGCTTGGCTGCCGCGGTGGCGCTTGACGCCTTCATCCTGCGGACAGTCCTCGTGCCGGCAGTCATGTACATGTGCGGTCGGGCCAACTGGTGGCTGCCCAGTTGGGTGGACCGGCGACTGCCGCACCTGGCCATCGAGCCGTCCGACGAGGCGCGGTCCGCCCCCGCCCTCATCTGACCCTCGTGGCTGTGAGCCACGGTGGGCCCCCGGAGTTCCGGGAGCCCACCGTGGTGCCGTGTCACCGGCGGGCAGGCGGTCAGCTCAGGCCGAGGCCACGGGCGATCAGGCCACGCTGTACGTCGTTGGTGCCGCCGCCGAGGAAGGCGAGGATGGCCACGCGCAGGCCCTGTTCGAAGATCCCCGTGCCGGGGGCGTCGGGCCCGCACAGGGTCGCCGCGGGTCCGAGGATGTCCACGGCGTCCCGGCTGACCTGCTCCATCGTCTCGGCGGCCAGCACGCCGGCCATCGCCGAGGTGAGGCGCGCGGTGTGTGCGGCGCCGGCCCCGGCCTTCGCGGCCGCCCCGGTGAGCAGGAGGTTGACCGCCTGCACCTGAACGGCGATGCCGCTGAGCCGGGCGCGCCTTTCCGAGCCGGCCGGGCCGGCGACGCGGTCCGGATCCGCCCGGACGGCCGCCAGCAGCTCGTCGAGATGGCGGCGGGACAGTCCGGCGAGTTCGCCGGCCAGCAACAGCCGTTCCTCGGTGAGCGTGTCGGTGATGACCTGCCAGCCGCGGTTGACCGGCCCGACGCGCGCGCCGTCACCCACCCGGACACCGTCGAAGCGCACCGTGCTGCAGATCTGCCCGGACAGCGCCTGCTGCGGTTCCGTCCGGATTCCGGGGGTCGCCATCGGGACGATGAACATGCTGATGCCGGCCAGCGGGAGCGCCGCATCGGGGTCGGTGCGGACGGCGAGCCAGATGTACTCCGCCGTGTGGGCGTTCGTGATCCAGGCCTTCGTTCCGGTTATCACCCAGTCGTCGCCGTCCCGGGTCGCGGTCGTCGTCAGCGACGCGAGGTCGGAGCCCGCTTCGGGCTCGCTGTAACCCAGGCAGAAGGTCAGTCGACCGTCCCGTATCCGTGGCAGGTAGGTCGCCTTCTGCTCGGCCGACCCGTACTTGACCAGGGGAGCGCCGACCACTGACACGGCCGCCAACGCGTTGGCCACCGGCAGTTGGTGGTAGGCGATCTCCTCCTGCAGAGCGAGCTGTTCGGCGAGAGTGGCGCCGGCGCCGCCCTGCTCGACCGGCCAGGTGACGCCGAGCCAGTTGCGGGTCGAGATCGCGGTCACCAGGGCTGGATCGTCGCCCTTGGCGAACGACCTCTCCCGGGAACGCCGCTCGATGCTCAACGCCCGGACCTGGGCACGCAGGTGGGCGGCCGGGGTGCCGGCGTCGACGGCGGGCAGGCTGCCGGCGGTCCCGATCAGGATGTCGGCGACGGTGCCGTGGGGCGGTGGATACGCCGGCAGCAACGCGATGTCGGCATGGACCCGCCGGAACAGCCAGGGCGCCTCGTGCCCCTCGAAGTAGCCGCCCGCGCCGAGAGTCTGCTGCGCTCCCACCTGGATACGCGAGGCGACGGCGGCGGCGTGGGACACGGCGAGTTCGGTGGCGAGGAGCCGGTCCGGGGCCTCGTCGTCATGTCTGCGGACGGCGTCGGCGACGAGCATCTCGCCGGCCACGAGGTCGATCTCGCGGGCCGCCGTCCGTTGCTGGACCGCACCGAAGCCGCCGATCGTCTGACCGAACTGCCGGCGGACCTTCGCGTGGGCGATGGACCGCTCGTGGGTGCGGCGTGCCGCCGCCGTCGCCCGTGCCGCCAAGCCCAGCCGGAGCAGCGACAGCGCCCACGCGGCGCGCTCTGCGCCGACGTCGACCACGGCCTCCACCGGCCCCAGGTGGAGCCGGTCCCACGCGGGCGCCGCCAAGCCGGCCTGCGGGACGGTGAACTCCACCGGCCGTACCGGCGCCGGTCCACCCGCCGCAGGCAGGAGCAGGACGTGCGAGGCGGCACTCCCCGCCTCCGCGAACGGCACCGTCTCGGTCGCTGCGTCGGCCGGCACCACCAGGAGGCGGATGTCGCCCGCGGCGATGCCGGCCCGCAGTTCCGGGGCCCGGGTCAGGAGGCCGGCGGCGACGAAACCGTCCATCACGGGCAGCGGGCAGGCGGCCGCGCCCACGGCACGAACGAGCGCCACGGCCTCGGCGAGGTGGCGCGGCCCGAACCATCCCCGCGCCGCGGCCAGTCTCCACAGCCGGGTCAGTGCGGCACGGTCCGCCTGATCGGGGAAATGCCATTGGCGATCCAGCAGTTCGACGGCTTCCGCCGTCAATTCGGTGATTTCGACCGTGCTGACCATTCGGCCTTCCCCGCCCGCAGTATTAGTCGCCACACCGTGTGTCTCGGAAGCGTAGTAGTGCCATCGATTCCGGGCAATCAGGGGTTCCGATGTAGGGGCTCGATAGGGGTCTGCGGTGCGGGCTTGACGGATATGGTCGGATCGGCCGGCGAAACGGCCTTCCGGGCACCGTTCAGGGGGTCGCACTGGTGGAGAACACCGAGGATGACAGGTGGGTCCGTGTCTACCACCCGGCGCCCGACGCCGTACGCCTGTTCTGTTTCCCCCACGCGGGCGGCACCGCCAGTTACTTCTATTCCTGGTCGAAGGCGCTGGCGGGCAGCGTCGAGGTGCACAGCGTGCAGTACCCGGGCCGGCAGGACCGCAGGGGCGAGCCCCGCGTCCGTAGCATCCCGGAGCTGGCCGACCGGATCCATGCCGCGATCCAGCCGCGGCTGACGGAGCCGTTCGCGTTCTTCGGCCACAGCATGGGGGCGATCCTCGCCTTCGAGGTGGCCTGCCGGATCGCCCGGGACGGGCAGGCGGAACCGGCGCACCTGTTCGTCTCCGGCCGGCGGGGACCCTCGCGGGTCCGGCACGAGGAGTGGCACCGGGCGACCACTGCCGCGTTCACCGCGGAACTGCGTTCGCTGGGCGGCACCGACCCGCGTGTCTTCGCGGAGCCGGATCTGCTCGACCTCGTCCTGCCGACGATCCGCGACGACTACCGGGCGATCGAGACGTACCGGTTCCAGCCGACGCCGCCGCTGGCCTGCGGCATCACGGCGTTGGTCGGTGACAGCGACCCGAAGGCCGGCATCGACGACACCTCGGCCTGGTCGCAGCACACTCTCGGCCGGTTCGACCTCCGGGTCTTCCCGGGTGGTCACTTCTATCTCGACGAATGCCGGTCGGGGGTGCTGAACGTGATCTCGTCGGTGCTCGGCGGGGTGCCGCAGGACGCGGCCCGTGTCTCCGGTTGGTGACACCCCTGTTCGGGGTCTCCGCATAGGGGTGCGTTAAGGGTTGGGGCCGGCGCGGCGTGAATCTACGTTTGCTGACAGGTCGCAACGAAATGTGGCGGTGCCGTCCTCTCCGAATACGACCGTCGAGGTGGGACTGAAATGGCAATGGCCGAATACGCACCGAGGCGCTGCTGATGGACTTCGAGCCGTCACCGATTCAGCGGAAACGCTGCAACGGGATAGCGGAAGCTGTGGCCGAGCGGTTCACCGCACATGAGACGCGCACCGATCCGAAGTCGTTGCGGGTGGCCTGGAAGGACGCGGCGGGCATCGGCCTGGCCGGGCTGTGCCTGCCCGAGGAGCACGGCGGCGGCGGCCTGGGCGCACTGGACACCGCGCTGAGCCTCGAGGCGTTCGGCCGATCCTGCCCCGACATGGGCCTGGTCTTCGGCATCGCGGCCCACCTGCTGTCCTGCGCCGTACCCATTCAGGAGTTCGGGACGGACGAGGCCGGGCGGCTTCTCGCGGGCATGGCCTCGGGCGACCTCATCGCAGGTAACGCCATGACCGAGGACGAGGCGGGCTCGGACGTGGGCCGGCTCCGGACGACGGCCGTGCGTTCCGGCGAAGGGTACCGGCTCGACGGGGAGAAGTCCTTCGTCAGCAACGCCCCGGTCGCGGACGTCTTCGTGACCTATGCGGTCACCGACCCGTCCGCCGGGTTCCTGGGCATCTCGGCCTTCGCCGTGCCGCGGGACCTCGACGGCGTCGTCGTCGGTCCTCCGCTGCCGAAGATGGGGCTGCACGGCTGCCTGGCCGCACGGGTGCGGTTCGACGGCTGCGTGGTGCCGGCGCAGTACCTGCTCGGAGCCGAGGGCCGCGGCGGGGCGATCTTCCAGCATTCGATGGCGTGGGAACGGGGCTGCCTCTTCGCCGCGTACCTGGGGCTGATGGACCGGCAGTTGGCCGAGTGCGTGGCCCGCACGACCGGCCGGCGCCAGTTCGGGCGCAGGCTCGCGGGCTTCCAGGCCGTCGCGCACCGGATCGCCCGGATGCGGCAACGGCTGGAGAGCGCACGCCTGCTGCTGTACCGCGCTTGCTGGCTGCTCGACCAGGGCCGCTCGGACGTCACCGCGATCGCGATGGCGAAGGTCGCCGTGTCGGAGGCGGCGGTCGCGAACAGCCTCGACGCCATGCAGTTGTTCGGCTCGAGCGGCTACCTCGCCGGTACCGGGATCGAGGAGCAGCTCCGCGACTGCCTGCCGACCACCGTCTTCTCCGGCACGACGGAGATCCAGCTCGAACTGATCGCGAGGGAGACCGGCCTGTGACCCTCCATCAGCTCGTCATCGACGCCGCCGCGCGCCGTCCCGACGCGCCGGCCGTGAGCGGGCCGTCCGGTTCCCTGACGTACGGCGAGTTGGGCGCCGTGGCCGACAGCATCGCGGCCCGGCTCCAGTGCCGAGGTGTCCGGCGCGGTGACCGGGTGGTGTTGTGGGCGGGCAAGAGCCCCGAGGCGGTCGCGGCGATGCAGGCGGCCCTCCGGCTCGGCGCGGTCTACGTCCCGGTCGACGGCAGCAGCCCGGCGTCGCGCGTGGCGACCATCGCCCGGGACTGCGCGGCCCGCGTCGTCGTGACGCCACGGTCGTGGATCGAACGGATCGCGGACGAGCTGGGCGGGGAGGTCGGCTACACGGAACTCGACGGCCCGTACGAGCCGTCGCCGCCCGTCGACACCGCCACCGCCGAGGACGACCTGGCGTACATCCTCTACACGTCGGGGTCCACCGGCACGCCCAAGGGCGTGTGCCTGACCCACCGTAACGCGGGGGCGTTCGTCGACTGGGCGGCCGACGTACTCACCCCCACGCCGGACGACCGGTTCGCCAACCACGCCCCGTTCACCTTCGACCTGTCCGTGCTCGACCTCTACCTGGCGTTCCGGGCCGGCGCGTCGGTGCGCCTGATACCCGCTGAGCTGTCCTTCGCGCCGGCCCAGCTCGTCGAGTTCCTGCACCGCGAGCGGATCACCGTCTGGTACTCCGTGCCGTCCGCGCTGGCGGTGATGATGCGTCACGGTGGGCTCCTCGACCGCCCGGCGCCCGACACGCTGCACACGGTGTTGTTCGCGGGCGAGCCGTTCCCCATCACGCAGCTGCGGGACCTGGCCACCTGGACGAGTGCGCGGCTGATGAACCTCTACGGTCCGACGGAGACCAACGTGTGCACGTTCCACGAGGTCACCAAGGCGGATCTGGACCGCGACCGGCCGGTGCCGATCGGGAAGCCGGCCAGCGGGGACCAGGTCTGGGCGCTGCGCGAGGACGGGGCCGTCGCCGGTGTGGGCGAGGAGGGCGAACTCGTCGTGGAGGGCCCCACGGTGCTGGCCGGCTACTGGGGGCATCCGCCGCAGACCGGCCCCTACCGCACCGGCGACCTGGTCCGGGTCCTTCCCGACGGCGCCTTCGACTATCTCGGGCGCCGCGACCAGATGGTGAAGATCCGCGGGCACCGGGTCGAACTCGGCGAGGTCGAGGCGCTGCTCGGGAAGCACCCCGAGGTCGCGGACTCGGCCGCCGTGGCCGTGGGCGAAGGAGTCGACACCCGCCTGGTGGTGTTCGTGGCCCCACGCGCCGGCTGCGATCCGGGGCTCCTCGCCCTTCGCCGGTACCTCTCCCAGCATCTGCCGCGGTACCTCATCGCGGACGAGGTGCGGGTCATGTCTCCGCTGCCCAGGAACGGCAACGGCAAGGTCGACCGACTGCTCCTCAAGGAGCTCGCCGCCCGGACGGGCGGGGGCGTCTCGTGACCCGGATCCACCCTTTCCCTCCGACAACGAAAAGGGGCGACCATGACCGCCGATGAGGTCACACCGCGAATCATGACCTTCATCAGAGAGAGCTTTCTCGACGGTGACCCGAAGGGCGAGCTCACCGAGTCGACCCCGCTGCTCGAGTGGGAGGTGCTCAATTCGATGAACAGCGCCCTGCTGCTCAACTTCCTGCGAGAGCAGTTGCGGGTGGATGTGCCGCTCGCGGCGATCAACGCGGCCAACTTCCGCGATGTCGCCTCCATCAGCAAGCTCGTCTCCGGCCTGAGGGTCGTCGCAACGGAAGGCGTGACGCGATGAGTGTCGACTACGACGTGGTGATCGTCGGTGGCGGGCCGGCCGGCTCCTCCGCCGCCGCGTACCTGGCCATGGCCGGGGTGTCGGTCGCCCTGTTCGAGGGGGAGAACTTCCCCCGGCCGCACGTGGGTGAGTCGCTGGTGCCGGCCACGACACGCGTGCTGCTGGAGACCGGCGCGATGGACAAGATCGAGAAGGCGGGCTTCCCGCGCAAGTACGGCGCGGCCTGGACCTCGGCCCACTCGCGCAACGTCACAGCCGAGCAGGCCGACCTGCTCACGCACGAACTCGGCGTGGCCGACATCCTGTTCAGCGAGCGTGACCAGCCGGGCGTCGACCGGGACTACACGTTCCACGTCGACCGCAGCAAGTTCGACCTGATCCTGCTCAAGCACGCCGAAAGTCTCGGCGCGAAGGTGTTCCAGGGGATCCGGGCGCTGCGCGTGGACTTCGGCGACCCGGACAAGGTCACCCTGACCTGCCGACTGGGCAGCGCCGAGGTGGACATCACCGCCAAAATGATCATCGATGCCTCCGGCCGGCAGACCATGCTGGGCCGGCAGTTGAGGCTCAAGGAGGCGGACCCGGTCTTCAACCAGTACGCCATCCACGCCTGGTTCGAGGGTCTCGACCGCGCCTCGGTCGCCACCAACCCCGAGAAGGTCGACTACATCTACGTGCACTTCCTGCCGGACAGCGCCAGCTGGGTGTGGCAGATCCCCATCACCGACACCGTCACCAGCGTCGGGGTGGTCACCCAGAAGCACCAGTTCGTCAAGGCGAACATGGACCGCGAGGAGTTCTTCTGGCACTTCCTCGAGAGCCGGCCGGACCTGCACGCGGCGCTCAAGAAGACCGAGCAGGTGACGGCGTTCAAGGTCGAGGGCGACTACAGCTACGCCATGCGCCAGATCTGCGGCGACCGGTGGGTGCTGCTCGGTGACGCGGCGCGCTTCGTCGACCCGATCTTCTCCAGCGGGGTGAGCGTCGCGTTGAACAGCGCGCGGCTCGCCTGCCGGGACATCGTCGAGGCCGTCAAGGCGGACGACTTCTCGCAGGCCCGGTTCGCCACGTACGAGAAGACCATCCGCAGCGGCGTACGGAACTGGTACGAGTTCATCACCGTCTACTACCGGCTGAACATCCTGTTCACCACGTTCGTGCAGGATCCGCGCTACCGGCTCGACGTGCTGCGGCTGCTGCAGGGCGACCTCTACGACGAGGAGGAGCCGGAGGTGCTGCGGGTCATGCGTGAGACGGTCGCCGCCGTCGAGGCGGACCCGTCCCACCTGTGGCACTCGCACCTGGGGAACCTGCGCTCCTCGGCCCTGGCGTCGTCCTTCCGATGACCCGCGGTGGCCCTTCCGGAGGTCAGGCCTCGTCGGCGGGCAACGCCAGCGTCCGGGACGACACCCGGACGCGTGGCGCCCGGACGGCGACCGAGGCGATCACGTCGTCCGCCACGGTGAGGTCGGCCAGCGACCAGGCGGACGCCGGGCCGCACTCGTCCGGAAGGGACACCACGACACCGTCGACAGTGGTGACGATGGCGCGCAGATCGGTGGCGAGCCCGGTGCCGAGGGCCTTCGCCACGGCCTCCTTCCGGGTCCAGAACCGGAGCACCCGCGCGTCGCGGAGGGCTTCCGGCGCCTCGTCCACCGACCGCTGCTCGACGTCGGACAGGGCCGTGCGGGCCAGCCCGGCACGGTCGGCGAGCGGCCGCAGTCGCTCGACGTCGACACCGACCGGGACGTCCCACGACAGGGCGGCCGCCACCACGGCCTCGGCGTGGCTCAGGCTCACCTGGAGCCCGCCGGGTTCGACGACGAGCGGCCGCCCTCGGGCGTCGTGTGCCCAGACCTGCCGGTCCGGCGCACATGCCGCGTACGCCGCGACGAGCCGCCGGCCGATCCGGTGCGCGTCGGCCCGCGCCCGGCGATATCGCCGGGCGCGCTCGTCCAGGCGGAGCAGGGTGCTCGGCGACCGTGTGCCGAGCGCTACCCAGACGACGGCGCAGCCAGGCCCCGCGCGACGCGGGTCGTTCATCGGTCCCTCCTTCCCGTGCCGTCGTGAAACCGGTGCGGGACAGCGGAAAGTCAGTGTAGGGAAGGGTCTTCTGTGATGGCTGAACGGTCGTCGAGAACCGCGCACGATTCGCCGATCGCCGTCGTCGGTGTGGGCTGCCGATTTCCCGGTGGCGTCCGCGACCTGTCCTCGTTCGGGGCGGTGCTCCGGTCCGCCACCCCTGTCTTCCAGGACGTGCCGGCGACCCGCTGGAACCCGGCCGACGCCGGCGCGGACACGGCCGGCCGCGTCGGCGCCTTCCTCGACGACATCGACCGGTTCGACGCCTCCTATTTCGGGATCTCCGCGCGCGAGGCCGGCGCGATGGACCCGCAGCAGAGGCTGATGCTCGAGGTGGCCTGGGAGGCCATGGCCGACTCCGGGCGGCCCGCGCAGGCGTGGGCGGGCACCCGCACCGGGGCGTACTTCGGGGTGTTCACCCACGACTACGCGACGCTGCACACCAAGACGCTCGGAGTCAGGGGCATCGGGCCGCACTACGGCAGCGGAACCGAACTCAGTTTCGTGGCGGGCCGCCTGGCGTACACCTTCGACCTGCGCGGGCCCATGGCCTCGGTGACCACCGCCTGCTCCTCCTCCATGCTCGCCGTGCACCTCGCCGCGCAGAGCCTGCGGTCCGGGGAGAGCGACGTCGCCCTCGCCGGTGGCGTCAGCCTCATGATCACGCCCGAGCTGAGCGTCTTCATGGGCCGCATCGGTGCGATCTCGCCGACCGGGCGGTGCCGGCCGTTCGCGGCGGACGCCGACGGCATCCTGCGTGGCGACGGGTGCGGTGTCGTCGTTCTCAAGCGCCTGTCCGACGCCCTCGTCGACGGGGACCGGATCTACGCGGTCATCCGGGGGTCCGCCGCCAATCACGACGGCCGCAGCCTCGGCATCACCGCCCCGAACGGTCTCGCCCAGACCGAGCTGCTCCGCTCGGCGCTCGACACCGCGGCGATCGGCCCGTCGGATGTCGACTACGTGGAGGCCCACGGCACCGGAACCCCGCTCGGCGACCAGGTCGAGCTCATGGCGCTGGACCAGGTGTACGGCAGCGGACGCGGTCCGCACCTCCCACCGCTCTACGTGGGCTCGAACAAGGCGGTGTTCGGGCACACCGACAGCGCCGCCGGCATCGCCGGTCTCCTCAAGGGCCTGTGGGTCGTCAACGCGCGGGAGGTGCCCGCCCAGCCCGATCCCGGCCGGCTCACCTCGGCGGTCGCCTGGGACTCCGGCACGCTGGCGGTGCCCACCGGCGCGGTCGACCTCACCGCGCTGGGCCGTCCGGTCCGCGTCGGGGTCAGCTCCTCGGGGCTCAGCGGCACCAACCTTCACCTGATCATGGAGGGTGTCGAGTCTGCCGACGTCCCGCACGAGGACGACCGGCCGGTGGGTCCGCATGTGCTGCTGGCCTCCTCCTTCCACGAGCACCACCTGGCCGGCCAGGTCGCCGCGATGCGGGAACGGGTGGTCGACGCCTCGGGCGGACTGGGCGACCTCGTCGCCTCCGCCGCCACGCGGCGCACACACGAGCGGCACCGGTTCGCCGCCGTCGCGGCGGGACCTGACGAACTGGTGGCGGCCCTCGGTGAGTTCGAGGAGGTGCCGGACGGCACCTACGTCGGCGACGTCGATCCCGATGCCGCCCCCGACCCGGTGTTCGTGTACTCCGGCCAGGGCGCGCAGTGGGCGGGCATGGCGGTCGACCTGTACGAAGTCTCGCCCACGGTGCGCGCGGTGCTCGACGAGTGCGACGCGTTGATCCGGCGCGACGCGTCGTGGTCGCTCATCGACGAACTACGCGCCGACGCCGGGCTCGACCGGCTTGCCCGCACCGACGTCGCCCAGCCCGCCCTCATGGCCGTGCAGACGGCGGTGACGAGCTGGCTGGCCGACTGCGGCGTACGGCCCGAGGCGGTGGTCGGACACAGCGTCGGCGAGATCGCCGCGGCGCACGCCGCGGGCGTGCTCTCCCGTGCCGACGCGGTGCGGCTGGCCGTCCGGCGTGGGCTGATCCTCCAGGAGACGGCCGGCCGGGGCGCCATGCTCGCCGTTCGCTCGGACCCGGAGACGGTCCTCCAGACGCTGGCCGACACCGGGCTGCCGGTGGTGGTCGCCACGGTCAACGGACCGGCGGCGGTCGTGCTGAGCGGACCCGGCGACGCCATCGCCGCCGCGGCCGCGCTGCTCGAGGAGCGCGGTCTGCGGTGCAAGCGGCTCTCCGGCGACTACGCCTTCCACAGCCCGGTGGTGGCCGAGTGCGGTCCCCGGCTGCGGGCCGCGCTGGCCGGCCTGACCACCGCCGAACCCACGGTGCGGCTGATCTCCAGCGTGCTGCCGGACGAGCCGGACGTCCGCTTCGACGCCGGATACTGGGCGCGGAACCTCACCGACCCGGTGCTGCTGTGGCCCGCTGTCGACCGGCTGCTCGCCCAGGGCGACCGGGCCCTGGTCGAGATCGGCCCGCACCCGACGCTGACCCGCCCGTTGGCGGACGCCGTCCGGCACCGGCAGCGCCGGGGGCCGGTGGTGGCCACCCTGCGACGTGGTGAGCCCGGGCTGCTGGCGCTGTACAAGACGGTCGCGCGGCTGCACGTCGACGGCGTCGACGTGGACTGGGCGAGCATCACCGGGACGCCGGGCCGGTACCGGACCCTGCCGGTGCCCTCCTGGGGCGGTGACCGGCACTGGCTGCCCGGGATCGAGGTCGGCGAGCAGGGGCGCGGCCCGGCGGAGGCGCCCGCCGCCCGGGTACGCCCGAGCCCGCTCGACGATCCGGCGGGGGAGGCCGTCGCCACCCGCAGGCGGCCGGTGGACCGAGGGCCGCTGGGGCGGGTCGAGAAGCACGTCGCGGCGGTCCTCGGCCTCTCCGACGGCCAGCCGCTGGCGCGGCGTCGCGGCCTGTTCGACCAGGGGCTGGACTCGCTCACCGCGCTTGAGCTGCGGGACCGGCTGGCGGCCGAGTTCGGCCTCGAACTGCCCACGACGCTCATCTTCGAGAAGCCGACGATCGAGGCGCTCGCCGCGTTCCTGGCGCAGGCCGCACCGGACGCCGACGGCCGGGAGCAGGTGACCCTGCCGGACGGCCGGTCCGGCCGGGCCGTCGGCAGCGAGCCGGCGGACGACGCCGTGGCGGTGATCGGGCTGGCCTGCCGGCTGCCCGGCGCGAACTCCCCGGAGCAGTACTGGACGCTGCTGACCGAGGGCCGCAACGCGGTCCGCGACATGCCGGCCGCCCGGCGGGCGGACCCGGCCTGGGCCGAGGCCGCCCCCGACGTTCCGCTGCGGGGCGGATTCCTCGACGCGGTGGAGGGGTTCGACGCGGAGTTCTTCCGCGTCTCCCCGCGTGAGGCCAGGTCGCTCGATCCCCAGCAGCGCCTGCTCCTGGAGGTCGCCTGGGAGGCGATCGAGGACGCCGGGCAGCCCGTCGCCGCGCTGGAGGGGCGGGCCGTCGGCGTCTACTGCGGCCTGAACACGGCGGACTACCAGCAGTTGCTGACCCGGGACATGGCCGACGTGGACCACTTCTTCGGGACCGGTACGACCTTCGCCGGGGCGGTGGGCCGGCTGTCGTACTTCCTCGCCTTGAGCGGCCCCAGCATCGCCGTCGACACCGCGTGCTCGTCGTCGCTCACCGCCGTCCACCTGGCGTGTCAAGGGCTGCGGCAGGGGGACTGCGAGATCGCCGTCGTGGGCGGGGCCAACGTGATCGTCGCCCCGACGGTGTCGGTCTCCATGTCGGGCGCCGGCGCCCTGGCCCCGGACGGGCAGTGCAAGACCTTCGACGACGCGGCCGACGGTTACGGCCGGGGCGAGGGCGCGGTGGCCCTCGTCCTCAAGCCGCTCGCCGCCGCGAAGCGCGACGGTGACCGCGTCTACGCGACGATCCGCGGCACCGCTGTCAACCAGGACGGCGCCACCGGCGGCATGACCGTGCCCAACGCCTCCGCGCAGGTCGCCGTGATCAGGCGGGCGGTCGAGGCGGCGGGGTGGGCGCCGCACGAGGTCGACTACGTCGAGGCCCACGGCACCGGCACCCCCCTCGGCGACCCGATCGAGGTGCGCGCCCTGGCCGAGGCGCTGGGCCCCGGGCGGACGGCGGACGAATCCCTGCTGATCGGCGCCGTCAAGGCCCGCATCGGGCACCTGGAGGCGGCGGCCGGCGTCGCCGGGCTGCTCAAGGTGATCCTCGCGCTGCACCACGGTGAGCTTCCGCCGCATCCGTTGAACCGGCCGTCGACGCACATCGACTGGGAGCGGATCCCGGTCTCGGTGGTGACCGAGCGGCGGCGCTGGCCGCAGCGGGACCACCCGCGCCGGGCGGGCGTCAGCGCGTTCGGGTTCAGCGGCAGCAACGCCCACGTGGTCGTCGAACAGCCACCGGAACTCCCGGAGCCGGCGGCGGCCGCGCCCCGCTGGGCGCCCTACGTGCTGATGGTCACCGCGGCGGCGGAACCGGCCCTTCGCCGGGCCGCCGGACGCCTCGCCGCCCGGCTGCGGCACGCGCCCGCCGATCTGGACGACGTCGTCTTCACCGCCGCGTACCGCCGTACGTGGCTGGGCAACCGGCTCGCCGTCGTCGGCCGGGACGCCGCGGCCGTCACGGCGGCCCTGGAGGCGGCGGCGCGGGGCGACCACACGCCGGCCGTACGGACCGGGCAGGTACCCGACGGCACGGTGCGCACCGTGGCGTTCTGGTACCGCGCCGAACCACCGGCCGCCGCCCTCCGCGACCTGCTGGCCGAGATACCGGAGTACGCCGACACGGCGCGCTCGTGCGCCGAGCGCCTCACCGTCCTGACCGGCGCGACGGTCGACCCGTTCGGCGAGCCGCCGTCCGATCTCCCGGCTGCCTACCTGCTGTGCCACCACGTCGCGGCGGCACGGCTGTGGGCCTCCGTCGGGCTGGCACCGGAGGTGGTGATCGGCGAGGGGCCGGGCCACGTGGGCGCCGCCTGGGCGGCTCGCCGCCTGGACCTCGACGACGCGCTGCGCGTGGCCGCCGGGCAGGCGTCCGGTGTCGTGCTGCGGCCCGGCCACGTACCGGAGTCTTCGGCGGACGGCGCCGCGCCCGCCGAGACGGCCGAGGACCTGGCCGCTCGCGCATCCGGTCGGGCCGACGCCGAAGCCTCGCGGAGCCTCGGCGACGACCTCACGGCCGCGGGCGTGGACGTTCTCCTCGACATCCTGCCGCGGGACCTGCCCGAGGAACTGGCCGGCCGGTTCGGGGTGGAGACCGACGCCGCCGACCTGCCCGAGCGGTTCACCGGCACCGCCGCCGAACTCTTCGTGAGCGGCGCCGCCGCCGCGCCGGCCGGGTTCTCGCGCCGGCCGGTCAGCCTGCCCGCCTATCCGTGGCAGCACACCCGGCACTGGTATCGCGAGGCCCCGGAGCCGGCCGGCGACCAGCCGGCGGTGCCGTTGACGCTGTCGGCCGCCAGCGTCACGGGACTGCGGGCCCGTGCCGTCGCGCTGCGCGACCTCGCGAGGCGCGTCCCGGAACCCGGCCTCCCGGACGTCGCGTCCGCCCTCGCCGCCGTGCCGGGCCCGGCCGGACACCGCGCCGTCGTGCTGGCCGGCGACACCGGGGGCGCCGACGAGGGACTGACCGCCCTCGTGGAGGGCCGGACGGCGGCGAACCTGATCCAGGGCACGGTCGGGGACGACCCGAGGACCGCGCTGGTGTTCCCGGGGCAGGGCGCACAGTGGCAGGGCATGGCCGCCGAGCTGATGGCGGCCGAGCCCGTCTTCGCCGAGCGGATGCGCGCGTGCGGGGAGGCGCTGGCCGAGTTCACCGACTGGTCGCTCAGCGCGGTGATCGGCGGCGAACCGGGTGCCGCGCCGCTGGACCGGGTCGACGTCGTCCAGCCGACGCTGTTCGCCGTGATGGTCTCGCTGGCCGACCTCTGGCGCTCCCACGGGGTCGCGCCGGCCGCCGTGGTGGGCCACTCGCAGGGCGAGATCGCCGCCGCGTACGTCGCCGGTGCGCTGTCGCTGCGCGACGCGGCCCGGGTGGTGGCGTTGCGCAGCGCGGAACTGTCCCAGCTGTCCGGCCAGGGCGGCATGGCCTCGATCGCGGTCGGCGTGGACGTGGCCGTCGGCCTGCTGGACCGCTTCGCCGACCGACTGTCGATCGCCGCGATCAACGGCCCCGCCAGCGTGGTGGTGGCGGGTGACCTCGACGCGCTGGACGAGCTGGCGGCCGTCTGCGAGCGCGCCGGCCACCGGTTCCGGCGGGTCGACGTCGACTACGCCTCGCACTCGCCGCACGTGGAGCAGATCCGCGACCGGCTCGGACACGTCCTCGCCGGGATCAGGCCGCGCGCCGGGCAGGTGCCGTTCTACTCCTCGGCCACCGGCGGGTTGCTGGACGGCGGCGAACTCGGTCCGGACTACTGGTACTTCAACCTCCGCCGGCGGGTGCGGTTCGACGAGGCGGTCCGCGCCCTGCTCCAGGACGGTCACGACCTGCTCATCGAGTCGAGCCCGCACCCGGTGCTCGTGCCGGCGGTCGAGGAGACGATCGAGGAGACGGGCCGCCGTGCGCGGGCCCTGGGCACGCTGCGCAGGAACGACGGCGGCACCGGACGTCTGCTCGTCTCCCTCGCCGAGGCCTACGTACACGGTGCCGACGTCACCTGGCCGTCGGTCCTCGCCGGGCACGAGCCGGAGCCGACCGTCCTGCCGGATCTGGCCGGCCACGAACTCGACGCCTGGCGCTATCGCATCGACTGGCGCCCCGCCACCGAGCCCGCGGCGCCGTCGCTGGGGGGAACCTGGCTGGTCCTGGCCCCCCACACCGGCCCCGGCCGCGACCACGCCCGGGTCGTCGAGGCAGCCGTCTCCGCGCGGGGCGCGGAGGTACGCCGGCTGACGCTGGACCCCGCCGTCGACGGCCGGGACCGGGCCGCCGAGCTGTTGCGGAGTGAGGGCGTCGCGGACGCGGCCGGTGTGCTGTCGCTGCTGGCGATGGACGAACGCCCGCACCGGGATCTCCCCGACGTGCCCGCTGGCACCTCCGTCACCCTGGCGCTCGTGCAGGCGCTCGGCGACGTGGGCGCCGACATTCCGCTGTGGCTGCTCACCAGCGGCGCGGTCCAGGTGGACGGGGACGACCCGGTGTCGCCCGTACAGGCCCAGGTGTGGGGCATGGGGCGGGTGGCGGGTCTGGAGTCTCCGCAACGCTGGGGTGGGCTGATCGACCTGCCCGCCGAGCCCGGTGCGGACGCGCTCCGGTGGCTGGGCACGGTGATCGGCGGCGGCCTGGGCGCGGAGGACCAGGTGGCGTTGCGGGACGGTGGCGCGTACCTGCGGCGCCTGGTGCACGACCCCGTGGCCGACCTGCCCGTGGACCGGCCCTGGCGACCGCACGACAGCGTGCTGATCACGGGCGGCACCGGCCGGCTGGGCCGGCGCCTGGCCCGCTGGTTCGCGGCCTGCGGCGCGCCGCACATCATCCTCGTCGGCCGGCGGGGCCGGTACGCGCCGGGCGCCGCCGACCTCGAGGCGGAGCTGGTGCGCTCCGGCGCGTCGGTGACGCTGACGGCCTGCGACGTGACCGACCGCGAGGCGATGGCCGCCGTGTTGCGGTCGGCCCGGTCCGCGGGACGGCCGGTGCGCACCGTCGTCCACACGGCCGTCGTCCCCGAACGCGACCCGCTGTCCGAGACGACGCCGGCCCAGTTGGCCACCGCGCTGCACGCCAAGGTGACCGGGGCGCAGGTGCTGGACGAGTTGCTGGGTGAGGACTGCGCGGACACGGTGGAGTCCTTCGTCCTCTACTCGTCCGTCGCGGGTGTCTGGGGCGCGGCCGACCACGGCGTCTTCGCCGCCGCCGACGCCCACCTGGAGGCGCTCGCCGTGCGGCGCCGGGCCAGGGGCCTGGCGGCTACCTGCGTGGCCTGGGGTGTCTGGAACCCGTTCGGCGAGCCGGACGACGACCCGGCGATGCTCGAACTGCTCGCGAGCCAGTCGGAGCGGCAGGGCCTGCCGCTGCTCGACCCGGAGCAGGCGCTGCGGGCCCTGCGTCAGGTCCTCGACCGCGACGACACCTCAGTGGTGGTCGCCGACGCGGAGTGGGACCGGTTCGCCGCCCTGTTCACGGCGGCCCGCCCGCGGCCGTTGCTCGACGAGTTGCCGGAGGTGCGGGCCGCCGCCGGTGCCGACGGGCAGGGCGTGGACTCGGGCAGCGCCCTCGGCCGGCTGCTGGCCGGCGTGGCCGAGTCGGAACGCGCCTGGGTGGTGCTCGACCTCGTCCGGACCGAGGCGGCGGCTGTCCTCGGGTACGCGCGCGCCGCCGACGTCGACCCCGACCGTGCCTTCACCGACATGGGCTCCGACTCCGTCACCGCCGTCGAGTTCCGCACCAGGCTGAACGCGGCCACCGGGATGCGCCTGTCCGCGTCCGTCGCGTTCGACTATCCCAACGCCGCGGCCGTCGCCGACCATCTGCTCGAACTGGCCCTCGGTGAACTCACCGCGCCGGCCGCCGAGCCGGTGGAGACGCCGGCTGACGAGGGCGAGCCGGTGGCGATCGTGGGGATGGCGTGTCGTTATCCGGGGGGTGTGGTGTCTCCGGAGGGGTTGTGGCGGTTGTTGGTGGAGGGCCGGGACGCGGTGGGCGGTCTTCCGGAGGATCGTGGGTGGGATCTGGGGTCGTTGTTTCATCCGGATCCGGATCGTTCGGGGACGTCGTATGTGCGTGCGGGTGGGTTTCTGGGTTCGGTGGGGGATTTCGATGCGGGGTTCTTCGGGATCTCTCCGCGTGAGGCGTTGGCGATGGATCCGCGTCAGCGTCTGTTGTTGGAGACGTGTTGGGAGTTGTTCGAGAACGCCGGTGTCGACCCGGGAAGCCTGAAGGGCAGCCGCACGGCGGTGTTCGTCGGCGCCAACCCCACTGACTACGTGACGGCGTCGGCGCAGGTGCCGGAGTGGGCCGAGGGCTACGCCGCGACGGGGAGCACCGGCAGCGTGATGTCCGGGCGGCTGGCGTACGTCTTCGGCCTGGAGGGCGCGGCGATGACGATCGACGCCGCGTGCTCGTCGTCGTTGGTGGCGCTGCACCTGGCCGGCCAGGCGCTGCGCTCGGGTGAGTGCACGATGGCGGTGGCCGGCGGCGCGGCGGTGATGGCCAGCCCGAAGGAGCTGATCGAGTTCAGCCGGCTGGGCGCACTGGCCCCCGACGGGCGGTGCAAGGCGTTCGCCGCCGGCGCCGACGGGATGAGCCTGGCCGAGGGCGTCGCGCTGTTCCTGGTGGAGCGGCTCAGCGAGGCCAAGCGCAACGGCCACCAGGTGCTGGCGGTGATCCGCAGCTCCGCGGTCAACCAGGACGGCGCCTCGAACGGGCTGACCGCGCCGAACGGTCCCTCTCAACGGCGGGTGATCCAGTCGGCACTGGCGCGGGCCGGCCTGACGGCGTCGGACGTCGACGTGATCGAGGCGCACGGGACAGGCACCTCGCTGGGCGACCCGATCGAGGCGCAGGCGCTGCTGGAGACCTATGGGCAGGGGCGTACCGCCGACCGGCCGGCGCTGCTGGGGTCGGTGAAGTCGAACATCGGCCACACCCAGGCGGCCGCCGGTGCGGCGGGTGTGATGAAGATGGTCCTGGCGATGCGGCACGGGTTGGTGCCGGCCACCCTGCACGTGGACGAGCCGAGTGAGCACGTGGACTGGTCGTCGGGTGCGGTGCGGCTGGTGACCGAGGCGGTGCCGTGGCCGGAGACGGGCCGCCCCCGTCGGGCCGGTGTGTCCGCCTTCGGCATGAGCGGTACGAACACCCACATCATTCTCGAACAGGCGCCGGCCGACGATCCGGATCCGGTGGTGGACGCGACACCCGCTCCCATCACCACCGACGCGGCTGCGGCGTTCGCCACTGACGCGGCCGCGGTGCCGTTGCCGGTGTCGGCGTCCTCCCCGGCCTCGCTGCGCCGGCAGGCCACGAGACTGCGCCGGCTGCTGGAGGGCGACCCGGGTCTGCGTCCGCGCGACGTCGGCTGGAGTCTCGCCACCACCCGGGCGATGCTGCCGTACCGGGCGGTGGTGCTCGGCTCGGACCGGGACGACCACCTCGACCTGCTGACCCGGCTCGCCGTCGACGAGCCGGGGCCGGGGCTGGTCCAGGGCACGGCGCAGCGCAAGCCGCGTATCGTCTTCGTCTTCCCCGGGCAGGGTGGTCAGTGGCCCGGCATGGCAGCGGAACTGCTCGACTCCTCCCCGGAGTTCGCCGAGTACATCGGCGAGTGCGAGCTGGCCCTCGCGCCACACACCGACTGGTCGCTGACCGAGGTGCTCCGCCAGGTGGACGGCGCACCCACCCTGGACCGGGTCGACGTGGTGCAGCCCGCCCTGTTCGCGGTGATGGTGTCGCTGGCCCGCCTGTGGCAGCACCACGGCGTGCACCCGGCAGCCGTGGTCGGCCACTCCCAGGGCGAGATCGCCGCCGCGTACGTCGCGGGCGTGCTGTCGCTCGACGACGCCGCCAGGGTGGTGGCGGTACGGTCGGCGGCGCTGTCCCGGTTGACCGGCGCCGCCGGGATGGCGTCGGTGCAGGCCGACGAGGACCAGGTCACGGCACTGCTCGAACCGTGGCACGGACGGGTGACCGTCGCGACGGTGAACAGCCCCGCGCAGGTCGTCGTGGCGGGCGACATCGACGCCTTGGACGGCCTGACCGCCGAGTGTGAACGGCGCGGGCTCAGGATCCGGCGGATCGAGGTCAGCTACGCGTCCCATTCGCCGCAGGTCGAGCCGATGCGCGACGAGCTGCTGGCCGAACTGGCCGGAATGACGCATCAGCGCGCCCGCGTGCCGTTCTACTCGGCGGTGACCGGGGAGCCGCTGGACACCAGCACGCTGGACGCCGAGTACTGGTACCGGAACCTGCGGGAACCCGTGCGGTTCGCGCGCGCCGTCCGGAAGCTGCTCGACAACGGCTTCACCATGTTCGTCGAGGCGAGCCCGCACGCGGTGCTGACCGGCGCGGTGCTGGACACCGCCGCGTCGGTCGACGGTACGGCCGAGCCGGTGACGGTGGGCTCGCTGCGGCGTCAGGAGGGCGGCCCGACCCGCTTCGCCACCTCGCTGGCCGAGGCCTGGGTGAACGGCGCGGACCTGGACTGGGCCGCGCTGATCCCCGGAGGTGCGCGGGTGGCGTTGCCGAACTACGCCTTCGACCGGCAGCGTTACTGGCGGGATCAGCAGCCGACCGCCGTGGACCCGGCGGCCCTGGGGGTGACGGCCCCGGACCATCCGCTGCTCGGCGCCGCCGTGGAACTCGCCGACAGCTCCGGCCTGGTCTTCACCGGGCGGCTGTCGGTCCGTACCCGGCCCTGGCTGGCCGACCACGGGGTGAACGGGGTGTGCCTGCTGCCCGCGGCCGGGTTCGCCGAACTGGCCCTGCGGGCCGGCCGGGAGGCGCACCGTCCCCGGATCGAGGAACTGACGCTGGAGACGCCGCTGATCCTGACGGGTGAGGACGCGGTGAGCATCCAGCTGGTGGTGGGAGCGCCCGACGACGCGGGACACCGGCCACTCGCCGTCTACACGCGACCCGAGGCCGGCGACGGTGAGCCGGCCGGCTGGACACGTCACGCGTCGGTGGTCCTGGCCGCCGCCGGGCCGCCCGTCGCGGACCGGATGGTCACCTGGCCCCCGCCCGGCGCGGAGCCGGTGCCGACGGACCCGGAGTCCTTCTACGCGGCGGCGGAGGCGGAGGGCGGCTACGGCTACGGGCCGGCGTTCCGCGGGCTGCGGCGGGCGTGGCGGCACGGCGACGACGTGTACGCGGAGGTGTCGCTGCCCGCCGGGGTCCGCGACGAGGCGGACCGGTACGGCGTGCACCCGGCCCTGCTCGACGCGGCGCTGCAGGCGATGCTGTTCAGTCCGGCCGGCGGACCGGGCGGCGTTGACCGCGGGACGGTCCGGCTGCCGTTCAGCCTGACCGGCGTGTCGCTGTTCGCGCCCGGCGCGCGGGACCTACGGGTACGCGTCTCGCCGATCGCCCCCGACACGGTCCGGATCACCGCTGCCGACGAGACGGGCGTTCCCGTCCTGGCGATCGAGCGGCTGGTCTCCCGGCCGGTGCCGGCCGGTCAGCTCACCCCGGCTGCGGACCCGGCCGACCGGTCCCTGTTCGCCGTGAACTGGGCCGAGCTTCCCGATCCCGGACGGCCGGTCGCGCAGCGTTGGGCACTGCTCGGCCCGGATCCCCTCGGCCTGGCGGTAGGGCTGCTCGCGTCCGGTATCACCACCGATCGCCATCCCGATCTGGCCGCCCTGCTCGCTGGGGTGGCCGGCGGCGCGGAGTGTCCCCGTACCGTGGTGCTGCCCGCCGCTGCGCCGGCGGGCGCCCGGTTGCCCGAGGCGGCCTTCGACCTGGCCGGCGCGGTGCTCACCGATGTGCAGGCATGGCTGGCCGACCGGCGGACGGCGGACGCCCGCCTGGTCGTGGTGACCCGGTCGGCGGTCCCGGCCGGTGTGGCCGGGGAGGTGCCCGACCTCGCCGCGGCGCCGGTGTGGGGTCTGCTCCGCTCGGCGCAGACCGAGAATCCGGATCGGATCGTGCTGGCCGACGTGGACGGGCCGGACGGCGTGCCCGCGCTCGCGGCGGCGCTGGCCGGCGACGAGCAACAGATCGCGGTACGGCGTGGCGCGGTGCTGATTCCCCAGATGGAGCCCCTGCCCTCGGCCCGGCACGGGCTGACCGCGCCGCCCGGCGGCCGGTGGCGGCTCGTACCGGATCGGTCCGGGGTGCTCGACGCCATGTCCCTCCAGCCGTGCCCCGACACCGCGACGCCGCCGGCGTCCGGTCAGGTGCGGGTGCGGCTGCGGGCGGCCGGTGTCAGCTTCCGCGACGTCATGGTGTCGCTCGGGATGTCCCCCGGCGGCGGTGACTTCATCGGCGGCGAGGGCGCCGGCGTCGTCCAGGCCGTCGGTCCCGACGTCGCGGGGCTCAAGCCCGGCGACCGGGTGACGGGGATGATTCCCCGGGCCTTCGCCACCGAGGCGGTGACCGACCACCGTTGGCTCGTCCCGATCCCGGACGACTGGTCCTACGAGGAGGCGGCCTCGATCCCCTCCGTGTTCCTGACCGCCTACTTCGCCCTGGTCGAGACGGTCGGGCTGGGCGCCGGCCAGCGGGTCCTCGTGCACGCGGCGACCGGCGGCGTCGGTATGGCGGCCGTCCAGATCGCCCGCAACCTGGGTGCCGAGGTGTTCGCCACGGCCAGCCCGGCAAAGCACGACGTCCTCCGGCGGCTGGGCCTGGACGACGACCACATCGGCTCGTCACGCGACGCGAGTTTCGCCGACCGGATGCGCGAGGCCACCGGCGACGCCGGAGTCGACGTCGTCCTCAACTCGCTCACCGGCGAGCTCGTCGACGCGTCGCTTCGCCTGGTGGCCAAGGGCGGGTACTTCGTCGAGCTGGGCAAGACCGACGTGCGTGACCCGGAGCGGGTCGCCGACACGTACCCGGGGGTCGTCTACCGGCAGTTGGACCTGGTGCGGGACGCGAGCCCGGAGCTGATGCGGTCGATGCTCGACGACGTCGTCGGGCTGCTGCGCGACGGAACCCTGACGCCGCTGCCCACCCGGAGCTGGGACGTCCGCGACGCGCCGGAGGCGTTCCGCTTCATGGCGCAGGCCCGGCACGTCGGAAAGCTGGTCCTCACCATCCCGCCCGTTCCCGACCCCGAGGGCACGGTCCTGATCACCGGCGGCACCGGGACGCTGGGCGGGCTGGTGGCCGGGCACCTGGCCGGCACCTGGGGAATGCGCAGCCTCGTCCTGGCCAGCCGTCAGGGCGCCGCCGCGGCGGGCGCCGAGCAGTTGATCAGCGAGCTCACCGCGTCGGGCGTGGACGTACGGGTCGCCGCCTGCGACGTCGCCGACCGCGACGCGGTGGCACGACTGCTGGCCGACATCCCGGAGGATCGTCCGCTCACGGCCGTGGTGCATCTCGCGGGCGTGCTGGACGACGTGGTGTTCACCTCCCTGACCGGGCAGCGGCTGGAGGCGGTCCTGCGACCGAAGATCGCTGCCGCCGCGTACCTCGACGAACTGACCCGGGACCTCGACCTCGGGATGTTCGTCATGTTCTCGTCGGCCGCCGGAGTGACAGGCAATCCCGGGCAGGCCAACTACGCCGCCGCGAACGTGTTCCTCGATTCGCTGGCGGCGGCCCGGCGGGCCCGCGGCCAGGCCGGCACCTCGATGGCCTGGGGCCTGTGGGCACCGGACAGCGGGATGACCGGCACGCTCGACGAGCGTGGCCGGGAGCGCCTGGCCCGGGCCGGTGCGCAGGCCATGCCCGTGCCCGTGGCCCTCGCGTTGCTCGACGAGGGCGTCGAGTCGGGGCAGCCGCTGGTCGTGGCCGCGCGGCTCGACCGCGGCGCGCTTCGCGTCCAGGCCGACGAGGGGTCACTGCCCGCGGTGATGCGCCGGCTCGTGCCACGCGGCCGGCCGGCGCACGCCGCGACCGAGACCGGGACCTCCGCCGGGCTCGCCGACCAGCTCGCGGGGATGGGGCCGAGCGAGCGGGCCCAGGCGCTCCTGAACGTGGTCAGGAAGCACGCCGCCGCGGTCCTGGGCCACGCCTCGCTGACCGCGCTGGACGCCGATCGTGGCTTCCTCGACGTGGGCTTCGACTCGCTGACGGCCGTCGAACTGCGTAACCGGCTCGCCGCGGCCAGCGGGCTCCGGCTGCCCGCGACGCTCATCTTCGACTGCCCGACACCCGCCGAACTCGGACGCTGGCTGCACGAGCAGCTCTTCCCGGCGGACGAGACGGAGCAGACGACTGACCCTGCCGCCGACCGAGCCGATGCCGACGACGTCGACGCGGTGGACGACATGGACCTGGACGAACTGATCCGCGCCGTGCACAGCACCCGGGAGTGAGGGCTCAGATGAGTGCATCGATCGAACAGGTGACCGGCGCGCTGCGGGAATCGGTCAAGGAGATCCGCCGGCTCCGCCTGCGCAACGACGAGTTGGAGGCGAAGCTCGGCGAGCCGGTGGCGATCGTGGGGATGGCGTGTCGTTATCCGGGGGGTGTGGTGTCTCCGGAGGGGTTGTGGCGGTTGTTGGTGGAGGGCCGGGACGCGGTGGGCGGCTTTCCGGAGGATCGTGGGTGGGATCTGGGGTCGTTGTTTCATCCGGATCCGGATCGTTCGGGGACGTCGTATGTGCGTGCGGGTGGGTTTCTGGGTTCGGTGGGGGATTTCGATGCGGGGTTCTTCGGGATCTCTCCGCGTGAGGCGTTGGCGATGGATCCGCGTCAGCGTCTGTTGTTGGAGACGTGTTGGGAGTTGTTCGAGAACGCCGGTGTCGACCCGGCGGGCCTGAAGGGCAGCCGCACCGGTGTCTTCGTCGGCGCCGGCCCGTCGGACTATCCGCAGGGCGTCGAGGGTTACGTCGTCACCGGCACCACGCCGAGCGTGGTGTCGGGGCGGCTGGCGTACGT
This sequence comes from Micromonospora sp. NPDC005257, assembly GCF_042872445.1. NCBI lineage: Bacteria > Bacillati > Actinomycetota > Actinomycetes > Micromonosporales > Micromonosporaceae > Micromonospora > Micromonospora sp. NPDC005257. The sequence continues at coordinate 313,702 of NZ_JBIAKL010000002.1, read as the reverse complement.
CTTCGGGCTGGAGGGCCCGGCCGTGACCGTCGACACGGCATGTTCCTCGTCGCTGGTGGCGCTGCACCTGGCCGGCCAGGCGGTGCGCTCGGGTGAGTGCACGATGGCGGTGGCCGGCGGCGTGTCGGTGATGTCGAGCCCGAAGGTCTTCGTCGAGTTCAGCCGGATGCGTGCGCTGGCGCCCGACGGGCGCTCCAAGGCGTTCGGGTCGGGGGCGGACGGGTTCGGGTTCGCCGAGGGCGTGGGCCTGCTCCTCGTCGAGACCCTGTCGGACGCCCGGCGCAACGGACACCCGGTGCTCGCCGTCATCCGGGGCTCGGCCACGAACCAGGACGGCGCGTCGAGCGGGCTGACCGCGCCGAACGGCCCCTCGCAGCGGCGGGTGATCCGGGCGGCCCTGAAGCGGGCCGGCCTGACGGCGTCGGACGTGGACGTGGTGGACGCGCACGGCACCGGCACGTCGCTGGGCGACCCGATCGAGGCGCAGGCGCTGCTGGCGACCTACGGCCAGGGTCGCGGCGAGGCGGGCCGACCGTTGCTGCTGGGTTCGGTGAAGTCGAACATCGGCCACACCCAGGCGGCCGCCGGCGCTGCGAGCGTGATGAAGATGGTCCTGGCGATGCGGCACGGGCTCGTGCCGGCCACCCTGCACGCGGACGAGCCGAGCGAGCACGTGGACTGGTCGTCGGGCGCGGTGCGGCTGGCCACCGAGGCGGTGCCGTGGCCCGAGGCCGGGCGGCCGCGGCGGGCCGGCGTGTCCTCCTTCGGCATCAGCGGCACGAACGCGCACCTGATCCTCGAACAGGCGCCGGAGCCGGAGCAGCCGCCGACCGGGCCCCGGGCCGGCGACGAGACGTTCGGCGCCACGACTGTGTCCTGGGTGCTGTCCGGGCGAGGCGCGGACGGCCTCCGCGGGCAGGCCGCGCGGCTGGCGCAGTTCGTGGCGGACCGGCCGGACCTGGAGGCCCGGGCCGTCGCCGACGCGCTGGTCCGACGCTCGGCACTGTCGCACCGGGCGGTGGTGCTCGGCGCCACCCGCGGCGACCTGGTAGCCGGGCTGCACGCGCTGGTCGCGGAGCAGCCCGCGCCGGGGCTGGTCCAGGGCACGGCACGGGTGCGGACGGGTGAGGCGGTGCTGGTCTTCCCGGGGCAGGGATCCCAGTGGGCGGGGATGGCGCTCGGTCTGCTCGCGGCACCGGTGTTCCGCGACCGGCTCGCCGAATGCGACAGGGCGCTGGCGCCGTTCACCGGCTGGTCGGTGCACGACGTGCTCCGTGCCGCACCCGGTGCCCCGGATCTGGACCGGGTGGACGTCGTCCAGCCGACGCTCTTCGCGGTCATGGTGTCGCTGGCCGCCCTGTGGCAGCACGTGGGCATCGTGCCCGCCGCGGTCGTCGGGCACTCGCAGGGTGAGATCGCGGCCGCCTGCGTGTCGGGTGGACTGTCGCTGCGGGACGCCGCGCGGGTGGTGGCGCTGCGCAGCCGCGCCCTGGGCGCGCTGTCCGGGCGCGGGGCGATGGCGTCGCTGGCGCTGGGGCCCGAGGAGGCCGAGGCCCGGCTGCGCCGGTGGGAGGGTCGGCTGGCCGTCGCCGTCGTGAACGGCCCCGGATCGGTGGTGGTGTCGGGCGACACCGACGCGGTGGCCGAACTGGTGGCGGAACATGAGAACTCCGAGGTGCGGGCACGCCGCCTTCCGGTCGACTACGCGTCGCACTCGCCGCACGTCGAGCGGATCCGCGACGACCTGCTGGCGCAGTTGAAGGACGTCACCGCCGGCCCGTCCCGGATCCCGTTCTATTCGACAGTGACCGGCGGCCAACTGGACACCGCCGAACTCGACGCCGACTACTGGTACCGCAACCTCCGGCAGCCGGTACGCCTCGACACGGCCACGCGGAGTCTGCTCGACCGCGGGTACGGGCTGTTCGTCGAGGTGAGCCCACATCCGGTGCTGACCGTCGGACTGGAGGAGACGATCGCTGCCGCGGACGCCTCGGCGGTCGTCGTCGGAACGCTGCACCGGGATCGTGGCGACGGGGACGACTTCGTCGCCTCGGTCGCCCAGGCTTACGTCACCGGCGTGCCGGTCGCCTGGGAGAAGGTGCTCGGCCCGCCCGGCGACGCCGGCGTCCGCCTTCCGTCGTACGCCTTCCAGCGGCGGCGCTACTGGCAGGACCCGGTGGTGCCGTCCCGGGACGTCCTCGGTCGGGTCGGGCTGCGGGCGAGCGAGCATCCGATGCTCGGTGCCGCGGTGGACGTCGCGGGCGACGGTGCCGTGGTGCTGTCCGGCCGCGTCTCGTTGCAGGCCCACCGGTGGCTCGCCGACCACCGGGTCGAGGGCCAGGCGCTGCTTCCCGGCACGGCGTTCGTGGAGTTCGCGCTGCGGGCGGCGGCGGAGACCGGCTGCCCTGGGATCGAGGAGCTGACCCTGGAGGCTCCGCTGGTGATTCCGCCGGAGGGCGCCGTCCAGGTGCAGGTGGTGGCCGGCGCGCCGGACCAGACGGGCAAGCGCCCGGTGACCGTGTACTCCCGGGCGGAGGAGGGCTCCCTCGACGGCGAGTGGACCCCCCACGCGGCCGGCGAGCTGGCCGGTTCGCCCGACACCGAGGACTTCGGCGACCTGGCGCACTGGCCGCCGGTCGGCGGGGAGGCGGTGCCCTCGGATCGGATCTACGCGGAGTTCGCGGAGCGCGGGTACGGCTTCGGGCCGGCCTTCCGAGGGATACGCCGGGCCTGGCGGCGCGGCGACGACATCTTCGCCGAGGTCGGCCTGCCGGCCCAGCAGCGCGGGGAGGACGCGTCGTTCGGCATTCACCCCGCCCTGCTGGACGCGGCCGCGCAGGCGGCGGGCCTGCTCGTCGCGGAGGCGGGCGCGGAGAGCGCGGAGATCCTGCTGCCGTTCGTGTTCAGCAAGGTGGCCCTGCTGACGACCGGCGTGACGGACCTGCGGGTCAGGGTACGGCGGATCGGCCCCGACCGGGTGGCGTTGACGGCCGCCGACCTCGACGGGCGTCCCGCCGTGTCGGTGGGCACCGTCGTCGTGCGACCGGCGTCGAGCGGGCATCCGCGTGCCGCTGCGGGGGCGCTGCGGGACTCGCTGTTCCGGCTCGCCTGGGCGCCGGTGACCCGGCCCGGGACCGAGCCGGCAGCGCTGCGATGGGCGATGCTCGGTCCGGACGGGACGGCCCTCGCCGATCGGCTCGGCGACCGCGGGGCGATCGTCGACGGGTACCCCGACCTGGCCGGGCTCCGTTCGGCGGTCGCGGACGGCAGGACCGCGCCGGACCTGGTGGTGTGGACCGTCCCCGAGCCCGTCGGGGCCCCTGATCCCGCCGCCCACGTCCGGGCGGTCACCGTGGCCGCGCTGGCGGTGCTGCAGGAGTGGCTGGCGGACGACCTGGGTGTCGAGCGCCTGATCGTCAGGACCCGGGGTGCCGTCTCGACTCCGACCGGGCGGGCCGACGTGAACCCGGCCTCGGCCGCCGTCTGGGGGCTGGTGCGTACGGCGCAGACGGAGCATCCCGGCAGGTTCCTGCTGGTCGACGACGGCACCGGCCGGGACGACGCCGGCTCCGGTGAGATCTGGGCGGCGTTGGCGGCCTGCGACGAACCTCAGCTCGCGGTGCGCGCCGGTGAGCTGCTGGCGCCGCGGCTGGCCCACGTCGAGGGGGGTGACGGTCTGCTGCCGCCGGCCGGGGCGGGCGCGTGGCGCCTGGCGCTCACCGACGCCCGGACCCTGGAGGGCCTGACGCTGGCGGAACACCAGCCACCGGCCGGTCCGCTCGGCCCGCTGGAGGTACGGGTGGCCGTGCGCGCGGCCGGCCTCAACTTCCGTGACGTCGTCACCGCCCTCGGCATGGTGCCCGGTGAGACCGACCTGGGCAGCGAGGGCGCCGGGATCGTCACCGCCGTCGGAAGCGACGTGCCGGACCTGGTGGCCGGCGACCGGGTCCTGGGCTTCTGGACCGACGCGTTCAGCCCGGTCGCGGTGACCGACCACCGGCTCCTCGCCAGGATGCCCGAGGGATGGTCGTTCGAGCAGGCCGCGTCGGTGCCGGTGGCCTTCCTCACCGCGTACTACGGGCTGTTCGACCTGGCCGGCCTGCGCGCCGGGCAGTCCGTGCTGGTGCACGCCGGCGCCGGCGGGGTCGGTTCGGCGGCGATCCAGCTGGCCCGGCACCGCGGGGCCGACGTGTTCGCGACCGCGGGCGAACCCAAGTGGCCGGTGCTGAGGTCGGCCGGTCTGGACGGCGCGCACATCGCGTCGAGCCGGAACCTGGACTTCGAACGGCAGTTCGCCGAGGTGACGGCCGGGCAGGGCGTCGACGTGGTGCTGAACTCGCTGGCCGGTGACTTCGTGGACGCGTCGCTGCGGCTGCTGCGGCCGGGCGGGCACTTCGTCGAGATGGGGAAGACCGACATCCGCGAACGCGCGGAGGTCGCCGCCACGCACCCGGGGCGCGACTACCGGGCGTTCGACCTGCGCGAGGCGGGACCGGACCGGATCAAGGAGATGCTGGCCGAGATCCTCGACCTGTTCCGCGCCGGTGCGCTCGAGTTGCCGCCGCTGACCACCTGGGACGTACGCGACGCGGTGGCCGCGTTCCGCTTCATGAGCCAGGCGCGACACGTCGGCAAGATCGTGCTGACCGTTCCGCGGCGTCCGGATCCCGAGGGGACGGTGCTCGTCACCGGCGGCACCGGGACACTCGGCGGCCTGGTGGCGCGTCACCTCGCGAAGCAGGGCGCGAAGCATTTCCTGCTGCTCAGCCGGCGCGGCCCCGACGCGCCCGGCGCCGAGGCGCTCGGCGCGGAGCTGGCCGAGTCGGGCGCCCGGGCGACGATCGTGGCCTGCGACGTGGCGGACCGGGCGGACCTGGCCCGGGCGCTTGCCTCGGTGCCGGCGGAGCATCCGCTGACCGCCGTGGTGCACGCCGCGGGAGCCCTCGACGACGGCGTCCTGCCCTCGCTCACCCCGCACGCCATCGAGACGGTCATGCGGCCCAAGGTCGACGCCGCCCTGCACCTGCACGAACTCACGGCGGACGCCGACCTCACCGAGTTCGTGCTCTTCTCCTCGGGCGCGGGGCTGACCGGTGCGCCGGGGCAGGGGAACTACGCCGCCGCGAACGTCTTCCTCGACGCGTTCGCCAGTCGACGCCGGGCCGCCGGCCTGCCGGCGACCTCCATCGCGTGGGGCCTCTGGGCGGAGACCAGCGAGTTGACAGCCGACATCACCGGCTCGCATCGCGCGCGCATCTCCGGCTATCTCGTTCCGCTGACGACCGAACAAGGGCTGGCCCTCTTCGACGCCGCGCGTAGTTCCGCCGAGCCCGTACTACTGGCATCCGCCGTTCGCGCCGACCGGCTGCGGTCCCTGGCCCGCGACGGCTCGCTACCGTCGCTGTGGCGAGGGCTGGTGAACACGCCGCTCCAGCCGAGGCTGACGTCGGCGGACCCCGCCGCCGGCCTGGCCCGGCAGCTGGCCTCGCTGAACGACAGCGAGCAGCAGGAGTTCCTGCTCCATCTGGTCCGGTCGCACGCCGCCGCGGCGCTGGGCGGAGGTGACCCGGAGGCGCTGGACCCGACCAGCCCGTTCCGCGACTTCGGTTTCGACTCGCTCACGGCCGTGGACCTGCGCAACAGGCTCGGCAACGCGACCGGTTGCCGGTTCCCGGCGACGCTGGTCTTCGATCATCCCAGCCCGGCCGAACTCGCCGACCACCTACGACTGACGCTCACCGCCGAGGCGGCACCCCGTCCGGAACCGGTGCTCGACGAGATCGAGCGTCTGGAGAAGGCGCTCCTACGCAGCGGCCCGGCGGAGGACCAGCGGGACGCGATCAACCGGCGACTCCAGGCACTGCTGGACCGGTGGCACGAGGCGTACCCCGGGAATCAGCCGGGGCGCGAGACGGCGCAGGTGGTCCTCGAATCCGCCACCGATGACGAGCTGTTCGCGATCATCGACGGCCGGCGGCCCGAGGGCGGTGACTGAGGGGAGGTGACGGCGCGGCGGTGCCGGTGACCACGAACGCCGACGGTCGTGGTCACCGTGAGAAGGCCGGCGGGTGGGCCGGTGCTTCGCTGCGGAGGCGGTCCGGTCACTCGGCCACGTAGGTGCTGCCGGTCCAGGTGAACACGGAAAGGTCGCCCAATCGGTGCTGGATGACCTCGGGCGTGCGCCGGAAGTGCTCGTACCGGTTGCCGTTGAGCACTTTGACGATCTGCTCGGAGTCGGCAGTGGAACGTATCTGGGCGGTTTCCGGAAAGTTCGCCGTCGGGCACCCGAGGAGAATTGTGTTCGGCCTGCTCTCGATGGTCATGTGAATTCCTTCCGGGCGGGGCGGCCGGGGAACCGGACGCGGCACTCGGCCGGCCGGAACGCGCCGAACCTGCGGGCATCGGAGAAGGTTCGTGTTCATGATGAGGCAGCCGGTTCGGTAGGGGTAACCCCTATTCTCACCATCCGACCGGGACGTACTCCCCGCCGCCTTCGCCGCCGCCCGACTCCTGCTCGCAGCGGAAATGTCATCGCCGACGGCCGATCAGGCCCGGCGGGCGGATCTCGGCTGGACAGTTTCCTCGCACGGCTCGAATGGATAGGGTTGGAGGCATGTCCCGGAATGGCGCAGATGAAAGTCTTTCGGTGGTCGAGACACGCGGCCTGACCAAGGTCTATGGGGAAAAGCGGGCGCTGGACGGAATCGACCTCACGATCGGCCGTGGCCAGGTATTCGGGCTCCTCGGCCCCAACGGGGCCGGCAAGACCACCATCATCCGCATCCTGACGACACTGGCCCGGCCGGACGGTGGCACCGCCCGCGTCCTCGGTCACGACGTCACGACGCAGGCGGACGCCATCCGGGCCCGGGTCGCGGTGACCGGCCAGTTCGCCTCCCTGGACGAAGACCTGACCGGGTACGAGAACCTGCAGATCCTCGGCCGGCTCCACGGACTGTCCCGGTCGGCCAGTCGACAGCGCGCCGACGAGCTGCTCGCCGCGTTCGACCTGACCGGCTCGGCCGGCCGTCCGGTGGGCGTCTACTCGGGCGGGATGCGTCGTCGGCTCGACATCGGGGCGAGCCTGATCGTGACTCCGGACCTGCTGTTCCTCGACGAGCCGACCACCGGCCTGGACCCACACAGCCGGAACCAGGTGTGGGATCTGGTCCGGCGGATCGCCGCGGTGGGCACCACGGTCCTGCTCACCACGCAATACCTGGAAGAGGCCGACCAGCTCGCCGGGCAACTGGCGGTCATCGACCACGGCCGGATCGTGGCCGAGGGCACGAGCGCCCAACTGAAGTCGCGGGTCGGCTCCGGCACTCTGCGGCTGCGGCTCGTCGACGGCGAGCAGCGCCCGCAGGCGCAACGGATCCTCGCCGACACCGTCGCCGGGACGGTCCGGCTCGACGCCGACCCCCTGGCCCTGTCCGTCGTGCTGACCGGCACGGCCGCCGCGACGGAGGTCGGCCGCCTGGTCGGGCAGGCCATGACCCGACTCGCGGACGCCGGGGTGGGCGTCGCCGATCTGTCCCTCGGCCAGCCCAGTCTGGAAGAGACGTTCCTGGCCCTGACGGGCCACGCGGCCGACCCGTCCACCTCCGAGCTTCAGGACGCGGCACCGTGAGTGTCAGTGTTCCCCGCCGCAACCCAGGTGCAGGATCGAGCGAAGTCGAGGTAGCCCAGTGAACGCCGCCGCCCCCGTCGCGCCGGACGCCGACCGGATCGACCGCCTGCTGGCCGCCGGACGGCAACGCCGCCGTGCCGGTGCCCTCGCCGCGTCCGCCACCTTCGGCAGGCGGGCGATACTCAAGGTCAAGCACGATCCCAAGCAGGTCGTGGACTCGGCCGCCATCCCGATCCTGTTCACCGTGCTGTTCACCTACCTGTTCGGCGGTGCGATCAGCGGCACCACCGGCGACTACCTCATGCAACTCCTGCCCGGCGTGCTCAGCATGAGCATCGCGATCGTCACCATGTACGGCGGCGCCCGCCTCGCCCAGGATCTGCGCAGCGGGTCCTTCGACCGGTTCCGCGCCCTGTCGATCTGGCGCGGGGCCTTCGTGCTCGGGGGCCTCTTTTCCGACGCCCTCCGCTATCTGTTCGCCTCTGCCATCGTGCTGGTCCTCGGCCTGGTCATGGGCTACCGCCCCGACGGCGGCGCGATCGGCGTCATCGCCGCGGTGGCTCTGGTGGTCGCCTTCGGGCTCTCGCTGTCGCTCGTGTGGGCCGCTGTGGCATTGCTCCTCCGGGACCCGGCCGTCGTGATCAGCATCGCCAACGCCGTGCTGATCCCGCTCTCCTTCGCCAGCAACATCTTCGTGCAGCCGGCCACGATGCCCGGCTGGCTCCAGGCCTTCGTCGACGTCAATCCGCTCAGCCATGTCGCGACAGCGGCCCGGGCGCTGATGAACGACACCGGCGATGCCGGCGGCGCGGTCACCTGGTCCCTGGTCCTGACCGCCGTGATCGCCCTCGTGTTCGCGCCGATCACCCTCCGTCTGTACGGCAGGCAGGACTGAGCACGAGCAACCGGGCCGACGGTACGACAGTGTCAGACGCGTTCGGACAGGAACGAGGAGAGCTGGGTACGGCGGCGGATGCCGAGTTTGCGGTACGTGCGGGTGAGATGCTGTTCGACGGTGCTGACCGTGATGAAGAGCTTCCGCGCGATCTGGTGGTTGGTGGAGCCGCGGGCGGCCAGTTCCGCCACCCGCAGCTCGGCGGAGCTGAGCTGGTGGACGGGATGGGTGCCGTCCCCGATGATCTCCGTCCCCGCGTCGTCGGCCGTCGCCTGCCGGTCCGGAAGGAGCACGGCACCACACCGGTCGGCCAGCGCCCTCGCCCGCTCGGCGTCGCGGCGGGCGTGGGTGACGTCGCCCAGTGACTCGTGGGCGTGGTGCAGGTCGGCGATCGTGTAGGCAAGGTTCAGCGAGTCGCCGCAGCGGTCCAGGTTGTTCGCCGCCCTCAGCAGCAGCGCCGGACGCTCGTCGGGCCGGACCGTCTCGGCGAGCGCGCGGTAGACCTGGCCGCTGACGCGGAGCTCGCCCGGGGGAAGCAGCGTCATCTGTTCGGTGAGCAGTTCCCTCGCCTGCGCTACGAGGCCCTTGTGCAGGTACGCACGAGCGGCGTGGACGCGCCAGGGCACCACGGCCGGGCAGTCCGCCTTCCAGAGCTTCATCAGGTGCCCGGCCGCGAGGAAGTCGCGCACGGCGGCGTCGTGACGGCCGTGCGCGAGGTGCAGATGACCGCGCGCGTTGAGGTACAGCACCCCGCCGAGGGTCGAGAAGGCGGCACCGGGGACGGGGGAGTCCAGATGCCGTTCGGCCGCGTCGAGATCCCCTCTCGCGGTGGCGATGAGGATGAGAAGCGAGAGCGGTACGACGATCGCCGCTCCCCAGCTCTCGCGCGGCATGAGGGCGAGGGCGTTGAGGACCTGCCGCTCGGCGCCGCGCAGGTCGCCGTGCCGATAGTGGATCTCCGCCCGGGTAGCGACGAACAGGGCGTTCCACACGAGCCCGTACATCTGCCCGGTGGAGGCGAGGAGGGCGTCGCACCACACCGACGCCTTGTCGAGCTTGCCGGCATAGACGAGCACCAGGAGCGCGGCGAGTGAGGACGGCGGGCTCGCCGCGCCGGTCAGCGCCTCCCGGAGGACGAACTCCGCGGCCGCGACCGTCCCCTGGTCGCCGGTGCCGTCCAGGACGGCCCGGAGCGCGGCAGCGGCTCGATGGTCGGCGGGGCCCAGTCCGCCGCTCGCCACGGGCACCGCCTCGACCTCCGGTGCGGTCGCGATGCCCGGAAAAGCGAGCGGGAGCCAGAGGCGCAGCCGGTCGGCGTACCCGGCTTCGGGCTGCGCGGAGCAATCGGGGCCGAAGCTGGACATCACCCGCGCCGCCTGATCAACCTGGCCGTTCCAGAGCAGACTTCGGGTGACGGAGACGGCCTGCCGGACGGAGAGTTCACCCTCCGCGGCCGCCGTGACCAGGTCGGGCAGGTATCTTCTGGCAGCCGCCGGGTCGTACCGCCACATGAGGTCGGTGAGCCTCGCCGCGGTGTCGATCCGCGCCCGCCGGCCCACGGATTCCCGGTGCGCCCGCTCCAGGAAGCTGATCGCGGCCTTGTGGTCTCCGCTGGCGAGCGCCTGATCCGCGGCTTCACAGAGCACGTGTTTCGCCCAGGGCGCCGCCTCGTCACTGCGTACGAGATGACCTGCGGTCACCAGGGCGGGAGCGGCCTCCTGGTGCAGCAGGCGGGCGGCGTGCGACTGCATGGCGTGGCGTGCCTGACGCGGGATGCTGCGCAGCACTGCCTCGCGCACGCCCGGCAGGCCGAGCAGGTCTGGTCGCAGCAGTCCGCCGACGGCGGGTGAGGCGGCCACCCGGGCGACGTACTCGGCATTGATCCCGCAGAGGCGCGCGACGACGGCGGCGGACCGGAACTCCCCGAGCAGGGCCGTCGCCTGCGCGATCTCGAGCACCACCGGTTCGGCCCGGTAGAGGCAGCTGAGCACGGCACGTGCGAAGGCCGGGCCGGGCGCGGGACGCAGGTGCTCGTCCGGCTCCCAGATCCGGTTGCCGTAGTCCTCGGCGAGGGCGTGCACCAGCAACGGCCGACCGCCGCTCAGCCGTGCGCACTCGGGCGCCGCCCGTCGCGCCGTCGCCAGATCGAAGTACCCCTCCAGGACGGTACCGACTCCCGTCTCCGACAGCGGCTGGACGTCGATCGGGATGTGGTGGGACATCCTGAGGATCTCCGCCTGGATGAGGCGTTGGACGGCGCTGCGACCCATGTCCGGGCAGTAGGTCAGGACGATCGAGGCCGGCGTGTTGTCCATCCGGCGGATGAGCCCGACCAGGTACCGCAGGGACTCGACGTCCATCAGGTGCGCGTCGTCGATGCACACGATCAGCGGCGACGAGTCGACGAGTCGCTCGAAGGCGGCGTGCAGCAGGTCGAGGACCGGCAGGGAGAGATCGTGGCGAGGTCCCGTCTCGTCGCGGCTCTCGGTCAACGCGCGGAGGTCACGGCTCACGTCGCCGACGAGGAGCCGGCACCTCCGAAGAAGCTGGTCGATGACCCCCAGCGGCTGGTCGCGTTCCAGGCTCGTCGCCGTGACGGCGAGGACGGTGGCGCCCGCGTCGGCGGTGTCGCGGGTGAAGGAGTCCAGCAGTGCCGTCTTTCCGCTCGCGAGCGAGCCGGCGATGGTGATCACCCGACTCTGGCCCGTGCAGCACTCGCTGTACGCGCGGGCCAGCGTTTTCTCTTCGTCATCCCGTTCGACAAGCTTGTCCATCACATCTCGTCATTCCGCTGTGCACCGATTGGGGCGAATGAGTAGACAATGGAGTTCCGTGCCGGCTTCCGTCGCGGGATCAGCCCGACGGCCTGGATGCCGCTGCCGAGAACGCGAGTGCCGGTGCCTGCGTCTCGCCGTGCCTGCGGTTGACCGCCGTGATGAGGGGTCCGGTCATCAGGGTCGTGACCAGCGCCATGACGACGAGGACCGAGAAGAGGCGTCCGTCGATGATGCCCGCGCTCAGTCCCACGTTGAGCGCGACGAGTTCGGTCAGGCCCCTGGTGTTCACCAGCGCCCCGATCAGGCCCGACTCCCGGGTGCCGAGACCGCCGAGTCGCGCCATGGCGTAACCGGCGAAGACCTTTCCGCCGATCGCGCAGACGAGGATCACGGCGAGCAGGAGCAGGTAGGGGCCGTTCAGCGCGCCGAGGTCGGTGGTCAGTCCGGTGACCACGAAGAACAGGGGCAGCAGGAGACCTCCGGTCCGCTCCATCGCGTTCAGCACGTCCGCGTCCGGCGCACCTCCCGGTCTCGGCATGGAGAGCCCCGCGACGAAGGCCCCGAAGATGGGGTGCAGGCCGAGAGAGGCGGTGGCCCAGGCCGCCGCGGCGGCGAGTACCAGCGCGACCGGAACGTGTCGTGCGACGACAGTGCCGGGGCGCTCGACCCACCACTTCAGCGCCGGCCGGACCAAGAGGATCATCACCCCGAGGAACCCCGCCAGGAGCAGGAACGTCGTGATCCAGGGCCGGCCCGTGGCCGCGTCGGTGCCGATGACGGCGGCGGCGAGGATGAGCCATGCGCCCACGTCCATCAGTCCGGCAGCCGCCGTGGCGATGTCGCCCACGGGTGTGCCGGCGATTCCGCGCTCCCTCATGATCGCGGCCAGTACCGGTAGGGCCGTGATCGACATGGCGATGCCGAAGAACAGCACGAAGGACCGGCCCTCCGAGTGCTGATCGGCGAAGAGACTCACGTGCTGCACCCCGACGGCGATCCCCGAACCGAGGGCGGCCGGGAGGAGGATCGCGCCGGCCGAGATCAGCAGGATCGGCCGGCGATTGCGTCGCACCGACCTCAGGTCGATCTCGTAGCCGACACCGAACATGAAGATCATGACGGCGACCTGGGCGATGACGGAGATGAAGGGTATGGAACTCTTCGTGAATATCTGATGCGTCGGATCGCCCGGCAATTGGCCCAGCAGGCTCGGCCCGAGGAGGATTCCCGCCGTTATCTGACCGATCACCGTGGGCTGCCCGAGGCGGCGCGCGAGGGCGCCGAGCAGGCTCGACGCCGCGAGAACGAGTGCGATACCGCCGATGACGTCAGCCGTCACCGATTCCATGTTCATCGTCAGAACTCCACTGCTCGATGTGATCGGCCAAATGGGCGTTCAGAACCAATGTGCGTCTCTTGCCATACGCAGCGCGTCGATGCGGTTTCGTGCGCCGAGTTTCGTCACGAGGGCGCAGAGGTAGTTGCGCACCGTTCCTTCCGACAGGTGAAGTCGCCCCGCGATCTCCCCGGTCGTGTCCCCGTAGGAGAGGCGTTCCAGCACCGACAGTTCGCGTGAGGTCAGCGGGCAACCGGAGTTCGCCAGGGCGGCGACCGTCAGATCGGCGTCGAACACGCGTTCGCCCCGGTGCACCCGCTGTAGCGCCTCGAAGAATCGACTGGGCGGTACGGTCCGGTGCAACATTCCGTCCACCACGCCGGAGAAAGCCCGTCGGACGATAGGCCTGGTGAAGCTCTCGGCCAGGACCACGGTCCGGCACTCCGGAATACCTGAGATCTTTTCGGCAAGGGCGATCACCGCGTGATCCGCACCGTCGAAGCAGATGATGACGATGTCCGGCCGATGCACCTCGGCGAACTCCAGAGTGTCGACGTCGCCGCCGACGGTCCCGGCGATCTCGATGTCGTGTTTCTCGATCAGTGCGGCGAGCGCACTCCGAGACAAGAGTATGTCGTCGGATATCAACACTCTCATTTCCTTACCCCTTCGAATTGCGCAGTTGACTCCAGGCGGGTGAGGGCGGTCTGGCCGAAATTCGCGCCGATGGTGCGGTCGAAGGCGGGCTCAACCGGCGCGAGGAGGCGTGTGGATCCGGAGCGGCGTGTCAGGGTGACCTGCAGTAGGCCGGGCGACGGTGGTGAACAGCCGGGAAAGTCCACTGCGACAGCAAATCGACAACCGTCTTGGTGCGGCTATTGCCGTAGCCCGGTTTCGGCTGGTTTCCGGCGGATCCCGACCCCACCATGGGCAGACGACCCGCGCGCAGACGCCATTCGCGTTCGAGGCGCCGTTGTCGTCGGGCTGCGAGGCAATCCCGCCTACCGAATTCTCTGTACCGCTGCATCACGACCACCCTCCGCCGAGATTCCGCCTCATCGAGGAGGCTGACACCTCGGCCGCCGCCCGGTCGGCTCGTGTCGACTCTGATTGCTGCCCTTGTCGGCAGGCCGATGGCCCAGAAAAACATTGCGATCCGGGTAGTCGCCACCTGATCGCCCGGCCGGATCTCCGCTATTGGTCCCGGTCGGTAAGTTCCGCTCGGGAAAATCTGGCGGCAACCCGGTTGAGGCGCGCGCCGGCATACCTGCCGGCGCACCCGGCGTCTCCCGTCGGCGGGAGCTGTCCCGCGTCGGCTGAATGGTGTCGTCGCAGCGGCTGGCGCACGCGGAAACGGCCGCTGGGAAGCCCGCGGTGGCTGCGCCACGGGATTCCTGTCGGGCGGCTAAGCGTGCCGCGGGCCCGAGCCGGATGCGACGAGAATGTCCTCAGCGTCGAGGCGGGGCGCCGAAGGAATGGCTGCTCCCGCGCGCGCCCCTCATCCGGTACGGCGTACGCCGCCCGAAATTGCTCGACCCGTCCTCACCGACCTGCATATTTCCCCCGTTCGACTGACCGTAGCTTCGACTTCCGTCAATGGAAATAGATCAAATAGGACTTCCATGGCTGGCTACGAGCAGAAGATAACCACATAGGTCAGGGGGGTCAAGGCCGTTCCAGAATGAATATGTAAACTGTAGCTAATAGTGCTTGGTAATGCTATGTCACCGATTGTACGTTTGAGGGCTGCACTGAGTGCTGGGCAGCGCTGTGAGCTGGGGTTATGGCTCATCGGGCACGCCTCGGACGGCGGGCTCGCCCGGGCCCGGGCCTACCGCTCGTCAACCATTTCGTGTCGCAGATCTGTCGGATGAAGGGCGGCGGTGGATCGCCGCACAACCTTTTCGGGTGGTCGTCGACGCGGTCACCCGCCGGACCCGGATCATGGATCGCGACCGCCGGCGTGACCGGATCCGGTCACGCCGGCACGGGCCCGTCAGCAGGGCGAACGCGGCTCAGGCGACGCCGGCCCGGCCCGGGTCGGTCTCCGCGGCAAGCGACGGCGCGGGTTGTTCCTGCTGCGGCCGGACCGAGGGCAGTCGGCAGAGCCCCGCGATGAAGACGGTCAGCCCGAATTCGAAGCGTTCCGCCGGGGCCGCCGCGGTCAGCGCCGTGAGAGCCGCCGCGTACTGCGGCGACACCTCGACGCCGAGCCGTTCGGTGCGGGACCGCCAGCCGTCGTTCGGCTGCTGCCGCAGCTGCGCCTGCTCCTCGATGGTGTGGCCGAGAACGTAGTAGAAGAGGGCGAAGGTGGCGGATCCGGCCTCGGTGGGCGGGAGTCCGGCCCGGCACAGCACCTGAACGGCCAGGTCCGAGCCGACAACGGTGTTCACGCCGGGCGCGAATGTGCCGGCCACCACCCGGGCGCCGTCGCGGCGGCTGATCAGGGCCTTACGCAGCCGGTTGCCCAGGATCCGTATCTGCTCGGTCCAGGGGACGTCGGGCAGTGGCGCGCCGACACCCTCGATGATCCGGTCGGCCATGGCGTCGAGCATGGCTTCCTTGTTGGGGAAGTGCCGGTAGAGGGCTCCGCCCTGCACGTTGAGTGCCGCGCCCAGCCTGCGCATCGTGAGCTGGTCCAGACCCTCGGCGTCGAGCAGGCGTAGTGCCTCGTCGACGACGTCCGCCTTGCGCAGTGGCATGGATTCTCCTCCTCGGGCGACGAGTCACCGGCGGTGACCTGCGGGTCATGGCCGCCGACCGGGGTGCCCGGACGGGCGGTGCCACGTGTGCCCGCCGGGATCCGTCCCCGGGATCTGCCGTCGGCATGTGCGTCCGCCCTTGATTGAGCCCCCGTCGGACGGTAGCGTGAACAGCGTTCACTCACAGTCGGGCTATCGAGGAGACTCCATGTCTGAGACGCGGGTCGCGTCGACGCACCCGGCTGCCCAACCGAATCCGCGGTTGGGCATCGTCGTGGCCGTCGCCTGCCTCGCCCTCTTCATGGCAGTTCTCGATTCCACCATCGTAACCATGGCCCTGCCGAACATGAAGATCGGTTTGGGGCTGTCGGACGGCCAACAGCAGTGGGTCGTCAGCGGCTACCTGGTCACCCTCGGTGGCCTGCTGCTCCTGGCGGCCAGGGCCGGTGACCTCTTCGGGCACAAGCGGGTCTTCCTCTTCGGGGTGGTCGTCTTCACCGCCGCGAGTCTCGTGGGCGGCCTGGCGACAAACGCGACGGTGCTGATCGCGGCCCGGATCGTCCAGGGTGCCGGCGCCGCCGCGCTGACCCCGACCAGCTTGAGCCTCATCACCGCGAGTCATCCCGAGGGCCCTCTGCGCGCGCGTGCCCTGGCGCTGTGGAGCATGATGGGAGGCGTCGCCGGCCTGGTCGGCGTCGTCCTCGGTGGGGTGCTCACCGCCGAGCTGAGCTGGCGCTGGGTGCTGTTCGTCAACATCCTGCCCGGCATCGTGCTCCTGGTCGCCGGGCAGCGTTACCTTCTGCCCACGGTCAGGGCCGCGCACGTCCGGCTCGATCTGATCGGCGCTCTGTGCGTCACCGTCGGCGTCGGAGCTCTCACCAATGGTTTCTCCGAGGCGTCGACCGCCGGATGGGGCTCACCGAAGGTGGTGATCCCGCTGGCCGTGGCTGCCGTCCTCATCGCCGCGTTCCTGGTGGCCGAGGTCAAGGCGCCGCAACCGCTCATCCCGCTCGCCCTGGTCCGACCGCGGAACCTGCGGATCGCGAACCTGCTCATGCTGTTCGTCGGCGTGACGCTGACAGCGCTGATGTACTTCCTCTCGCTGTACTGCCAGCAGGTTCTCGGCTACAGCGCGCTACGGACCGGCATGGCGTTGTTGCCCGTCACCGTCGTCTTCGTCATCGGCGGTCTCACCTCTCGCCACCTCGTCCCCAAGTTCGGCTCCCGGCCGGTCCTCGTGGCCGGTGGCCTCATCGCCACCGTGGGCATCCTCTGGCTCGCCACCGTGCCCACCCACTCCGCCTACGTGACCCACATCCTCCTGCCCAATCTGGTCGGCGGCTTCGGTGTCAGTGTCATGCTGCTCGCCATCACGATCAGTGGCACCACCGGCGTGGACGCGGAGAACGCCGGTGCCGCCTCCGGGCTGCTCAACACGTCCCGGCAGATCGGCGGCGCAGTCGGTCTCGCGGTACTGGTGAACATCGCGTCCAGTGTGACCTCTCGGGTGAGTCACGACAATGGTCAGCTCGACGCACTCGTCCAGGGCTACCGCATTACTTTCCTCGTGAACGCGGGTCTCATGTTCCTCGCCGTGCTCGTCGCCCTGGCGTTGTCTCCTGCGGTGCCCCGCGCGGAGGAGACGCACGAAGCGCTCGACGAGCCGGTAGGAGCGTAGGCGCCTCACTGCCCGGGCGGCGTGCCCTCGTTGGAACGGTGACCGACCGGTACGGGCAGCACCCGGTGCACGTGCACCCGCTACCGGTGCAGGAGCACATCCTCGAGGCCTTCGGCCGGCTCGGCTTCGACTTCACGTGCGCCGGTGTGGTCGGTGGCGCCGCCCTCGGCACCGCCTGCCAGTCGTCGACTGCTCCAGCCCGCTCGTCGGGCCGACTTCTCGACCGGCACCCCTGTCGGCGGGTCGGCCGGACCGCTGGCACACTGACCCCCCAAAAACCGTGACGTACGACGAGGGGGAACAGCCGATGGCTGCGGAAGGCAGCACCAAGGCAGTGGTGACGGCGCTGGCCGCGAACCTGGGCATCGCGGTGAGCAAGTTCGTCGCCGCGGGCATCACCGGGTCCGCGTCCATGCTCGCCGAGGGCGTGCACTCGGTCGCGGACTCCACGAACCAGGCCCTTCTGCTGGTGGGCGGGAAGCGCGCCCGCCGCGCCCCGACCGCGCTGCACCCCTTCGGGTATGCCCGTGAGCGCTACGTCTACTCGTTCATCGTTGCGATCATCCTGTTCACCCTCGGCGGTCTGTACGCCCTCTACGAGGGCTACCACAAGATCAGCGACCCGCACGAGCTGTCCTCGCCGCTCGTCGCCGTCGCCGTCCTGCTGATCGCGCTCGCCCTGGAGGGCTTCGCCCTGCGGACCGCGGTGAAGGAGGCGAACAAGGTACGCGGCAAGCGGACCTGGGTCTCCTTCGTCCGCCACGCCCGCGCCCCGGAACTGCCGGTGATCCTGCTGGAGGACGCCGGCGCCCTGCTCGGCCTGCTGTTCGCCCTGTCCGGCGTGGGCTTGAGCGTGCTCACCGGGAACGCGATCTTCGACGGCATCGGCACCCTGTGCATCGGCGTCCTGCTGGTCGTCATCGCCGTCGTCCTCGCCGTCGAGACCAAGAGCCTGCTCATCGGCGAGGCCGCCGTGCCCGAGGAGGTGAGCACGATCCACGCCGAGCTGGTCTCCACCCCGGGCGTCGACCGGGTCATCCACCTGCGCACCCTGCACCTGGGGCCGGAGGAACTCCTGGTCGCCGCGAAGATCGCGATCAGCACCTCCGACCGGGGATCCGACGTCGCCGCCACCATCGACGACGCCGAGGCGCGGATCCGCCGGGCGCTGCCCACCGCCACGGCGATCTACCTCGAACCCGACATCGACCGGCAGCCCGCACCCGCCGCCACCACGTCCGGCACCTGACGACGACCCAGGTGCCCCCGACGCCAGGACTCGCGGCTGCCCGCTCGATCATGGAGTTTCGGCCCGGACCAAGCTCGCAAAAAGGGGCAGGCGAAGGGCCGCAACTGCAAGATCGCGCGGGCGGGGCGGGGTTAGGGGGAGAGGGTGCGGCGGACCGTGCGGGAGCCTCGCATGCGCTGGCGGGGCTGGGCGGGAGCAGTCTTCGGGCGCTTGAGGTGGTAGCGGTGCAGCTCGTTGTTGCCGGGAAGCGACGGGTCCTCGCTCATCGCGACCAGTTCCCAGCCCTGGTCACCGGCCCGGTTCAGGTGGGCCAGCGCGGTGTCGCCGTAGGGCGTCACGTCGATCATGGAGCCGT
This sequence comes from Micromonospora sp. NPDC005257, assembly GCF_042872445.1. NCBI lineage: Bacteria > Bacillati > Actinomycetota > Actinomycetes > Micromonosporales > Micromonosporaceae > Micromonospora > Micromonospora sp. NPDC005257. Next base: position 295,077 of record NZ_JBIAKL010000002.1, on the reverse strand, counting down.
CCGGGCCGTACCAGATGAAGACGACTTCGAACCCGAGGTCGGTCGTGGCGGGTTGACGACGGCGGACCAGCAGCGCGTACTCCCACTTGAGCATGCGCTCATTGTGGACCGGCGCGCGCCGGTCGGCACGGATCAGTGCTCGGCGATCCGTCCGTCCGCCACGCGTAGCCGCCGGTTCACGCTCACCGCGTCGAGCATCCGCCGGTCGTGGGTCACCAGCAGCAGCGTGCCCGGGTAGCTCGCCAGCGCCGACTCCAGTTGCTCGATAGCGGTCAGGTCGAGGTGGTTGGTCGGCTCGTCGAGCACCAGCAGGTTGACCCCGCGGCCCTGGAGCAGAGCCAGCGCGGCCCGGGTCCGCTCGCCGGGGGACAGCGTCGCCGCCGGTCGCAGCACGTGGTCGGCGCGCAGCCCGAACTTGGCCAGCAGCGTCCGCACGTCCGCCGGGGCCAGATCGGGTACGGCGGCACCGAACGCGTCGAGCAGCGGCTGGTCGCCGAGGAACAGTCCCCGGGCCTGGTCGACCTCGCCGACCACCACACCCGGGCCGAGCGCGGCGTGTCCCTCGTCCAGTGGCAGCCGGCCGAGCAGCGCGGCGAGCAGGGTGCTCTTGCCGGAGCCGTTCGCCCCGGTGATCGCGACCCGGTCGGCCCAGTCGATCTGCAGGTCCACCGGTCCGAGCGTGAAGCCGCCACGGCGTACCACCGCTTGCCGGAGCGAGGCCACGACGGCGCCGGCGCGGGGCGCGGCGGCGATCTCCATCCGCAGCTCCCACTCCTTGCGCGGCTCCTCGACCACATCCAGCCGCTCGATCAGCCGGGCGGTCTGCTTGGCCTTGGCGGCCTGCTTCTCGGTCGACTCGGCGCGGAACTTGCGGCCGACCTTGTCGTTGTCGGTGGCCTTGCGCCGGGCGTTCTTGACGCCCTTCTCCATCCACGCCCGCTGGGTGCGGGCGCGCGCCTCCAGGCCGGCCTTCGTGTCGGCGTACTCCTCGAACTCCTCGCGGGCGTGCCGGCGCGCCACCTCCCGCTCCTCCAGGTAGGCCGCGTAGCCACCGCCGTAGTGCTTGACCTGCCGCTGGTGCAGGTCCAGCTCGACGATCCGGTTGACGGTGCGGGTGAGGAACTCCCGGTCGTGGCTGACCAGCACGGTCCCGGCGCGCAGGCCGGTGACGAAGCGTTCCAGCCGGTCCAGCCCGGCCAGGTCGAGGTCGTTCGTGGGCTCGTCGAGCAGGAAGACGTCGTACCGGCTGAGCAGCAGCGACGCGAGCCCGGCGCGGGCCGCCTGCCCGCCGGACAGGCCGGTCATCGGATGGTCCAGGTCGACGTCGAGACCCAGCTCGGCGGCGACCTGCGCGGCCCGCTCGTCCAGATCCGCGCCGCCGAGGTCGAGCCAGCGTTCCAAGGCGTTCGCGTACGTGTCGTCGGCGCCCGCCGCCCCGGCGGTGAGCGCCTCGGTCGCGGCGTCCAGCGCGGCCTGCGCGGCACTCACCCCGGTCCGCCGGGCCAGGAAGTCGCGGACCGTCTCGCCGGGCCGGCGCTCCGGCTCCTGCGGCAGGTAGCCGACCGTCGCCGTGGGCGGGCTCAGCGCCACCGAGCCCTGCTCGCGAGGGGCAAGACCCGCGAGGGTACGCAGCAGCGTGGACTTGCCGGCGCCGTTCACACCGACCAGGCCGATCACGTCGCCCGGCGCGACGACCAGGTCGAGGTCTTCGAAGAGGATGCGGTCACCGTGGCCGGCGGTGAGGTCCTTGGCGATCAACGTGGCGCTCATCAGGGAACCGAGCCTACCGGCGGGCGCATCCGGATTACGGTGACCCGCGCCCGCGGCGGCACCGATCTGAGGGAGACTCACAGCCGTGGTGACCACACTGGCGATCGACTGTGGTGGCGGCGGGATCAAGGCCTCCGTGCTGGATGCCGCCGGGACCATGCGCTCCCGGCCGCTTCGCGTGCCCACGCCGTACCCCCTGCCGCCCGGCCTGTTCGTCAAGACGCTGCTGGATCTCGGCGCCCGGCTGCCCACGGCGGACCGGCTCACCGTCGGCATGCCCGGCATGATCCGGCACGGCGTCGTGGTGGCGACGCCGCACTACGTGACCCGCTCCGGGCCGCGCAGCCGCGTCGACCCGGACCTGGTGGCCGAGTGGTCCGGGTACGACGCGCGCACCGCGCTGGCCGAGGCGTTCGGGGTGCCGGCGCTGGTGCTCAACGACGCCGAGGTGCACGGCGCGGGTGTGGTCGCCGGGACCGGTTGCGAGCTGGTGCTGACGCTCGGCACCGGGCTGGGCAGCGCGCTGTTCGACGGCGGGGTGCTGGCGCCGCACCTGGAGTTGTCGCACGCGCCGGTGCGGTGGAACACCACCTACGACACGTACGTGGGGGAGCCGGAACGGCGGCGCCTGGGCGACGCGTTCTGGTCGCGGCGGATCCGGCAGGTGGTGGACGGCCTGCGGCCGGTGTTCCGCTGGGACCGGCTGTACCTCGGCGGCGGCAACTCCCGGTTGATCCGGCCCGAGCAGGTGGCCCGGATGGGGGACGATGTGGTGATCGTCCCGAACACTGCCGGAATCGTGGGCGGTGTCCGGGCCTGGGACCTGATCGGCGGCCGGTACGACCCGACCACCTGATCTTTCACCCCGCAGGAACACTCGCGGTTCCGCCGGTGTTGTGCCAGCGTCGGACCAAGGGCTGGCGCGATACGAGGAGGTGGGTCGAGTGGATCTTCTGGCGGATTACCGGCGGGCGACCATGTTCTTCGAAGCGGGTGACCCGACCGGGGCGGCCCGGCTGCTCGAACCGATCATCGAGGCGGAGCCGGACAACTCCTCGGTCCGGCAGCTGCTGGCCCGCGCGTACTTCCAGTCGGCCCAGCTGAACCGGGCCGAGGAGCAGCTGCGCGAGCTGGTCGACCGCGACCCGAGCGACCACTACGCGCACCACGTGCTCGGCCGCACGCTGGAGCGGATGAACCGGCCGGTGGACGCGCTGCGGCACCTGCGCATCGCGGCCGCGATGTACTCGACGAACACCGACTACGCCACCGCTCTGCGCCGGGTGGAGGGCAAGGTCGGTCGTTGACGGGCCATGCCGGTCGTTGACGGACCGCGAGGAAGGGCAGCCCAGGCGGGCTGCCCTTCCGCGTACCTAGGATGGGACCGTGAAGCTCAAGCTCGACCTCCACGACATCTACAACAAGGGCCACGACATCGATCGTGCGCTGCGCGGGATCATGGACGAGGCGGTGGCGAAGAAGGCCACGCTCGTGGAGATCATCCCGGGCAAGGGGTCGGGCGCGCTGAAGAAGAAGGTGCTGCGCTTCCTCGACCAGAAGGACGTGAAGCAGCTCTACCACCGGGTCGAGAAGGACTCGAAGAACTTCGGCCGCCTGTTCGTGCACTTCCGCTGGAAGTAGAGCCTCTGCAAGCCAGGTCAGCCGGCCGTACCGTGCAGGTGGGCGACCAGCCGACCGTATTCGTCCGGCTGCCGATGGCGGTCCGACCGCCCGGGTGGGCGACGTAGTGGTCGACGACGGAGGCGAGGAAGCGCGGCTGGACGCCGTCGGCGGGTATCGCCGGGCGACCCACCAGGCCACGACGCCGCACCAGCGCGGGGTCTGCGAACGTCAGCGGCAGCCGCATCATGGACCGCATGTCGTTGCTCGGCGCCTCGACGCGCGGCAGGGCCTCCCACGGGATCGTGCGCGACCCGAGGAGTCCCATCGTGCGAATGCCGTCCGGGCTGAGCCGCACGCTGTGCCCGCGCCACGCCGTGGCTACCACCAGCGTGACCAGCGCGAGCCAGGGCAGGTCGATGACGAGCTCGGACGTGGTCGCGGTGCCCGCGTCCGCGGAACGCAGGTATGAGCCGACGGTTGCGGAGGACTGACCGAGGAGTCCCAGGGCGAGGAGAACCCGCCACGCCGGGACCGGCGAGGCGAAGGCCGCGTTTCGCGGCAGCACCACCAGAGCGGCGGGCCGTGTCCCCATGCCGATGACTGCCAGGATCACGAGGGTCAGCGCGAGGAGGAGAAGCGGGAGGGCCGACGCCCGCGCCACGTCCGGCGCGTAGCCCATGGCGGCGGCGTTCCCGGCCGCTACCAGCAGGCCCGCGACCAGGAGGGGACGTCGGTGCCGCACCACGGCGGCAGAGATCGCGTCGAACACCCCCGCGACCCTACAACCGGGGTGCACCCGTTCCGCTACGCCGAGGCGGCGGCATCCGGGTCCGGGCGGCCGCCGAACACCCATTGGCGCACCTCGACCTCGGCGTACCGGTCGGCGGCCAGCACCGAGCGCGCCTCGTCCGGCCCGGTCGCCCGCACCAGCGCCGCCGTGCCGAGCCACGTCACGCCGTCGTCGGACAGCAGCGGTCCGTACGCGATCAGCCCGTCCTGTCGCTGCGGAAGCACCGGGCCTGTGCTCTGCGCTGGACCGAGGCCGAGCACCAGGTACCGGTTGCCGCCCGAGCGGCCGCCGGGAAAATCCCACATGGTGCGGCCCAGCATGTTGCGCCACCGGCGCAGCATCACGTCCCGGTACGCGCCGGCCTGGTAGTTGGGCTCGTCGAAGGCGAACGCCCGGGCGGCGGCGGGGTCGGGCAGGCTCAGGATGTGCACGCTGCCGGTCGGCGAGCCGTCGTCGGCGAGGGTCGGGCCGCGCGCGATCATCTGCTCCGCGAACCGGTCCATGTAGGACCAGTGTTCCTCGACCAGTTCCCGACGCAGAGCTGCCGAGCCGAGCCGATCGCGGTGGTAGCAGAAGAACTCCATGCCCCGAGTCTCCCGGACGTGGGCTCGCCGTCGATCACCAGGCGTAGCCACTTTTTTGTGGGTACTTGTCGCCGGGCGCGGCCGCGACGAACCTGGTTGTGGGCGGAGGCGGAAGAGGGCGGGTCAGGAGGCGGTGCGCGCTTCGGTGAGTTTGTCCAGCCGGCGGTGCCCCCAGTCGGAGAGGGGGGTCAGCGCCTCGGCGAGTTCGCGGCCGAACGGGGTCAGCGAGTACTCGGTCTTCAACGGCAGCACCTCGTACGCCTCCCGGTGCACCAGCCCGTCGCTCTCCATCTCGCGTAACGCCTGAGTCAGCACCTTCTCGGTGAGGCCGCGAAGCTCCCGGCGCAGCTCACCGGGGCGGCGCGGGCCGGATTCCAGCAGCCAGAGCAGGGCTGTCTTCCACTTGCCGTCGATCACGGCGATCGCGGCGGTCACTCCACAGACGTTCAGATCCTGGGCCCGGCTGCGCGTCATCTGCGTCCCATTCAGCAAGAGGAGTCTGCGTGAACATCAATCCCGACAAGTCTGTCACGGTGCTCGGCCTGGGCCCGATGGGTCGCGCGCTGGCCGGCGCCTTCCTGGACGCCGGAATCTCCACCACGGTCTGGAACCGCACACCCGGCAGGGACCGCGAGCTGGTCGAGCGGGGCGCGGCAAGCGCCCGGACCGCCGAAGAAGCCGTAGCCGCGAGCAGGCTGACGGTGGTCTGCGTGGTGAACTACGACGCGTCGGACGCGATCCTTCGCCGCGATGCGGTGGCCGCCGCGCTCCACGGGCGCACCGTCGTCAGCCTGACGGCAGACACCCCGGGCCGGGCCCGGGACACCGCCGACTGGGCGGCCGGACACGGCATCCGCTACCTCGACGGTGCGATCATGACGCCGACCACCACCATCGGCACCGAGGACGCGGTGCTCATCTACAGCGGTCCGGCGAGCGTCTATCAGGAGCATCAGCAGGTGCTCGACGCGCTCGGCGGCAGCCACACCCACCTCGGCGAGGAGATCGGGCGCGCGGCGGCGTACGACATCGTGCTGCTCGACATCTTCTGGACCGCGATGGCGGGCTACGCGCACGCGCTGGCCGTGGCGAAGGCGGAGGGCGTGACGGCCCGGGAGTTGACGCCGTTCGCCGCCGGCATCGCGGCGATCCTGCCGCCCATCTTCGAGGAGGGCGCGGCGGAGATGGACGCGGGCGACTTCCCCGGCGATGGCAATCCGATCACCTCCGCCGTGTCGTCGATGGCCCACATCGTGCACACGTCCGAGGCGCACGGCATCGACGCCGGGGTGATGCGCGCGGCCGAGGGCATGGCACGCCGCGTCGTCGGACTGGGCCACGGTACGGACGGGTTCCTGCGGGTCGCCGAAATCCTGGGCCGGCGCTGACCCCACCCACGCCACGTCGGCCAACGTTCCGGGCGTGGGCGGCTCGTCCGGGTTGAACCAGCCGTCGCGCTAGGCAGCACGGACGACGGTTTCAGACCCGCTCACCTCGGTCAGGCCGGCGTGAGCACCGTTATGGGGGAGCCGAAGGTGGTTGTTCCGGGACCGTGCCCGATGCCGACCAGGACCCGGTTGTCGAGCGGAGCGGCCAGGCGCACCACCACCTCGCGCTCTTCGGCGTAGGCCAGTCGAATGCCGTTCCCGTCGCGGGCGATCTCCACCGGCTCGACGAGCACCGCCGTGTCCGTTTCGTACACCAAGGCGTCGGGGTAGTCGGCATATTGCGTGGGCGTTCCGATGAACCGGAACGTCAGAGTGCGCCCATCGGTCGCGAGCACGGCCTCCTCGTGATGAGTGGCCCGTACGCCGGGTGGCCGCCACGTCATCCGACGCTCGAAGTCGGGCTCCAGAGCGATGAACGGCCATCGCCGGTCGTCGGGGTACATCATCCACGCCGGGAGTTCGCGGACGCCTCGGTCGGTGGCGAACGGCCCGGTCGCCCGGATGATGTTCGCCAACGGTCTCTGTGCCCCGCTCTGCACGTCACGGCAGTAGTCGACGGCTGCCGGCGCGATCTCCGGCGGCAACTCGGACTCCGGAACGCCGGGGGTGTCGAACAACGCCCGCCACCGGGTGTCCGCCATCAGCCGGTCGAGCGCCCTGACGCCCATCGCTGTCAGCACGATCGGGCGCGGCTCGCGGTGAACAGGAAAAGCCTCCCACATCGCCAGCGCCTGCCGGACTCGCTCCACATCGGTCGGCACACCGGCAGCCTAGCTGCCTCTTGTGGGTACCTGGCGACGCGATCATCACGCCGGCCACCACCATCGGAGCTCATCCACGGCAACCCGGCGAGCCTTGACCAGGAGCACCAGCTGGTGCTCGACATGGTTCAGATCTGCTCGCCGAGCCAGAGGCCGAGCGCGGCCAGCACCAGGCTCGCCCCCAGGCTCCCGAGCACGTTGAACGCCTCGACGGCGGCGCTCTTGCGCAGCAGCCCCAGCGTGTGCCACTCCTCGGTGGAGAACGTGGTGTACGCCGCGATGAAGCCGGTCCCGACGATCGTGGCGAAGTCCCGCGCTCCGGCGCCGACGTGCTTCGCGGCGAAGCCGGTGACGACGCCGAGCGCGAACGCGCCCGAGACGTTGATGAGGAAGGTGCTGGCCGGGAACGCCTTGCCGGACCCGGAGACCCGTGCCGCCCACCAGGGCTTGACCACCGCGTCGACCCCGGCACGGGCCAGCGCGCCGAGCCCGCCGGCCAGGAACACCCCGATACCTACCCACATCACGCACGCCCGGCCGGGTGACGGCCCGTCGCGAGTTCGGCGAGGCGGGCGCCGAGCGCGGCGGCGGCGACACCGCCGATGATGCTCGCGACCAGGTAGATGATGGCCGGCCCGGTACGCCCGGTGCCGATCAACTGGTCGGACTCGACGATGAAGTGCGACCAGGTGGTGAAGCCACCGATCAGCCCGGTGGACAGGAACGGCTTGCCCCACGGCCCTTGAGCAGGTGCGCGGCGACGAGTGTCGTCACGGCGGCGAGGGCGAACGCCCCGACCATGTTGATCCCGAAGGTGACCCAGGGGAAGTGCGGCGGCGTGGGCTCGGCGAAGCTCTGCCACAGCACGTACCGCAGGGTGGCGCCGATCCCACCCCCGAGGATGATGGCGAGCGTCTTCACACGTCCCAATGTCCGGCAGCGGCGGCTGCCGCCGACGGTGTCGGGCCGTTCTCACCCGGACGGCTGACCACCCGGACGGCTGACCGCCCGCGCGTGGGCGGTCAGCCGTCCGGGGCGGGTCAGAGCGGGTACGTGCGCGCCACCGCCAGCATCTCCGAACTGTGCGAGCCGACCACGCCCACGCGCGCCGGCCGGGGCCGGAAACCGGGCACCGCTGACAGCCCGTCGCTGGCGTCCATGGCGCGTACCGACACGGCCCCGGTGCCGGGCACGAGCGTCAGCGTCACCTCGACACCCTCCGGCGGCGGGGCGTGGAACACGATGCCGAACCCCCACTTCCCGCCGCCCGGCTCGACCGGCACGTCCCGCCCGGCCACCGAGGCGGACCGCACGGTGGCGGTGGTGGTGTCGACGTGCAGCGTGAGCAGGCGTACCTGCCGCTGCGGCGTCACCCGCACGCGCAGCACGCGCTGGTCACCAGAACTGCTGTCGTCGAGCAGGTCCAGCTTCGGGGCGGGCAGGGGCGCGGCGTCGGCCGGTCCGGCGCGCATCTCGCCGTTGCCCAGGCCCGGGAAGTCGTCGGCGACCGAGATCGTGCGGTCGACATAGCCGTCGGTCCAGGGCTGCGGCTTCTCCTCCCGGCTGAGCCACGCCGCCTTCCCGGTACCCGCGTCCAGCGCGTACATCAGGTGGGTCGGCACGGGGTGCGCGGCGTCGAAGCGGTCCACCGCCAGGCCGACCCCGGCGAGCACCACCGCCGCCAGCGCGGCGGCCCCGGCGGGCAGCGCGCCCAGCCGGCGTGCGCGCAGCGCGAGCAGGCCGCGCTGGCCGCCGGCCCGGGGGTGCAGCAGGTCCACCACCGGGAGTACGGCGAGGCCGAGCAGCACCGCGACGAGCGCGGCTACCGCGCCCATGCCCATGCCGAGCGCCGGGAACAGCAGCACCACCGGCGGCAGCAGGACCACCACCGCCACCGCGGCGGCGAGCGTCACCGCCACCACCGGCCACGGGCCGTCACGCCGGGTGGCGAGCGCCGCGAACCCGGCGAGCGCGCCGGCCAGCGCCGGCACTGTCGTCAGGTACGCCCCGCCGGGCACCGCCACGGCGAGCAGCACACCGAAGACTGCCAGCCAGGCCAGCCCGCCGAACGCCAGCGCGGCCGGGCCGACCCGGCGGCGCAGCAGCGCGTACCAGCAGAACAGCACCGCGGCGGAGAGCGCCACCACGGCGAGCCGGTACGCCACCGGGCGGTACGGGTCGAGCAGTTCGGCGTACCCGGGGCGGATCGTGGTGATCGCGGCCCAGAGCAGCCACGCGCCGAGCGGTGCCACGACAACCGGCACCAGGGCCAGGCCGAAGCCGGCAGCGAGCGTGCCGGCGGTGGCCCGGCCCCGGCGGCGCAGGAACCAGCCGAGCGCGCCGACGGCGAGCAGCGCGACCACGGCGAGCGGCACTGTCAGCCAGCCGGAGTAGCGGACCAGCCCGCCGAGCACCGGGAAGTAGGTGTCGTCGTGGCCGGCGCGCAGGTCGCCCAGGTCGGTACGGCCGAACTCGCGGGCCAGGCCGAGCGCGTTGTCGCCGTGCATCTGGAGGCTGCCCCGGTCCACCCGGGCGGGCACGTCGAGCGGGGTGTGATAGATCGCCCCGCCGTCGATGTACGCGGAGTTCAGGCCGACGAACCTGCGGTCCAGGAACGCGGTGAAGTCGGTGTCGTTCGGCAGCGCCCGGTAGATCTCCACCGCGAACGACGTGCCCACCGGGTGCGGCGCGGCCTTGCCGAAGACCTCCACCAGCTTCGCGTTGTTCCGGGACGTCTCGAACATGATCACCGGGCCGGTGGAGCCGCGCGCCTCCAGGTTGAGCACCACCCCGCCGTCGCGGGCGAGCGGGTGGTAGGCGGCGAATCCGGCGGCCCCGCACAGGCACGCCTCCTCCGCGTCGGTGAGCACGAAGACGATGTCGTTGCGGGGGCGCGGGCCGGTGGTCAGCGCCCGGGCCACCTCCAGGATCGCGGCGGTGCCGGCGGCGTCGTCGTTGCCGCCCGGCCCGGTCTGCACCGAGTCGTAGTGCGCGACCAGGAAGACCTTCCCGGTCGGATCGGTGCCGGCCAGCCGGGCCACCACATTGCGGACCCGGGCCAGCGTCGCCCCGCCCGCCGCGCCGGACAGCTGCCCGGCCTCGGGTGCCACCGCGTCCTGCACCTCGGTCTCCAGACCCAGCCCGCGCAGCGTCGCCACCAGGTGTTCGCGTACCCGGTCGTTGGCGGCGCTGCCCGCCGCGTGCGGCTCGGCGGCGATCACCTCGACGTTCCGGTACGCCCGGGCCGCGCTGAACTCGTTCGCGGGCGCGTCCGCCGGACGCGGTGCCGGGGTGGAGAGGCCGACCAGAACGCCCGCCCCGACGGCGAGCAGTGCGAAAAGGGCGGCCACGGCGGCGATCGGCCGGCGGCGGGGCCTGGTGAACGCGCGGTCGGCGGGGCGGGTGGGGGGTGCGCCCACGGGGACTCCTCGGGGTGGATCTACGGGGGTGGGGATCATCCTGCACCCCCGAGGGCTGCGGCGGCAGTCCTCGGTCGGTGCGCTGCCGGTGCGACAACTGTTGCCGCGTAACATCGTGGGTCGACCGTGCCGCTGTGGGAGTGGACCGGTCACACGCTCCGCCGCGCCGGTGCCGGTCGCGTTGTGTGCGACTGTTGTCTGAGTCAGGATCAGCAGGGCATTCGGAAGGAGCCCGACATCACCAGCGAACTCCCGCGACTCGCGGCGGTGACCCGACCGCTCCGGGGAGCCGGCGCGTCGGGTGCCGCCTACGTGCCGTCGGCCGGGGCGGGGCTGCACGGCGGCGTGCCGCCGGGCGAGCGGCTGCGGGTGCTGCTGGTCGAGGACGACGAAGGCGACGCCTTCCTGGTCGGCGAGCTGCTCGCCGAGACCAACTCGATGATCGACCTGCTGGTCGCGACGAGTCTCAGCGAGGCACGGCAACGCGTGATGGGCGTGGACTGCGTCCTGCTCGACCTGGGTCTGCCGGACGCGCAGGGCCTGGACGGGTTGCGCCGGGTGCTGGAGATGGCGAGCGGCGCCGCGGTCTGCGTGCTGACCGGCCGGTCCGACGAGCACCTGGGCATCGTCGCGGTCGCCGAGGGCGCGCAGGACTACCTGGTCAAGGGCCAGGTCGACGGTGTCCTGCTGACCCGGGCCCTGCGGTACGCGGTGGAGCGCAAGCGGGCCGACGAGAACGCCCGACGGCTGCGCGAGGTGGAGCTGCGCCAGGCCGAGTCCGCCCGCCTGGAGCGGGGCCTGCTGCCGCAGCCGCTGATGACCACCGACGAGGTGTCGGTGCACACGTTCTACCGGCCCGGCCGGCACGCCGCGCTGATCGGCGGCGACTTCTACGACGTGGTGCAGACCCAGCCGGACCGCATCGACCTGATCGTCGGCGACGTGTGCGGGCACGGCGTGGACGAGGCCGCGCTCGGCGTCGAACTGCGCGTGGCCTGGCGGGCCCTGGTGCTGGCCGGGGTGCCCGACGACGAGGTGCTGCCCGCGCTGGAGCAGGTGCTGATGAGTGAGCGCCGCCTCCAGGAGATCTTCGCGACGGTGGCCACCACCCGGCTCGACCTGGCGTCGGCGCGGGCCACCGTACGCCTCGCCGGTCACCCGCCGCCGCTGCTGCTCAGCGGCGGCAAGGTCGCGCCGGTGCCGGCCAAGGGCGGGTTGCTGCTGGGCGTACGCCCGCGCCGCCCGATCGCCTTCGACCTGGAGTTCGACACCGACGACTGGTCCCTGCTGATGTATACGGACGGCCTGATCGAGGGCCGGGTGGACGGCGGGGACGAACGCCTCGACGTGCCGGGTCTGACCGGGCTGCTCGCCGACCCGGCGAACCGGGCGGTGCCGCTGGCCGAGCTGCCCGCCTGGCTGGTCGGGCGGGCCGAGCAGATAAACGGCGGCCCGCTCGCCGACGACGTGGCGATGCTGCTGGTCACGCGGGGCAGCGGCCGGTGAGCGCTGAGCCGGCCCCGCTGGCGCGAGTGAAGATGATGCGGTGAACGGGGAGGAACCTGTGAAGGCGTACCAGCAGGGGTGGACCCTGCGGCGGCGGGTGGTCGCGCTCCTCGGCGTGGTGGTGGTGCTGCTGCTCGGGCTTGCCGCCGCGGAGGCGGCGGTCGCCGCGAAGAACCGCGAGAACATCGACGCGGTGCTGCTCAAGACCGGCCCGCTGCGCGTCGAGGCGCAGGAGCTGATGAGCGTGCTGCTCGACCAGGAGACCTCGGTGCGCGGGTACGCGGTGAACGGTGACCGCACCGACCTGGAGCCCTACCAGCAGGGCGTGCAGCGGGAGCAGAGCCTGGCCGCGTCGATCCGGGATCTGTCCGCCGACTATCCGGAAGTACGCCGGTCGCTGGAGGTGGTGGAGCGGGAGACCGCCCAGTGGCGGGCCCAGGTGGCCGAGCCGGTGATCACCACGGTCGAGCGGGACGGCCCGGAGGCCGGCCAGGCGCTGATCACGGACCAGACCCGCCAGCAGTTCGACGGCATCCGGTCCGCGGTGAACACCCTCCAGGACGAGATCCTCACCGTCCGGGAGGAGACGGCCGACCGGGTCAACTCGACGAGCAACGCGCTTGTCGTGCTGCTGATCATCGCCGCGTTGGTGGTGACGACGGCCGGCGTGGTCATGCTGCTCTCGCTGGACCGGATCCTGATCCGCCCGCTGGCCGCCCTCGTCAGCCAGGTACGCGAGGTGGCCGACGGCGACTACCGGCACCACATCGAGGGCTCCGGGCCGCCGGAGTTCCGCCGGCTGGCCGAGGACATCGACCAGATGCGCATGAAGATCGCCCGCGAGCTGGACGAGGTACGCGAGGCGCGGGAGCGCATCGAGTGGGTGAACAGCCAGTTGCAGAAGCAGGCGGAGGAGCTGACCCGGTCCAACCGTGACCTGGAGCAGTTCGCGTACGTCGCCTCGCACGACCTCCAGGAGCCGCTGCGTAAGGTGGCCAGCTTCTGCCAGCTCCTCCAGCGGCGCTACGCCGGCCAGCTCGACGAGCGGGCCGACCAGTACATCGCGTTCGCGGTGGACGGCGCGCAGCGCATGCAGCGGCTGATCAACGACCTGCTGGCGTTCTCCCGGATCGGCCGGTTGACCACCGGTTTCACCGAGGTCGACCTGAACAAGGTGATGGGCGACGTGGCGGGGCAGACCGAGGCGGCGTTGCAGTACGCCGACGCGGAGCTGACCTGGGGCGAGATGCCGACCATCCGCGGCGAGGAGCCGCTGCTGACCAACCTGCTGGTCAACCTGGTCAGCAACTCGGTGAAGTTCCGCCGGCCCGACGTGCCGCCGAAGGTGCACGTGTCGGCCCGGCTGGTGGACGGCGAGTGGGAGATCAGTTGCCGGGACAACGGCATCGGGATCGAACCGGAGTTCGCCGACAAGATCTTCGTGATCTTCCAGCGGCTCCACTCGAAGGACGCGTACCCGGGCACCGGCATCGGACTGGCCATCGTGAAGAAGATCGTGGAGTATCACGGCGGCCGGGTCTGGGTGGACACCGACGCCGACGAGGGCACGACCATCCGGTTCACGCTGCCCGCGCTGGAGGCCGACATCGAGGCCGCCCGGGCGGCGGAGGCCGCGCCGGACGCGGAGGACGCCGCGGAGCCGGCCGAGGCGCCGGCCGCCGAGGGTGCCGACGACGACCCGGCGGGCGTCGAGCGGCAGCCGGACGGCGAGGCACGCGAAGAGCCGCCCGCGGAGGCGGACCGACACGGTACAAACGGTGGCATGAAGGAGACGGTGGGATGACCGCGCCCGCGGACGGCAAGAGCCCGATCGAGGTCCTGCTCGTCGAGGACGACCCCGGTGACGTGCTGATGACCCAGGAGGCGTTCGAGGAGCACAAGCTCCGCAACCGCCTCACCGTCGTCTCCGACGGCGCCGAGGCGCTGGCCTACCTGCGCCAGGAGGGCCAGTACGCGGACGCGGTGACGCCCGACCTGATCCTGCTCGACCTGAACCTGCCCCGGCGCGACGGCCGGGAGGTGCTCAAGGAGATCAAGAAGGACGAGCAGCTCCGGCGCATCCCGGTGGTGGTGCTCACCACCTCGCAGGCCGACGAGGACATCCTGCGCAGCTACCAGTTGCACGCCAACGCCTACGTGACCAAGCCGGTGGACTTCGAGCGCTTCATCTCGGTGGTCCGCCAGATCGACGAGTTCTTCGTCAGCGTGGTCAAGCTGCCTCCGCGTGGCTGACCCGCTGCTGGACGACGTCGGCGCGCTGCTGAAGGAGGCGGCGGCCAAGGTCGTCGTGCCGTTGTTCCGCCGGCTCGACGCGTCCGACATCTCCGAGAAGGCACCGGGCGAGGTGGTCACCGTCGCCGACCGCGAGGCCGAGGCGCTGATCTCCGAAGGGCTGCGGCGGCTGCGCCCCGGCTCGGTGGTGGTGGGCGAGGAAGCCGTCGCGGAGGACCCGGACCTGCTGCGGCACCTGGGTAGCAGCGGCGACGTGTGGCTCGTCGACCCGGTCGACGGCACCTCCAACTTCGCCGCCGGCCGCCGCCCGTTCGCGCTGATGGCGGCGCTGCTCACCGACGGCGTACCGGTGGCGTCCTGGGTGTACGACCCGCTGGACGGCACGATGGCGGCGGCCCGGCTCGGCGCGGGCACCCGGCTGGACGGGGCGTCGCTGTGGACGCCGCACGAGGAACCCGAGGTGCGCGCGCTGCGGGGCACCGCGGCGACGAAGTTCCTGCCTCCGGACTTCCGCCGCCAGGTGGAGGAGGGCGGGCGCCGGATCGGCGAGCTGCTGCCCGGCCAGCACTGCGCCGGCCGGGAATACCTGGACATCCTCACCGGCGCGCAGCAGTTCGTGCTGTTCTGGCGCACCCTGCCGTGGGACCACACGCCCGGCGCCCTGCTGGTGCGCGAGGCCGGTGGCGTGGCCCGCCGGTTCGACGGCACCGACTACCATCCGGCCGACGAGGGCCGGGGACTTCTCGTGGCGGCCAGCCCGGAGATCTGGGACGAGGTAAGCGCCGCCCTGCTGGGCGGTTGAGCGGCGCTGCGCGACGAGCCCGGCACGCTGCGTCGACGTCGGACGCCGTACGCCGTCGCCGGCCTGGCGTCCCGGGCGCGGTCCGGTATCGTGACCGGCGGTCTCCGCCAGCAGGCCGCCGTCCGGCGCCGGCGGAGACGCCGCTCGGTGTGCGGGGGCCGGCGGTCGACGGAAGGACCATCACGTGCCCAGGACCAGCCCTACCGGCCGACGTGTCCGGCGGTCGCTGCTCGCCGTGCTCGCCGCGGTGGCCGTGCTTCTCGGCTCCGGCGTGGCCGCCGGACCGGCCGCCGCCGTACCCAGCCCGAACGCCCCGAACGAGGGCGGCAGCAAGCAGCTGCGGGCGGCGTTGGAGGCGGCGGCGAAGGGTCACATCGAGGCCCAGAACAAGCTGGAGAACTCCAAGCGCCGGCAGAAGGCGCTCGCCGCGCAGCTCGCCGACGTCGAGTCGCGTCTCGTCGGGCTCAGCGCGCAGGCCGGTGAGGTGGCCGCGCAGTCGTACCGGATGGGCCGGCTGACCGCGACGTCGATGCTGCTCGCCAGCTCCGACCCGAACGACTTCCTCAAGCGCGCGGCCGAGCTGGACGTGATGGCCCAGCGGGACAGCAAGCGGCTGCGCGAGCTGGCCGACGCGAAGGCGCAGGCGGCCGAGGCGAAGCTCGCCATCGACGCCGAGGTGCGGGAGCAGGCCAAGCAGGTGGCGGTGCAGGCCCGCAAGAAGAAGGACGCCGAGGTGGCGCTGGCGAAGGTCAGTTCCGGCAGCGGCTCCGGGTTCAACGGCACCACCTCCTCGGCGAAGCCCGCGCCGCGCAGCTCGGACGGCTCGTGGCCGTCGGAGTCCTGCTCGGTGGACGACCCGACGCCGGCGTCCGGCTGCATCACCCCGCGCACGCTGCACATGCTCCAGCAGGCCAAGGCGGCCGGTTACAAGCGCTACGCCTCGTGTCACCGCAGCGGTGGCGGCGGCGAGCACCCCAAGGGCCGGGCCTGCGACTTCTCCGCCGCCAGCGGCGGGTTCGAGGACAAGACCGCCACCGGCGGCGACAAGGCGTACGGCGACAGTCTCGCCGCCTGGGCGAAGAACAACGCCAACCGGCTCGGCATCATGTACGTGATCTGGTATCGGCAGATCTGGATGCCGAACACCGGCTGGCGGGCGTACAGCGGCGGCGGCAGCCCGGCCGCGGACCACACGAACCACGTTCACATCTCGATGTACTGACCAGCCTGCCGCGACCGCTGCGTAGCATCGCCACGGTGAGCAGCACATCGTCCGACGTCGTCGCGCAACCGGCGGCCGGCGCCCCGGTTCCGTCCCGGGCCCTGCCCAACGGGCTCGCCGCGTTCCTCGTCTTCCTCTCCAGCGGCGCGGTGCTGGTGCTGGAGACCGTCTCGTTGCGCCTGGTCGGCCCGTACGTCGGGGTGACCCTCCAGGTGACCAGCTCGGTGATCGGCATGGCGCTCGCCGCCATCGCGTACGGGGCGTGGTTCGGCGGGTGGCTCGCCGACCGGCGTGACCCGCGCACGCTGCTCGCCCCGGCGCTGGTGCTGGCCGGCATCGCCACCGCCGTGACGCTGCCGATCGTCAGGTACGCCGGCGAGGTGCTGCGCGGCGGCGCGGCGAGCGCGGTGCTCCTGCTGACCGCGGTGACCGTCCTGCTGCCGGCCGCGTTGCTGGCCGGGATCACGCCGCTCGTGGTGAAACTCCAGCTCGCCGACCTGCGCCGGACCGGGCAGGTGGTGGGCAAGTTGTCCGGCATCGGCACGCTCGGCGGCATCACCGCCACGCTCGGCACCGGTTTCGTGCTGGTGGCCGCGCTGTCCAGCACCGTCATCGTGCTGGGGCTTGCCGCCGTGCTCGGGGTGACCGGGCTGGCGCTCGGCTTCTGGCTGCGCCGGCAGGCGGGTGCCGCGAAGCTGTCCGCGCCGGGCCGGGTCAAGGCCGCGCTGGCGTTGCTCGGCCTCGCCGCCGCCGGGCTCACGGCCGCGGCGCCGAACCCGTGCGACGTGGAGACCGCGTACCACTGCGCCCGGGCCGAGGTGGACCCGTCGTGGCCGCAGGGGCGCACGCTCTACCTCAACTCGGCGGAGCACTCGTACGTCGACCTGAACGAGCCCACCCACCTGAAGTACGCGTACACGCAGTGGATCGGCCTGGTCGCGGACGCGGCGCGGCCGGCGAAGCAGCCGATGGACGCGCTGCACCTGGGCGGTGGCGGCTTCACCGTGCCGCACTACCTGGCCGCGACCCGGCCCGGCACCGACAACCTGGTGTTCGAGCTGGACGGCGGCCTGGTCGAGCTGGACCGCCGGGAACTGGGCCTGCGTACCGGCCCGCTGATGCGCGCCGAGGTGGGCGACGCGCGGGTGCTGCTGCGCGGCGAGCCGACCGACAGCCGGGACTTCATCGTCGGTGACGCGTTCGGCCACCTCGTGGTGCCGTGGCACCTGGCGACCCGGGAGATGGCCGCCGACATCCGGCGGGTGCTGCGCCCGGACGGCATCTACGTGCAGAACGTCATCGACTACCCGCCGGGCCGGTTCATCCGCGCCGAGCTGGCCACCGTGAAGGCCGAGTTCGCGCACGTCGCGCTGATCGCCCCGCCCGGCGCGATCGACGGGAGACAGGGCGCCAACTTCGTGATCGTCGCCTCGGACGCGCCACTGCCGCTGGCCGCGATCCCGCCCGGGCTGAAGCTGCTGCCCGAGCCGGCCGAGTTGCTGGACGAGGCGAAGGTGACCGAATGGGTCGGGGACGCGATGGTGCTCACCGACGACTACGCGCCGGTGGACCAACTGCTGGCGACCGCCTGAACGGGTGACTTTCCTGACCGATTCCGACCGTTGAGGTGTACCGGAGCCCACATCGGGCAACAGGACCGACCATGGGTGGACCGGTCAGGAACGGCGTACAACTGCTCGGCGAGCGATATCGCTTGGTCGAGCAGTTGGGTGCGGGCGGCATGTCGGTCGTCTGGCGCGGCTACGACGAGGTGCTGGGCCGGCAGGTGGCGGTCAAGGTGCTGGCCTCGCGGCTGGCCAGCGACAAGGCGTTCCGGCACCGGATCCGGGTGGAGGCGCAGGCGGCCGCGCGGCTGTGCCACCCCAACATCACGAACGTGTACGACTACGGCGAGTCCGTGCAGGTCGGCCTGACCGTGCCGTACGTCGTCATGGAGCTGGTCGACGGCGGCCCGCTCAGCGGCCGGCTCGGCCGCGACGGGCAGCTCCCCTGGCGGGAGGCCATGACCATCGGCGCGGAGGTCGCCTCGGCGCTGGCCGCCGCGCACGCGCGGGGCGTGGTGCACCGGGACGTGACCCCGGGCAACGTGATGCTGACCCCGACCGGGGTGAAGGTCGTCGACTTCGGCATCTCGGCGCTGGTGGGGGAGAGCGACAAGGGGCCGGACGGCGCGCTGCTCGGCACGCCCGCCTACCTCGCTCCGGAGCGGCTGGACAACGGCCACGTCTCCCCGGCCACCGACGTGTACGCGGTCGGGCTGCTGCTCTACCGCATGCTGACCGGCCGCCTGCCGTGGCAGGCCAGCACCACCACCGAGATGCTGCGCGCGCACATGTACCGCGACCCGGACCCGATGCCCGCCGTGCCGGGGCTGCCCGAGCCGGTCGCCGCACTGGTGCAGCGGTGCCTGGCCAAGCGGCCCGAGGACCGCCCGGCCACCGCCGAGGTGGCCCGTACGCTCGCCGAGGCGGCCGGCATCGCGGCGATCGTGCCGGTGTCACCGGCGTTCGGCCGGATGGACCCGGCGCTCGCCGAGAACGCCGGCACCACCATCCTGCCGTGGTCGGCGGAGACCGACGCGCTGCCGTTCTCGGTGGTGCGTACCCGCACGAGGCGGGCGGTGGTGCGGCGGCGCAAGGTGGAGGCGGGCGTGGCCGCCGTCGGCTTGATCGCGGTGACCGCCACCCTGTGGGGGCTGACGTCGCGCAGCCCCGCGAGCGGCGGGGTGGAGCCGACCGAGGCGCGGATGAGCATGCCCGAGTCGATCCCCTGCGCAGTCGACTACTCGCTGCGCCGCGACACCGGCAAGGACTTCGCCGCCGAGCTGACGCTCACCAACACCAGCGACCGGGAACTGCGCGGCTGGACCATGAACTTCACGTTCCCCGGGAAGCAGACGGTCACCACGGCTCAGCCCACGGCACGTCAGGTGGGGCGTATCGTCTCGATCGCCGCACCGGCGGCGGACCCGGCGCTGGCCCCCGGCGCGTCGACGAAGCTGACGCTGGCCGGCCGCTACACCGGGAGCAACACGCTGCCCGTGGAGTTCCGCGTCGGGGACAGCTCCTGCGGGGTGCAGGTCTCCGGCATCGCCGGCTCGGCGCCGACCACCGCGCCGGCGGTGAAGACGCCGGTCAAGCCGGCCACCAAGACCACCACCAAGAGTGGGCCGGCGAAGGCCAAGCCGAAGCCGCCCAAGGCCGCGCCGAAGCCGCCCAAGGGCAAGGAGGGCCCCAAGGGAAAAGCAAGGTAGACCGGCCGAAGGGGGGTGGGCCCGGCAAGGGCAAGGGTCCGAAGAAGGGCTGACGGTCAGGCCAGCGCGGCGGTCAGGTCAGCGCGGAGAAGCGCTGCACCTGGATGATGCCGCCCTCCACGATGAGCACGCTGTCCGACTCCAGCACCGTGTCCGGCCCGGCGTACCGGAACGGCTCCCCGGACTGCTTCGCGCCCACCACCATCACGCCGTACCGGTCCTGCGGGGCGATGTCGCGCAGTGAGCGCCCGACCAGCGGCGCGGGCACCTTGATCTTGGCGATGGCGAAGTCGTCGTCGAACTCGATGAAGTCGAGCATCCGGCTGACGATCAGGTGTGCCACCCGCTCCCCGGTCTCCGCCTCGGGGAAGACCACATGGTGCGCGCCGACCGAGTGCAGGATCTTGGCGTGCTTCTCCGAGACGGCCCGCGCCCAGATCTGCTCGATGCCCAACTCCGCCAGGGCCAGCACGGTGAGCACGCTCGCCTCCAGCGACGCGCCGATCGCGACCACGACCCGGCGGAAGTCCGCCATTCCGAGCTGGCGCAGCACCGCCTCCTCGGTGCTGTCCGCCTGCACCACCCGGTCGAGGTCGGACGACCAGTGCTGGACCCGGGCCGGGTCACGGTCGACCGCCAGCACCTCGTGACCGAGGCGCGACAGGGAGTTCGCCAGGCGCGAGCCGAACCGGCCCAGGCCGATCACCGCGATGCCCGTCTCGTCCGGATGCCTAGCCGACAATGGGTTGCTCCTCCGGATAGCGGTACAGCCGCCGACGGGTGTTCAACGCGATGGCGGAGCCGAGGGTGAGCGGCCCGACCCGGCCGATGTACATGAGCGCGGTCAGCACGTACTGGCCCGGTGGGGAGAGCTGCCCGGCCACCCCGACGGTCAGGCCGGTGGTGCTGAACGCGGAGGTGACCTCGAACAGCGCGGCCGAGAACGATACGTGCGAGGTCATCGCGATCAGGCCGACCGTACCGCCGGCCACCAGCGCCACGCTCAGCAGCGCCACCGTCAGCGCCTGCCGCTGGCTGGCCGCAGCCACCCGGCGGCGCCCGACCGTGGTGTCCCGCTCGCCCCGCAGCTCGGCCCAGATGGCGAAAGCGAGCAGGAAGAACGTGGAGACCTTGATGCCACCGGCGGTGCTGGCGCTGCCGCCGCCGATGAACATCAGTCCGATCAGCATGGGGTAGCTCTCGTCGGTGAGCCGCCCGACGTGGATCACGTCGAAGCCGCCGGTACGGCTCAGCGCGATCTGGGTGAACGACGCCAGCAGCTTGCCCGGCACGTCGTAGGCGCCGATCGTGAACGGGTTGGCCCATTCGGCCAGCAGCAGGTAGGCGACGCCGAAGACGATCAGCACCAGGCTGCCCCAGACGGTCAGCTTCGTGGCGACCGCCCAGCGCGCCGGCCGCCGCCACTCGCGTACCGCCTCGAACAGCGCCGGGAAGCCGAGCCCGCCGATGATCGCGCCGAGGCTGAGCGGCAACGCCACCCAACCGTCGCGGGAGAACGCGATCAGCCCGTCGGAGTAGAGCGCGAACCCGCCGTTGTTGAACGCCTGGACCGAGTGGAACACCGCCGACCAGAGCGCCCGGCCCGGCCGGTAGTCGTACGCCAGGAACAAGCGCGCGGCGATCACCGCCGTCATCAGGGCCTCGGTGGCGAACACGGTCGCCGCGATGCGCACCAGCAGCCGGCGTACGTCGCCGAGACCGAACTCGGCGGTCTCCGCCTGCACCAGCAGCCGGTTGCGCAGGCCGAGCTGGCGGGAGACCGCCAGGATCACCAGCGACGCCCCGGTCAGGATGCCCAGACCGCCGAGCTGGGTCAGCACGGTGATCATGACGAGCCCGAAGCTGTTCCAGTAGTTCGGCGTGTCGGTCACCGCCATCCCGGTCACCGACACCGCCGACGCGGACGTGAACAGCGCGGTGACGAACGGCGTGTAGCGCTGCTCGCTGGCTGCCCAGGGCAGCATGAGCAGGCCCGTGCCGGCCAGGATCACCGCCAGGAACCCCAACGGCACCAGCCGTACGGGCTTCCGGAGCAGGCGGCGCACCCCGTCATCTTCCGTCCGGAGATTCACCGGCAGGTCAGGAACCGACCAACTGGCGGTCAACCACACCCGGTCTGCTGTGCGTACCCATCGACGACAGGAGACGGCGTTGCGACGTACCCTTTCCACCCTCGGCGTGGCCGGCGCGCTGCTCGCGGCGGCGGCAGTGGTGGTGCCGGCAGTGGCCGCCCAGGCCGGCCCGGACCACCATGCCGAGCGTGCCCACGCGCCCCAGCGGCCGATCGTGATCGGCCACCGCGGGGCGAGCGGCTACCGCCCGGAGCACACCATCGAGGCCTACCGGCTCGCCATCCGCCAGGGCGCCGACTTCATCGAGCCGGACCTGGTCTCGACGAAGGACGGCGTCCTCGTCGCGCGGCACGAGAACGAGATCTCCGGTACGACCGACGTGGCCGCCCGCACCGAGTTCGCCGCCCGCAAGGCGACGAAGACCATCGACGGGGTGACGGTCACCGGCTGGTTCACCGAGGACTTCACGCTGGCCGAGCTGAAGACGCTGCGGGCCAAGGAACGCCTGCCGCAGGTGCGGGTCGCCAACACCGCGTTCGACGGCAGGTTCGAGATCCCGACGTTCCAGGAGGTCATCGACCTGGCGCGGGCCGAGTCGAAGGCGCGGGGCCGGACCATCGGGGTCTACCCGGAGACCAAGCACCCGAGCTACTTCGCGGCGATCGGCCGCCCGCTGGAGGAGCCGCTGGTCGCGGTGCTGCGCCGCAACCGGCTCACCCACCGCGCCGACCCGGTGTTCGTGCAGAGCTTCGAGACCGCCAACCTGCGCAAGCTCGACAAGATGATCGACGTGCGGCTGGTGCAGCTCATGGACGCGACCGGCGCCCCCTACGACTTCGTCGCGGGGGGCGACAAGCGGACCTACGCGGACCTGGCCACGCCCGCCGGACTGGCCTGGATCTCCCGGTACGCCGACGGCGTCGGCCTGAACAAGAACCTGATCGTGCCCCGCGACTCCGCCGGCCGGCTGCTCGCGCCGACCCCGGTGATCCGCGACGCGCACCGGCAGAAGCTCGCGGTGCACGCGTGGACGTTCCGGGCCGAGAACCAGTTCCTGCCGGTGGACTTCCGCATCGGCACCGACCCGAACGCGCGTGGTGACATCACGTCCGAGTACGAGCTGTTCCTCGACCTGGGTCTGGACGGCGTGTTCAGCGACCACCCCGACACGGCGGTGGCCGCCCGAGCCGGCCGCTGACCACCGCGTCCGTGCGGGAGATTCGCTGATCCGGTGACTCGAAGGGGTGAGGGTGTCCGGAAGTGTCCGGGCACCCTCACTGCTTCTCCTCTCGGCAATCACGCCCAGCGCCCCCGCGACCCGGCCACCGGGAATTCGTTCAGCACAATGAAGGCGAGAGATCGGTCGGAAAGCTGCCGCGCCCTTCCCATGCGTACGGATGTTCGACAGGATGGGCACTTCGCGACCGGAAGGAGGGCGCATGGCCGACAAGAGCGCCATCGAATGGACGGAAGCAACCTGGAATCCCACCACCGGTTGTGACCGCATCTCCGACGGCTGCGACAACTGTTACGCGTTGACGCTCGCGAAGCGCCTCAAGGCCATGGGCTCCACGAAATACCAGACCGACGGCGATCCGCGCACCTCTGGTCCCGGGTTCGGTGTCGCCCTGCACGCCGATGCCCTGGACATTCCTCGCCGCTGGCGTGACCCGCGCACCGTTTTCGTCAATTCCATGTCAGACCTTTTTCATGCCCGGGTCCCCCTCGACTATGTGCAACAGGTGTTCGCCGTGATGCGCGAGACGCCACGGCACACCTTCCAGGTGCTCACCAAGCGCGCTGCGCGACTGGCGAAGGTCAGCCACCACCTCGACTGGCCGGCGAATGTCTGGATGGGTGTGAGCGTCGAGAACGGCACGTACCGAGAGCGAGTCGATCAGCTGCGGGAGGTGCCGGCTGCGGTGCGCTTTATCTCGGCGGAGCCGTTGCTCGGTCCGTTGTCAAACCTAGATCTCGACGGCATCGACTGGTTGATCGCAGGAGGAGAGTCCGGGCAGGGCTGCCGCCCGATGGATCCGGCGTGGGTCCGTGACCTACGGGACCAATGCAGGTCCGCCGGCACTGCCTTCTTCTTCAAGCAATGGGGCGGGCGCACGCCGAAGGTTGGGGGTCGGTTGCTGGACGGCCGCACCTGGGATGAGATGCCATTGCCCCGCACGCTCGCGTCAGCCTAGGGGCGCAGAGGCCGGGCCACCACGTCACGGGCGCCAGACGACTTCTTTCCAAAAGTCGCCCGTGCCAGGGCAGCTGATCTGTTCTCGCCGGTACAGCGCCTTGACGGCTTGCCGCACGTGAGGGGCCCAGGCCTGTCCGAGCACCTCACCGTAGACCTCAGGCACGTGATCAACGATCTTGCAAGACCTATGCCGTTCCAGCAGTTTCATGAGGTTCCGCTCGATCGTCCCGGACCAGCGCTGGGCGTTCTCGGCCTTGTACTGCTCGGCATCGAAGACGGGGCCGTCGCCGAACAAGGTGTCAGCCAGGTGATCGTTTCGGCGTAGCTGTTCCTTCACCCAGGCCTCCTCCCACTCGACGCCGGCCTTACCCAGGGTGTCGGCAAAATGCCAGGCTCCTTCGCCGTGCCTTGTGAACAGGGTGAGGACGTACTTCGGCGCGAGGCCGGGCCGTGGCCGCACGGGCATCCGCACCGCCTGATAGTCCGATCCCTCGGCGAGGTTTCGGGCGTACCTGTCCGCGACCCGCAATGCGACGTCCGTGGCGCGCTCGTCATCTTGCGAGTCGGACACCTGGGCGAAGTAGCTGCGCCACCAAGCCCCGCCGAGGAACCGATCCAGTCGCGCGGCGGTCTTCGGCTCGCTCCCCGACAGGCCGCCCGGCCTTTGACCTGCGACGTGGACGGCACGCCCCATGCGCGCCACCGTGGAGACGCTGAAATGGAGCAATACCTCGGTGGGGGGCCAACTGGGCCGACCGAGCAGCCGGGTGCGAATCAGGTCGAAGTCGAGGGCTGGGCCGAAGGGATCGAGAAAGGCGAAGAGTGAGGCGCCCTTGGCCCGAGCCAACAACTCGGGGAGGTGCTGGTCGAGGCTGCCCTGACGCAGTTCACGTTGGACCGGGCCACCCTTCTCGCGGAGGACCTGCTCCAGGTTCGCGTAGCTGTCCGGGTCTTGCTCTACAAAGAATCCCAGTACGTCGCGGAAGCCCTGAACGAACTCGGCACACCGGGACAGGAGCAGGGGTGAACCCGGCTCCCCGCCGTCGTACTCGCCCCTGCCGGCGTAGCCGTCCAGGAAGACGATCGGGTTGCCCTGGCCCGTCTTGGACGCGAACACCACTGGATAGCGCTTGAGGATGCCGTGCTTGAGGACGGCGGCTGCCTTCTTGGAGCGGAAGAATTCGTCGTTTGCGGACAAGAGCCCTCCCCGCAGCACTCGCTTTCAGTGATGCGAAGATAGCGCTACGTAACTGCTCTCGTGGGCCGTGCTTTGGTCGCTCGAGGGTGCTCGAACCGCCAAGCATGCCCAGTGAGCAGCCGTGATGTCCTTGGCCGGATGCGCAAGGCGGCGGGACGGAGTCCATGATCTGACTAAACGGTGGTCGGCTGCCCCGGTGGTGCGAGATTCAAGATCCGGTGCGAGGCCTAGCGGGTAGGCGGCTCGGCTACATACGTGCCGCGGCCGGGCTGGCCGGTGATCAGCTCGCGATCGTGCAGCAACGACATCGCGCGGTAGGCCGTGTTCATGTGGACGCCGTAGGTCTCGGCCAACTCACGGGTTGAGGGCAGCCTGTCGCCCGGCTTCAGCTCGCCGCTTTTGATCTTCGCGGCGATGTCGTTGGCGATGCGGCGGAACGGTGCTTCTGCTGTGGGCATGGTGGGGACTCCGGTTGGTTCGGCGAATCCGATCCTGCCCTACCTGCACAAGTAACTGCAACAAGTTGCCCAGCGCATCGACAGTGGAGTCTCGCGCATAACCAGATACTGGTGTAGGTTGAGTCGCGTCCGGCTCCGGTTGGTTCGGCAAACCTCGGGAGCCGGACCCGGATTGGGCTCCGGGGCCGTACCGCCGGACGGGCTGCGGTCTCGGGGTCGGCGGCCCGCCCGCGTCCCCTGTCTGCGGGCGGGCCGCCTCCACGGCTCGGTGAGGAGGATCGGCGTGCGTAACGTGCTCAACCTGTTCCAGCCAACCCGGCGACGCGGCAAGGGCGGGCTGCCCAACCACGGCTGGTACCGCTCGGAGTCGTGCCGGCCGCTGAGCGTCGGGCAGATCCGCGAGCGGAGATTCCGCACCGTGCGGCACGGGCTCGACCCGGCCGAGGTGCACGCCTTCCTCTATCGGGTGGCGGGCGACCTGGCGCTGGCCCGGCGTGACGCGTCCCGGTACGCCGAGGAGAACACGCGGATCAAACAGGCCCTCAAGAACTGGCAGTCCCGGTTCACTCCCGGCGCACAGCGGTGAGCCGGGAGCGATTCGTCGTACACCTGCCGGTTCTCGCGGCCGACCTCGACGGCGCGCGGGGGTTCGCGCGGGCGGCCGACCATGACGGGGCGTGCGGCGGGCGGTGACCGGGGCGCGATGGCGTGGGCCGACACTGCCGGCGGTGTGTGCGTGGTGAGTGCGGCCATCCGGGGTCGGCGCGGTTACGTGGCGATGTCCGGCGTTGTAACGAGCGGCCATCCCGTCACGGGTACTTGTGTGCGCCGACCACATAGCCCGTGGGTGACGTCACTTCTAGCGTGAGCCGACAACTGACATTCCCCCTGTCCTCACCTGGAGTCGCTATGACGATCCGGCACACGCGACGGGTGTTCCTTACCGCAGCCACCTCGGTGGCGGTCGCTCTGGCCGCCACCGCCTGTGGCAGCCCGCAGGACACCGCATCCGGCGGCGGCGACGCCGCCCCGGTCAAGGTCGGTCTGGTCTACTCCCAGTCCGGGCCGCTCGCCAGCTACGGCAAGCAGTACATCGAGGGTTTCAAGGCCGGCCTCGACTTCGCCACCAAGGGCACCGGCAAGGTCGGTGACCGCACGATCGAGGTGACCGAGGCCGACGACGCGGGCGACCCGGCCAAGGCCGTGTCCGCCGCGAAGGACCTGATCGGCAAGGGTACGAAGATCATCGCCGGGTCCACCTCGTCCGGGGTGGCGCTCCAGGTGGCGCCGATCGCCGCGCAGAACAAGGTGCTGTTCATCTCCGGCCCGGCCGCCACCGACGCGGTGACGGGCGCGAACAAGTACACGTTCCGTTCCGGCCGCCAGTCCTGGCAGGACGTGGTGACCGCCCGGTCGTTCATCGGCGACGCGGGCGGCAGGAAGGTTGTCGTGTTCGCGCAGGACGGCGCGTTCGGCGACGCGAACGAGGCCGCCGTCAAGGCCGTCATCGGCGGCGCCGGCGCGAACGTGAGCAGCGTCCGGGCCCCGGCCAGCGCCACCGAGTTCACGCCGTTCGCCAGCCAGATCAAGGCCGCCAAGCCGGACCTGCTCTTCGTCGCCTGGGCCGGCACCACCGCCGGCGCCATGTGGCAGACGCTCGACCAGCAGGGCGTCCTCGCGTCCACCACTGTCGTCACCGGCCTGGACATCCGCGCCTCCTGGCCGACGTTCGGCGCGGCCGGCAGCAAGATCTCGTTCCTGTCGCACTACTTCGACGGGGCCAGCGACACCGAGGCCGCCAAGGCCGCGAAGGCGAAGGTGCCGGGTGGCACGCTCGACCTGTTCCACCCGGACGGGTTCGCCGCCGCGCAGATGGTCGTCCGCGCGGTGCAGGAGGGCGGCGACGACGTGGAGAAGATGGTGAAGGCGCTCGAAGGCTGGGAGTTCGAGGGCGTCAAGGGCACCATGAAGATCCGCGCCGAGGACCACGCCCTGCTCCAGCCGATGTACCAGGCGAAGCTCTCCGGCAGCGGCACCACCTTCACGGCGACCGCGCAGAAGTCGCTCACCGGTGACGAGAGCGCGCCGCC
Source organism: Micromonospora sp. NPDC005257 (assembly GCF_042872445.1). Classification (NCBI taxonomy): domain Bacteria; kingdom Bacillati; phylum Actinomycetota; class Actinomycetes; order Micromonosporales; family Micromonosporaceae; genus Micromonospora; species Micromonospora sp. NPDC005257. Next base: position 267,589 of record NZ_JBIAKL010000002.1, on the reverse strand, counting down.
GGTCGCGCAGATGAAGGGCTGAGGAGGTGCTCGCCACCCGCGGTCTGACCTGGCGGATCGGTGAGGTCGCCATCGTCGACTCCGTCTACCTCGATCTGGCGCCGGGGGAGTTCCTCGGCGTGATCGGGCCCAACGGCGCCGGCAAGACCTCCCTGTTCAACCTGATCACCGGCCTGCGCCGGCCCACCGAGGGCACGGTCCTGCTGGACGGCGCGGACATCACCGCGCTTGCGCCGCACCGGCGGGCCCGGCTCGGCCTGGGGCGTACCTTCCAGGCGTCCTCGGTCTTCGGCTCGCTGACCGTGCGGGAGAACGTCCGGCTCGCCGTACAGGCACACCGGGGTGGCTCGATGAAGCTGTGGCGGCGGGCGGCGGCCGACCGGGAGGTGGCCGCCGCCGCCGACGCGGCGCTCGACCGGGTCGGCCTGCACCACAGGGGTACGGCGCTCGCCGGCACCCTGGCCCACGGCGAGAAGCGCAAGCTGGAGATCGCGCTGCTGCTCGCCGGTGAACCCCGGGTGATGCTCCTGGACGAGCCGATGGCCGGGGTGAGCGCCGAGGACGTGCCCGAGCTGGTCAGCGTGATCAAGTCGTTGACCGGCGACAGCGGCCGGGCGGTGCTCATGGTGGAACACCACATGGACGTGATCCTGGAGCTGGCCGACCGGATCGCCGTGATGCACCACGGCGCGCTGCTGGCGTGCGACACCCCGGAGACGGTGATGGCGAACGCCACCGTGCAGGAGGCGTACCTGGGGGAGGCCCTCTGATGGTGGAACCTGTCCTGTCCGTCGAGGGCCTGTCCGTGCGGATCGCCGGACTGCACATCCTCCAAGGGGTGTCGTTCGAGGTCGCGCCCACCGGCGTCACGGTGCTGCTCGGCCGCAACGGCGTCGGCAAGACCACCACGCTGCGCGCGATCGTCGGGCTGACGCCGCGCGGCGGCGAGGTGCGCGGGACCGTGCGGATGGGCGCGCGGAGCCTGCTCGCCCGCCCCACCCACCGGCTGGTCCGCGACGGCCTCGGCTACGTGCCGGAGGACCGCTGCGTCTTCGCCGCGCTCACCGTCGCGGAGAACCTGCGGCTCGCCGAACGGCGGGGCGTCGCGCCCGCGTACGACAAGGTCTTCGCGCTCTTCCCGGAGCTGGAGCGGCGCGGACGGCAACGGGCCGGCTCGCTGTCGGGCGGGCAGCAGCAGATGCTCGCGATCGGCCGGGTGCTGCTGAACGACAACCGGCTGCTGCTCGTCGAGCAGAACCTGGCGGTGGTTCGGCGGCTGGCGACCGACGCGGTGGTGCTCTCCGCCGGGAAGGTCGCCTGGACCGGCGACGCCCAGGAGTTGCTGCTGGAGACGGCGCTGACGAAGTCGCTGCTCGGTGTCGGTTCGGCGGAGGTGCATCGGTGAGCGCGAGGAGTGAGCCGGGTTTGCGAGCCCCGCAGTCGCGAACGAAAGGTGGCACAGCGTGAACACAGTCGTCCTGCTGACGCTGACCGGGCTGGGACTGGCGGCGCTGTACTTCCTGGTCGCCTCCGGCCTGTCCCTGGTGTTCGGCCTCGCCGACGTGCTCAACTTCGCGCACGGGCTGTTCCTCGGCGTGGGCGCGTACGCGACGTGGTGGGCGGCGGGCAACCTGCCCGGCGCCGGGCCGGACGGGCTCGGGTTCGTGCTGGCAGTCGTCTTCGGCGTGCTGGCCGGTTCGCTCGTCGCGGTGCTGGTGGAGCTGGTGCTGATCCGGCCGCTCTACTCCCGCACCATCGAACAGGTGCTGGTCACCGTCGGCCTGTCGCTGGCCGGTGTGGCGCTGCTCCAGGCCACCTGGGGCGCCGATCCGCGGCCGTTCCCGCGCCCGGACTGGAGCCGGGGCGTCACATCGGTGCTCGGCGCCCAGGTGCCGAACGCCGGACTGCTGCTGATCGTCGCCGCCGCGGTGGTGCTCGGCGCGCTGCTGGCGTTCCTGCGCTGGACCCGGTACGGCCTGATCATCCGGGCCGGCGTGGAGAACCGGGAGATGGTCACCGCGCTCGGCATCGACGTGCGCAAGGCGTTCACGCTGGTCTTCGCGATCGGCGGGGCCGCCGCCGCGCTGGCCGGTGCGCTCGGCGGCGTCTACTTCGGCACGGTCTCGCCGGGGCAGGGCGGCTCGCTGCTGATCTTCGCCTTCATCGTGGTGGTGATCGGCGGGATGGGCTCGGTGGTCGGGTCCGCGTACGCGGCGGTCGCGGTGGGGCTGCTGCAACAGTTCGTCAACTACTACGGCACGTCCGGCCTGGGCGACCTGTGCGTGGTCGGTCTGCTCGCCGTGGTGCTGCTGCTGCGTCCGCAGGGCCTGGCCGGAAAGGTGGCTCACGCATGACCGAGGTCAAGAGCGCCGATGCGCCGGCACCCCCGGCGGCGGTGCCGGACGAGCTGACCCCCGGCCACGCCCGCTGGCACGGACTGCGCCCGTACCTGCCGCTGGTGGCGCTGGTGGTGGCGGCGATCCTGCCGTACTCCACACTGCACCTGCCCGGGATCTTCGAGGGGCCGCTGAACTCGCCGGGCACGCTGCAACTGCTCGCCATCTGCCTGGTCTTCGGTGGGCTCGCGGCCGGCTACGACCTGCTGTTCGGGCGTACCGGGATGCTCTCCTTCGGCCACGCGCTCTACTTCGCCGCCGGGGTGTACGGCACGGACATCCTGGTCACCAAGGCCGGGCTGCCGCTGTGGCAGGCCGGCGTGCTGACGGTGACCGGCGGCACCACGCTCGCCGCGCTGCTCGGCGCGGTGGCCCTGCGTACCGTGGGCATCGCGTTCGCCATGGTGACGCTGGCGTTCGCGCAGGTCGGGGCGATCCTGGTGGCCCGCGACTTCGGCGGCCTCACCGGCGGCGAGGAAGGGCTGCCGCTGGACGTGTCCGGGCTGCCGTCTGCGCTGGTGGGCGTGACGAACACGGTGAACCTGTACTGGCTGGCGCTGGCGTACCTGGTGATCGTGGTCCTCGTGGTGCACCGGGTCAGCGCCTCGCCGACCGGGCGGGTGCTGGCCGGGCTGCGCGACGACGAGCGGCGCATCGGGGTGCTCGGGCTCGATCCGTACCGGTTCAAGCTGGTCGCGTTCACGCTCGCCGGTGGTCTCGCGTCCGCCGGTGGGGTGGTGTACGTGCTGATCGTCGGCGGCGCCAGCCCGCACATCACCTCGTCGGAGCTGACGCTGTCGCTGCTGGTCATGGTGGTGCTCGGCGGACCCGGCACGCGGTGGGGGCCGGTGCTGGGCGGTGTCCTCTACATGTACCTGGATCACCGGCTCACCGCGTTCGGCAGCAGCGACGCGGTGAACAGCCTGCCCGCGTTCCTCAGCCAGCCGCTGAGCCAGCCGCTGTTCGTCCTGGGCACCGTCTTCATCCTGGCCGTCTACTTCTTCCCCGGCGGCCTGGCCAGCCTGCGCTCCCGCCTGACCCCCCTCCTGACCGCCCTCCGCCGCCCCCGCTGACCCCTCCCGCCTCTGCCCCACCCCTGCCCCGGCGATCATGAAGTTAACGCCGCGACACGCCGTGCCCGATGGCGCTAACTTCATGATCGCCCGGGGTAGGGCCGGGACGGGACGCGGGAAGGGGAGACCTCATGGGGGATCGGCGGCTTGCGGTTGTCAGTGGGGGTGGGACCGGGATCGGGGCTGCTGTGGCGCATGGGCTCGTCGGGGACGGGTTCGACGTTCTTGTCGTGGGGCGGCGGGCCGGCGTGCTCGAATCGGCTGCGCGGCGGATCTGTGACGAGAGCGGGCGGGACGGGGCGGTCACCGCTGTCGCTGCCGATCTGACCGAACCGGGGCAGGTCGGTGCGGTGGTGGAGGCCGTGGGGGAGCGCGCGGTGGACGCCGTGGTCAACAACGCCGGGGGCTACCTCGGCGGGGCGACCGACTCGCTCGGCGGGGTGGCGGACTGGTGGCGGGCCAACCTGGACGCCAACGTGCTGACCGCCGTGCTGCTCACCGAGGCGCTGCTGCCCGCCCTGCGCCGTCCCGGCGGCCGGGTGGTCCTGCTCAGCTCGATCGCCGCGCAGCGCGGTGGCGCCGGGCCGTACTCGGCCGCGAAGGCCGCGCTGCACGGCTGGGCGTACGACCTCGCCGCCCAGCTCGGCCCGGAACAGATCACTGTGAACGTGGTCAGCCCCGGCTACGTGGCCGAGACCGAGTTCTTCGGCGACCGGATGACGCCGGAGGGGCACGCCAAACGGGTCGCCGCCACGCTCGTCGGCCGGGCCGGTGTGCCGGACGACATCGCGGCGGCCGTCCGTTACCTGGTCGGCCCGTCCGCCGGGTACGTCACCGGGCAGGTGCTCGGCGTCAACGGCGGCTCGGTGCTCGGCCGCTGACACGCCGAAGGGGCGGCGGCCCCCCGTGTGGCCACCGCCCTCGTCCGTCGTCGTCAGCCGTTGAGCATCTCGTACGCCGTCGCCGGCGCCTTCTGCACCTGCGCGCCGGTCGGCGCGCTGATCTTCGGCGCCTTGCCGAAGTCGTAGTACTTGGCGACCAGCTTCATCGCCTTCTTCTTGCCCGCGGCCGGCACGTTCAGGGTCAGCGAGGTGAGGTTCCCGTCCGGCCCGACCACTGCCGTGAACGGCACCTTCTTGGCCGCGTCACCGAGCGCGTCCACATCCACTGTGGTGAAGCTCTCGCGGATGTCGGCGTTCGCGGTCAGGTCGGCGAGCCCGGTGTACTTCCCGTCGCCCTGGTCCTCGACCGTCTCCGCGGTCCGGATGACCGCGGCCATGTTGGCCGGGTCGGCGGTCGCGCTGGAGACGCGTACCGACCTGGAACTGGCCGCCGGCCGGCACGGCGAGCTGGTCGGCCGCCTGGTCGAGCTGGTCGCCGAGTTCCCGGTCCGGGAGCGGCTGCGTCAGCAGCTCATGCTGGCGCTGCACCGCAGCGGGCGGCAGGCCGAGGCGCTGGCCGCCTACCGCGACTACGCGGGGCTGCTCCGCGACGAGTACGGCATCGAGCCGGGCGAACCGCTTCAGGATCTGCACCGGCGGATCCTGCGCGCCGACCCGGACCTTCTGGCGCGTCCGGAGCGGGCCGGACCGGGCGGGCGGTGGTCGGGCGGCCCGGAGCCGCCTCCGGCCGCCGCCGATCACCCGGCGGGCGCACCGGCCCAGCTCACCGTTCCGGCTCAGCTCACCGTTCCGGTGCAGTTCACCGTCTCGGCGCAGCCGGGCGGTCCGCTCCCCCCGGCACCCTCAGCCGAGTCGCCGACCGGCCTGCCGGCCTGGGTCTCGCCCCCTGTCGCACCGCTGTTCGGCGCCGTCCCGCAGTCCAGGCGTCCCACCGGTGTGCCCGGGTGGCTGAGCGTCGCCGCGACGGTGGGTGGCGCGCTCACCGCCCTGTTCTCGTTCGGCATGCTCACCTGGCTGGTGGTGCTGCTGTACGGCTTCTGGCGACGCGGCTGGGGCAGCGTCGTCGCCGCGGTCTGCTACCTGACCGTGGCCGTGACGTTCCTGGTGGTCGTCGGTGGCAGCGAGTCGGAGGAGGTCACCGCGCCCGAGGGCACCATGATCGCGATCTGGCTGAGCGCCTGGGTGGCGGGCGTCCCGCACGTGGTGCTGCTCAACGGTCGGCTGCTCGCCTGGGTGCGTGGCCTCTGGCGCGGGCGGCCGTACGCCGACCGCAACCGGCTGCGCCGGGAGTACGCCCGTTACCTGCTCTACCAGTACCCGTCGGCCCGCAACGACCTGCGCATCGGGCGTCCCGACCTGCCCCGCGCGTACGACGACGGCGGACTGGTGGACATCAACTCGGTGCCGGATCCGGTGATCGCCGGGCTGCCGGGACTGACCCGGTCGCAGGCACAGCACGTGGTGGTCGACCGGCGGATGCGGGGCCCGTACACGTCGATGGAGGAGCTGGCCTCGCGGTGCCTGCTGCCGGCGGCGGCGACGGACTCGTTGCGCGAGCTGCTGATCTTCCTGCCGCCCGCACCGGCGCCCGCTTCGCCGCCCACGCCGCCGCCCGGTCCGCCGGTGGCGTCGGCCGTCCCTGGTAGAAATGCCGGATGAGTCAGGATCGGATGGCCGTCCGGGAGCGCGCCGAGGCGGTGCTGCGGCGGCTGGCGGGTGACCACGCCCGGCTGCGCGAGGACCAGTGGCGAGCAATCGAGGCGCTCGTTGTCGACCGGCGGCGGGTGCTCTGCGTGCAGCGCACCGGCTGGGGCAAGTCGGCCGTCTACTTCGTGGCCACCGCGCTGCTGCGTGAGAACGGCGAGCACGGGCCGACGGTGATCGTCTCGCCGCTGCTGGCGCTGATGCGCAACCAGGTCGAGTCCGCCGCCCGGGCCGGCATCCGGGCGCGCACCATCAACTCGGCGAACCTCGACGAGTGGGACGAGATCACCGCCGAGATCCACGCCGGGGCGGTCGACGTGCTGCTGATCAGCCCGGAGCGCCTGAACAACCCGGACTTCCGCGACGGTGTGCTGCCGAAGCTGGCGGCCACCACCGGGCTGCTCGTGGTGGACGAGGCGCACTGCGTCTCCGACTGGGGACACGACTTCCGTCCCGACTACCGGCGGCTGCGCACGTTCCTGGCCAACTTGCCCGAGCGCACGCCGGTGCTCGCCACCACCGCCACCGCCAACGCCCGGGTCACGCAGGATGTGGCCGAGCAGTTGGGTGACGCGCTGGTGCTGCGGGGCACACTCGACCGGGAGTCGCTGCGCCTCGGCGTACTCGATCTGCCGAGTCCGGCCCACCGCCTGGCCTGGCTGGCCGACCACCTGGACCGGCTCCCCGGCTCGGGGATCGTCTACACGCTCACCGTGGCGGCGGCCACCGAGACGGCCGAGTTCCTGCGCGGCCGGGGCTGGCCGGTCGCCTCCTACACGGGGCAGGCCGAGGACGCCGACCGGCGGGCCGCCGAGCAGGACCTGCTGGACAACAAGATCAAGGCGCTGGTCGCCACGAGCGCGCTCGGCATGGGCTTCGACAAGCCCGACCTCGGCTTCGTGGTGCACCTGGGTGCGCCGCCCTCGCCGATCGCCTACTACCAGCAGGTCGGCCGCGCGGGCCGGGCCGTCGAGCACGCCGAGGTGCTGCTGCTGCCCGGCGTGGAGGACGCGGCGATCTGGCGGTACTTCGCCTCGCTCGCCTTCCCGCCCGAGGAGCAGGTCCGCGCCGTGCTCGCCGCGCTGGACACCGCGCGGCCGATCTCCACGCAGGCCCTGGAACCGGTGGTCGACCTGCGCCGGACCCGGCTGGAGCTGATGCTCAAGGTGCTCGACGTGGACGGCGCGGTCCGCCGGGTGCGCGGCGGCTGGCTCGCCACCGGCGAGCCGTGGGTCTACGACGAGGCCCGGTTGCGGCGCGTCGCCGACGCGCGCGCCGCCGAGCAGCGGGCCATGCGGGAGTACGCCTCGACGTCCGGCTGCCGGATGCGTTACCTGCGGGAAGGGCTGGACGACACCGGTGCGCAGGACTGCGGGCGGTGCGACAACTGCGCCGGCCCGCTGTTCGACGCCGCCGTCTCCGAGCCGGCGCTGACCGCCGCGCAGACCTTCCTCGGGCGTCCCGGCGTGCCGATCCCGCCGAAGAAGCTCTGGCCGACCGGGTTGGAGGCGGTCGGCGTACCCCTGAAGGGCCGCATTCCCCCGGCGGAGCAGGCGCTGGCCGGCCGGGCCGTGGGACGCCTGTCCGACCTGGGGTGGGGCGGGCGGCTGCGTGGGCTGGTCGGGCCGGAGGCGCCGGACGGCCCGGTGCCCGACGACGTGGTGGCCGCGGTGGTCGAGGTGCTGAAGGCGTGGGCGCACGGCGACGACCCGTGGCCCCGGCGGCCGGCGGGCGTGGTCGCGGTCGGCTCCCGGACGCGACCGCTGCTGGTGGGCTCGCTGGCCGAGCGGATCGCCGCCGTGGGCCGGCTGCCGCTGCTCGGCCAGGTCGTCCCGGCCGGTCCGGCGGGCGGCGGCGGGCCGCGCGGCAACAGCGCCCAGCGGGTACGCGCGCTGCACGGCGCCTTCCACCTGCCGGACGAGCTGGCCGGCGCGCTGCCGGGGCTGGACGGTCCGGTGCTGCTGGTGGACGACCTGGTCGACTCGGGCTGGACGATGGCGATGGTGGCGCGGCTGCTGCGCCGGGCCGGCGCCCCGGACGTGCTGCCGCTGGCGCTCGCGGTGGCCGGCTGACCCGTCGCGGCCGTGCGCGGTCCCCGCGGTTCGCCGGTCGCGTGGAAAGTTCCCGGGCCGGGCGGAATGCGAGCGTCACCACCGTCGGCGGACCGTCGTCCGGCCTGCGTCCGGGCGGCGGTACCGTGGGGCCATGACCGAGCAGCGACCCGTCGTCGAGACGTACACCGTGACCGGGATGACCTGCGAACACTGCGTCAAGGCGGTGACCGAGGAGCTGTCCGCGCTGCCCGGCGTCGACGAGGTCCGGATCGATCTGACGAGCGGCACCGCCACTGTCACCAGCGAGGCGCCGTTGTCCGTCGAGTCCGTTCGCGCCGCGGTGGACGAGGCGGGTTACGAGCTGGTCGGCGGCGGTGCCTGAGTCGTCGTCGGTCACGTCCGGCACCGGCGTCGTCCCCGACGACTCCCGGGCCGGTTCCGACGCTCCCGCGGCAGGGCCCGGTGACGCGGCTCGGTCCGGGGACGCGGCTCGGTCCGGGGACGCGGCTCGGTCCGGGGACGGCACGGACGGCCGGGCCGGGGCGGCTGCGGCCGGTCCCGTGGCGGTGGACCGGGAGACGCTGCGGCTGGCCCTGGTGGTGGGCGGCCTGGTGCTCGCCGTACTGCTCGGTTTCGGCCTCGGGCGGATGAACGCGCCGGCCGACCCGGCCCGGCCGGCGGGCGCGACGACAGGCGGGGTCGCCACCGGCGCCGACGGCGGCGCGCACGCCCACTCACCCGGGACCGGCGCGCACACGCACGACGGCGCCACTGTCACCCAGGGCGGCGGCGACGGCGCGACCGGGCTGTCGATCACCTCGGCCGGCTACACGCTCGTGCCGTCGACCGAGCTGGTCGCGGGCCGCGCCGGTGAGCTGCGCTTCCAGATCCGCGACGACCAGCGCCGGGCGGTCACCCGGTACGCCGTCGTGCACGACAAGCCGATGCACGTGATCATGGTCCGGCGTGACCTCAGCGGCTACCGGCACCTGCACCCGACGATGGCCGCCGACGGCACCTGGTCGGTGCCGGTCACGCCGCCGGAGGCGGGCCCCTGGCGGATGTACGCCGACTTCACCACCGTCGCCGACGACGGCCGCCAGGTCGCCGTGGTGCTCGGCGCCGACCTGACCGCGTCCGGCGCGTACCAGCCCCGGCCGCTGTCCGCCGCCGCCACGTCGGCCACCGTCGACGGGTTCACCGTCGCCTACACCGGCACGCCGGAGGTGGGGAAGGCGGTGCCACTGCGGTTCCGGGTCACCGGCACCGACGGCGCGGCGGCGTCGCTGGAGCCGTACCTCGGGGCGTACGGGCACCTGGTTGCGTTGCGTAAGGGCGATCTCGGCTACCTGCACGTCCACCCGGAGCCGGTGCGCGACGGCGATGACGTGACGTTCTGGCTGACCGCGCCGGGGCCGGGAAGCTACCGGATGTTCCTGGACTTCCAGGTCGGCGGCGTGGTGCGGACCGCCGAGTTCACGCTGACCGTGACCTGAGCCGCAGGCCGTCGCGCCTGAGCGGTCAGCCGGCCCGGCGGACCGGGCGGCGGGCCAGATAGCGGAGCAGATCGCGGATGTGGTGCTTCTCCTCGGCGGGCACGTTCGGGTCGGCGAGCCGGTCCAGGATGACCCGCACATCGGCCTCCACCGGGCCGTCCTCGGCGCCCCGGCGGCGGGGCACCGGCCCGGCGTCGGGCAGGCCCAGCGCGCGGAACGCCGCCGCCACCGGCAGGTCGAGGGCGGCGCAGAAGCCGCGCACCTTGGCGAGTTCGGGATAGTCCTGCCAGTCTCCGGCCAGCCAGCGGAACACAGTGGAACGGCCCACGCCGGTGTGGGTGGCGAGGTCGGTCACCGTCCAGCCGCGTTCCTCGCGCGCGGCATCGATGGCCCGGCGTACGAAGCGCGCGAAGGCCATCTGCGGCGAAACGTCTGCAGAACCCATTCCTGGTGGATCTGTCCCCTTCCTCCGGTGGCCCGGCTCGCCCATCGAGCGTAGCCCGCCCGGCGTGAGAAGTAACCGCCTGATCGGCCCGGAGGGCACGCTGGCAGGACGATCAAATGCCGAACTGCCGTTCGGGTAATACACTTCGGGCAACAGGCTGAGGGACCCTGAGAAGCGATGGAGGAGAAGTATGGCCGAGCCGGACCGTTCCGTACCGCATCGCCCTGGCGCGGTGAGTCTCTTCTTCGTTGCCAAGGCCGCGGTGTTCGCGCTCGGCTTCTGGCTCTGGCTACTGGTGCTGGCGGTACGCGGCGGCGAGGCGACAGGCGTACACCTGATCGCCGCGACCGGCGCGATCTGCACCACGCTGGTCTCGGTGGTGCTCGGCGCGCGGATGGCGTTGCAGCGCAACGCCGCCGTCCGGCACGCCGAGCTGAAGCGGCTGCTCGTCGACATCTCGTGGAACGCCTTCGCCGCCGCCGGGAACGGCGAGCAGCGCGGGAAGGTGGTGCCGTTCCCGAGCGCCGCACACGACGTCGAGCACGCCCCGAACCGCGGTTCCGGCGAGCGGGTGTCGGTGCTGGACCGGGGTGACCGCAACCGGGGTGACCTGGGACGGTAGGCCGCCGGTCAGCGCGCCTCGGCCAGCAGCGTCTCCAGCCGGGGCGTGACGCCCCACTGGTCGACCAGTTCGCGATACTCGGCCCGCTGCCCGTCGGTCGGGGCGCCGGCCGTCCGCCGCGCCCGGATCAGCAGGTTGCGCGGCGTGTGCTGGGAGTCGACGAACTCCACCACCTCGGCGCGGTAGCCGTGCAGGCGCAGCAGCGCGGCCCGCACCGCGTCGGTGAGCACGTCGGCGAACCGTTCCCGCAGGATGCCCTGCCGGGTCAGCAGCTCGTACGGCGCGGGCGCCTGCCCGGCCCGCAACTGCGCGGCCAGGTCGTGGTGGCAGCAGGGCGCGGCGAGCACCCAGCGAGCCTCCCAGCGCACCGCCCGGGCCAGCGCCTCGTCGGTGGCGGTGTCGCAGGCGTGCAGCGCCAGCACCAGATCGGGCACCGGTTCGACTGCCGCCTCGGCGATGGTGCCGGCCACGAAACCGACCCGGTCGGACCAGCCCAGGCGCTCGGCCAGCTCGGTGTTGCGGCGGCGCTGGTCCTCGCGTACGTCCACCCCGACCAGTGTCACGTCCAGGCCGCGCTGGTCGAGGTAGCGGTAGGCGGCGAAGGTCAGGTACGCGTTGCCGCAGCCCAGGTCCACCACCCGCAGTGGGCCGGTGAGGTCGTCGGGCAGCGTGGCCGCGAGCGCGCGCAGGAAGGCGTCGACCTGGCGGCGCTTGGCCGCCGAGCCGCCGATCTCGCGGAACAGGGGATCACCGGGGTCGAGCAGCCATTCCTTGGCCCGGTCGTGCCCGCCCGGCTCGGCGGCCGGACGGCTGGCCGCCGCGCGGTGCACCTGCGCCTCGCCGGACTTGGTGACCCGGAGCTGGAGCGTGGTGTCGGCGGTCTCGACGTGCCAGTTGCCGAACGGCTCGGCGAGCAGCTCGTCGACCGCCCCGCCGGCCTCCGTGCCAGGCGCCACGTTGCGGGTGTGCGGTCGTGAGCCGTCGGTGACGGCGATCTGCAACCGGGGGCCGGCCTTCAGCGTGACCGGGCGCAGTTCCGCGCGGGCCACCGAGGGACGCTGCCCACGGCGGCGCCCGGCGGCGACCGCGCGGGTCAGCCCCGGCGCGAGCAGCAGCGCCCGCACCTCAGCCAGCGCCGACTCCAACGCCTCAGCCATCTGTACCTACCTCTCCTGGCCCTCGCCCCACCCGCCGACAGCCCGGCGATCATGAAGTTGGCCGGTGGCGCGCACGGCGTGTCGCGCCGTCAACTTCATGATCGTCGGATGATCCGGACGGTGCCGGGACGGGGACGGCCTCCCGGGACCGGGGTCCGGGAGGCCGTTTCCGTTGCGTTCGTCAGTCGGCGTTCGTCGCCTCGGCGGGCACGCCGGTGCCGCCGCCACGGCGCCGACGCCGGCGACGCGGCTTGCTCGCCGCCTCGCCCTCCGCGGGCTGCGGTGCGTCAGCGGCGGTCTCGGTCGCGCCCTCGGTGCCGATCACCGCGGTCGGCTCACCGGCCGTCGTCTCGCCGGCCCGGCGACGGCGCCGCCGACGCGGCGTACGCGAGGTCTCGTCGTCCCCGGCGTCGGCCTGCGGGGCGGACGAACCGGCGGACGAACCGCCCTCGCCGCCCCGGCCACGGCCGCGGTCACGGTCGCGGTCCGGGCCCTCGCCGCGGTCGCGACCCCGGCTGTCGCCGCGTCGCGCGCCCCGGCGCGACCGGCCACCGCCGCCCAGGTCCTCCTCGACCTCGGCGGACAGGCCGGCGCGGGTGCGCTCGGCGGTCGGCAGCGTGCTGCTGACCTCCGTCGGGATGTCCAGGTCCGTGTAGAGGTGCGCGGAGGTGTGGTACGTCTCCGGCGGCTCGGGCATGTCCAGCCCGAGCGTCTTGTCGACGATCCGCCAGCGAGGCATGTCGTCCCAGTCGACGAAGGTCACAGCGACACCCGTGGCCCCGGCCCGGCCGGTACGGCCGATGCGGTGGGTGTAGGTGTCCTGGTCCTCCGGGCAGTCGTAATTGATCACGTGCGTGACGCCGGTGACGTCGATGCCCCGGGCCGCGACGTCGGTGGCGACGAGCGTGTCGATCTTGCCGGCCCGGAACGCCCGCAGCGCCCGCTCGCGCGCGCCCTGCCCGAGGTCACCGTGCACGGCGGCGACGGCGAAGCCACGGAAGTCGAGATCCTCGGCGACCCGGTCGGCGGCCCGCTTGGTACGGGTGAAGATCATGGTCAGCCCGCGGCCCTCGGCCTGAAGGATGCGCGCCACGATCTCGACCTTGTTCATCGAGTGCGTGCGGTACGCGAGCTGCTTGGTCTGCGGCGAGGGGCCGGTCTCGGCGGTGTGCCCGGCGTGGATGGTCACCGGGCGGCGCAGGAAGCGCCGGGACAGCGCGACGATCGGGTCCGGCATGGTGGCCGAGAACAGCATGGTCTGCCGGTCCTCCGGCAGCATCGCCAGAATCTTCTCGACGTCGTCCAGGAAGCCCAGGTCGAGCATGCGGTCGGCCTCGTCGAGGACGAGCGCGCGGACCCGGTCGAGGCGCAGGTGCTTCTGCTTCTGCAGGTCCAGCAGGCGGCCCGGGGTGCCGACCAGGACCTCGACGCCCTTGCGCAGCGCCTCGATCTGCGGCTCGTACGCCACGCCGCCGTAGATCGGCAGCACCCGGACGCCCCGGGTGCGGCCGGCGGCGTCGAGGTCCTTGGCGACCTGGATGCCCAGCTCACGGGTGGGTACGACGACCAGCGCCTGCGGGACGCCGTCGCTGCCCTCGGACGGGGCGAAGACCCGCTCCAGCAGCGGGATGCCGAAGCCGAGCGTCTTGCCGGTGCCGGTCGGCGCCTGACCGATCAGGTCGACGCCGCGCAGCGCGATCGGCAGCGCGTACTCCTGGATGGCGAAGGCGCGGGTGATGCCGGCGGCGGCCAGCGCCTCGACGGTCTCCTGCCGCGCGCCGAGCGCGGCGAACGTGGGTGCCTCCGGGGGGACCGGAGCGGTGGGGGCCAGTGGCTGGCCGGAAATCTGCTCGCTCATATGGATCTGGGGGTGCCCTCTCGTGGTGCGCCCCTCAGGTCCTCAGGGCGCGATCGGTGTGGCGCGGGCCACGCGGTCAGGGGCGAATTCGCCGAGCCGGACCGGGCCGCACGCGCGTCGGGGACCGGCGTCGGTCAGCAAGTGACCGAATCGGTGCCCACGGCAATTATCTCATCCTACCTGAACGGTCACTGAGTCGTCCCGATTCCCAGGTGGTGGCCGTGCGCGCGGGGCATCCCGTTGTGACCTGAGTCACAGATGTGGCGCCCATGACCTGCGCTCGTGCCGGCGGCGAGCCCACCGCCCCCGACCTGCGTCGCCGCGCCGCGCTCGGCGAGATGGCCGCCGCGAGATCGCGCACCACCGGCGGCTCACCGGTCGGCTCCGCCGGCGACCGGGGCGCGCTCGTCGCGGTCATACGGGCGGACCGGTGGGGGGATGTGCCGGGGCTGCTGCGCCGGCTACCCGGGCGCATACCGGGATCTGCTCGGCGTGCGGGTTGACCGAGGCGCACACCGCGCGGACGGCAACCGCCGGGTAGAACAACTGAGCCGCCGTGGCGGGAGGCCCGCCACGGCGGCCGGTGCCGCGGGAATCAGCGAACGGTGAACCCGACGGCGCGGGGCGACGCCTCGGCGATCTCGACGTAGGCGACCTTGCCGACCGGCACGATCACGCGCCGGCCCTTCTCGTCGGTCAGGGAGAGGGTGCCCTCACTCTTGGCGAAGGCGTCGGTCACGATCTGCTCGATCTCGGCCGGCGACTGCGCGCTTTCCAGGACCAGCTCCCGCGGCGCGTACTGCACGCCGATCTTGACCTCCACTGTGCCTCCTCAACTGGGGCGAAAAAGCCACCGTGGGAAGGCTATCCGATCCGGTGGGCCGATGTTCAGGCTGACTCACCTTGCAGCGGGAAGCTGGCGATGCCACGCCAGGACAGGGCCGCGACCAGCGCCTCGGCCTCTCCCTTGGGCACCTGCCGGCCACCGGCCAGCCAGAACTGGGCGGCCGTCTCGGCGGCGCCGACCAGGCCCGAGGCGAGCAGTTCGGCGCGCGAGCGGCTGACCCCGGTGTCCGAGATGATCGTGTCGGTGATGGCCGCGATGCAGCCCTGCTCGACCCGCTCCACCCGCTGCCGCACCCCCGGGTCGTTGCGCAGGTCCGACTCGAAGACCAGCCGGAACGCCTCGCTCTCGTGGTCGACGAAGTCGAAGTACGCGCGCACCGCGGCGCCGACCCGCTCCTTGTTGTCGTTGGTGCCGCTCATCGCGGCCTGCACGTTGGCGACTATCGCGTCACAGTGCGTGTCCAGCAGTGCCAGGTACAGCTCCATCTTCCCGGGAAAGTGCTGGTAGAGCACCGGCTTGGAGACACCGGCCCGCTCGGCGATGTCGTCCATCGCGGCGGCGTGGTAGCCCTGCGCGACGAACACCTCCTGGGCGGCGGCGAGCAGCTGCTTACGGCGCGCCGAGCGGGGCAGGCGGGTGGGCCGACCGGCGGTCTGTGCACCGTTCCCCACTGCGGTCATCGGATCCTCCGAGTATCTGCGTACGAGCCGGCACGTATCACCCGAACCGGTCCGGGTCCGTGAACCCGTCGCGGAATTGGCCCGCCGCTGTAACTTATCGCCACTGTCACCACACGGTAGCCTCAGCGGGGGCGACCAAGGAGCGCGCGGTGAGTGAAACAGGGCAACCCGGAGCCGCCACCCCGGGAGAGCACGGCGACGGGACGGGCCAGCAGGACGACCCGGCCCGTACCGGCGGCGGTTGGGCGCCCCCGCCGAACGGCTGGTCCCGCGGCGCTCCGGCGCCCGGCGGCTGGCCCTACGGCGACCTCGGCGGCTGGGCCGCCTCCTCGCCCCGGCACGGCGACCTGCCCGCCCCGCTGCCCGGCCACTCCGCGCCGGAACCGGGCCGCGCCAACGGCCGCCACGTCAACGGCGTGCACCACGCCGGTGAGGAGTCACCAGTGACCCGCCAGGCGCCGGTCAGTGCCCCGCCCGCGGACGAGCCGCCCCGGCCCGTCGACGGCGAACGGCTGGCCGTCCCGGCCCCACGCCCGGCGCCGACGATCGAGCAGCAGACCGACCCGGGCGACGTCGCCGGCTCCCGGCACGCCGCCGACGACCCGGCCACCCGGACGCCGCGCTGGGCCGACAGCGGGCCGACCTCCGCGCCCCCGGCCCTCCAGGTCCCGCCGGTCGGCGCCGCCGCCTCCGGTTTCGAGGTGCCGCCGGGCTTCCACGCGCCGAACACCGAATCCACCCCGTCGCTGTCCCGGGGCTGGGCCGACCGGCCGGTCACCCCGCTGCCGGCCGCGAACCGGCCGGAGGACGTACCGGGCGAGGTCCACCCGTCCGAGGGCCGGGAGGCCGCCGAGCCGCGGGCCGCCGCCGACCCTCCGGTGGCGGACGACCCGAGGGCCGCCGAACCGGACTGGTCGGGGCCGTCCTGGAACCGCCCGAGCTGGGGTGACGGCTGGGCCCCGCCCTGGGCCCGCACCGAGGAGCCGCCGGCCCACCGGTCCGAGGAGCCGCCGGTCCGAGGCGCCGAGGAGCCGCCGGCCCGCCGCGCCGAGGAGCCCGCCGAGCGGCGGGAGTGGGCGGACGACAGCGCCGCCCAGCGCACCGTCCGCGGCGACCGCGCGGCCGAGTGGGCGCCCGAGCCGGTGCGGCCGTACGAGCCGGCCCGCGTCGAGCCGCCCGCCGCCTACGAGCCACCCCGGCCCGAGCCGGTACGGGCGTACGAGCCGTTGCGCGTCGAGCCGGCCGCCGCGCCCGAGGCGGCGCGGCAGTACCAGCAGTCCGCCGGTCCCGATGCGGCGCGGTCGTACCAGCCGTTCGCCGAGTCCGAGGGGCCCCGGCAGCACGAGCCGGGTACCGGGCCGGAGCCGGCGCGCGGGTTCGAGCCGCCGGCCGGGCCGGAGCCGACGCTCGAGGCGACTCGGCCGTTCCGGCTGGCCCGGGGCGACGCCGAGCCGCCGCGCGGCTACGAGCGCCCCTCCTGGGCCGCACCGCCGGTGCCGGTTCCCCCGCTGATCACGCCCCCCGGTCCCGGGCCGGCGAGTGCCCCGCCCGCGCCCGGTGCGCCACCCGTGCCCGGTGCCCCGACCCTGCCGGCCGGTGGATACGCCCCGGCGCCCCCCGCCGAAGCGGCTACCCCCGCCCCGCCGGTCTCCGGCGCTCCCGCCGCGAGCGGCACGCCGCGCCCCGACCACACACCCGCGCCCCACCCGACGAGCGCCCCTCCCTACGCGGCCCGCCGGTCCGCACCGGAACCGGTGCCGGCCGCCGACGCGGTCGCCGAGCCCTCACCGGAGGAACCGTTCCCCGTGCTGCCGCAGCGCGTCCCCTCGGAACCGGACGTGCCAGTCGTGCCGGAGCCACCGGCAGTGGAACCGTCCGCCGAGACCCCCGAACTCGCCCGCATCGCCACCCATCTGCGCCGGGACGACGAACCCGCCCCGCTGCGGGAGCGGCCGGAGGGCTTCGACGTCAACGCGATCCTCGACGCGGTCCGCGAGGTGGCGGGCGTACGCGACGCAGCGCTGCGCCGTACCCCGGCCGGCGCGCACAGCCTCCGGCTCGACCTGGCCGACGGCGCGGACCCGGCCGAGGTGAGCCGCATGGTGGCCCGGCTGCTCCAGGATCGGATGGGCCTGGCCGCCGCCCCGCAGAACCTGCCCGGCGCACCCGCCGTGCCGCCGCCGGCCCCGCTGCGCCGCCGGTCGGCCCGGCTGGACCGCTCCGGCGAGACGCGCGCGGGCGAGACCCGGGCGCCCGGGGCGCAGTCCACCCCGGGCGAGGCCTGTGCCGCGCAGCCCGAGCCGGGCGAGCCCCGTATCCAGGCGCCGCGTAACGGCGACGAGCCGGTCGGCGACGAGACGCCGGCGCGTACCGGCGTGGCACGTCCGGCCGCGAACCGCTCCGGAGACGCGCGGTTCGGTGCGGACCGGCCCGTGCGTCCGGCCGAGGCGCCCGGCGACGGCGACGAGCCGCCGCGCCGCCGCCGGCAGGCCACCCACCGGGGCCGGGCCACGGTGGACGAGACGTCGCTGGCCGCCGCGCCGACCGGCACGTCGACCGGCAGCCCGGTCACGCTCGGCACGTCGTACTCCGGTGGGCAGATGACCACGACGGAGACCGCGCCGTCGCGGCCGCTGGACACCGGCGGCGTTCTGGGGCCCCGGGTGGTGATCGAGCACGTCCTGGTGAGCACGTTCGGCCTGGACGCCACCACCGAGGTCCGCCTGGTCGCGGGCGACCGGACGGCCGAGGGCCACGCGACCGGGCCGGCTGTCGACGGGTACGTGCTGCGGCTCTGCGCGGTGGCCGCCGCCGCCGCGGTGGACGAGCTGCTCGGCGGGAGCGTCCCGGCCGGTGAGCGGGGCCGCTGCTTCGTGGAGCACGCCGCCGTGGTGCCGTTCGGCAACTGTGAGGTGGCGACAGTCGTGGTGCTGCTGGTCTGCGACGGCTGGGTGGAGCAGTTGGCCGGCTCGGCGCTGGTGGCCGGGGATCCCCGGCAGGCGGTCGTGCGGGCCACGCTCGCGGCGGTGAACCGGCGGCTGGAGGCACTGCTGTCCTGAGCGACGCTGTGCGGTACGGCCCGGGCGGGGAGACTGGAGACATGAAGCGCGCCGCACTCTGGCCGGAACACAGCCTTCCCGCACACCAGGTCCTGCCGCCGCCCTGGCCCGGCCGGCATGTACGCCTCGACGGCACGCTCGTGCACGTCCGCGACACCCCGGCCACCGGGCCCGGCGCGGAGCCCGCGCTCTACGTGCACGGTCTCGGCGGGTCGGCGCAGAACTGGACCGACCTGGCCGGCCTGCTCGCGGACCGGCTCGACGGCCAGGCGATCGACCTGCCCGGGTTCGGGCGCAGCGAGCCCGGGCCGCGCTACACCATCCCGTCCTTCGCCGAGCGGGTGATCCGCTGGATCGAGCACAGCGACAGAGGGCCGGTGCACCTGTTCGGCAACTCGCTGGGCGGCGCGATCTCGGTCCGGGTGGCCGCGCTGCGCCCCGACCTGGTCCGCACGCTCACCCTGGTCTCGCCCGCCCTGCCCTTCCTGGACTTCCGGCGCTCGTTGCAGGGGCGGATGCTGCCGCTGCTGGCGATCCCCCGGGGTGAACGCCTGGCCGCCTGGCGGCTGGCCCAGTTCAGCCCGGAGGTGACGGCGCAGCAGGTGATGGAGGCGTGCGTGGCGGACCTGACCCGGATCAGCGAGCAGCGCCGGCAGGAGTCCATCGACGAGATCCGGGTCCGGTACGAGGCGGCCCACTACGCCGCCGCGTACGTGCGGACGTTCCGGGGCCTGGTCGCCAGTTTCCTGCGCTCGTACCTGCCGGGTGAGGGCGCGCTCTGGCGGCAGGCGGCGGCGGTACGGGCGCCCACGCTGGTGGTGGGCGGGCGGCAGGACCGGCTGGTCGACGTGCGGGTGGCGCCGCAGGCGGCCCGGGTGATCCCGGACAGCCGGCTGCTGATGCTCGACGGCGTCGGGCACGTGGCCCAGTTGGAGGTGCCCCGGACCGTGGCGCGGGCGGTGCTGGGGCTGCTCGCCGAGGCGACGCCGTCGCTCGCCACCGGCACGGGGGAGAGCGGAAGGGAGCATGACGTGGCAGGCTGAGCCGGATGCCCCGCTCCCGTTCCTCCTTCCCTCACTGGCGTTCCGCCCTCGTGGTCTGTGCCTTCGTCGCCGCCGCCGCGATCGGTGTCGGCGTGGCGGTGCAACTGCCGTCGGCGGGCGCGGGAACCCGGGCCACCGACGGGTTCGCCGCCCAGCCTCCGGCCCCGACGCGGGAGCCGTCCACGCCGAGCGTCTCGCCGCCGCCCCCGGTGGTGACGTCCAGTTCGCCGGCCGCGCCGGTGCTGAGGCTGTCGGCCCCGGGGCCGGCGAAGGGCCGGGGCAGCTTCGCCTACGACGACCGCACCAGCGGCGTGCTCGGCCGCTCGGGGACGCTGCACCGTTACCGGGTGGCGGCGGAGAACGGCTCCGGCGAGGAGGCCCGCGCCTTCGGCGAGACGGTGCAGCGCGCGCTGGCCGGCCCGGGTGGCTGGGCCGGTGGCAAGCTGCGGTTGCAGCGGGTCGGCCCGGACGGCGGGCACGACTTCACGATCTACCTCGCCACCCGGGAGACGGCCAGGCGGCTGTGCGGGGCGGGCGGGATCGACATCCGGATCGGCGGGGTGCCGTACACGTCGTGCCGGGTGCCGGGCAAAGTGGTGATCAACCTGGACCGGTGGCGGACCTCGGCGCCGCACCTGGTCGCCGCCGGGATGCCGCTGGACACCTACCGGTTCTACGTGGTCAATCACGAGGTGGGACACCAGCTCGGGCACCGGCACGAGGGGTGCCCCGGCGCGGGCCGGGCGGCGCCGGTGATGCAGCAGCAGACGCTGTTCCTCAAGGGGTGCCGGCCGAATCCGTGGCCCAACGTGGGCGGGAAGCGGTACACCGGACCGGGCCTCTGATCGTCCGATCGTGAGGAACATTCGCGGCATAGGCGGCAAAAGCAGCTAAATGCCCGAATTGCATGGCACGCTGAGGTCATGACCTCGTCGTACCCCTACGACAGACCTGCCGCGCCGCCGCCCGAGCGTCCCACCCTGCGCCGGATGCGCCGTCGCCGTCGCCGCTCGGTGCTGCTGCTGGCGATGCTGCTCGCGGCCGTCAGCGGCGCGATGGGCATCACCCGGCTGAGCGCCCCGCCGGCCGACAGCGCCCAGGCGCCGCTCGCCGCCGAACCGTCGCTGGCGCGCGGTGCCGAGCCGGACGTCCCGGCCGCGACGCCGACCGGCTACCCCACCGCCGGCCCCGGCACGTTCGCGGTGGCCCAGGGCCGATCTCCGGTACGCGGACACGAGGGCCCGCTGCGCCGCTACCGGATCGAGGTCGAGCAGGGTACGGGGCAGGACGCCGACGGCTTCGCCGCCACCGTGGACGCGGTGCTGGGCGACCCGCGGAGCTGGATCGCCTCTGGGGAGCTGCGGGTGCAGCGGGTGCCCGAGGCGGCGGCGGCCGACTTCACCGTCTACCTCGCCACCCCGGTCACCTCCGAGCGGATGTGCGCCGAGGGCGGCCTGCGCACCGACCGGTACACCTCCTGCCGGCTGCCCGGCCGGGTCGTGCTCAACCTGGCCCGCTGGATGACGGCGGTGCCCGACTACGGCGCCCCGATCGGGGTCTACCGGACGTACGTGATCAACCACGAGGTCGGACACGAGTTCGGCGAACTGCACCAGGCGTGCCCCGCGCCGGGGGCGCCCGCGCCGGTCATGCAGCAGCAGACGTACGGGCTGGACGGCTGCGTGCCGAACGCCTGGCCGTACGTCGGCGGGGTCCGGTACTCCGGCGAGCCCATCGACGGCGTCTGAGTTATTCCCGGTCCCGCAGTTCGGGCGCAGTGTCCCTCATCATGGCCGATCCCCGCTCCGGCGAGCGACAATGGCGCGGTCACACCGCCGATCCCGGGGAGTCCACCGTGTCGTTGCCCCCGCTCGTCGAACCCGCCGCCGAGCTGACCGTAGACGAGATCCGCCGCTACTCACGCCACCTGATCATCCCGGACGTCGGGGTCGAGGGGCAGAAGCGGCTGAAGAACGCCCGGGTGCTCTGTGTGGGCGCCGGTGGCCTCGGCTCACCCGCGTTGCTCTACCTGGCCGCGGCCGGTGTCGGCACGCTCGGCATCATCGACTTCGACACCGTCGACGAGTCGAACCTCCAGCGCCAGGTCATCCACGGCGTCTCCGACGTGGGCCGGTCCAAGGCCGAGTCCGCCGCGGCGTCGATCCGCGAGATCAACCCGCTGGTCAACGTGGAGATCCACAACACCGCGCTGGACCGGGAGAACGTCCGGGACATCTTCTCCCGGTACGACCTGATCGTCGACGGCACCGACAACTTCGCCACCCGCTACATGGTCAACGACGCGGCCGTGCTGCTCGGCAAGCCGTACGTCTGGGGTTCGATCTACCGCTTCGACGGCCAGGCGTCGGTGTTCTGGGCCGAGCACGGCCCCTGCTACCGCTGCCTCTACCCGGAGCCCCCGCCGCCCGGCATGGTCCCCTCCTGCGCCGAGGGCGGCGTGCTCGGCGTGCTCTGCGCCTCGATCGGGTCGATCCAGGTCAACGAGGCGATCAAGCTGCTCGCCGGCATCGGTGAGCCGCTCGTCGGCCGGCTGATGGTCTACGACGCCCTGGAGATGAGCTACCGCAAGATCAAGGTCCGCAAGGACCCGAACTGCGTGCTCTGCGGCGAGAACCCGACCCTCACCGACCTGATGGAGGACTACGAGGACTTCTGCGGCGCGGTCTCCGAGGAGGCCCAGGAGGCGGTGGTCGACTCGACCATCACGGCGCTGGAGCTGAAGGACTGGCAGGACTCGGGCAAGGACATCTTCCTGGTCGACGTGCGCGAGCCCGCCGAGTACGAGATCGTCCGGATCCCCGGCTCGACGCTCATCCCCAAGGGCGAGATCCTGTCCGGCGAGGCGCTGGCGAAGTTCCCGCAGGACCGGCAGATCGTGCTGCACTGCAAGTCCGGCGTCCGGTCCGCCGAGGCACTGGCCGCGCTGAAGGCGGCCGGCTTCGGCGACGCGGTGCACCTCCAGGGCGGCGTGCTCTCCTGGGTCAAGCAGGTCGACCCGTCGCTGCCCGCGTACTGAGTCGTGTCGATGGGCCCGCCCGGTGTTCCCGGGTGGGCCCGTCGTGCTTTCCGAGGGCTCCTGGCGTGGGCATACGCCGGGTCTCGTGACCCGGCGGCGGCCGGTGGGCCGGGGCGGTCCTGGCCGAGCTACCGAGGCGTAACCCCGGCCGCACCAGTACCGTCAGTGCCGTGGTGGACTTGGACGCGGCGATCGGATTCGTCGTCGCTCACGGTGACGCGGTGGACCGCGCCCGCCTCTCCCGGTTGCGTACCGGCGCTCCGGTGCCCTCCGGCGTGCTCGACGCCGCCGAGACCGGGCAGGCGCCCGGCGGCGGCTGGCCCGCCGTCCTCGACGGCGAGGTCGCCTCGATCGACGCGACCTGCTTCCGCCTCGCTGAGCTGGACGACCTCGGCGCGCTGGGCCGCCCGGCCGCCCGGCACGCGCTGGACTGGCTGGCCGCCCGGCAACTGCCCGACGGCGGCTGGGACGAGGACCCGTCGCTGGCCGGGCTCGCCCCCGAGTGGGCCACGCCCGGCGATCCCGAGGCCCGGCTCTACCAGACCGCGAACGCGGGGTTCTGGCTGACGGTGGCCGGGCTGGACGCCCGCGCCGCCGGGCCGCTGGACCACCGGGTCGGCGGCGCGTACGCCGGTGTGGTGCAGGCGGCGGCGCAGGCGCTGGCCGCGCAGCTCGCGCCGGACGGAAGCTGGCCGTCCTTCCTGCCCGCCGGCTGGCTGGCCGCCGCGGTGCTGCACCGCCAGCGGATGTACTACGAGTCGGCGCGCATCCAGGCGGTGCTGGCCGACCGGATCCCCGGGATGTCCCCGGCCGACGTGGCCTGGCTCGCCGCCACGCTGCGCCGGGCCGACGTGGGCGAGGAGCAGTGGCTGCTGGTCTCGGCGCGCCGGCGGCTCGCCGAGACCCAGCGCAGCGACGGTGGCTGGGACAGCGACGACGGTCACCAGTTCGACGTGCACACCACGCTGCGGGCGATCCGCGCGTGCCGCCCGCACGCGCCGGAGGCCCCGGTGTCCGGAGCGCCGTTCGTGGCGCCGCAGACCGCCGAACTGTCCGCGCCGCCGGCCGTGCCGGCCCCACGCCCGCGCCGGCTCCCCGCACCGCCGCCTGCGACTGCGCCGCCCTCTTCCGCGCCTGCGCCGCCCGCCCCGGCTCCCGATCCCGAGCCGCCGCACCGCCTCGGACCCGAGCCGTCGGCTGGGTCGGGGGGCGCGTTGTCGACCGGGCCGCGGATCGCGCCCGCGTCGTCGGCCGGTCCGGACGGCGGGCAGGGGCCGTGGTCCGCCTGGATCGTCGCGCCCGACCTGCTCCCCGACGAGAGCACCGGGCCCACCGCGCCGTCAGCGCCGGACCCGCCGTCCGCCGCGCCGGCGTCGCCGGGGCTGCCTCCGCTCGCCATACCGCCATCGGCCGACGGTGATCCACTCCAGATCGCCTAGCTTCCAGCACGTTGATCAACGCCAGTTCGGCGAGGTGGCGGCATCGGAGGCAGCGGGACGCCGACGTGGCGCCCCAGCGCCAGGCGAGATCGGGGCCGGCACCGGATCGATCAGCGCACGTGACCGTCCCCGGTGACCACATACTTGGTGCTGGTCAGCTCCGGCAGACCCATCGGGCCGCGGGCGTGCAGCTTCTGCGTCGAGATGCCGATCTCCGCGCCGAAGCCGAACTCGCCGCCGTCGGTGAAGCGGGTGGACGCGTTGACCATGACCGCTGCGGCGTCCACCCGGGCCACGAACTCCCGGGCCGCCCGCTGCGAGTCGGTGACGATCGCCTCGGTGTGGCCGGTGCCGTACCGGCGGATGTGCGCGACCGCCGCGTCGAGCGAGTCGACCACGGCGACGGAGATGTCGGCGGAGAGGTACTCGGTGCCGAAGTCCTCCTCGGTGGCCGGGACCACTGCGGCGGAATGGGCGGCGACCTCGGGCGTGCCGTGCACTGTCACCCCGGCGTCGACGAACGCGGCCAGCACGGCCGGCAGGAACGCGTCCGCGACGTCGCGGTGCACCAGCAGCGACTCGGCCGTGTTGCAGGTGGACAGGCGCTGCGTCTTGGCGTTCAGCGTGACCGCCAGGGCCTTGCCGAGGTCGGCGGCGGCGTCCACGTACACGTGGCAGTTGCCCACGCCGGTCTCGATCACCGGCACCGTGGACTCCTCCACCACGGCGCGGATCAGTGACGCGCCGCCGCGCGGGATCAGCACGTCGACCAGGCCGCGGGCGCGCATCAGCTCCTTCACCGAGTCGCGGGTGCTGGAGTCGAGCAGCTGCACCGCGTCCGCCGGCAGCCCGGCGCCGGCGACCGCGTCGCGCAGCACCGCCACCAGCGCCGCGTTCGAGTGCGCGGCCGACGAGGAGCCGCGCAGCAGCGCCGCGTTGCCGGACTTCAGGCAGATCCCGGCGGCGTCGACTGTCACGTTCGGCCGGCCCTCGTAGACGATGCCGACCACCCCGAACGGCACCCGGATCTGGCGCAGTTCCAGGCCGTTGGGCAGGGTCGAGCCGCGTACCACCTCACCGACCGGGTCGGGCAGCGCGGCCATCTGGCGCAGCGCGTCGGCGATGGCGGCCACCCGGCCCTCGTCGAGCGCGAGCCGGTCGAGCACGGCCGCGGACAGCCCGGCGTCGCGCCCGGCCGCCAGGTCCGCCGCGTTCGCCGTCAGGATCTCCGGGGTACGCGCCACGAGCGCGTCGGCCATCGCGTGCAGCGCGGCGTCCTTGACGGTACGGGTGGCCGTGGCCAGGGCTTCCGCCGCGTCCCGGGCTCGCCGGGCCTGCTCGACGACGCTCATGGTGCGTACTCCTTCGGAGGTGTTTTAAGGAGGGGCCCTTGCTTACAGCAGGACCAGGTCGTCGCGGTGGACGACCTCACGTTCGTACGCCGGGCCGAGCGCCGCGGCGAGTTCGGAGGTGGACCGGCCGAGCAGGCCGGGCAGCTCCACCGCGTCGTAGTTGACCAGGCCCCGGGCCACCGGCGCGCCGGCGCTGTCGACCAGGTCCACCGGGTCACCGGCGGTGAACGCGCCGTCGACTGCGGTGATGCCGGCGGGCAGCAGCGACTTGCGGCGGCCGACCACCGCCTGCACCGCGCCGGGGTCGAGGTGCAGCCGGCCGCGGGGGGCGGTGGCGTGCGCCAGCCAGAACAGACGGGCGGCGGGACGGCGGCTGCTCGGGTGGAAGTACGTGCCGACCGGCTCCCCGGCCAGCGCCGACGCGGCCAGCGGCGCGGCGGTGAGCACCACCGGGATGCCGAAGCCGGTGGCGATCCGGGCCGCCTCGACCTTCGTCACCATGCCGCCGGTGCCCACCCCGGCGCGGCCGGCCCCGCCGACGTCCACGCCCGCCAGGTCGCCCTCGCCGTGCACCTCGGTGATCCGGGTGCTGCCCGGCCGGGAGGGATCACCGGTCCAGAGCGCGTCGACGTCGGAGAGCAGCACCAGCAGGTCGGCATCGACGAGCGCGGCCACGAGCGCGGCGAGGCGGTCGTTGTCGCCGAACCGGATCTCCTCGGTGGCCACCGTGTCGTTCTCGTTGACGATCGGCACGGCGCGCAGGTCGAGCAGCTTGCGCAGCGTCCGGTACGCGTTGCGGTAGTGCGCCCGCCGGGTCACGTCGTCCACGGTGAGCAGCACCTGCCCGACGGTGCGGCCGTGCCGGGCGAACGCGGCGGCGTACCGGCCGATCAGCAGGCCCTGGCCGACGCTGGCGGCGGCCTGCTGGGTGGCCAGGTCACGCGGGCGCCGGGGCAGCCGCAGCGGGGCGAGCCCGGCGGCGATCGCGCCGGAGGAGACCAGCACCACCTCGCGTCCGGCGGCGGCCAGCCCGCCGAGCGTGTCGACGAGCGCGTCGACCCGGGCGTCGTCGAGGCCGCCCGTCGCGGTGGTCAGCGAGGACGAACCGATCTTGACCACGATCCGCCGGGCCGAGGTGACTGCTTCACGCACCCGACCATTCTGCGCGCTGCGGTCTGCCGCGCCGCGGCGCGTTCCCATATCGTGGCAGCTCGTGACACCTGACGAGTACGTCGAGGCGGTGCTGGCGCTCGTCGAGCGGATTCCGCCGGGGCGGGCGATGTCGTACGGAGCGGTGGCCGACGCGCTCGCCGACCGCTCGGGGCGGGCGTCGCCACGGCTGGTCGGCTCGATCATGGCGCGGCACGGGGGCGGGGTGCCCTGGCACCGGGTGGTGAACGCGGCGGGGCGGCTGCCGCCGGGCCACGAGCGCAAGGCCCGGGAACGGCTGCTCGCCGAGGGGTGCCCGCTGCGCGGCGACCGGGTGGACCTGGCGGCGGCGTCCTGGTCCCCGGAGGGGATGTGACGCGGGCCATAACGTGAGTAGCATTCGGCTCCATGACGGTCTCGGCCCTGCCCCGCCGGGTGCACCTCGGGTACGCGCTGGGTTCCCTGGTCACCGGCGCCTTCGGCACCGTGCCCGGGCTGCTCCTGCTGCCGTACCTCACCGACACGCTCGGCGTCGCCGCCGGGCTGGCCGCGCTGCTGGTGCTGCTGCCGAAGGCGTGGGACGTGCTGGTCAACCCGGTCGCCGGGCGGATCTCCGACCGGACCCGGTCCCGCTGGGGCGCGCGCCGGCCGTACCTGCTCGGTGGCGGGCTGGCGCTCGCCGTGCTGTTCGCCTCGATCTTCGCCGCGCCGTTCGCCGACGGTCCGGCCGCCGCCGCGTACGTGGCGCTGGCGTTCCTGGCGACCGCCACCGCGTTCGCGTTCTTCCAGGTGCCGTACGTGGCCATGCCGGCCGAGCTGACCGCCGATCCGGCGGAGCGTACCCGGATGATGACCTGGCGGATCGCGGTGCTGGCGCTGGCCATCCTGGTCTCCGGCGCGGTGGCCCCGGCGGTGGTGACCGCCGGCGGCGAGGGCGTGCCCGGCCACCGGTGGATGGGCCTGTTCGTCGCCGCGCTCATCGTCGCCGGCACCGTCGGCGTCTTCCTCGGCACCCGGTCCGCGCCGACCGGCACGGTGGGGGAGAGCGAGCCGAGCCTGCGCGCCCAGCTCGCGGTCGCCACCGGCAACCGGCCGTTCCGGGTGCTGCTGATCTGCTTCGTGATCCAGTCCGCCGGGGTGGCCACCGTGCTGGCCGGGGTGAAGTACTTCGCCGACCAGGTGCTGCGCGAGCCGGACAGCGGCCCGACGCTGCTGTTCGCGTGTTTCGTCGCGCCCGCGCTGCTGGTCATGCCGCTCTGGTCCCGGGCCGGTGCCCGGCTGGGCAAGCGGACGTCGCTGGTCGCCGCGTCGCTGATCTTCGCGGTCGGCGCGCTGGCCCTGGTCGCCGCGCCCGCCCTGCCCGCCGCCGCGGCCTACGCGGTGGTCGCGGTGATCGGCGTCGGGTACGCCGGCCAGCAGGTCTTCGCGCTGGCCATGCTGCCGGACTGCATCGCGTACGACACCGCGCGCACCGGACGGCGGCAGGCCGGGGTGTTCACCGGGCTGTGGACCGCCGGGGAGACGTTCGGGCTGGCGCTGGGGCCGGGCGTCTACGGCCTGGTGCTCCAGCTCTCCGGCTACGTCTCCTCGTCGACCGGTACCGCCGCCGTCCAGTCCGACTCGGCACGGCTGGGCGTGCTGCTCGGCTTCACCGTGCTGCCCGCCCTGCTCGTGGCGATCCCGCTGGTGCTGCTGCGCGGCTACACACTGACCCCGGCCCAGCTGGCCACCGCCCCCGGGGCCACCGCGCCCGAGGGCGCCACGCCGGCCGCGCGGGCATGAGCGCCGGACCAGCGACGAGAGGAACCACCCGATGACCGACACGGCAGACGTGAGCGTGCTGCCCGCGCGGGGGATGCCCGCGGCGGACGTGCTCGACGAGATCCGTGCGCTGCGGGCCGCCGACCGTCCGACGCACGGCGGGCGGCTGTTCGCCTACGTCTACGACCCCGGCGTGGCCGGGCTGGACGCGCTGGCGCAGGCCGCGTACGCGGAGAGCGCACACGTGAACGGGCTCGACCCGACCGCGTTCCCGTCGCTGCTGGCGATGGAGAACGCGCTCGTCGGTGCCGCCGCCCGGCTGCTCGGCGGCGGCCCCGGCGCCGGCGCGCCGGACGTGGTCGGCAGCGTCACCAGCGGCGGCACCGAGTCGCTGCTGCTCGCCGTCAAGGCGGCCCGGGACGCCCGACCCGACCTGACCGAGCCGCGGATCGTGGCGCCGGCGAGCGCGCACGCCGCGTTCGCCAAGGCGGCGCACTACCTGCGGGTCGCGCTGGACACCGTGCCGGTCGACCCGGTGACGTTGCGCCCGGACGCGGCAGCCGTGGCCGCCGCGATCCGCCCGGAGACCGTGCTGGTGGTGGCGTCCGCCCCGTCGTACGCCCACGGGGTGGTCGACCCGGTCGCGGAGATCGCGGCCGTCGCGCAGGCCGCCGGGGTGCGGTGTCACGTGGACGCCTGCTTCGGCGGCTGGGCGCTGCCCTGGCTGCGCCGGCTCGGCGCGCCGGTGCCGCCGTTCGACTTCGCCGTACCGGGGGTCACGTCGATCTCGGTCGACCTGCACAAGTACGCGTACGCGCCGAAGGGCGTCTCGGTGCTGCTGCACCGCGATGCGGCGCTGCGCGCCCCGCAGTTCTTCGCGTACGCGGACTGGCCCGGCTACACGATGGTCAACCCGGTGATCGCCTCGACCCGGTCCGGCGGGCCGATCGCCGCCGCGTACGCCACACTCCGCCACCTCGGCGAGGACGGCTACCTGCGGCTGGCCGCCGCGACCCGGGACGCGGTCGCCGGGCTGGCCGACGCGGTACGGGCCACCGCCGGGCTGCGGCTGATGGCCGAACCGGAGACCACAGTGGTCTGCTTCACCAGCGACGATGCGGGGCTCGACCTGTTCGTGCTCGTGGACGAGCTGACCGCGCGTGGCTGGCACACCCAGCCCCAGCTCACGTACGCCGATCTGCCGGCCAGTGTCCACCTCACGGTGACCGCGGCGGTGGCGCCCCGGGTGGCCGAGTTCGGGCCGGCGCTGGCCGAGGCGGTCGCGGCGGCCCGCGCCGCCGGGCCGGTCGTGCTGCCGCCGGAACTGCTGGCGCTGGCCGGCAGCCTCGCGCCGGAGGCGCTCACCCCCGAGCTGGTGGCCGGCCTGGCCGACGGGCTCGGCCTGGCCGGCGGCGCCGGGGTGCCGGACCGGATGGCGGTGGTGAACACGCTGC
This sequence comes from Micromonospora sp. NPDC005257, assembly GCF_042872445.1. Lineage (NCBI taxonomy): Bacteria > Bacillati > Actinomycetota > Actinomycetes > Micromonosporales > Micromonosporaceae > Micromonospora > Micromonospora sp. NPDC005257. Next base: position 238,061 of record NZ_JBIAKL010000002.1, on the reverse strand, counting down.
TCGACGCCGCCCCGGCGCGGCTGCGGGAACGGCTGCTCGCCGAGTTCGTCGGGTTGCTCCAGCGCCCGGCCTGGTGACACGGCGACGCCCGGCCGGCGCGTGGGCGCCGGCCGGGCGGGCGACTGTCAGCTCGCGGCGGCCGCGGTCACCGTGAACGACGTGGTGTTGTCCGACGGGTCCACGTCCTGCGGGTCGTCGGCCCCGTAGAAGTAGCTCCCGGTCACGGTGAGGCTGCCGGTACCCAGCTCACCCGCGGCCGTGCCGACGGGCGCGCTGAGGAACACGTCGAAGGTGCGCTCCTCGCCCGGCACGAACCGGCCGCCCGGCACGGAGAACCCGTACGGGAAGCTCGGCATGTCCTGCGGCTCGATGTGGTCGACCTGCACGCCCGCGGGCAGGGTGGCCCCGACGTTGAGAGCGAAGGTCGGCGCGTCGTTGCCGTAGCGCACGGTGACCGGCATCCGGCCGAGCAGGGTGCCGTCCGGCTGCGGGGTCAGCGTCACCGCGCTGCCCCGGATGCTGAGGTCGGTGTCGACGGCCTGCACGTACGGGCGCGGCTTGCGCAGGCTGCCGCTGGTGGAGCGGAAGACGGTGGTGAAGCCGGTGGCGTCGGAAGCCGCGGCGCCGTCCGGGACGACCTCGATCCGCCCGCCGGTCGCGACCATCGGGTAGCTGCGCGCGGTGGTCCAGACGTGGAACCCGAGCCGGAAGGTGAGGCTCTTGCCGGCCTCGATCTGCTCGCCGCCGCAGCTGATCACCAGCCGGTTCTCCACCAGGCGGTTGTAGAAGCAGCCGCCGCCGGGCTCGATCGTGGTGAACGAGGCCCCCGCCGGCTCGGTGACGACCAGGCTCACCGACGTCGCGGTCGCCCGCCGGTTGGTCACCGTCGCGGTGAGCGTCCCGACGTACCCCCTGTCGGTCGGGTCGAGAACGAGCCGCTGCGCCGTGACGTCGACGCGGCCGGCGGTGGCGGCGCTCGGCGCGGCGGCGGCCGGCGTGGCCAGGGTGATCAGTGCGGCGGCCCCACCGAGTAGTGCGGTGGCGATCCGTGCCGTACGTGTGGTCATTGCTGTTCCTCCCGTGATTCCCCGTTGCCGGACGGCGGTGTTTCCGTCCGTCCGATGCCTGTCACACGTCCAATTAGGACGGTCGGTTGCACTCTGTCGGTCAGCCGACTGAGGTCAGCTCGACCGCGTTGTCCTTCCAGTTCAGGTCTTTCCAGTACCGCTCCTGCGAGTCGATGTGGATCACCCGCAGCGTCGGCGGCTCCTCGGCGGTCGCCGGATGGTCGAACGTGAACGTGTACGTCCTGCTCGCGCCCACCGACAGGGTGTCCAGCACGCAGGCGATGCCCCCGTCGAGCCGCACGTTCCGGCACCGGTCCAGGGCGGACCCGTTCGGTCTCGTGTAGTCGTACCAACCGGTGAACCCGAGCTGACGCACGCTCACGGGGCCGCGATTCACCACCGTCACGGTGACCGTGACCTTCCGGATCCCCTTCTTGTCCGGCGGCCCGGCCACGACGTCGCGGGCGGTCATCGTGAGGTCGGTCAGACGGGGGTCGGTGCCGAACTTCGTTGGTCCGGCGACCTGCCGGAACCGTTCGCCGTTCCAGGAGTACGTCCGCCACTGTCGTTGCGGCGCCCATTCGGGCGTGTCGCAACAGGGCTGGATGTCGGCGACGTATGCCCGGATCTCCCCGCCGTCCCGCACCGCGAACTCGGTGATGTCACCCATGCCCTCACGTGTGCCGACGACGCGGCCCATGGTGACGATCCGGCCGTCGTCGTCCCGATCGAAGGCGAGCACCTGCTTGCCCGATGCCTCGCCGTAGCGGCAGGCGACGAGGACGACCGTCTCGGTCGCGCCGTCACCGTCGAGGTCGGCGTACTCCGGCCCGGCGAGCAGCGTCGGGACCGATTCGTTCTGCGGGCCGGACCGGAGCCGGACGTCGTCGCTGATGCAGGTCTTCGGTGCGTCCGGCCAGGACACGAGGTCGAGCCGGGCCGCGAGCAGCTGGGACCGGGTGATCCGCCCGTCCGGAGCGGCCGGGGTCGAGCTGGCCGTGCTCGGCGGCGGCGTCGACGGTGGCGGCGACGTGCTCTCGGACGGAGCCGGGGTGACGGTCTGCGCGGGCGCCGGGGGCGGCCCGGGCCGCCGGTCCAGGGCGGCGTTCGCGCCCACCGGGATCACCACGGCGAGCACCACGGCCGCCGCGGTGACCACCGTGGTCCGCCGGCGGCGGTGCCGGACCGTGCGCCGGACCGCGGCCGTCCCGGCGGGGTGTACCACCGGGGCGTACGCCGCGCGGAACCCGGCGAACTCGCCGCCGACCAGGATGTCGTCGGGCTCAGCCATTGTGGTTCACCTCGTTCGTGCTGGTGAGCTTCGCCGCCAGCGCGGTCCGCCCTCGGTACAGCCAGGACTTGACGGTGCCCTCCGGCACGTCCTCCTGCGCCGCGATCTGCGCGACGCTCATATCGGCCAGGTAGTGCAGCACCACGGCGCGGCGCTGATGGGGCGGCAACTCGGACAGCGCGGCGGTCAGCGCGACCCGGTCCGGGCCGGGCCCCGGCACGTACTCCTCCCGCTGGCGGTGCAGCCACGCCTGGGCCGTCCGTAACCGCCGCCACCGGCTGGTGGCCAGGTTCCAGGCCACCCGGCGGACCCAGGCCACCGGGTCGTCGTAGCGGGACACCCGGGACCAGCGGGCGAACGCCCGGCAGAACGCCTCCTGCACCATGTCCTGCGCCTGGGACAGGTCCCCGCAGTAGGCGGTGAGCTGAAGGGTCAGGGACCGGAAGTGTGCGTGGTAGAGCCCGTCGAAGTCGACGGCCTCGCCCGGCTCGGCGCGGCTCGCTGTTCCCTCGGGTGGCTGGTCGAGCACCGGCTCCCTCGTCACCGTCATCTGGTCCTCCCCGTGTGCGTGCCGCCGACGCGGTCACGTCGGTCACACGCCCTGACGCCCGCACCGGTTGCGAGGGTTGCCGGTCCGGGCGCTGTGGTTGACTGTCGGTTCGGGGACAGCGGAGGGAGGCCAGAGATGCAGGTGCCGGCCGTGCTCGGCGAGCCGATCCGGTTCGTGCTGAACTGGGGCCGCCGCTACTCGCTCTGGGTCTTCAACTTCGGCCTGGCCTGCTGCGCCATCGAGTTCATCGCGACCAGCATGGGCCGGCACGACTTCATGCGGCTCGGCGTCATCCCGTTCGCCCACGGGCCCCGGCAGGCCGACCTCATGGTGGTCAGCGGCACCGTCACCGACAAGATGGCCCCGGCGGTCAAGCGGCTCTACGACCAGATGCCCGAGCCGAAGTACGTGATCTCGTTCGGGGCCTGCTCCAACTGCGGCGGCCCGTACTGGGACTCCTACTCGGTGACGAAGGGCGTCGACCAGCTCATCCCGGTCGACGTGTACGTGCCCGGCTGCCCGCCTCGGCCGGAGGCGCTGCTGCACGGCATCCTCCGCCTCCAGGAGAAGATCGCCGCCGAGCAGTCCGGCGTCGGCGGCGTGTCCCGCCCCGACGCGCTCACCTCCCCGGCGGACGCTGTGGCGCGGCCGGTCGAGTCCCTGACCGCACCCCCGGTACGTCCGCCGGCCTGAGCGCACGCCGTGCGGGGTGAACGGCGACCCGGTTCACCTCTTTAGGTGATCTTAAATGTTGACGGTCGCCGTTATGTTTGCTGGCATGATACGACTGCGGGCTGCGGGGGCCGCCCTTCTGGCGGCGCTCGCCACGATCTCCCTCTCTGCCACGCCGGCGGCCGCTGAGGCGGTCGGCTACACCGGGCTGGTCACCGACGCCGACGGTGCGCCGGTCGCGAACGCCTGTTTCGCCCTGCACACCTCACCCGAGGAGGTGGCCGCCGAGTACTGCTCGGACGCGCAGGGGCGCTACACCATTCCCGGCGTCGCCGACGCCCCCGACTACAAGATCCGGGTGCACGCCGCCGGCTTCCGGACCGAGTGGTGGTACTCCGCCCCGGACTACCTGAACGCTGACCGGATCAGCCTTCCCGCGTACGACCTCGTCGAGCGGGACGTCACGCTCGGGCAGGGCTCGGCGGGGATCAAGGGCCGGATCACCGACGAGACCGGCGCGCCGGTCGAGGCCACCGTCACCATCTACGGCGAGGACTCGAACTACGAGGCCATCGCCTACACCTGGGACCTCGGCGACGGGCGTTACCAGATCGACAACGTGCCCCCCGGCCGGTACCGGATCTCCGTCTACGACAACACCCGTGGCTACCAGTGGGTGCCGGGTCAGGAGAGCCGGGACAGCGCCACCGTGTTCGAGGTGGCCGACGGCGCGACGCTCACCGTCGACGAGCAGGTGCTGCCGCTCGGCGAGATCGAGGCCCGGGTGACCGATTCGGTCACCGGCAAGCCGGTGCCGCGTCCCTGCCTGTACGTCATCGGAGGGCGCGACGAGTTCGTCTGCGGCACGAACGGCCTGGTCCGGGTCACCGGTGTGCGTCCGGGCAGTTGGACGACCGAGGTGACCGGCGGCGCCTCGTACTTCCCCGCCGACCCCCAGCCGACCGTCGACGTGCGGCGTGGTGCGGTCACCGAGGTCTCGTACGCGTTGCGGCCCGGCGCGGCCTTCACCACCACCGTGCGGGACGCGGCCACCTCTGCCCCGATCAGCGGGATCTGCGTACACCTGGTCCAGCCCAAGTGGGGTGGACAGTCCGCCCACATGCGGCAGTACTGCTCCGGCACGGACGGCCGCCTGGAGGTCGGCCCGTTCGAGGCTGACGAACTCCAGACCTTGAACGTGTACGCCTACCAGGCGGACAACCCGTACGACCCGCCGGTGCGCCGCTACGGCGACCAGTGGGTCACCGCCGACGGCGGCAGCGGCGACCAGCGTGTGGCGCTGGCGGTGACCTTGAAGGCGGCGCGCACCATCACCATCCCGGCCATCCGGATGGACCAGCCGGGCACGATCACCGGTACGGTCCGCAACGCCGCGGGCGACGTGGTCCCGGGTGTCTGTTCCTACCCGTACGCCTTCCACCCCGGCCAGGGCTCCATCTTCGGGAAGAACTGCTCCGACGCCTCCGGCCGCTACACCATCAACGACCTCGGCCCCTACCGCTGGCCGGTCGAGTTCGCACCCACCGCCAACAGCGGCTACGCCTGGCAGTGGTCCGGCAATGTCGCCGACCGCTTCGCCGCCACGTACACCCAGGTCACGTCGGGTGGCACGGCAACCGTCAACGCCAAGCTGGTCGCCGGTGGCGTGCTCGCCGGCAAGGTGACCGACCCGGCCGACCCGTGGGCCAGCGGTTACGTCTGGACGTACAACGCGCGCACCGGCGACATCGCCAGCGCCTCCTACGGGTACTTCGACAGCGGCAGCGGTGGGTCGTTCACCGTCAAGGGGCACCGCACGCAGGACGTCTACGTGCAGTACTGGGTGAACAAGGACTGCTGGTACGGCAGCCGACAGGCCCAGACCGTGCGGGTCAAGGCCGGCACCACCACCACCGTCGCGATGAACACCGGCTCCACCTGCGGGGCTCCCCCCACGGGCGTGGCCCGCGCCGCCGCGGCTCCGCTGGGCATCCGACCGGACTCACGCGCCGGGCGCTGACGGCCGACGAGTGCCCGGTACGGCGGCGACCGCCGTCGTACCGGGCACCGGGCCGAGCCGGAACGGGCCGGCGACTGGCGCCGGGTGGCTAGCCTGCGGACATGACCGGCCTCGCGGAGGAGCGCTCCGCATTCATCATCGACGTGCTGACCGAGGAGTTCGGCGCGTCCATGGCCATCGACCCGGCGGCGTTCCGCCGCAAGTTCCGCAAGATGGCGGCGTCACCGTTCGCCTTCTACCGGGGCAGCGCCGCGCTGTTCTACGCCGACCAGCGCGGCGACTTCGGCAGCGACCGGTTCCTCGACGACCGGACCAGCCGGGTGTGGATCCACGGCGACCTGCACGCCGAGAACTTCGGCACCTACATGAACGGCTCCGGGCAGCTCGTGTTCAACGTCAACGACTTCGACGAGGCGTATGTCGGGCCGTTCACCTGGGACCTGAAGCGCTTCGCCGCCAGCGTGGCGCTGCTCGGCTACGCCAAGGCGCTCTCCGACCGGGTGATCGGCGAGCTGGTGGCGGGCTTCGCGCGGTCGTACCTGGCCGAGCTGCGGGCCATCGCCGCGGGTGGGGACGACGCGATCGGCTCGATCACGCTCGACAACGCCGACGGCGTGCTGCGCCGGGTGCTCCAGCAGGCACGGATGAACACCCGGGTGGACCTGCTCGCCGGGCAGACCACCGTCGACAACTACGAGCGCCGGTTCTCCCTCGGCGACGGCGTGTACGAGATCGACGACGCCACCCGGGAGAAGGTCTGCGCGGCGTTCGCCGACTACCTGCACACGCTGCCGGAGTCGGCCACCCGGATGCGCCCGGTGGCCACCGGCATCAAGGACGTGGTGCTGCGCAAGGGCGTCGGCATCGGGTCGGCCGGGCTGCCGTCGTACAACCTGCTGCTGGAGGGGCACACCCAGGCGCTGGAGAACGACGTCGTCATCTACATGAAGCAGGCGCAGGTGCCGGCCGTGGCGCGGTACGTCGACGACGAGCGGGTCCGGTCGTACTTCCGGCACCAGGGGCACCGCACCGCCGAGTCGCAACGCGCGTTGCAGGCGCACGCCGACCCGTGGCTGGGCTTCACCGAGCTGGACGGCGTCGGGCAGCTCGTCGCCGAGGTGTCCCCGTACGCGGCGGACCTGGACTGGGCCGACGTGAACGAGCCGGAGGAACTGTCCGGCGTGCTCGCCGACCTGGGCCGGGCGGTGGCCCGGATGCACTCGGTCGCCGACGACGAGTCCAGCCACGACCTGGTCGACTACTCCACCGAGGAGGCGATCGTGGCCGTGGTCGACGCCGACCCGGAGGCGTTCGTCGGCTACCTGGTCGACTTCGGGCACCGGTACGGGATCCGGGCCCGCGAGGACCACCAGCTCTTCGTGGACCTGTTCCGCAACGGCCGGCTACCCGGCATCTGAGGGGCCGGGGCGCTGCGATCCGCCGCCCCGCCTCACTGCGTGAAGTCCAGCACGGCCTTGATGTCCTCACCGACCGAGGCGTACGCCTCGCGGTAGCTGGTCAGCGGCACCCGGCGGGTGATCAGCGACGTCAGCCACGACCGGTCGGCCTGGGCGAGCGCCTCGGCGGCCATCTCCCAGTGCCGCCGGCCGGCGTTCACCGAGCCGAACACCACGGTGTTCTCCAGCACCAGCTCCCGGTTGAGCGCCCCGGCGTCGAAGTTGATGGTCCGGCCGCCGCTCGACACACCGGTCAGGCAGACGATGCCGGTGGGCGCGGCCTTGCACATGGCGTCCAGCACCACAGTGGGAGCGCCGGTGCACTCGATCACCACGTCCGGTTTCACGTCCAGCTCCGGCACCGGCGCCGTGTGGTAGGTCGCCCCGAGCGCGCGGACCAGCTCCGGCTTCGGCCCGGTGGTGGTGCGGTCCAGCACGTGCACCGACAGCCCACGCTGGCTGCCGAGCAGCGCGGCCAGCAGCCCGATCGGCCCGGCGCCGGTGACCAGCACGGTCATCGGTTTCCACTCGGCCCGGCGGCCGATCCGCTCGATGTGGTCCCACGCCTTCGCCACCACGCTCGTCGGCTCCAGCAGCACGCCCACCGACGCGAGCGCCGGGTCCAGGCCGACGGCGAACCTGGGCTGCAACCGCCAGCGTTCCCGGGCGAAGCCGGGCAGCGCCTTGATGCCGTGCTCGGTGTACCGCCCGTTGCGGCACATGTCCCACTCGTCAACCGCGCAGTTCGCGCAGGGCACCGGGTCCGGGTGGCGGACCACGCCCGCAACCAGGTCGCCGGCCTGCAACGTGCCGGTCGGGTCCTCCAGCACGCGACCCAGCGACTCGTGCCCGAGAACCAGCCGGTCCTGGCCCGGCGGCGCCTCGCCGTACTCGCCGGACACGATGTCGTGATCGGTGCCGCACACCCCCACCGCCAGCGCCTCGACCAGGATCGCGCCCTCCTCGGGCGGCGGCTCGGGCCAGTCCTCGGCGAGCCGCAGCGAATCCGGGACACCGGGGGTCACAGTCACAGCGCGCACGGACCCCATCTTTCCGCGCGCTCCCGCCGCGCGTCCGGCGAAGCGACGATCCCGGCACGGGCGGCCCGACCCGGCCCGCAGCCGTCGGCCATAGGATCAGCGCATGACTCCGGAAGAGGTCGGCTTGCGAGTGGTCGCGCTGCTCGCGCCCGTCGAGGCTGCCGCGTCGGTGTCCGGCGGTCAGGGGTACGCCCGCGCCACCGTCGACGTACCCCCGGCGAGCTGGGCGGACGCGGTGCGTGCGGCACGCGACGACGCCGAGCTGGGTCTCGATTTCCTGGACTGGCTGTCGGCGGTGGACGAGCTGGCCGACGGCTTCGACGTGGTGCTGCACCTGTGGTCGGTCCGGTACCGGCACGGGCTGCTGCTGCGCACCCGGGTGCCCCGGGACGCGCCGGTCGTCGCGTCGGTGGTCGGCCTGTTCCCCGGCGCCGCCTGGCACGAGCGCGAGACGCACGAGATGTTCGGCATCGACTTCGCCGGCCACGGCGAGCTGCGCCCGCTGCTGCTGCCGCCGGAGTTCGAGGGACACCCGCTGCGCAAGGAGTTCGTCCTCGCCTCCCGGGTCGCCAAGCCGTGGCCCGGCGCGAAGGAGCCGGGCGAGTCGGAGGCCGGCGGGGGACGCCGTCCGGTCCGCCCGCCGGGCGTGCCCGCGCCGGGGGAGTGGGGCACGACGCCCACGCCGGCGGGTGCGGCGGGTGCCGGCGAGGGCCCCCGCGGGGGTACGCCGGCACGCCCGGCCCGTGAGCGCCCGGCGCGGCCCGCCCCGGGTGATCGTCCGGCGCGGCCCGCTTCCGGGGCGGGTCCGGAACGGCCGGCTTCCGCCGAGCGCCCGGCTCGGTCCGCTTCGGCGGAGGCCGGGCCGGGGTCGGCCGCTGCCCCGGCGGCCGGTGAGCCGGGTCCGCTCGGACGGCCGCTGCCGGGGGAGCGGCCGACCGGGCCGCCCCGCCAGGAGCCGGAGCCCGACGCGGCGGGGGAGAGCTGATGCCGGAGTGGCTGGAGCTGGTCCTGCGGGTGGCCGGGGTGCTGGTCGCGTTCCTCACCCTGCCGCTGATCGTGGGCCAGGCCGAGCACAAGGTGATGGCGCACATGCAGGGCCGGCTGGGCCCGATGTACGCGGGCGGCTTCCACGGCTGGGCCCAACTCGTGGCGGACGGCATCAAGTTCGTGCAGAAGGAGGACGTCACCCCGCGCGACGCGGACCGGCCGGTGTTCCGGCTGGCGCCCGCGGTGGCGCTGGTGCCGTACCTGCTCGTGCTGCTCGTCATCCCGCTCGGGCCGGGTGACCTGGTCGCCCAGCCGCTGGACATCGGCCTGTTCTTCGTGCTCGCCGTGGTGGGCGTCGGCGTGCTGGCCGTGCTCATGTCCGCGTGGGCGTCGGCGAACAAGTACAGCCTGCTCGGCGGGCTGCGCGGCGCGGCCCAGTTGCTCGGGTACGAGCTGCCGCTGGTGCTGGCCGCCGCCTCGGTGGCGATGGCGGCGGGCACGCTCAGCCTGCCCGGCATCGTGGAGGCGTGGCAGCCGTGGTGGCTGCTGTGGCAGGCGCCGGCCATGGTGATCTTCTTCGTGGCCGGGCTGGCGGAGATCCGCCGCCCGCCGTTCGACATGCCGGTGGCCGACTCCGAGCTGGTGTTCGGCTACATGACCGAGTACACCGGCCTGCGGTTCGCGTTCTTCCTGCTCGCCGAGTACGTCGGCATCGTGGTGATCGCGGCGCTGACCACGGTGCTGTTCCTCGGCGGTTGGCAGGGCCCGTTCGCCGACGCACAGCTCGGCTGGCTGTGGACGCTGCTCAAGGTCTTCGCCGTCGCCTTCGTGATCATCTGGCTGCGGGTGAGTTACCCGAGGCTGCGCGAGGACCAGCTCCAGCGCCTCTGCTGGCTGGTCCTGGTCCCCCTGGCCCTGGCCCAGCTGGTCCTGACCGCCGCAGTCCGCCTGGCTCTGTAACCCCTCTCTCCCCGCCCCTCCCGCCCTCGGCGATCTTGCACTTTCTGCCCTGGCAAAAAGGGGCAAGGCGCCCAGGTTCGGGGCCCAAAGTGCAAGATCGCCGGCGCTGGGCGGCGCGGGGCGGGGCGGGGTCAGCGCAAGGGGGTGTGGGCCGGGTCTACGCGCTCGGACTCGGGTGGGGGCGGGGGTGGGGTGCCGTCGCCGAAGGGGCGACCGCCCAGCTCCTCCCGGCCGTGCGGGGTGAGCCAGTTACTCAGGTCGGGACCGAGCGGCACGATGCCGGTCGGGTTGATGTCCCGGTGAACCTCGTAGTAGTGCCGCTTGATGTGGTCGAAGTCGATCGTGTCGCCGAAGCCGGGCGTGGTGAACAGGTCCCGGGCGTACGCCCACAGCACCGGCATCTCGCTGAGCTTCTGCCGATTGCACTTGAAGTGCCCGTGGTAGACCGGGTCGAAGCGGACGAGCGTGGTGAACAGCCGTACGTCCGCCTCGGTGATGGTGTCGCCGACCAGGTACCGCTGCCCGGCCAGCCGTTCGCTCAGCCAGTCCAGCCGGTCGAAGAGCCTGTGGTACGCCTTGTCGTACGCCTCCTGACTGCCGGCGAAGCCGCACCGGTAGACGCCGTTGTTGACGTCGGCGAAGACCAGCTCGTTCACCTCGTCGATCTCGCCGCGCAGCGGTTCCGGGTAGAGGTCCGGCGCGCCCGGCCGGTGGTACGCCGTCCACTCGGTCGACAGGTCCAGGCTCATCTGCGCGTACTCGTTCGTCACCACCTGCCCGGTGGGCACGTCGACGAGCGCCGGCACGGTGATGCCGCGCTCGTAGCCGGGGAAGCGGGCGAAGTACGCCTCGGCCAGCCGCTCGATGCCGAGCACCGGGTCCTTGCCGTCCGGGTCCAGGTCGAACGTCCAGCTCCGCTTGTCGTGTGTCGGCCCGGCCACTGCCATCGAGATGGCGTCCTCCAGGCCGAGCAGGCGGCGGACGATGATCAGCCGGTTGGCCCAGGGGCAGGCCCGGCTGACCGCCAGCCGGTAGCGGCCCGGCTCCACCGGCCAGTCGTCCCGCCCGTCGGCGGTGATCCGGGTGGCGATGTAGCGCTGGTCCCGGGTGAACTCGCCACCCGGTTCCACGTACTTGCCACCGGTCCGGTCCAGGACCTCGTTGTCGCTGCCCACACCCACCTCCGAGTTCGCTTTTCGCTCCCATCATGGTCGCTCCGGCGGCTCCCGGCAGGAGGAGTGCGTCACAGAGGGGCATAGGCTGCCCGCCGTGACCGATGTGGAGGCGGCGGCCCGGCGTTTCGTCGCCGACGTGTGGAACGCCGGGCGCGAGGAGAGCGCGTACGAGCTGGTGGCAGCGGACTGCCCGGGGCTCGGCGGCGCCGGCCCGGCGGCGGTGCTGGCGTGGCACCGGGACCGGCGGGCGTCGTTCCCCGACCTGCGTTACAAGATCGTCGAAGTGGTGGCGACCGGTACGCGGGTGGCGGTGCGCTGGCGGGCGGCCGGCACCCAGGCCGGGCAGTTCGGTCCGGTGCCGCCGACCGGCCGCGTGGTCAGCTACTCGGGCGCGACGTTCCTGCGCTTCGACGACGAGGGCCGGATCGTGGACGTGTGGAGCGTCAACGAGCTGTTCCAGCTGCTTCAGCAGCTCGGCGTGGAGATGCTGCCCCCGCTCACACCCGGCGAGGCGTGATCCGGCTGATCGTCGGCAAAGCGACGGGTGGTGGTCGCGCTCGCCGGGGCCACAGGGCAGGATGGGCGGCATGAGCGAGCACGGTGGAGTGCCCGGCACCGGGTTGGTCAAGGGCCTTGCGGTCACGTTGAAGACGATGACCCGCCGCTCGACCACCCAGCAGTACCCGGACGTCGCGCCCGAACTGCCGCCCCGCTCCCGCGGCGTGATCGCGCTGCTGGAGGAGAACTGCACGGTCTGCATGCTCTGCGCCCGCGAGTGCCCGGACTGGTGCATCTACATCGACTCGCACAAGGAGGAGGTGGCGGTGCCCGGCGCCGCCCGCCCCCGCCAGCGCAACGTGCTCGACAAGTTCGACATCGACTTCTCGCTCTGCATGTACTGCGGCATCTGCGTCGAGGTCTGCCCGTTCGACGCGCTCTACTGGTCGCCGGAGTTCGAGTACGCCGAGTACGACATCAAGAACCTGCTGCACGACAAGGACCACCTGGGTGAGTGGATGGCCACCGTGCCGCCGCCGCCGGCCCACGACCCGCTCGGCGACCCCGCCAAGGAGGAGGTCACCGCCGCCCGGAAGGCGGCGGGTCCGTCGGCCCGTCCGGCTCCTTCCCGGGTACGCCCCGACGCCGCCACCGATCCGGGCGGAGGCGCTGCCACATGACCGGTGCGGACGTGCTGCTGCTGGCGCTGGGCGCGGTGGCGGTGGGCGCCGGTGCGCTGGTGGTCGCCACCCGGCACCTGGTCCGGGCCGGGCTGTGGCTGGTGGTCTGCCTGGGCGCGCTCGCCGGTGACTACCTGGTGCTGACCGCCGAGCTGGTGGCCTGGGTGCAGGTGCTCATCTACGTCGGCGCGGTGGTGGTGCTGCTGCTGTTCGCGGTGATGCTGACCCGCGCCCCGATCGGCCCGTCGGACGACCTGGACCGGCCGGGCTGGGCCGCCGCGCTCGTGGGCGCCGGCAGCGGTCTTGGCCTGGCCGTGCTGCTGATCGACGCGTTCCGCTGGTCCCGGGTGGACCTGCCCGCCGCGGGCACCGCCGAGCGCATCGGCGAGCAGGTGTTCCGCTCCTGGGTGCTGCCGTTCGAGGTGCTGTCGGTGCTGCTGCTGGCCGCGCTGGTCGGCGCGATCGTGCTCTCCCGCCCTGACATCGGCCGCCGGGCCGCCGACGAGGGTGGGCGCCGGTGAGGCCGGTCATCCCGTACGTCACCGCCGCGCTGCTGTTCGGCCTCGGCGTGTACGGCGTGCTGCGCCGCCGCAACGCCGTCCTGGTGCTGATGGCGGTGGAGCTGATGCTGAACGCGGTGAACCTGGTGCTGGTCACCGCCGACACCACTGTGAAGGCCGTGCTGCCGCACTCCGGTCAGGTGTTCGCGCTGTTCGTGATCGTGCTGGCCGCCGCCGAGATCGGTGTCGGGCTCGCCATCGTGCTCCAGCTCTACCGGCTACGCGCCAGCGTCACCGTCGACGACGTGCCGCTGGCCGAGCCGGCGCCCGCCGTCGCGGTGACCCCCGTCGGGCAGCCGACGACGGCAGCGCCGGGTGCGGAAGGAGCGGTCCGGTGAGCACGCCGACACTGTGGCTCGCGGCGGTGCTGCCGGCGGCGCCGCTCATCGCCGGGCTGCTCGGCCTGCTGCTGCCGCCCGCTCCGCGCCAGGACCGGGCGTCGGCCCGGCGGCTGGCGGTCGCGCTGGGCGTGGCCGGGGCGGCGGTGTCGCTGCTGGCCGCGCTGGCGCTGCTGGTCCGCGTGGACGCTCCGGTCGAGGCGTCCACCACCTGGGTCGACCTGGGCGGGCTGCGGGTCACGCTGGGTCTGCGGCTGGACGGCGTGGCGGTGCTCGTCGCCACCGCGGTCACCGCTGTGGCGCTGGCCGTGCAGGTTTACTCGATCGGCTACCTGCGCCGGGGTCCGCACGACGACGTGGACGTCGACCACCGCTACCCGCCGTACGCGGCGCAACTGAGCCTTTTCACCGCCGCCATGCTCACTGTGGTGGTGTCCGGTGACCTGATCATGCTGCTGGTCGGCTGGGAGGTGATGGGCGTCTGCTCGTACCTGCTCATCGCCCACGACCGGCGGCTGCCCGAGGCGCCCGGCGCGGCGGTGAAGGCGTTCCTGGTCACCCGGGTGGGTGACGTCGGCTTCCTGCTCGGCATCGCGCTGCTCGGCGTGGGCGCCGGGAGTTTCCGGATCGCCGACGTGCTGGCCCACGACTACGGCAGCGGCACGCTCACCGCCGCCTGCCTGCTGCTGCTCGCCGGGGTGGCGGGCAAGAGCGCTCAGTTCCCGCTGCACACCTGGCTACCGGACGCGATGGCCGGCCCGACGCCGGTGTCCGCGCTGATCCACGCCGCCACCATGGTCGCCGCCGGGGTGTACGCGGTGGCCCGGCTGTTCCCGCTGTTCGAACGCGCCCCGGCCGCGCTCGCCGTGCTGGGCGTGATGGCCGCGATCACCATGCTGCTCGGCGCGTTCGCCGCCACCGCGCAGGACGACATCAAGCGGGTGCTGGCCTGGTCGACGGTGTCGCAGATCGGCTACATGACCGGGGCGCTGGCGGTCGGCGCACCTGCCGCCGCGCTGTTCCACCTGCTCACCCACGCCGCGTTCAAGGCGCTGCTGTTCCTCGCCGCCGGTGCGGTGATCCACGCCGTGGGCACCACGCTGATGTCCCGGATGGGTGGCCTGCGTGCCGGCATGCCCGTGACGTTCTGGTGCATGGTGGTCGGCCTGGGCGCGCTGGCCGGCGTACCCCCGCTCTCGGGTTTCTGGAGCAAGGACGGCGTGCTCGCCGCCGCCGAGGCGGCCGCGCTCGACGGCGCCGGGCCGACGCCGGCCTGGGTGGGCTGGCTGGTCTGGCTGGCCGGGCTGGTCGGAGTGGCGGTGACCGCTTGGTACGCGACCCGCCTGCTGCTTCGCACCTTCCTCGGCCAGACGCGCACGCCGCTGCTGCGACCGCACGACCCGCCCGCGCTGCTGCGCTGGCCGGTGCTGCTGCTCACGGTGCCGGCCGCGCTGCTCGGCCTGGCCGCGTTCGCGCAGTGGTTCGCCGACCGCCTGCGAGTGCCGGGTGACGCCACCGGCGAGGCCGTCGAGCTGGTGCACCTCGCGCCGAACCTGGTCCTGCCGTTCCTGCTGCTGCTCGTCGGCGCGGGCGTCGCCTGGGCGGGCTGGCGCCGCGACCCGGCCGCCGACCCGGCCCGCTTCCTGGGCCCGCTGCGGCCGGTCTTCGCCCGGGCGTTCCGGCTCGACGACGTCCAGCACACCCTTGTCGTACGCCCGGCGGGCGCGCTCGCGCGGGCCGTCCGTACCGGTGACGAGCTGGGCGTGGACGGGCTGGTCGAGGGCAGCGGCCGGGCGGCGGTCGAGGTGGGCGGCGGCCTGGCCGCGCTGCACCGGGCGGCGCTGCCGCGCGCGGCGGCCGCGGTGCTGGCCGGTGCGCTGCTGATCGGCCTGGCGGCCGCCCTGATCGGAGTCACCTCATGACGTTCGGGCAGGTCCTGCTGGTCGCCGTGGTAGCGATCCCGGCGCTCGGCGCGCTGGCCACCGCCGCCGTGCCGGGTGACCGGGCCGGCCGGGTGGTCGGCACCGTCGCCGCCGCGCTGACGCTGCTGGCGACGCTGCCGCTGGTGGGCGGCGAGCACGGCTGGTTCGGGTACGGTCCCCGCCCGGCGGTGCAGCCGTGGCACCAGGTCGACCGGCAGTGGGTGCCCGGGCTCGACCTGCGCTTCCACCTCGGCGTGGACGGCATCTCCTGGCCGCTGGTGGTGCTGACCGCGCTGCTCACGCTTCTCTGCTGCGCGTACACGCTGTGGCGGGTGCCGCCCGGCGGCGGCAGCGGGCGGGCGCTCGTGGCGCTGCTGCTGGTGGTCGAGGTGGGCATCCTCGGCACGTTCCTCGCGCTCGACCTGGTGCTGTTCTTCCTGTTCTTCGAGGTCGTCCTGTTGCCGATGTACGCGGTGATCGCCGGCTGGGGCGGAGCGGACCGGCGGCGGGCGGCCCGCAAGTTCGCGCTCTACACGCTGTTCGGCTCGGTGCTGCTGCTCGTCGGCGTCTACGTGGTGGTGGCCGCCGCGGGCACCGCCGACCTGGTCGCGCTGACCGGCGGCGCCGGGCTGTCCCGGGGCACCCAGCTCGCCGCGTTCACGCTGCTGGCGCTCGCGTTCGCGGTGAAGAGCCCGCTCTGGCCGCTGCACTCGTGGCTGCCCGACGCGCACACCCAGGCGCCCACTGTCGGCAGCGTGATCCTCGCCGGGGTGCTGCTCAAGATGGGCACGTACGGGCTGATCCGGGTGGCCGTGGGGGTGGCCCCGGAGGGTGCCCGCTGGGCCGCGCCGGCGCTCGGCGTGCTCGCCGTCGCCGCGATCGGAATCGGCGGCCTGGTCTGCCTGGCGCAGGACGACCTGAAGCGGCTGATCGCCTATTCGAGCGTCGGGCACATGGGCTTCGTGCTGCTCGGGGTCGCCACGCTCACCGCCACCGGGCTCCAGGCCGCGCTGATCGGCAACATCGCCCACGGGGTCATCACCGGCCTGCTGTTCTTCCTGGCCGGAGCGGTGAAGGACCGCGCGCACACCGGGTCGCTGGCCGAACTGTCCGGGCTGCGGGAGACCGCGCCCCGGCTTGCCGGGCTGCTCGGCTTCGCGGCCGTCGCCTCGCTGGGGCTGCCCGGCCTGGCCGGCTTCTGGGGCGAGGCGTTCGCCGTGGTGGCCGCCGTGCAGCGGGGCGGCCCGCTCTGGCTCACGCTCGCCGTGCTGGCCGCGCTGGGCGGGGCGCTGACCGCCGCGTACTTCCTGCGGTTGCTGCGCCGGGTCACCCACGGGCGGCCCAGCCCGGCCGTGGCCGGGCTCGCACCCGGGCTGGCCGGGGCGGAACTGACCGCGTGGGCGCCGCTGGTGCTGCTCGCGCTCGCGGTCGGCCTGGCCCCGGCGCTGGTCCTGTCCTACGCCTCCGGCCCGGTGGAGGCGCTGCTGGGGGTCGTCCCATGAGCCTGGTGCAGCCTGTCGACAACCTGGCGATGCTGCCCGCGTACCTGGCCGCCGGCACGGCCGTGCTGGTGCTCCTGTTCGACCTGCTGGTGGCCCGGCCCGCCGTCACGGTGGCGGTGGCGGCGCTCGGCGCGGCCGGCACCGCGGCCGGCGCGGCACTGGTCGGGGCGGCCGGTGAGCGGCGCACGTTCTGCGTGGGCGCGGACTGCTCCTGGGTGTGGAACGGGCGTGCGGCACTGGTCGGGGCGGTGATCGCCCTGCTCACGCTCGGCGTGCTGGCGCTGTCCGGCCCGCTGCTGCGCGCCGGCCGTACCCCGGTCGGCGAGTACTGCTTCCTGCTCGCCTGCGCGATGACCGGTGGCGTGGTGCTCGGCGCCGCGGGTGACCTGATCACGCTGATCGTGGCGCTGGAGACGCTGACGCTGCCGCTGTACGTGCTGGTCGGCCTGCGCCGGGGCAGCCTCGCCGGCGCCGAGGCGGCGGTGACGTTCTTCGTGGTGAGCGTGGTCGCCACCACTGTGACGCTGCTCGGCGCGGCGCTGCTCTACGCGGTCACCGGCACGCTGCACCTGGACCGGCTCGGCGCCACCCTGGCCGCCCGCGCCGACCTGACCGATCTGCCGCTGACCGGCGTCGCGGTGGCGCTCGTGGTGGCCGGGCTGGCGTTCAAGGTCGCCGCCGTGCCGTTCCACGCCTGGGCCCCCGCCACGTACGACGGCGCGCCGCTGCCGGTGGCCGCGTACCTGTCCACCGCCTCGAAGCTCGGTGGCGTGGTGGCGCTGCTGGCGGTGGTGCAGCGGGCGCTGCCGGGCGACGTGACCGGCCCGGTGCTGGCCGTGCTGGCGGTGCTGACCATGACCGTCGGCAACCTGGTGGCGCTGCGTCAACGGCGTACCGTGCGGTTGCTGGCCTGGTCGTCGGTGGCCCAGGCGGGGTACATCCTGGCGCCGCTGGGCGCGCTGGCGCTGGCCGCGGGCCGCACCGGCGACGCGCGGGCGGGCGCGTACGCGGCAGCCGTCGCGTACGCGATCTTCTTCGTGCTGCTGGAGCTGGCCGCGTTCGCCGCTGTGGTGGCGTTGCGTCCGGCGGACGGCGACGGCGGCACGCTGGCCGACCTGCGCGGCGCGGCGCGGCGGCACCCGTGGGTGGGCGGCGCGTTCGCGCTGGCGCTGATCGGGCTGGCCGGGCTGCCGCCGGGCCTGGCCGGGCTGTTCGCCAAGGTGACAGTGGTACGCGCGCTGCTGGCCGGGCACGCGGGCTGGCTGGCACTCGTGGTGGCGCTGAACGCGGTGGTCGGCCTGGCCTACTACCTGCGGGTCACCGCCTCGCTCTACGCGACGCCGACCGGCGCGGCGGCGGTCCGGCCCGCCCGGGCCGTGGCGCTGGCGCTCGGCGTGGTCACCGTGGCGGCGGTAGTGATCGGTTTCGCACCCCAGCTCGTGCTGGACGTCGCGGCGCGCTGACCGGTTCCTGCCCGGATGGGCGACCGCTTCAGCCTGCGCACAGCCACATCCAGCCAACTCTCAGCCATGAGCCGGATGGTTGACGGGTACCGGTGTGTTGAACCGGTCAGCGGGCTCCCGCAAGGGCCCGTGCACCGAAGGAGAGATCGTGCATTCCAACCGTCTCAAGACCGCAGCGCTGCTCGGCCTGTTGACCTCGCTGATCCTCGCGGTCGGCTACTGGTTCGGCGGTAGCGGCGGTCTCGTCATCGCCGTCGTCGTCTCGCTGCTGATGAACGGCGTCACCTACTTCTACTCCGACAAGCTCGCACTGCGCTCGATGAAGGCGCAACCGGTCACCGAGGCACAGTTCCCCGAGCTGTACCAGATGGTGCGGGAGCTCTCCACGCTGGCCGGCAAGCCGATGCCCCGGCTCTACGTGAGCCCGACCTCGCAGCCCAACGCGTTCGCCACCGGTCGTAACCCGCAGAACGCGGCGGTCTGCGTCACCCAGGGCATCGTGGAGGTCCTGGACTACCGGGAGTTGCGTGGCGTGATCGGCCACGAGCTGTCCCACGTCTACAACCGGGACATCCTGATCTCCAGCGTGGCCGCCGGCCTGGCCGGCATCATCACCATGCTGGCGAACCTCGCCTGGTTCATCCCGCTCGGCTCCTCGGACGACGAGGACGGCCCGAACCCGGCCGTGCTGCTGCTCACGCTGATCCTCGGCCCGATCGCCGCCACGGTGATCCAGCTCGCGATCAGCCGGAGCCGGGAGTTCCAGGCCGACAAGTCCGGCGCCGAGCTGAGCCGCGACCCGCTGGCCCTGGCCAGCGCCCTCCGCAAGATCCACCTGGGTACGCAGGCGCGTCCGCTGGCGCCGCAGGGCCAGCTCACCAGCACCGCCCACCTGATGATCGACAACCCGTTCAAGCGGGGCGGCGGCATCGCTGCGATGTTCGCCACCCACCCGCCGATGGAGCAGCGGGTGGCCCGCCTGGAGCAGATGGCCCGCAACTCCGGGCCGGTGCGGTTCCAGCGCTGACCCGCCGTACGCCCGCACCGCGCCCGCGTCCTCGACGCGGGCGCGGTGGTGTGTCCGGGCACAATTGTTTCCCCCCGATCAGGCCGCGCCGTTAGGGTCGAAACGTCTCCCACTCATTACCCTCCTGGAGGTCGACCGTGGCCGCACTGCGCCAGTACCAGGGCGTCTGGCGGATCCCCGGCGGCCCGATGCTGCTGGTCCTCGGCGTCGTCGGGCGGCTCGGGATCGGCATGACCCCGCTGGCGCTGCTGCTCGTCGTCGAGCAGGTCACCGGCCGGTACTCCCTGGCCGCCGTCGCCGGCGGCATCTACGCGCTCTCCGGCGCCGCGCTCAGCCCGGTCGCCGGCCGGATCGCCGACCGGGTCGGACCCGCCCCCGTCCTGCTGGCCACCGCGCTGGCCCACCCGTTCGCGCTGATCGGGCTGCTCGTCGCCACCCGCTCCGACAGCGGCAACCTCGCGCTGATCTACCTGGCCGCGGGCCTCGCCGGCGCCACGTACCCGCCGCTGACCGCCGCGATCCGGGGCGCCTGGAACGACCTCACCGCCCCCGCCACCGGCCGGGCGCACCTGCGCAACACCGCGCTCGCCGCCGAGACCACCCTCTTCGAGGTCGTGTTCGTGATCGGCCCGCTGCTGGTGGCGGGCTTCGTGCTGTTCGCCGACGCCTCCGCCGCGCTCGTCGGCGCCGCGGTGGTCACGCTGGTCGGCACCGGCGCGGTCGCGCTCGGCCGGGTCATGCGCGGCTGGCGCCCGCACGCGCGCGAGCACCACGCCCGGGGCCTCGGCCCGCTGCGCCTCGGCGGCTTCCCCGCGCTGCTGCTCTGCGTGGCCAGCCTCGGCATCGCCTTCGGCGCCTCCGGCGTCATCGTCCCGGCCTTCGCCGGGAACTCCGGCGCCGACGACCCGGAGAGCCTGGCCGGCGTGCTGCTCGCCGTCTGGGGCGTCGGCAGCGCCATCGGTGGTTTCTGGTTCGGCGTACGCAAGCCCGCCGCCAACATGACCCGCCAGTTCGCCTGGCTGCTCGGCACCGTCGCGGCCAGCTTCGCCGTCTTCGCGGTGATGCCCGGCCCGGCCGCGCTCGGCGTCGCGCTGGTGCTCGGCGGCGCGGCCATCGCCCCCGCCCTCACCCTGGAGAACACACTCGTCGGGCGGATCACCCCGGCCGGCATGCTGAACGAGGCGTACACCTGGGTGGTGACCATGTCGATCGCGGCGAGCGCCGCCGGCGGCTCGATCGCGGGCCTGATCATCGACCTCGCCGGCGGCGTCTCCTGGGCGTTCGTCTTCGCCGGGGTGGCGGTCGCCGTCGGGGCCGCGGTCGCCGCGCTGCCCGGCGGCCCGATCGCCCGGGCCGAGGCCACAGCGGTACGCGCCGAGCAGACGCTCGTCGCCTGACCGCTCACCCGCCGACGGTCACCACCCGCTCCACCCCGGGCAGCTTCTCCACGGCGGCCCGGATCGGCGCCGGGTCCTCACCCTGCGCCAGCAGCACCGACAGGACGACCCGGCCGTCGCCGTCCGGCCGGGCCGCGACCGTGTTGCCGCCGCAGCGCAGCCCGGTGTCGCCGCGCGCCTGCCCCATCCGGTAGTCGACCTCCCCGATCTGCCGCGCGCCGGCTCCCGGCCGGAAGACGACGTCCAGCCGTGCGGGCGGGTCGGCCTGACACGCGGCGGCCGGGGTGGCCGTGCTGCCGGCGGCCGGCACCGGCCCGGACAGCGTCGCCATGGTCGCCGCGCCGCCGGTCACCGTCACCGCGGCCACCCCCGCACGACCGCGGCCCGTCGCCGGCTCCGGGCACGCCCCGTGCGCGCACCTCGGCCGCCGGGCTCAGCCGCAGCCCGGTCATGTCCTGCTCCAGCTCCCGCAAGGCCTCACCAATGCGTGCCGACATCGACTTCCTCCTTCTCGTCGGTCAGTAGAACGGCGAGCGCGGCACGTCCCCGGGACAGGTGGTCCCTGCCCGGCGGTGGCCAGGAGATCGGCGAGCCGGTGGCAGAGACGGCAGTCCGGGAGACCCAGGAGGAGACCGGCGTCAGGGTCGAGGTCACCGGGATGGTCGGGGTTTACTCGGACCCTGATCACGTCATCTCGGCCACGTATCCGGGAGATCGGACCGCTGGTCCAATCCATCCCCTGACAGTGGCTGCCACCGCGGCCCGTGGCGGTTTGACTGGGACGATGTGGCGGCCCTTCGACCAGACCAGCAGCATTCCTTCAGTGGTGCTGATCCTGGTGGTGACCATGGTGATTCGTCGGCCCTTCTGATCCCAGGTGTGCCACAACGCCCACCCCTGCGGCCGTGCCTCAACGCCCAGCCGCTCGCAGATGTCGATGTACTCCTGCTCGCTCGTAACGGTCGTGGGACGGACCAGGAGTGCTCCGGCCAGGCCGACGAGCGGGGCGTCCGGATCGACACAGCCGTCATGTTCGAAGTGGTAGTCCTGGAGCTGGCGTCCCAGCGCGTTGACGGCACGCTGCAAGGGCGTTGCATCGTCAGGATCGGGATCAAAGCTTAGCCAGCCCTCGTCCAGCGCCCGATTGACGACGTCATTGGCAAGGAGCTCTATCTCGCGGAGGTACTCCGCCTCAGTGGGGTCGATATCCGGCACCAGCTCACACTGCCAGGCCTTGCCTACGGTCGTCCTCTGCATTACGTGAACAGGCGCAGTGTCGCGCCCGTCCTGATGCCGAGGAGCTGGGGGATGCGGGGGCGGCTCGGCCGTTGGTTGAGCGGGCGTTGGCCATCGGCGAGGCGGTGTACGGGCCGGACCACCCGGTCGTCGCGACCAGGCTGAACAAACTCGGCTTGATCATGCAGGATCTGGAGTAGCCCGGTCCAGATGCCTCGATCAATGACTCCGAGCATGGTCGACGAGGACCAGCACCAGGCCGTCACCAGGCCGTCGAAGGCCGATTGTCGGCGACCAACGACGACCACTGGTGACGACGTCTGCCCAGGTAACAAGGCGTGGCAAGCCCGATCTGCAGGTCGGACGAACTTTGCTTACCTGTAGTTGGTGAACTGGAGCGCCAGTCCGAAGTCCTCGCCCTTGAGCAGCGCGATGACGGCCTGGAGGTCGTCCTTCTTCTTGCCGGTGACGCGGAGCTGGTCGCCCTGGATCTGCGCCTGCACGCCCTTCGGGCCCTCGTCGCGGATCTTCTTGCTGATCGCCTTGGCCTTGTCCGAGTCGATGCCCTGCACCACCTTGGCGTCGATCTTGAAGATCTTGCCCGACTGCCGGGGCTCACCGGCGTCGAGCGACTTCAGCGAGATGTTCCGCTTGACCAGCTTCTCCTTGAAGACGTCCAGCGCGGCCCGGAGCCGCTCCTCGGTCTCCGCCTGGAGGCTGATCGCCTCCTCACCCGACCAGGAGATCTCGGCGCCGGTGCCGCGGAAGTCGAACCGCGTCGAGAGCTCCTTCTCCGACTGGCGGACGGCGTTGTCGACCTCCTGCCGGTCGACCTTGCTCACGATGTCGAACGACGGGTTCGCTGCCATGCTCATGCTCCTGCTGTCCGGCGGTCTGTCCTGGTCCGTCCCGCACTGACCAGCGTGGGACCTCCTGACGGTACCCGGTTGCGGTAGGGCCGGGGACAACCGCTATCCTTGCTTCCGCTGCCGCGTTGCGACGCGGTGGTGTGCCCTGGCGGGTTGCCCGAGCGGCCAATGGGAGCGGACTGTAAATCCGTCGCGAAAGCTTCAGAGGTTCGAATCCTCTACCCGCCACCAGGCGCAAAAGGCCCCTGACCAGCGAGAACGCCGGCCAGGGGCCTTTTCGCGTGAGTGGGGGTCCTGCTCCAGCCCGCTCGATGTCGCCGGCCGTGTCACCGAGAACATCGGTGCCGGAAGCCGCCGGGCGGGTCACGTCAGCGGCGGGGGCCGGTAGACCGGCTCGGCTGCGACCAGCTTGGACGGCGCCTGTCGGCATGCGAGGAGATCGGTGTCATGGCCGAGCCGGAGGGCCGCTGACTGATGATTGACATGGTTCGCCCGACATGAAACCTTGCCTCAGGTATCGATGATGGTAGAGGCTGTCCGGGGAGCGGGAGGCCGAGGCGCGTGAGCCGTCACTGTGGCTGCGCGTGAGCGGTGGAGGGCCCTGATGAGGGAATCAGACGATACGGTGCGCTTTACGCTGGAAGTCGCTGTGCGCGCCTTTCGGGGTGGCGGCCAGGCTGATCGTGACCTCATCCTGGGCCGGAGGGTCGAGGCACGCCTGACGAACGGATGATTCCTCTGTTCGAGGCGTCACGGAGACACGCGCACCGCTTTTGCGGGTGCGCGCCGTGTGGCACGATCGTGGAACCTCCACCCTCTCTGAAATTCTCTCGACAGGAGCAATCATGTCTGGTCGAAGGCTGGGCCGGCTGCTTGGCTCACTTCTTGTGCTCGCCGCTCTCATGGGCGGCGGTGTCGGTGGCGTCGATTTCGACGGCATCAACGGGGGCCTCCAGACCCTGGACATCATCTGGCAGTGACCGGCTTCTCCGGTCTGCCGTCAGGCACGACTTCCACGCATCAGTCGGGCGACTGTCGGGGTCGATGACGGGGGCGGCACGCCGCCAATCCGAAGGAGCGGCATGATCCGTCGCGATCAGTCACGACGCAGGTCCTCCGAGGACGCCTGGATCATCACGGCGCCGATGGCGCTCGTCGCGGTGGCGTGCGCCACGATGACCGGCCTGCTCGCCGACGATCCCTTCGGTCGCTGGCCGCAGGCCGGGCTCTTTCTCATCCTCATGATCGGCGCCGGGCTGCCGCTGCTGAGCCTGGTGGTCCGCCGCCAGACGCTCGGCGTCACCCTCACCGAGCTTCCGCTGGTCCTTGCCCTCTACTTCCTGCCGCCGCTCACGGTGGTGGTCATCTACACGCTGACGGCTCTCATCACGCACATCCGGCACCGGTTGTCGTCGCCGAAGGTCTGGTTCAACGTCGCGCGGGCCGCCGCCGGCACCTCGCTCGGGGTGCTGGTCCTCCAGGCGTTGCCGCCCATTCAGGGGGTCGGGCCACGCACCTGGGTGAGCATCGCCGCGGCGATCAGCATGGTGCTGTTGGTGAGCATCGTCAGCGTGGTCGCGGTCCACACCCTCCTGCACGGCTGGCAGACCGGGCGGGGCGCGCTGCGCAGCGCCAAGGCGGGTCTGCTGACGGCGGCGATCAACGTGTCCGTCGGCTTGATCGTGCTGATCCTGGTCCGCAGCAACTGGTGGTCGCTGCTGCTGCTGTCCGCGCTCGGCGCGGGGCTGGTCCTGGTCTACCGGTCGTACGCCCAGTTCTTCCGGCAGCACCGCACCCTGAGTGACCTCTACGAGCTGACCCGCGCGGTGGTGGAGAGCGGGCAGAGCGGAACGCTCGCCGACGCACTGCTCGGCCGGGTGCGGTCCCTCATGCAGGCCGAGTACGCCACACTCTGGCTCCCGGCCCAGGGCCGGCACCCGGAGACGCTGCTGACCGCACGGGTCGACGACCCCGGCCTGCTGGACGAGGCGCGTACGCCGCAGGCGTTGCGGGAGAAGGTGCGGTCGGCCCGGCGTACGGTGGCTGTCGGGCACGGCGTGACGACGGACGACGAGTTCCGCGCGGACCTCGCGGAGCGGCGGATCAAGGACGCGGTGGCCGTGCCGCTGCGGTCCGGGCCGGTGGTGATCGGCACGCTGGAGGTGGCCAACCGCCTCGGCGACGGCAACCACTTCACACCGGCCGACATCGCGGTCTTCGAGACGGTGGCCGCACACGCCGCGGTGGCCCTGGAGAACACCCGCCTGGTCGACCGGCTGCGGCACGACGCCGAGCACGACCTGCTCACCAAGTTGCCCAACCGCCGGCGGATGACGGCGGCGGTGGCGGAGGCGGTCCGGATCGCGGCGCCCGGCGAGGTGGTGGCGCTGCTGCTCTTCGACGTCGACCGGCTCCGCCAGGTGAACGAGTCGCTGGGCCACGCCGCGGGAGACAAGGTGCTGGTCGAGGTGGCCGAGCGGCTGCGCGCCTGCGCGCCTTCCTCGGCGCTCGTCGGCCGGGCCGGCGGGGACGAGTTCCTGGTGACGCTCCGGCTGGAGAGCACCGAGGCGGCCCTGGAACTGGCGGCCCAGCTCCGGGAGCAGACCCGCGACGAGATGGTCTTCGACGCGCTCACCCTGGACGTGGACACCGTCGTCGGCGTGGCCGTCCACCCCGACCACGGCAGTGACGCGGTGGCGCTGCTGCAACGCGTCGACCTGGCCGCCACGGCGGCCAAGTCG
The DNA here is from genome assembly GCF_042872445.1 of Micromonospora sp. NPDC005257. NCBI lineage: Bacteria > Bacillati > Actinomycetota > Actinomycetes > Micromonosporales > Micromonosporaceae > Micromonospora > Micromonospora sp. NPDC005257. The sequence goes on along the minus strand of NZ_JBIAKL010000002.1, from coordinate 212,609 downwards.
GTGCCGGGCAGCGTGCAGCTCTACAGCCCCGCGCTGGAGTCCCGGTCGCTGCGCCGGCTCGGCCTCGCCGGCGACCTGCAACGGGCGCTGGACGGGGGCGAGCTGGAGGTCTACTTCCAGCCCAAGGTCACGCTGCGGGACCGCCGCCTGGTGGGTGTGGAGTGCCTGGCCCGCTGGGAGCACCCGGCGCACGGCTCGGTGGCGCCGGACGACTTCGTGGCGGTGGCCGAGCACACCGGCCAGCTCGGCCGGCTCACCGAGTTCGTGCTCCGGGAGAGCCTGCGGCGCAGCCGCGACTGGAGCCACGGCGACCAGCCGCTGTCCGTCGCGGTCAACCTCGCCGGGCGTACGCTCACCGACCAGCACTTCCCGGCGCTGGTACGCGACCTGCTGACCGAGTACGGCGTACCGCCGCAGCGGCTGACGCTTGAGGTCACCGAGGCGGGCGTCCTGGACGGCACCGAACGTCCCATCCCCATCCTGCGCAGCCTGCGTGACCTCGGTGTCCGACTCTCCGTGGACGACTTCGGCACCGGTAACTCGTCGCTGGCGCAACTGCGCCGGCTGCCGGTGCACGAGGTGAAGGTGGACCGGTCGTTCGTGCAGGGCATGGCGACCGATCCGGGCGACCTGGCGATCGTCAACGCGGTGGTGACGCTCTCCCAGCAGTTCGGCCTGGCCGTGGTGGCCGAGGGTGTGGAGAGCGAGCTGACGCTGGAGCTGCTCCAGGACATCGGCTGCGAGATCGGCCAGGGCTTCCTGTTCAGCCGCCCTCTGCCGTACGAGCGGCTGGAGGCCTGGTTCGGCGCCCAGGTCGACCCGGAGACGGTGGTCGCGGGGGAGCTGCCGCGCCTGCGAGTGGTGCCCTGACCAGGGCGGACACTCACCTGGGGGATCCGATTTCACCTGCGCGACGCGGTCGTGTACTGTTTCCCCTGCGCGACACCCCCCGGGGGTGATCGGGCAGGCCCCCTTAGCTCAGTCGGCAGAGCGTCTCCATGGTAAGGAGAAGGTCTACGGTTCGATTCCGTAAGGGGGCTCAGAGGGTCCGGCTGGACCCACACGGCGGTGTAGCTCAGATGGTAGAGCAAGCGGCTCATAATCGCTGTGTCGCCGGTTCAAGTCCGGCCACCGCTACTCTCGTCCTCCGGGCTTCAGCCCGGTGGCCGGTGGGATGGGCGCCACAGGCGCCCACTTTGCATGTCCGCGTCGTCAGTGCGTAGGCTGACACGCCGTAGTTGTTATCCGTGAGCAGGAAGGCACTCCGCCGTGGCGAAGGCGACCGATGTCCGGCCGAAGATCACTTTGGCGTGTGTGGAGTGCAAGGAGCGCAACTACATCACGCGCAAGAACCGTCGTAACGACCCGGACCGCATCGAGCTGAAGAAGTTCTGTCCCCGGGACGGCAAGCACACCGCCCACCGCGAGACCCGCTGACCGCGGCCGGCGCAGCCGGCACCGCAGCAGCTTCTCGAACGCCGATCCACCTGACGGGTGGCCTCCGGGCTGCCCGACCGGGCGGATCGGCGTTCGTGCTTTCCGTGTAGGTTCGGCGGCATGTCCCTGGACCCGTCCTTCGTCGGCCGGACGTACCCGCCGACCGCCCCCTACCAGGTGGGCCGAGAAAAGATCCGCGAGTTCGCCGCCGCTGTCGGCGCGACCGAGCCGGCCCATCACGACCCGGAGGCGGCCCGCGCGCTCGGCCACCCCGACGTGGTGGCGCCGCCGACGTTCCCGGTGGTCGTCACCATGGCGGCCAGCCGGCAGATCGTCGAGGACCCGGCGCTCGGCGTCGACTACAGCCGCGTGGTGCACGGCGACCAGCGCTTCGCGTACACCCGGCCGGTGGTGGCCGGGGACGAGCTGGTGTGCGTGAGCACCATCGAGGAGGTCACCAGCCGGGGCGGGCACGGCTTCCTGACCACCCGCACGGATGTGAGCACTGTGGAGGGCGAACCGGTGGTCGCTGTCTGGTCCAAGATCGTCGTACGCGGGGAGGCCTGAGGACATGGAGCTGCCCACCCAGACGTACCGGGTGACCCGCGCGGATCTGGTCCGCTACGCGGGCGCCTCGGGCGACTTCAACCCGATCCACTGGAACGACCGCACCGCCACCGGCGTCGGGCTGCCGGGCGTCATCGCCCACGGCATGTTCACCATGGCCCTGGTCGGCCGGGCGGTGGCCGGCTGGGCCGGCGCGCCGGACGCGGTGGTCGACTTCGGCGTCCGGTTCACCCGCCCGGTGGTCGTCCCGGACACCGACGAGGGCACCGAGATCGAAGTGTCCGCGGTGGTCAAGGAGGTCACCGAAGAGGGCCTGACCAGGCTCGACATCACCGCCACCTGCCAGGGTGACAAGGTGTTGTCGCAGGCCCGGGCACTGGTCCGCGCGATGCGCTGACGGTCCGCCCGACGCGCGAGGGGCAGACCGGTTGGGAAAGTCGCACGACTACCCGTACACTGGTCCGCCGTGGGGCAAGTGACCCCCGCTCGGCACAGCGTGCCCGGGTGGAGGTGAGTTGCCGCACAGGGGTGTAGCTCAATTGGCAGAGCAGCGGTCTCCAAAACCGCAGGCTGCAGGTTCAAGTCCTGTCACCCCTGCGCCTCAGGCCTGACCGTTCCGTGGGTCGCGCCGCCCTCACCGGCGGCGCTCGGCCCGTGGTGGTGGCATCGGTGGGGTGGCTCCGAGGCGTTCGGGACCTCCCGGCCGTTCCGCCGGCCGCGGCCCGTCGCGGGACGGTTGGTCCGGCCGGCGTGACCAACACGCTGCGCACGCCGCCCGGCGTGCGACCCCATATCCCGCACGGAGGGCGAAGTGGCCAAGAGCAAGCGCCGCGGCGAGGACGACGGCGACGAGCGTCTGAACGAGGACGCGACCGTCGACGGCGTGGCCGACGACGACGTGGCCGACGACGACGCCACCGACGCGGACGAGCCGGTATCCCGGGGTGGCACCGCGACCCGTAAGCGGGCGCAGGCCGAGCCGGCCGAGGGCCGGAAGACCCGCAAGGACACCGAGCGGATCGGGCTGTTCGCCCGCATCGCGCGGTTCTTCCGCGAGGTCGTGGCAGAGCTGCGTAAGGTCATCTGGCCGACCCGCAAGGAGCTGCTGACCTACACGGCCGTGGTGGTCACGTTCGTCGCGGTGATGCTGGCGATCGTGGCCGGCCTGGACTACGGCTTCGCCAAGGCGGTGCTGTGGGTCTTCGGCGAGCCAAGCTGACCTGCGGACAGCGATACTGACGGAAGTGAGCGAGCGTGCCTGAGTACGACGAGACCGCCGGAACCCCGGACGAGCAGTCCACGGTGGCGACGGCGGCCAACAACGAGTCGGTCGAGGCCGCCAGCGAGCCGGAGTTCCCGACCACCGAGCCGGCCCCGGACGAGGACTTCGACCCGGTCGCCGAGCTGCGCCAGAAGCTGCGCTACGCGCCCGGCGACTGGTACGTGGTGCACTCGTACGCCGGCTACGAGAACAAGGTCAAGACCAACCTCGAGACCCGGATCACCTCCCTCGACATGGAGGACTTCATCTACCAGGTCGAGGTGCCGACCCGGGAAGAGATCGAGGTCAAGAACGGCAAGCGGTCGCAGGTCCAGGCGAAGGTCTTCCCGGGCTACATCCTGGTCCGGATGGAGCTGACTGCCGAGTCCTACTCCTGCGTCCGGAACACCCCGGGGGTCACCGGCTTCGTCGGCGCGACCGACCGGGCCGACCGGCCGGCGCCGCTGAGCCTCGACGAGGTGCTCAAGTGGCTGGCGCCGGCGATCGAGACCGAGCAGAAGAAGGCCAAGCCCGAGGTCAAGGTCCTCGACTTCGAGGTCGGCGACTCGGTCACCGTCACCGACGGCGCGTTCGCGTCGCTGCCGGCGACGATCAGCGAGATCAACGCCGATCAGCAGAAGCTCAAGGTGCTGGTGTCGATCTTCGGCCGGGAGACGCCGGTCGAGCTGAACTTCAACCAGGTCGCCAAGATCTGACGTACGTCGGCACCGGCGGCCCGCCCTCCCGAGGGTGGCCGCCGGTGCGCCGTTTCGCCGCCGGCCGACCTCGGCGCGGAGGGCGGGCCGCGGCTGCGCTACCCTAGAACGTCGGCTTGTCCGCACCGTGCTGACCGTGCGCGCCCGCGGACCGGCGAGAATCCCAGTTCCAAGCCCCAGGAAGAGACATGCCTCCGAAGAAGAAGCTCGTCAAGACGTTCACGCTTCAGCTCCCGGCGGGCCAGGCCACCCCGGCGCCGCCGGTCGGCCCCGCGCTCGGCCAGCACGGCGTGAACATCATGGAGTTCTGCAAGTCCTACAACGCGCAGACCGAGTCCCAGCGGGGCGACGTCGTCCCCGCCGAGATCAGCGTCTACGAGGACCGCACGTTCACCTTCGTGCTGAAGACCCCGCCCGCCGCCCGGCTGCTGATCAAGGCTGCCGGTGTGCAGAAGGGCTCGGGCGTCCCGCACAAGGAGAAGGTCGGCTCGGTCACCCGCGCCCAGCTGCGCGAGATCGCCGAGAAGAAGATGGCGGACCTCAACGCCAACGACATCGACCAGGCCGAGAAGATCATCGCCGGCACCGCCCGGTCGATGGGCCTGACCGTCGCCGACTGATCTCGCTCCACCGCTCCACCCGATCTTTCTGTTCGTGGGAGGGCCGCGAATGCCGCGTGCCCGCCAGAGACCACAGGAGTCACCAGAAATGCAGCGCAGCAAGAGCTACCGCAAGGCCGCCGATGTCATCGACCGGTCGAAGCTCTACACCCCGGTCGAGGCCGTCAAGCTGGCCAAGGACACCACCAACACCAAGTTCGACGCCACGGTCGAGGTCGCGATGCGCCTCGGCGTCGACCCCCGCAAGGCGGACCAGATGGTCCGCGGCACGGTCAACCTGCCGCACGGCACCGGTAAGACCGCCCGCGTGATCGTCTTCGCCGCCGGCGCGAAGGCCGAGGAGGCCGTCGCCGCGGGTGCGGACGAGGTGGGCACCGACGAGCTGGTCGCCCGTATCCAGGGTGGTTGGCTGGACTTCGACGCGGCGATCGCCACGCCCGACCAGATGGCCAAGATCGGCCGGATCGCGCGGATCCTGGGCCCGCGCGGTCTGATGCCGAACCCGAAGACCGGCACCGTGACCATGGACGTCACCAAGGCCGTCTCGGACATCAAGGGCGGCAAGATCACCTTCCGGGTGGACAAGCACTCCAACCTGCACCTGATCATCGGCAAGGCCTCCTTCTCCGAGAACCAGCTGGTGGACAACTACGCCGCGGTGCTGGACGAGGTGCTGAGGGCCAAGCCGTCCGCGGCCAAGGGCACGTACCTCAGGAAGGTCACCCTCACGACCACCATGGGCCCGGGCGTCCCGGTCGACCCGAAGGTCGTGAAGAACTTCCAGGAGGCCTCGGCCGAGGGCTGAGCACGCGAACTCCCGAACGGGGCCCCGCCACCACGCTGTGGCGGGGCCCCGTTCGTCCGTCCGGTGTGGCACTGTCGGCCGCATGAGGTTCGATGGCGTCTGGCTCCGCTACCACCGGCGGGGTCCGTGGGTGCTGCGGCAGGTCGACGTCGCGATCGGCCCGGGTGAGGCGGCGGTGGTGCTGGGCCGCAACGGCGCCGGCAAGTCCACGTTCCTCCAGCTCGCCGCCGGGGTGCTGCGCCCGGGCCGGGGCCGGGTCACCGACCGGCCGGCGGTGGTCGGCTGGGTGCCGGAGCGCTTCCCCGCCGACCAGCCGTTCACCGTCGGGGCCTACCTGTCCGGGATGGGCCGCGTCGCCGGCCTGCCCGGCCCCGCCGCCGACCGGGCGGTGCGCCACTGGGTCGAGCGGCTGGGCCTGACCCGCTTCCACGACGTGCGCCTGCCGCGGCTCTCCAAGGGCACCGCGCAGAAGGTCGGCCTGGCGCAGGCGCTGCTGCGCCCGCCCGGCCTGCTGGTGCTCGACGAGCCGTGGGAGGGGCTGGACGCCACCGCCCGCGAGTCGGTCCCCGAGATCATCGGCGAGGTGCTGGCCGGCGGCGGCACGGTGCTGGTCAGCGATCACCGCGGCGAGACGGTCCGGCTGCCCGGCGCCCGGCACCTGTCGGTCGCCGACGGCACGGTGGCCGAGGAGGCTTCGTCGGGCGGCGCGGCCGTCGCCGTGGTCGAGCTGGCGGTGCCGGCCGCCGGGCTGGCCGCCGCCGTCGCCCGCCTGCGCGCCGACGGCCACCAGATCCTTCGGGTACGCGAACACGCCGTCCCGCCTCCGGCCACGCCCCCGGTGCCCGCCTCCGCCGGCCCGCCGGGCACCGGCCGTCCGGCCCCGGCGCCGGAGGTGGACCGGTGATCGCGCTGGCCCGGCTGCGGCTGACCGGCTTCGTGCGTACCGGACGGGCGCTGGCGCCGGTGCTGGCCGGCCTGCTCGTCCTCGCCGTCCTCTACGGCGGCGGCCGGTCCAAGCCGGCGGAGGCGTACGGCGTCTCCGCAGTCGTGCTGTTCCCGGTGCTGGCGTGGCAGACCAAGATCCTGCTGGACGTGGAACCCGACGTGCAGCGCCGGTTGGCCCGGGTGGTGGCCGGGCCGACCCGGGAACGGGCCGCCGGGCTGCTCGCGTCGCTGGTGGCGGGGCTCGTGGTGGTGTTCGTCGCGCTGGTGCTGCCGTGGCCGCTCGGTGGCGTGACCGCGGCAGTCGAGCCGGGGGAGCGGCCGGTGCTCGTCGGGGTGGCACTCGGGCTCTGGGCGCACCTGCTCGCGCTGCCGGCGGCGGTGGCGCTCGGCGCGCTCGCCAGCCGGGCCGTGACCCGCAGCGCCGGCTACGGGGTGGCCGTGCTGGTCACCGGCGCGGTCGGGGTAGTGGTGCTGGGGCTCTCCGGCTCGGTCGCGCCGTGGCTGGTCCCGCCGGTCATGGCGACCGCGCGGGCGGTCACCGGGCCGGTAGCGGCCGGCGAGGGCCTGCTGCTCACCGGTTGGGCGGTGATCTGGGCGGCGGTGGCGCTGACCGGCTACGCCTGGGCGCGGCGCACCCGCGCCTGAGCCGGGGTGACCGGGAGCACGCCGGGCGATTTGGTGCTGCGGCGCACGTCGCGTAATCTGATGCGGTAGTTCCACCCAAAGACCGCTGGTCACCGTGCTCCGGCACGGTCGAAGGTCCCGCGACGACGGGCGACCCGCGCAGGGCGGTAAGCGAAATTCGGTGTCACGCACGGTCCGCCGACTGTGCCAGTGCTGCCAGCCCTCGCCCCGCGCGCCCTGCGCCGGGGCTTTTTCGTTGTCGTGATGCCTCCGCCGCCGTCGTCGAGCCCCGGCTCGCCGTCGGCGTACCAGCTCCGAGCAACGAGAGAGGAGGGACATGGCGGACAAGCCGATCCGGGCCGACAAGGCCACGGCCGTCGCCGAGCTGACCGAGAGCTTCCGTAACGCGGGAGCGACCGTGCTGACCGAGTACCGCGGGCTCACGGTCTCGCAGCTCACCCAGTTGCGGCGCTCGCTCGGCAAGGAGACCAGCTACACGGTCGCGAAGAACACGCTGGCGAAGCGTGCCGCGGCCGATGCGGGCATCTCCGGCCTCGACGAGCTGTTCTCCGGTCCTACCGCGCTGACTTTCGTTTCGGGCGACGTCGTCGAGGCGGCGAAGGGGCTTCGCGACTTCGCGAAGGCCAACCCGAAGCTCGTCATCAAGGGCGGTGTCTTCGAGGGCAGGGCCATTTCCGCGGCCGAGGTCACGAAGCTCGCCGACCTGGAGTCCCGCGAGGTGCTGCTGGCCAAGCTGGCCGGCGCCATGAAGGGCAACCTGAGCAAGGCCGCGGCCCTGTTCCAGGCTCCGCTCTCCAAGGCCGCCCGCGCGGCGGCCGCCCTGGCGGACAAGAAGCGCGAGCAGGAGGGCGCCGAGGCGGCCTGAGGCCCTCCCGGCGCACCACGTCTTAGTTTTCATTGCGAGAAAGGACGCCAGACATGGCGAAGCTCAGCACCGACGAGCTGCTCGACGCGTTCAAGGAGATGACGCTGATCGAGCTCTCCGAGTTCGTGAAGCAGTTCGAGGAGACCTTCGAGGTCACCGCCGCCGCTCCGGTGGCCATGGCCGCGGCCGGCCCGGCCGCCGGCGGTGCCGCCGCCCCGGCCGAGGAGGAGAAGGACGAGTTCGACGTCATCCTCGACGCCGACGGTGGCAAGAAGATCCAGGTCATCAAGGTCGTGCGTGAGCTGACCGGCCTGGGCCTCAAGGAGGCCAAGGACCTGGTCGAGGCCGCGCCGAAGGCCATCCTGGAGAAGGTCAACAAGGAGGCCGCCGAGAAGGCCAAGGCCAAGCTCGAGGGCGAGGGCGCCAAGGTCACCATGAAGTGACCTTGCTCCACCTGACGCGCGTCCGGCTCACGTGAGCCGGGGCACACCGCGTCGCGGCGGGCGGTGATCCGGGAGACCGGGTCGCCGCCCGTCGTGTTGGTGCCACCTGTCGGCGGGCGGCGTGAGCAGGACGTACAGCTTCCTCCCATGGGCCGGTCAGCGACGTCTGTCGGTAGCCCGTCGGTGGGAAAGACACCCCGAGCGGCAACCGGCCCTTGACGCGGCACCGGCCAGGCAGGCACGCTGAACATCAGCAAGACCTTCCGCGCTTGCAACGGCCGCCTCTCGGGTAAGGGCAACGGCAGCACCACCGCCGCGGCACCCGAGCGGACCGGCAGGAGCGTCGCGTTCCGAGCGGCCCGGTCGACCCGGTTTTCCGAGGTCCCAGGGCTTGTTCCGCGACGACCTGCGGGTTGGGCTGGACAGCGGTTAGCCTCTCGGCTACACTGCTAGTTTGCGCTGCCTTCCGACTTGACCCCTGCTCGGAAATGTCCGATTGCGGATATTTCTGGTGGGGTCATTGGAGTGCACGCGTACCAGCCGTTCTGCAGCACCGGTCCTCGGAAGGACGCATCTTGGCAGCTTCCCGCCCTGCGAAGACCAGTCGTACGTCGAGCGCTTTCGCGCCCCGCCGAGTTTCTTTCGGTCGGATCACCGAACACCTCGAGGTCCCCAACCTCCTCGCCATTCAGAACGAGTCCTTCGACTGGCTCGTCGGCAACGAGGCTTGGCAGGGCCGGTCGGCGGACGACCCGCACGCACGCTCGGGTCTCGCGGAGATCCTCGAAGAGATCAGTCCCATTGAGGACTTCTCCGGCACCATGTCGCTCTCCTTCTCGGCTCCGCGCTTCGACGAGGTCAAGGCCTCGATCGAGGAGTGCAAGGAGAAGGACCTGACCTACTGCGCGCCGCTGTTCGTGACCGCGGAGTTCACCAACAACACCACTGGCGAGATCAAGAGCCAGACGGTGTTCATGGGTGACTTCCCGATGATGACGCCGAAGGGCACCTTCATCATCAACGGCACCGAGCGCGTCGTGGTCAGTCAGCTCGTCCGCTCGCCGGGCGTGTACTTCGACAAGCAGCCGGACAAGACCTCCGACCGCGACCTCTCCAGCGTCAAGGTCATCCCGAGTCGGGGTGCCTGGCTGGAGTTCGACATCGACAAGCGCGACACGGTCGGCGTTCGCATCGACCGCAAGCGCCGGCAGGCCGTCACCGTCCTGCTCAAGGCCATCGGATGGTCCGCGGAGCGCATCCGCGAGAAGTTCGGCTGGTCCGAGCTGATGATGACCACGCTCGAGAAGGACCACATCGCCGGGCAGGACGAGGCCCTGCTCGACATCTACCGGAAGCTCCGCCCTGGCGAGCCGCCGACCCGTGAGAACGCCCAGACCCTGCTCGACAACCTCTTCTTCAACCCGAAGCGGTACGACGTCGCCAAGGTCGGGCGCTACAAGTTCAACAAGAAGCTCGAAGTGGACGTGCCGATCACCACCGGCACGCTCACCGAGGACGACATCGTCGCCACCGTGGAGTACCTCTGCCGGCTGCACGCCGGTGAGGAGGGCTACGAGGCCGACGACATCGACCACTTCGGCAACCGTCGCCTGCGTACCGTGGGCGAGCTGATCCAGAACCAGGTCCGGGTGGGTCTCTCCCGGATGGAGCGGGTCGTCCGCGAGCGGATGACCACCCAGGACGTCGAGGCGATCACGCCGCAGACCCTGATCAACATCCGCCCGGTGGTGGCGGCGATCAAGGAGTTCTTCGGTACGTCGCAGCTGTCCCAGTTCATGGACCAGACCAACCCGCTGGCGGGCCTGACCCACCGGCGCCGGCTGAGCGCGCTCGGCCCGGGTGGTCTGTCCCGCGAGCGGGCCGGCTTCGAGGTCCGGGACGTGCACCCGTCCCACTACGGCCGGATGTGCCCGATCGAGACGCCGGAAGGCCCGAACATCGGCCTGATCGGCGCGCTGTCCACGTTCGCCCGGGTCAACCCGTTCGGCTTCATCGAGACGCCGTACCGGAAGGTCATCGACGGCCGGGTCACCGACCAGATCGACTACCTGACCGCGGACGAGGAGGACCGGTTCGTCAAGGCGCAGGCAAACGCCCCGCTGAAGTCGGACGGCACCTTCGCCGAGGACCGCGTCCTGGTCCGCCGTAAGGGCGGCGAGACCGAGGACGTCGCGCCGGGCGCCGTGGACTACATGGACGTGTCGCCGCGGCAGATGACCTCGGTCGCCACCGCGATGATCCCGTTCCTGGAGCACGACGACGCGAACCGCGCGCTCATGGGCGCGAACATGCAGCGTCAGGCGGTGCCGCTGGTCAAGGCCGAGGCCCCGCTGGTCGGTACGGGCATGGAGTACCGCGCCGCGGTCGACGCCGGCGACGTGGTCGTCGCCGAGGTCGGCGGTGTGGTCGAGGACCTGTGCGCGGACTACATCACGGTTCACCAGGACGACGGCCACCGCCGTACGTACCTGCTGCACAAGTTCCGCCGCTCCAACGCCGGCTCCTGCGTCAACCAGAAGCCGGTCGTCTTCGAGGGCGACCGCGTCGAGGCCGGCCAGGTCGTCGCCGACGGTCCGTGCACCGACGAGGGCGAGATGGCGCTCGGACGCAACCTGCTGGTGGCGTTCATGTGCTGGGAGGGCCACAACTACGAGGACGCGATCATCCTGTCGCAGCGCCTCGTGCAGCAGGACGTGCTCACCTCGATCCACATCGAGGAGCACGAGGTCGACGCCCGGGACACCAAGCTCGGCCCGGAGGAGATCACCCGCGACATCCCGAACGTCAGCGAGGAGATGCTCGCCGACCTCGACGAGCGCGGCATCATCCGGATCGGCGCCGAGGTCGTCCCCGGCGACATCCTGGTCGGCAAGGTCACGCCGAAGGGCGAGACCGAGCTGACCCCCGAGGAGCGGCTGCTCCGCGCGATCTTCGGTGAGAAGGCGCGCGAGGTCCGTGACACCTCGCTGAAGGTGCCGCACGGCGAGACCGGCACGGTCATCGGTGTGCGTACCTTCTCCCGCGAGGACGGCGACGAGCTGCCCCCGGGCGTGAACGAGCTGGTCCGGGTCTACGTGGCCCAGAAGCGCAAGATCCAGGACGGTGACAAGCTCGCGGGCCGCCACGGCAACAAGGGCGTCATCTCCAAGATCCTGCCGATCGAGGACATGCCGTTCCTGGAGGACGGCACCCCGGTCGACATCGTGCTGAACCCGCTCGGTGTGCCGTCCCGGATGAACATCGGTCAGGTCCTGGAGACCCACCTCGGGTGGGTGGCCAAGACCGGCTGGAGCGTGGACGGCGACGACGCCGAGTGGAAGCGTCAGCTCCGCTCGATCGACGCGCACGAGTCCGAGCCGGACACCAACGTGGCCACGCCGGTCTTCGACGGTGCCCGCGAGGAGGAGATCTCCGGTCTGCTGGCGTCGACCCTGCCCAACCGGGACGGCAACCAGCTCATCGGTGGCAGCGGCAAGGCGCAGCTGTTCGACGGTCGTTCCGGCGAGCCGCTGCCCGACCCGATCGCGGTCGGCTACGTCTACATCCTGAAGCTCAACCACCTGGTCGACGACAAGATCCACGCCCGGTCGACCGGCCCGTACTCGATGATCACGCAGCAGCCGCTGGGTGGTAAGGCGCAGTTCGGTGGCCAGCGTTTCGGTGAGATGGAGTGCTGGGCCATGCAGGCGTACGGCGCCGCCTACGCCCTGCAGGAGCTGCTGACCATCAAGTCCGACGACGTCCTCGGCCGGGTCAAGGTCTACGAGGCGATCGTCAAGGGCGAGAACATCCCCGAGCCGGGCATCCCGGAGTCGTTCAAGGTGCTGCTCAAGGAGCTGCAGTCGCTGTGCCTCAACGTCGAGGTGCTCTCCAGTGACGGTGTGGCCCTGGAGATGCGCGAGACCGACGACGAGGTGTTCCGGGCGGCGGAGGAGCTGGGCATCGACCTGTCCCGGCGCGAGCCGAGCTCGGTCGAAGAGGTCTGAGGTGGTGATCCGGGGCAGGGTCACCCTGCCCCGGATCCCACCCGTTAGCTAGCAGTACAGACGACGACATAGGGGACATAGTGCTCGACGTCAACTTCTTCGACGAGCTGCGCATCGGCCTCGCCACCGCTGACGACATCCGTCAGTGGTCCCACGGCGAGGTCAAGAAGCCCGAGACCATCAACTACCGCACCCTCAAGCCGGAGAAGGACGGGCTCTTCTGCGAGAAGATCTTCGGTCCGCAGCGGGACTGGGAGTGCTACTGCGGTAAGTACAAGCGGGTCCGCTTCAAGGGCATCATCTGTGAGCGCTGCGGCGTCGAGGTGACCCGCTCCAAGGTTCGCCGGGAGCGGATGGGTCACATCGAGCTTGCCGCTCCGGTGACCCACATCTGGTACTTCAAGGGCGTGCCGAGCCGGCTGGGCTACCTGCTGGACCTCGCCCCGAAGGACCTCGAAAAGATCATCTACTTCGCCTCGTACGTCGTGACGAGCGTGGACGCCGAAGCGCGGCACCGCGACCTCTCGACCATCGAGAACGAGATCCTGGCCGAGAAGCGGCAGGCGGAGAACAGCCGCGACTCGGAGATCGAGAAGCGGGCCGCCAAGCTGGAGGCCGACCTGGCCGAGCTGGAGGCCGAGGGCGCGAAGGCGGACGTCCGGCGCAAGGTCAAGGAGGGCGGAGAGCGCGAGATGCGCCAGATCCGCGACCGGGCCCAGCGCGAGATCGACCGCCTCGACGAGGTTCTCGACACCTTCCGCAAGCTGGAGCCGAAGCAGCTGGTCACCGACGAGCTGCTCTACCGCGAGCTGCGCGACCGCTTCGGTGAGTACTTCACCGGCAGCATGGGCGCCGAGGCGATCAAGGCCCTGGTCCAGAACATGGACCTTGGGGCCGAGGCGGAGAACCTGCGCGAGACCATCCGCTCCGGCAAGGGCCAGCGGAAGATCCGCGCGCTCAAGCGGCTCAAGGTCGTCGCGGCGTTCCAGAACACCCGGAACTCGCCGCTCGGCATGGTGCTGGACTGCGTCCCGGTCATCCCGCCGGACCTGCGCCCGATGGTGCAGCTCGACGGTGGCCGCTTCGCGACCTCCGACCTGAACGACCTGTACCGGCGTGTGATCAACCGGAACAACCGCCTCAAGCGGCTGATCGACCTCGGCGCGCCCGAGATCATCGTCAACAACGAGAAGCGGATGCTCCAGGAGGCCGTCGACGCGCTGTTCGACAACGGCCGTCGCGGTCGTCCGGTCACCGGCCCGGGTAACCGGCCGCTGAAGTCGCTGTCCGACATGCTCAAGGGCAAGCAGGGCCGGTTCCGCCAGAACCTGCTGGGCAAGCGCGTCGACTACTCCGGCCGTTCGGTCATCGTGGTCGGCCCGAAGCTCAAGCTGCACCAGTGCGGCCTGCCCAAGCAGATGGCGCTGGAGCTGTTCAAGCCGTTCGTGATGAAGCGGCTGGTGGACCTCAACCACGCGCAGAACATCAAGTCCGCCAAGCGGATGGTCGAGCGGCAGCGGCCGGTCGTGTGGGACGTGCTGGAAGAGGTCATCGGCGAGCACCCGGTGCTGCTGAACCGCGCGCCGACCCTGCACCGTCTGGGCATCCAGGCATTCGAGCCGCAGCTGGTCGAGGGCAAGGCCATCCAGATCCACCCGCTGGTCTGCACCGCGTTCAACGCCGACTTCGACGGTGACCAGATGGCGGTCCACGTGCCGCTGTCCGCCGAGGCCCAGGCCGAGGCGCGAATCCTGATGCTGTCGTCGAACAACATCCTCAAGCCGGCCGACGGCAAGCCGGTCACCATGCCCACCCAGGACATGGTCATCGGTCTCTACCACCTCACCCACCTCACTGCGGGGGGCAAGGGCGAGGGCCGGGCGTTCAGCTCGGACGCCGAGGCGCGGATGGCGTACGACAACGGCGAGCTGCACCTGCAGACGCCGGTCCGGATCCGGCTGCGCGACGTGGTCGGCGTGGACAACGGCGCCGGCGCCGAGCCGTGGACCGCCCCCGAGGGGTGGACCGAGGGCGAGCCGGTGACCGTGGAGACCACGCTGGGCCGGGTCCTGTTCAACGAGACGCTGCCCCCGGGCTACCGCTTCGTGAACTACGAGATCCGCAAGGGCCAGCTCTCCGCGATCGTCAACGACCTCGCCGAGCGGTTCCCGAAGGTGGCCCTGGCGGCCACCCTGGACGGGCTCAAGGAGGCCGGTTTCCACTGGGCCACCTGGTCCGGCGTCACCATCGGCATGGAGGACGTCATCGCTCCGCCGCGCAAGCGGGAGATCCTGGAGCGGTACGAGAAGGAAGCCGACCGGATCGACAAGCAGTACCAGCGTGGTCTGATGACCGCCGAGGAGCGCCGCGGCGAGCTCATCGAGATCTGGACCAAGGCGACCAACGAGGTCGCCAAGGAGATGGACACCGCGCTGCCGCAGGAGAACCCGCTGTGGAAGATGATCCACTCGGGTGCCCGCGGTAACCTGCTCCAGCTCCGGCAGATCGCGGCGATCCGTGGTCTGGTGGCCAACCCGAAGGGCGAGATCATCCCGCGACCCATCAAGGCGTCGTACCGGGAGGGTCTGTCCGTGCTGGAGTACTTCATCTCCACGCACGGCGCCCGTAAGGGTCTCGCGGACACCGCCCTGCGTACCGCCGACTCGGGTTACCTGACCCGGCGTCTGGTGGACGTCTCGCAGGACGTCATCATCCGCGAGGAGGACTGCGGCACCGACCGCGCCATCCCGATGCAGATCGGCGAGCGCGTCGACGGCAAGCTCGTCGTGCACGAGCACGCCGAGACCAGCGTGCACGCCCGGACGCTGGCCGACGACATCAAGGGGCCGGACGGCACCGTGGTGGCGCACCGCGGCCAGGACCTCAACTCGATCCTGGTGGACGCGATCGTCGCCGCCGGGACCGAGACGGTGCGGGTGCGCAGCGTGCTCACCTGCGAGTCGAAGCTGGGCGTCTGCGGTGCGTGCTACGGCCGCTCGCTGCCGACCGGCAAGACCGTGGACGTCGGCGAGGCGGTCGGCATCATCGCCGCCCAGTCGATCGGTGAGCCGGGTACGCAGCTGACGATGCGTACCTTCCACACCGGTGGTGTCGCGGGTGAGGACATCACCCAGGGTCTGCCCCGTGTCCAGGAGATCTTCGAGGCCCGGGTGCCGAAGGGTAAGGCGCCCATCGCCGACACCCCCGGCCGCATCCGGATCGAGGACGGCGAGCGGTCCCGCAAGATCGTGGTCATCCCGGACGACGGCAGCGACGAGATCGTCTACGACAAGATCTCGAAGCGGGTCCGGCTCCGGGCGCACGACGGCGACCACGTCGAGGTCGGCGAGAAGCTCACCGAGGGCACCATCGACCCGCACGAGCTGCTGCGCATCCTCGGCCCGCGCGCGGTCCAGGTCCACCTGACCCAGGAGGTCCAGGAGGTCTACCGCTCGCAGGGTGTGCTCATCCACGACAAGCACATCGAGATCATCATCCGCCAGATGCTCAAGCGGGTGACGGTCATCGACTCCGGCTCGACCGAGTTCCTGCCGGGTGTGCTGGTCGACCGTGCGCTGTTCGAGTCGGAGAACCGCCGGCTCGTCGGCGAGGGTGGCGAGCCCGCCGCCGGTCGTCCGGTGCTGATGGGTATCACCAAGGCCTCGCTGGCCACGGATTCCTGGCTGTCGGCGGCCTCCTTCCAGGAGACCACCCGGGTGCTGACGGACGCGGCGATCCACGCCCGCAGCGACTCGCTGATCGGCCTCAAGGAGAACGTGATCATCGGTAAGCTCATCCCGGCCGGTACGGGCATCAGCAAGTACCGCAACGTCCGGGTCGAGCCGACCGAGGAGGCGAAGGCCAAGGTCTACTCGATGACCGGCTACCCGGAGACCGACTACGGCTTCGGGCCGGCCAGCGGCCAGGCGGTTCCGCTGGACGACTTCGACTTCGGGTCGTACCGCTAAGCAGTAGGCAACGACGAGGCCCCCGGCATCCGCCGGGGGCCTCGTCGCGTCCGGAGTGCGGGGACCGGCTGCCTTCCGTCGGGACGGACGGCGGGGGCGGGGCATGATGGAGGGCATGACGACAGTGCCCGGGCCGGCGCCTGCCGTGCCGCAGGCGTACCGCCATCCGCACGACCCGGAGCCGGTCCGCTCCACCAAGGCCCGCGCCGTCTTCGCGCTCGGGCTGATCGGCGCGCTCACCGGGTTCTTCATCGGCGGCGCGGTGCCGGCCACCATCGCGCTCATGCTGGCCCGGCAGGCCCGCCGGGAGGCGTACGCCTCGGGTGGTTATCTCACCGGCGCGGACTGGCTGCGGCGCGGCGAGCAGTTGGCGCGGACCGGGCTGGTGCTCACCGCCGCCGCGGTGGTCGCCGCGGTGGTGATCGGTGTGGTCCGGCACGCGGACGCCTCGTTCGGCCACGACTTCGCGCCGACCTTCGACTGACCCGGTGGGGGAGCGGTCCGCGCCCGGCCACCCGGCTGTGATCGGCGACGGTAGCCTGGCCGGTGTCCGCCGCGCGGCGGGCGCGTGTGGACAGGAGGATCCCGTGACGGAACCGGCTGCGCCGGGAGGCGACCCGAACCGCCCCGGGCCGTACCCGCCGGGTCCCGCGTCCGCGCCCGCGCACCAACCGGCGTTCGGGGCGTACCCGGGCAGTCCGCCGGCGCCCGGCGGCGGGTGGCCGGCGCCGGGGAGCGCGCCCGGCCACGGCGGATGGGGTCCGCACGGCGGGCCGGCGCTCCCGCCACCGCCGGCCGAGGCGCCCCGGCCGCCGAAGCGGGTCGACGTGGTGCCGGGTACGCCGTTCGGCGTGGTCCACCTGGACGTTCCGCCGGTCACCTCGGGGCTGGCCATCGGGTCGCTTGTCGCCGGGATCGCCGCGATCGGGGTGTCGCTGCTGGTGTTGTGCTTCGGCCTTGCCGGCCGCGACGTCGGCGGCGCCTGGGCGGCGGGCGCGTTCACGGTGCTCGGCGGTCTGATCGGTGTCGGTGCGGTGGTGGCCGGCCTGCTCGCCCGGCGGCAGGTGCGGCGGCAGCCGCCGCCACCGGCGGTCCGGTTCACCGGCGCCGGGCTGGCCGTGGCCGGGATCTCCTGCGGCGCGGCGGGCCTGCTGTTCGGCCTGCTCGGCCTCGCGCTGGCCCTGGTGGTGCAGATCACCTGAGACTGTGTGCGGGACGCGTGCGGCCGATGACCTGCGTTGAGCGGTATGTCCGGGTCCCCGAGCGCCGGGCGGTCTCGGGGCCGCCGGGTCGCGCGGCGGACGAGCCGGTACACTCGTCACTGTAGGTGCCCATCACCGGCGCGACGGCGACCCGGAGGCCGAGCGGTGGACCGCACAGCGGTCCTTCCCCGACCCATCCGTTTTGACCGGCGCGGCTGTGGTAGGTACTCTTTCCCCTTGTGCCCGGGCGTGCCCGGGCAATGCGTGCGTGCGCTGGAACCGGTCAGCCGGTGATCGCGCGGTCGCACCACCAACACCGAAGATCCGGTACGACGCCTCAGTGGCCGACACCGGGACCGTGACTCGGGCGACACGCCCGACCGCGGGTGCTGGGGAGCCGTCAGGCAGCCCTGGTTGGAATGTAGGAGAGCCGCCCATCCGGGACGGCTAGAGCAGACGGCGCGGTCGCCTCGCAGCGGCCGAAGGGAGCGGAGAAACCCGGTGCCCACCATTCAGCAGTTGGTCCGAAAGGGCCGTCAGGCCAAGACGACCAAGACCAAGACCCCGGCGCTCAAGGGGTCTCCCCAGCGGCGCGGCGTGTGCACCCGCGTGTACACCACCACCCCGAAGAAGCCGAACTCGGCGCTGCGCAAGGTCGCTCGTGTCAAGCTCAGCAGCCAGATCGAGGTGACCGCCTACATCCCGGGCGTCGGCCACAACCTCCAGGAGCACTCGATCGTGCTCGTGCGCGGCGGTCGTGTGAAGGACCTCCCCGGCGTGCGGTACAAGATCGTGCGCGGTTCGCTGGACACCCAGGGTGTCCGCAACCGCAAGCAGGCTCGCAGCCGCTACGGCGCGAAGAAGGAGAAGAGCTGACATGCCGCGTAAGGGACCCGCTCCGCGGAAGCCGCTGGTCGCTGACCCGGTGTACAACTCGCCCCTGGTCACCCAGCTGGTGAACAAGATCCTGATGCGCGGTAAGCGTCAGCTCGCCGAGCGCATCGTGTACGCCGCCCTGGAGGGCTGCCGCGAGAAGTCCGGCACCGACCCGGTCGTCACGCTCAAGCGCGCGATGGACAACGTCAAGCCGACCCTCGAGGTGCGCAGCCGCCGTGTCGGTGGCGCCACCTACCAGGTTCCGGTCGAGGTCCGGCCGTCCCGCGCGACCACCCTCGGTCTGCGCTGGCTGGTGACCTACTCCCGGGCCCGGCGCGAGAAGACCATGGTCGAGCGGCTGATGAACGAGCTGCTGGACGCGAGCAACGGTCTGGGCGCCGCCGTCAAGCGGCGTGAGGACACGCACAAGATGGCCGAGTCCAACAAGGCCTTCGCGCACTACCGCTGGTAACACCTGAGGTTCCGGCGCCCGCCCGGCGCCGGAACCGCCACCAGTTGTGTCGAGACGACGATAAGTAGGGATTGAAGTGGCCGCCGCAGACGCGCTCGCCAACGTACGCAACATTGGCATCATGGCCCACATCGATGCCGGTAAGACCACTACCACCGAGCGAATCCTGTTCTACACCGGCATCACGTACAAGATCGGTGAGGTCCACGAGGGCGCCGCCGTCATGGACTGGATGGAGCAGGAGCAGGAGCGCGGTATCACCATCACTTCCGCCGCCACCAAGTGCGAGTGGAAGGGTCACACGATCCAGATCATCGACACGCCCGGCCACGTCGACTTCACGGTCGAGGTCGAGCGGTCGCTGCGCGTTCTGGACGGTGCGGTCGCGGTCTACGACGGCGTGGCCGGTGTGGAGCCCCAGACCGAGAACGTCTGGCGGCAGGCGGACAAGTACAACGTCCCCCGGATGTGCTTCGTCAACAAGCTCGACCGGACCGGCGCCGACTTCTTCCGCTGCGTGCAGATGATGATCGACCGGCTCAACGCCACCCCGCTGGTCCTCCAGATCCCGATCGGCGCCGAGTCCGACTTCATCGGCGTGGTCGACCTGGTCGAGATGCGGGCGCTGACCTGGCGCGGCGAGACCCAGAAGGGTGAGGACTACGCGGTCGAGGACATCCCGGCCGACCTCGCCGACTCCGCCGCCGAGTGGCGCGAGAAGCTGATGGAGACCCTCGCCGACGTCGACGACTCGGTGATGGAGAAGTACCTCGAGGGCGAGGAGATCTCCGTCGAGGAGATCAAGGCCGCCATCCGCCGGTCCACCATCGCCGGCAAGGCCAACCCGGTCCTCACCGGCACCGCCTTCAAGAACAAGGGCATCCAGCCGATGCTGGACGCGGTCGTCGCGTACCTGCCCTCGCCGCTGGACATCCCGGCGATCGAGGGTACGGCCACCGACGGCGAGACCCCGCTGCAGCGGCAGCCCTCGGTCTCCGAGCCGTTCTCCGGCCTGGCCTTCAAGATCCAGACCGACAAGCACCTCGGCAAGCTGACGTACGTCCGGATCTACTCCGGCACGCTCGAGTCCGGTTCTCAGGTGATCAACTCCACCAAGGACCGTAAGGAGCGGATCGGCAAGATCTACCAGATGCACGCCAACAAGCGTGAGGAGCGCGGCACCGCGCACGCCGGCGACATCATCGCGGTGCAGGGTCTGAAGCAGACCACCACCGGTGACACCCTGAGCGACCCGGCGAACCCGGTCATCCTGGAGTCGATGACCTTCCCGGAGCCGGTCATCGAGGTGGCCATCGAGCCGAAGACCAAGGCCGACCAGGAGAAGCTCAGCACCGCCATCCAGCGGCTGGCCGAGGAGGACCCGACCTTCCGCGTCAAGCTGGACGACCAGACCGGTCAGACGGTCATCTCCGGCATGGGCGAGCTGCACCTGGACATCCTGGTCGACCGGATGCGCCGCGAGTTCAACGTCGAGGCGAACATCGGCAAGCCGCAGGTGGCGTACCGCGAGACCATCCGCCGCAAGGTGGAGAAGATCGAGTACACCCACAAGAAGCAGACCGGTGGTTCCGGCCAGTACGCCCGCGTGATCATCAGCGTGGAGCCGCTGCCGCTCGGCAACGACGCCCCGACCTACGAGTTCGCCAACGCGGTGACCGGTGGCCGCATCCCCCGGGAGTTCATCCCCTCGGTGGACGCGGGCGCGCAGGACGCCATGCAGTACGGCATCCTCGCCGGCTTCCCCCTGGTGGGCGTCAAGCTCACCCTGGTGGACGGCCAGTACCACGAGGTCGACTCGTCGGAGATGGCGTTCAAGATCGCCGGCTCGATGGCGATGAAGGAGGCGGCCCGCAAGGCCGACCCCGCTCTCCTCGAGCCGATGATGGCCGTTGAGGTCACCACTCCTGAGGAGAACATGGGTGACGTCATCGGCGACCTCAACTCCCGGCGTGGCATCATCCAGGCGATGGAGGAGCGCAGCGGCGCTCGCGTCGTCCGGGCCCTGGTGCCGCTGTCGGAGATGTTCGGCTACGTCGGCGACCTGCGGTCGAAGACTCAGGGCCGGGCTAGCTACAGCATGCAGTTCGACTCCTACGCCGAGGTTCCGAACTCGGTGGCCAAGGAGATCATCGCCAAGGCGACGGGTGAGTGACGCTCACCCTCGGCTGATCCGATGACGCGAGGGCGGTCGCGGGAGGGTTCTCCCGCCCGCGGCCACCTCGATCGGGTTGCGTGAGACCGGGCCTGTAGGCTTCATCGCCGCAGAACCCACAAAAGCTCTCCGGCCTTCCGGCCGGAAAGGCTGTCGACAGAGTCCTAAGCGCCGAACCGCGCGCCGGGGCGAACGAACCAAGAAAGTCCACAGGAGGACCCAGTGGCGAAGGCGAAGTTCGAGCGGACTAAGCCGCACGTCAACATCGGCACCATTGGTCACATCGACCACGGTAAGACGACGCTGACGGCGGCCATCACCAAGGTCCTGCACGACCAGTATCCGGACCTGAACCCGTACACGCCGTTCGACGAGATCGACAAGGCGCCGGAGGAGAAGGCCCGCGGCATCACGATCTCCATCGCGCACGTCGAATACCAGACCGAGGCGCGTCACTACGCGCACGTCGACTGCCCCGGTCACGCCGACTACATCAAGAACATGATCACCGGTGCCGCGCAGATGGATGGCGCGATCCTGGTGGTGGCGGCGACCGACGGCCCGATGCCGCAGACCCGCGAGCACGTGCTGCTGGCCCGTCAGGTCGGTGTGCCGTACATCGTCGTGGCGCTCAACAAGAGCGACATGGTCGACGACGAGGAGCTCCTGGAGCTCGTCGAGCTCGAGGTGCGCGAGCTGCTCTCCTCGCAGGAGTACCCGGGTGACGACCTGCCGGTCGTCCAGGTCTCCGCGCTGAAGGCGCTCGAGGGCGACCCGGTGTGGACCGAGAAGCTGCTCGAGCTGATGAGCGCGGTCGACACCGCGATCCCGCAGCCCGAGCGCGAGACCGAGAAGCCGTTCCTCATGCCCGTCGAGGACGTGTTCACGATCACCGGTCGTGGTACCGTCGTCACCGGTCGTGTCGAGCGTGGCGTGCTGCTCCCGAACGAGGACGTCGAGGTCGTCGGCATCCGCGAGAAGGGCTTCAAGACCAAGGTCACCGCGATCGAGATGTTCCGGAAGACCCTGGACGACGCCCGCGCAGGCGAGAACGTCGGCCTGCTGCTGCGTGGCACCAAGCGCGAGGACGTCGAGCGCGGCATGGTGGTCATCAAGCCGGGCACCACGACCCCGCACACGGAGTTCGAGGCGACGGTCTACATCCTCTCCAAGGAGGAGGGCGGCCGGCACACCCCGTTCTTCCAGAACTACCGCCCGCAGTTCTACTTCCGGACCACGGACGTCACCGGCGTCGTCACGCTGCCCGAGGGCACCGAGATGGTCATGCCGGGCGACAACACCTCGATGTCGGTGAAGCTGATCCAGCCCATCGCCATGGAGGAGAACCTGAAGTTCGCGATTCGCGAGGGTGGTCGTACGGTCGGCGCGGGTCGCGTCACCAAGATCATGAAGTGAGCTGGGTAACCCCGATTAGCGTCGCCGCCGGTCGTGCGGCATACTAGTCAGGTTGCGTAACGACAGTCGGTCACCTGCGTCCGGTTGACGCTGGACCTCCGGGAGTCAGGCTGTCTCGCGTGGGGTGGTTGATCGCCATCGGCGGTCAACCACCCTCGCGCGGCGTCCAGGTCGCGGTTCCCGCGATCGGCGCCATGACCCACCGCGTGGTCAGAGAATCGCTCCGGAGGCCCGGGGCGGAGCCTGGCCCACGGGCGCGACACGCCCGACCGCGGGGGTCGGCGGAAGTGGGCCTGTGCCAGCCGGTACAGGCGCCCGCAACACAGCGGCATCGAGAGAAGGAACAGAAGCCACCATGGCGGGACAGAAGATCCGCATCCGGCTCAAGGCCTATGACCACGAGGTCGTCGACTCCTCGGCTCGGAAGATCGTCGAGACGGTGACGCGTACCGGGGCGCAGGTCGCTGGCCCGGTGCCGCTGCCCACGGAGATCAACCGTTTCTGCGTCATCCGCTCGCCGCACAAGTACAAGGACTCGCGCGAGCACTTCGAGATGCGTACGCACAAGCGTCTGATCGACATCATCGACCCGACCCCGAAGACGGTCGACTCGCTCATGCGCCTCGACCTGCCGGCTGGCGTCGACATCGAGATCAAGCTGTAGGGACCGGACAAATGGACAGGCAAGTCAAGGGGATCCTGGGCGCCAAGCTCGGCATGACCCAGGTCTGGGACAACAACAAGGTTGTGCCCGTGACCGTGGTTCAGGCCGGCCCGTGCGTCGTGAGCCAGGTTCGTAGCGCCGACAAGGACGGCTACTCCGCGGTCCAGCTGGCGTACGGGGTCATCGACCCGCGCAAGGTCAAGAAGCCGGTCGCCGGGCACTACGCCAAGGCGGACGTCGCACCGCGCCGGCACATCGTCGAGCTGCGCACCTCCGACGCCGCGGACTACGCGCCGGGCCAGGAGGTCACGGTCGAGGAGTTCCCGGCCGGCGCCGTGATCGACGTGACCGGCAAGACCAAGGGCAAGGGCTACGCCGGCCCGATGAAGCGGCACGGCTTCCACGGTCTGCGCGCCAGCCACGGTGTCGAGCGCAAGCACCGCTCGCCCGGCTCGATCGGCGCCTGCGCGACCCCGGGTCGCGTCTTCAAGGGCACCCGGATGGCGGGCCGGATGGGTGGCGTGCGCTACACCGTCCAGAACCTGACCGTCCAGGCGGTCGACACCGAGAACAACCTCCTGCTCGTCCGCGGCGCCATCCCCGGCCCGAAGGGCGCGCTGGTCCTGGTCCGCACCGCGGCCAAGGCGAGGGTGAAGAAGGGCGGTGTGGCCAAGTGACCACCGTTGACGTCATCAACGTCGAAGGCGCCAAGAGCGGCTCCGTCGAGCTGCCGGCCGACATCTTCGACGCGCAGGCCAACATCGCCCTGATGCACCAGGTCGTGGTGGCCCAGCTTGCGGCGGCCCGCCAGGGTACGCACAAGACGAAGACCCGCGGCGAGGTCTCCGGTGGAGGCAGGAAGCCGTACAAGCAGAAGGGCACCGGTCGTGCCCGCCAGGGCTCGACCCGCGCTCCGCAGTTCGCCGGCGGTGGCGTGGTCCACGGCCCGGTGCCGCGCGACTACAGCCAGCGCACCCCGAAGAAGATGAAGGCCGCCGCCCTGCGTGGCGCCCTCTCCGACCGGGCCCGCGCCGGCCAGGTGCACGTCGTCGAGGCGTTCGTCTCGGGTGAGAAGCCGTCCACCAAGGCGGCCCTGACCACGCTGACCAAGCTGACCGAGGCCCGTCGGGTCCTGGTCGTGCTGAGCAGCACCGACGAGCTGAACTGGGTGTCGCTGCGGAACCTGCGCAACGCGCGGGACAGCCGGGTGCACCTGATCGAGGCCGGCCAGCTCAACACCTACGACGTGCTGGTGGCCGACGACGTGGTCTTCACCAAGGAGGCCCTGGACGAGTTCCTGGGCGTGCCGGCCGAGACCACCGAGGAGGATGGCAAGTGAGCACGATCGCCGATCCGCGTGACGTCATCGTCGCGCCGGTCGTCTCGGAGAAGAGCTACAGCGAGCTGAACCGGAACTGGTACACCTTCCTGGTGCACCCGGACGCCAACAAGACCGAGATCAAGATCGCTATCCAGCAGATCTTCAACGTCCGCGTCCTGACGGTCAACACGCTCAACCGCGAGGGCAAGCGCAAGCGGACCCGTACCGGGTTCGGCAAGCGCAAGGACACCAAGCGCGCGATGGTGAAGCTGGCTGACGGTGACCGTATCGAGGCCTTCGGCGGCCCGGTCAGCTGAGGGGTGTAGACAATGGCTATCCGTAAGTACAAGCCGACGACGCCGGGCCGGCGTGGCTCGAGCGTTGCCGACTTCGCCGAGATCACCCGGTCCACGCCGGAGAAGTCGCTGCTGGCTCCGCTGCCGAAGAAGGGCGGACGCAACGCTCACGGCCGGATCACCACGCGGCACCACGGTGGCGGCCACAAGCGCCAGTACCGTCTGATCGACTTCAAGCGGGTCGACAAGGACGGCGTGCCGGCGAAGGTCGCTCACATCGAGTACGACCCGAACCGCACCGCGCGCATCGCGCTGCTGCACTACGCCGACGGCGAGAAGCGCTACATCATCGCGCCGAAGGACCTGAAGCAGGGCGACCGCGTCGAGTCCGGTCCGGGCGCCGACATCAAGCCGGGTAACAACCTGCCGCTGCGCAACATCCCGGTCGGTACCACCATCCACAACGTGGAGCTGCGTCCGGGGGGCGGCGCCAAGCTGGCCCGCTCGGCCGGCGTCGGCATCCAGCTGCTCGGCCGTGAGGGCGTGTACGCGACCCTGCGTATGCCGTCCGGTGAGATCCGGCGTGTGGACGTGCGCTGCCGCGCCAGCATCGGCGAGATCGGCAACGCCGACCAGTCGAACATCAACTGGGGTAAGGCCGGCCGTATGCGGTGGAAGGGCAAGCGCCCGACCGTCCGTGGTGTCGCCATGAACCCGGTCGACCACCCGCACGGTGGTGGTGAGGGTAAGACCTCCGGTGGTCGCCACCCGGTCAACCCGCAGGGTAAGCCCGAGGGCCGCACCCGTCGTAAGGGCCAGCCGAGCGACCGGCTGATCGTCCGCCGCCGCTACGCCACGCGTAAGCGCGGCTGAGGGAGATAAGACATGCCTCGCAGCCTGAAGAAGGGCCCGTTCGTCGACGACCACCTGCTCAAGAAGGTGGAGACGCAGAACGACAAGGGCTCGAAGAACGTCATCAAGACCTGGTCGCGGCGCTCGACGATCATCCCGGAGATGCTGGGTCACACGATCGCCGTGCACGACGGACGCAAGCACGTCCCGGTCTTCGTGACCGAGGCCATGGTCGGGCACAAGCTCGGCGAGTTCGCGCTGACCCGCACGTTCAAGGGTCACGAGAAGGACGACCGGAAGAGCCGCCGGCGCTGACGCCGCGGGCATACGGATAGAGGAACAAGGGGTTACAGCGATGCCAGGAAAGGGCGACGCTCCGGTGCTTCCGGGCGCGCGGGCGGTTGCGCGGCACGTGCGCATCTCGCCGATGAAGGCGCGCCGGGTGGTCAACCTCGTCCGCGGCCTGCCCGCGAAGGAGGCTCTCACGGTGCTGCAGTTCGCGCCGCAGGCTGCGAGCGAGCAGGTGTACAAGGTGCTCGCTAGCGCGATCGCCAACGCGGAGAACAACGAGCGGCTGGACCCCGACGCGCTGCTCGTCAGCGAGGCGTTCGTCGACGAGGGCCCGACCATGAAGCGGTTCCGGCCGCGGGCGCAGGGCCGGGCGTACCGGATCCGCAAGCGCACGTGCCACATCACCGTGGCGGTCGAGGCGGTCGCGCCGGCCGCGCCGAAGAAGTCGGCGAAGAAGGCCGCTCCGGCCAAGCCGGCCGCTGAGGAGCAGAGCACGACGGAGGGTGCCGAGTAATGGGTCAGAAGGTTCACCCGACCGGGTTCCGGCTCGGCATCTCGACCGACTGGAAGTCCCGCTGGTTCGCGGACAAGCTCTACAAGGACTACATCGGCGAGGACGTCAAGATCCGCCGGATGATGTCCAAGGGCCTTGAGCGTGCCGGCATCTCCAAGGTCGACATCGAGCGCACCCGCGACCGGGTCCGCGTCGACATCCACACCGCCCGGCCGGGCATCGTCATCGGCCGTAAGGGTGCGGAGGCCGACCGGATCCGCGGCGAGCTGGAGAAGCTCACCGGCAAGCAGGTCCAGCTGAACATCATCGAGGTCAAGAACCCCGAGTCGGACGCGCAGCTCGTCGCCCAGGGCGTCGCCGAGCAGCTCTCCAGCCGGGTCAGCTTCCGCCGTGCCATGCGCAAGGCGATGCAGTCCGCGATGAAGAACCCCGCCTGCAAGGGCATCCGGGTTCAGGTCTCGGGCCGTCTCGGCGGCGCCGAGATGAGCCGGACCGAGTTCTACCGCGAGGGCCGGGTTCCGCTGCACACGCTGCGGGCCAACATCGAGTACGGCTTCTTCGAGGCCCGTACCACCTTCGGCCGGATCGGCGTGAAGGTCTGGATCTACAAGGGCGACGCCGTCCCGGGCCGCGAGGCCCCGGCCGAGGCCGCCCCGTCGCGCGGCCCGCGCCGCGACCGTGGCGACCGGCCGGACCGGCCGCGCCGTGGCCGCTCGGGCTCGTCCGGTACGACCGCCGGTGGCACCGAGGCCGGCCGGGCTGCCGCGACCACCATCGCGCAGCAGGCGGAGACGCCGGCCGGTGAGCCGGTCGACAGCAGCGCTGTCGCCGCGGCCGCCTCGGCTCCGGTCGGTAACCAGCCGGCAGAAACGCAGCAGGAGGGCTGACAGATGCTGATGCCGCGCAAGCCCCCGAAGGGCTTCCGCAAGCCGCACCACCCGGACCGCAGTGGCGCGTCCAAGGGTGGTAACCGGGTGGTGTTCGGCGAGTTCGGGATCCAGGCTCTCGAGCCGGCGTACGTGACCAACCGCCAGATCGAGTCGGCGCGTATCGCGATGACCCGCCACATCAAGCGTGGCGGCAAGGTCTGGATCACGATCTTCCCGGACCAGGCCCTCACCAAGAAGCCGGCCGAGACCCGGATGGGTTCCGGTAAGGGTTCGCCCGAGTGGTGGGTCGCCAACGTCAAGCCGGGGCGGGTCCTCTTCGAGATGTCCTTCCCCAACGAGCAGATCGCGCGAGAGGCGATGCGTCGCGCGATCCACAAGCTCCCGATGAAGTGCCGCATTGTTACGCGCGAAGTGGGTGAATCCTGATGGCAGCTGGCGTCAAGCCCTCCGAGCTGCGTGAGCTCTCCGAGGAGGAGCTGGTCACGAAGTTGCGCGAGGCGAAGGCGGAGCTGTTCAACCTCCGCGTGCAGGGCGCGACCGGGCAGCTGGACAACAACCGGCGGCTGCAGGTCATCCGTCGGGAGATCGCCCGGATCTACACGATCATGCGTGAGCGCGAGCTGGGTCTCTCGGCCGCGCCGACTGAGGTGACTGCATCATGAGTGAGAACACCACCGCCCCCGCGCGGTCCCGCCGCAAGGTCCGCGAGGGCCTCGTGGTCAGCGACAAGATGGACAAGACCATCGTGGTCGAGGTCGAGGACCGGGTCAAGCACGCGCTGTACGGCAAGATCATGCGCCGTACGCGCAAGCTGAAGGTGCACGACGAGCAGAACTCGGCCGGCCTCGGCGACCGGGTCCTGATCATGGAGACCCGGCCGCTGTCCGCCACCAAGCGCTGGCGGCTCGTGGAGATCCTCGAGAAGGCCAAGTAGCGAAGGCTCGAGCTCGGCCGGTCTCGGTCGGGCGCAGGTTCCGCCAGGCTCCGGCCGCCCCGAGCGGCCGGAGAACCGGCAGACATAGGAGATAGACGTGATTCAGCAGGAGTCGCGACTGCGCGTCGCCGACAACACGGGTGCCCGGGAGATCCTGTGCATCCGGGTGCTCGGCGGCTCCGGTCGGCGCTACGCGAGCATCGGCGACGTCATCGTGGCCACCGTCAAGGACGCGATCCCCGGTGCCGGTGTGAAGAAGGGCGACGTCGTCAAGGCCGTCGTCGTTCGGACCGCCAAGGAGAGGCGGCGGCCGGACGGGTCGTACATCCGCTTCGACGAGAACGCCGCCGTCATCATCAAGGACGGTGGGGACCCGCGCGGTACCCGTATCTTCGGCCCGGTGGGCCGGGAGCTGCGGGACAAGCGGTTCATGAAGATCATCTCTCTCGCGCCGGAGGTGTTGTGACCGTGAAGGTCAAGAAGGGCGACACGGTCGTCGTCATCGCCGGCAAGGACAAGGGTGCCAAGGGTAAGGTCATCGCGGCCTACCCGCGGCAGGACAAGGTCCTGGTCGAGGGCGTGAACCGGGTCAAGAAGCACACCCGCATCAGCACCACCCAGCGTGGCGCCAAGACCGGTGGCATCGTCACCCAGGAGGCCCCGATCCACGTCTCGAACGTGATGGTCCTGGACTCCGACGGCAAGCCGACCCGCGTCGGCTACCGGATCGACGACAACGGCCAGAAGGTCCGCATCGCGCGTAGCACCGGTAAGGACCTCTGATGACCACGGCTACCGAAACCAAGACCCTGCCGCGCCTCAAGGAGCGGTACCGCAACGAGATCGTGGGCGAGCTGCAGAAGCAGTTCGAGTTCGCCAACCCGATGCAGGTGCCGCGGCTGGTCAAGATCGTCGTCAACATGGGTGTCGGCGAGGCCGCTCGCGACGCCAAGCTGATCGACGGGGCCGTCCGCGACCTGGCCACCATCACCGGCCAGAAGCCGCAGGTCCGGCGGGCCACCAAGTCCATCGCGCAGTTCAAGCTCCGCGAGGGCATGCCGATCGGCGCGAAGGTCACCCTGCGCGGCGACCGGATGTGGGAGTTCCTGGACCGGCTGCTCTCGATCGCGCTGCCGCGTATCCGTGACTTCCGCGGCCTGGACGGGCGCAAGCTCGACGGGCACGGCAACTACACGTTCGGTCTGACCGAGCAGTCGGTGTTCCACGAGATCGATCAGGACAAGATCGATCGCCAGCGGGGCATGGACATCACGGTGGTCACGACCGCCACGACCGACGACGAGGGCCGGGCGCTGCTCAAGTTCCTGGGCTTCCCGTTCAAGGAGAACTGAGATGGCCAAGAAGGCGCTGATCATCAAGGCGGCCGCGAAGCCGAAGTTCTCGGTTCGCGCGTACACCCGCTGCCAGCGGTGCGGGCGTCCGAAGGCGGTCTACCGCAAGTTCGGTCTCTGCCGGGTGTGCATCCGGGAGATGGCCCACCGCGGTGAGCTGCCCGGCGTGTCCAAGGCTTCCTGGTAATAGCCCGGCGCGCTCCGGCGCGTCAGCTGAACTGTCTCTTCGCCGTAGGCCCCGGGCCTGGCCCGGGGAACCCCGGCGAGAAAGGTTGACGAGTTTTCATGACGATGACCGACCCGATCGCAGACATGCTCACGCGTCTGCGTAACGCCAACCAGGCGTACCACGACCGGGTGACGATGCCCTACTCGAAGATCAAGGCGAACATCGCCGAGGTCCTCAAGGCCGAGGGTTACATCGCCACCTGGTTGGTCGAGGAGCCCGAGGAGGGCGCCGTCGGCAAGCGACTGGTCGTCGAGCTGAAGTACGGCCAGAACCGCGAGCGGAGCCTGGCCGGCATCAAGCGCGTGTCCAAGCCCGGTCTCCGGGTGTACGCCAAGTCGGACGGGCTCCCGCGGGTGCTCGGTGGGCTGGGCGTGGCGATCATTTCGACGTCCCAGGGGCTGCTCACCGACCGGCAGGCCCGCAAGCGGAGCGTTGGCGGGGAAGTCCTCGCCTTCGTCTGGTAACGGGAGACAGGTAGAAATGTCGCGTATTGGACGTAAGTCGATCCCGGTGCCTGCCGGCGTCGACATCACGATCGACGGCCGGACCGTCAAGGTCAAGGGCCCCAAGGGCGAGCTGAGCCACGTGCTGGCCGAGCCGATCACGGCGGAGCGGGGCGAGGACGGCGAACTGCACGTCAACCGGCCCAACGACGAGCGCAAGGCCAAGGAGCTGCACGGCCTGAGCCGTACGCTGGTGGCCAACATGATCGTCGGGGTGACCGAGGGCTACCGCAAGAGCCTGGAGATCGCCGGCACCGGTTACCGCGTGACCGCCAAGGGCAAGGACCTGGAGTTCGCGCTCGGGTTCTCGCACCCGGTCCTCGTGCCGGCACCGGACGGCATCACCTTCACTGTCGAGAAGCCGACGCTGTTCCACGTGGCCGGCATCGACAAGCAGCAGGTCGGCGAGGTCGCCGCCAACATCCGGAAGATCCGTCCGCCGGAGCCCTACAAGGGCAAGGGCGTGAAGTACCAGGGCGAGGTCATCCGCCGCAAGGCTGGAAAGGCAGGTAAGAAGTGAGCGCCACGCTGCTCAAGCGCCGCCGCGGCGTCGCCGCCAAGCGTGCCGTCGGGCGTGCGCGTCGGCACTTCCGGGTCCGCAAGAACGTCAGCGGCACCGCCGAGCGCCCTCGCCTGGTCGTCACCCGCTCCCTGCGGCACATGGTGGCCCAGGTCGTGGACGACGCCAAGGGTCACACCCTGGCGTCGGCCTCGACCATGGACGCCTCGCTGCGTGGCGCCGAGGGCGACAAGAGCGCCCTGGCCGGCAAGGTCGGCGCCCTGCTTGCCGAGCGTGCCAAGGCCGCCGGCGTCTCGAAGGTCGTCTTCGACCGTGGTGGCAACCGGTACGCGGGGCGTGTCGCCGCGCTTGCCGACGCCGCCCGCGAAGCCGGGCTCGAGTTCTAGAAACCCCGTCACGAGAGAGAAGGAAGGCTGCTGATGCCAGGTCAACAGCGCCGTGGCGGCGGGTCCGGTGGCAACGAGGGTGGTCGCCGCGACAACCGCCGTGAGGGCGGCCGCGGAAACGCGCCCGTCGAGAAGACCCCGCACCTCGAGCGGGTCGTCGCGATCAACCGCGTCGCCAAGGTCGTGAAGGGTGGTCGTCGCTTCAGCTTCACCGCCCTCGTGATCGTGGGCGACGGCGACGGCACCGTCGGTGTGGGCTACGGAAAGGCCAAGGAGGTGCCCGCGGCGATCGCCAAGGGCGTCGAGGAGGCCAAGAAGCACTTCTTCAAGGTGCCGCGCATCGGCCAGTCGATCCCGCACCCGATCACGGGTGAGGCCGCGGCCGGTGTGGTGCTGCTCAAGCCGGCCTCCGCCGGTACGGGTGTCATCGCCGGTGGTCCGGTGCGTGCCGTGCTGGAGTGCGCGGGTATCCACGACGTGCTCTCCAAGAGCCTCGGCTCGTCCAACCCGATCAACATCGTGCACGCCACTGTGGCGGCTCTGAAGGGGCTCGAGTCCCCGGAGCAGGTCGCGGCTCGTCGTGGTCTGCCGGTCGAGGACGTCGCGCCGGCCGCCATGCTGGCGTCGCGGGCGGGGGTGGCGTCCTGATGGCACGCCTGAAGGTCACCCAGGTCCGGTCCGAGATCGGGACCAAGCGCAACCAGCGTGAGTCGCTGCGTTCGCTCGGTCTCAAGCGGATCAACGACGTGGTGGTCAAGGAGGACCGGCCGGAGATCCGTGGCATGATCTTCACGGTCAACCACCTCGTGAAGGTCGAGGAGGTCGAGTAATGACGATCAAGGTGCACCACCTGCGTCCGGCTCCCGGCGCCAAGACCGACAAGACCCGTGTGGGTCGCGGTGAGGGCTCGAAGGGCAAGACGGCCGGCCGCGGTACCAAGGGTTCCAAGGCCCGGAAGAACATCTCGCCGGCGTTCGAGGGTGGGCAGATGCCCATCCACATGCGCCTGCCGAAGATGAAGGGCTTCAAGAACAAGTTCAAGGTCGTGTTCCAGGTGGTCAACCTGGACCGGCTGGCCGAGCTGTTCCCGAACGGCGGCCAGGTCGGCCCGGTCGAGCTGGTCGAGGCCGGCGCGGTCCGCAAGGGTCACCCGGTCAAGGTGCTCGGCACCGGCGACCTCGGTGGCGTGTCTCTCCAGGTTTCGGCGCACGCGTTCAGCGCGTCGGCCAAGGAGAAGATCACCGCCGCCGGTGGCTCGGTCACGGAGCTGTAAGGCGATGTCCACGGCGCCCGCTCAGTTGTTCGCAACTGGGCGGGCGCCATGGTCTACCGGCGACGTGTGCGCCGGGTAACATCGGATTCGGTTTATGTAGCCGGGCGCATCTGCCCGGACCGGGGCCGGGCTGTTAGAGTCCGTTCCCAGCCATGGATACCGGACACTCCGTCCGGCACCACCCCGCCCCGCCAGGGATTCGTCACCGGCGGCCCGCGTCGCGCAGGAGGAAGAAGTTGCTGTCCGCCTTTCTCAGTGCGTTCCGTACGCCTGACCTGCGCAAGAAGCTGCTGTTCACAGTAGGCATCATCGCGGTCTACCGGCTGGGCGCCACGCTGCCCAGCCCGGGCGTCTCGTACGGAAACGTGCAGAAGTGCCTCGACACGATCCAGGGCGGCAGCACTGGCGTGCTGAACCTGCTGGATCTCTTCTCCGGCGGCGCGCTGCTGCAGCTCTCGGTCTTCGCGCTGGGCATCATGCCCTACATCACCGCGTCGATCATCCTGCAGCTGCTGACGGTGGTGATCCCGCGCCTGGAGCAGCTCCGCAAGGAGGGCCAGGCCGGGCAGGCCAAGATCACGCAGTACACCCGCTACCTGACGCTGGGCCTGGGCATCCTCCAGTCCTCGGCGTTCGTGGCGCTGGCCCGCTCCGGGCAGCTGTTCAACAACCAGTGCGACCAGTTCCCGATCGTGCCCAAGGGCACCGGCATCCCGGACTGGCTGACGCTGACCATCCTGGTCATGACCATGACCGCCGGCACCGGCGTGGTGATGTGGCTGGGTGAGCTGATCACCGACCGGGGCGTCGGCAACGGCATGTCCGTGCTGATCTTCACCTCGATCGCGGCCCGGCTCCCCAGCGAGGGCTGGAAGATCAAGACCACAAAGGGCTGGGGGATGTTCTTCCTCGTCATCGCCCTGGTCCTGCTGGTCATCACCGCTGTCACCTTCATCGAGCAGGCACAGCGCCGGATCCCGGTGCAGTACGCCAAGCGCATGATCGGCCGGCGGATGTACGGCGGCACGTCCACCTACATCCCGCTCAAGGTGAACCAGGCCGGCGTCATCCCGGTCATCTTCGCCTCGTCGCTGCTCTACCTGCCTCAGCTCGCGCTGCAGTTCTTCGATCAGAACGACCCGGGCAAGGTCCAGGCGTGGATCCAGAACCACATCGTGAAGGCGAGCGCGCCGGAGCACATCGCGATCTACTTCCTGCTGATCATCTTCTTCACGTACTTCTACGTGTCGATCACGTTCAACCCGACCGAGGTCGCGGACAACATGAAGAAGTACGGCGGCTTCGTGCCGGGCATCCGCCCCGGCAAGCCGACCGCCGAGTACCTCGACTTCATCCTCAGCCGGATCACCCTGCCGGGTGCGCTCTACCTGGGTATCGTCGCGATCCTGCCGAACTTCTTCTTCATCTGGCTCGACAACCAGCAGTTCCAGAACTTCCCGTTCGGCGGCACCGCTGTGCTCATCATGGTCGGCGTCGGTCTGGAGACCGTGAAGCAGATCGAGAGCCAACTCATGCAGCGGAACTACGAAGGGTTCCTGCGGTAGATGCGACTCGTTCTGGTTGGCCCGCCGGGCGCGGGCAAGGGCACACAGGCGGAGTTCGTCGCCGCGCACCTCTCGGTGCCGAAGATCTCGACCGGTGACATCTTCCGGGCGAACGTCTCCCAGGGCACGCCGCTGGGCGTCGAGGCCAAGCGCTACATGGACGCCGGCAAGCTGGTCCCCGACGAGGTCACCATCAACATGGTGCGGGACCGGCTCGCCGAGCCGGACGCGAGCGAGGGCTTCCTGCTCGACGGCTTCCCACGGACCACGCCGCAGGCCGCCGCGCTGGACAAGCTCCTCGCGGACCTCGGCACCGCACTGGATCTGGTGCTGGAGCTCGTCGTCGACGACGACGAGGTGATCCGGCGGCTGTCCGGCCGGCGTACCTGCCGCGGCTGCGGCAAGATCTGGCACGTCGAGTTCGACGCGACCAGCCGGGAGGACATCTGCGACCGCTGCGGCGCGGAGCTGTTCCAGCGGGACGACGACAAGCCGGAGACCATCGCGGCCCGGCTGCGGGAGTACGCCGAGAAGACCGCGCCGCTGGTCGACTACTACGGCGCTCAGGGCAGGCTGGTCGGCATCGACGCGACCGGCCCGGTGGAGGACGTCACCGTCCGCGCCATCGACGCACTGCGCTCGTACGGCGGCTGAGGTCCCACCCGCCACCCGGCGGATAGAGTGCGAACAGCGGGGTACGCGCGACGTGCCCCGCTGCTCCGCGTACGCGCGACGAAAGGTGAACACCGCCATGCGCCGTCCCCAGCTGGACATCCAGCTGAAGACCCCCGAGCAGATCGAACTGATGCGGGCCGCCGGTCTGGTCGTCGCCCGCGCCCTGCGCCGGATGCGAGAGGCGGTGGCGCCGGGCGTGTCGACGGCCGACCTGGACGCGATCGCCGAGTCGACCATCCGCGAGGCGGGCGCCGTGCCCTCGTTCAAGGGCTACCACGGCTTCCCGGCGTCGATCTGCTCCTCGGTCAACCGGCAGGTGGTGCACGCCATCCCGTCGCCCCAGCAGGTGCTGCGCGAGGGAGACCTGATCTCGATCGACTGCGGCGCGGTGCTGGACGGCTGGCACGGCGACGCGGCGGTCACGGTGCCGGTCGGCGAGGTCGACCCGGCGCTGCTGCGGATGACGGCGGTGGCCGAGGACGCCATGTGGGCCGGAATCGCCGCTGCGGCGCGCGGGGCGGCCTCCGGCAAGGGCCGGCTCACCGACATCTCCCACGCGGTCGAGACCGCGGTCCGCAAGGGCGGCCGGTACGGCATCGTCGACGGCTACGGCGGCCACGGCATCGGCACCGAGATGCACCAGGACCCGCACGTGCTCAACCACGGGCGTCCCGGCAAGGGGCCGCGCCTGGTGCCGGGCATGGCGCTGGCGATCGAGCCGATGATCACGATGGGCTCGCCGCGTACGGTCGAGCTGTCCGACGGCTGGACCGTGGTGACCCGCGACGGGTCGATCGCGGTGCACGTCGAGCACTCGATGGCGCTGCTGGACGACGGCGTGTGGGTGCTGACCGCCGAGGACGGCGGCCGGGCCCGCCTGGGCGATCTGGTGACCGCGCGGCAGACGTCGGTCGGCTCTCCGGCCGTCTGATCGCCGACCGCCGACCGCCCCGATCGGCGGCGCGCACCGTGCCGCCTTGGCGATCGGGTGCCATGCTGGTTCCCATGGATGAGCGCAACCGGATGCGGGCGGCCGACGCGGACCGGGAGGCCACCGCCGAGCGGCTTCGAACGGCACTGGCCGAGGGCCGGCTCGACCTGGACGAGTACGACGATCGGCTGCGTCAGGCGTACGGGGCCAAGACCTACGGCGAGCTGGACGCGCTGCTGACCGACCTGCCCGGCACCGCGCCGGCCGAGCGCTCCCTGCCGGCTCCGCGCGCGACCGGGGGAGAGCGGCGTGGCCGCCCGGGGGCGGTCGGCGCTGAGCGCGCGTAACGCCTGGCTGCTGGAGGTCTGGGGCCCCTGGCTGAAGGTGGCGCTGATACTCACCGCGATCTGGTTCGTCTCCCAGCTCGGTGAGGGTGAGTTCGAGGTCGACGACTACTGGCCGGTCTGGGTGCTCGGCCCGTGGGGCGCCGTGGTGCTCTACCAGACCGTGCAGGGGCTGGCCACCGGGGCGCCGGAGAAGGACGCCGAGCGGCGGCGACGCAAGCAGGTCGAGCGGGAGACCCGCCGGGCGGCGAAGCGGGAGCTGCCGGAGACGTGACCTGCGTCATATCCGCGCCGTCCGGGTGACCGTCGCGCCGGTCGGTTTGGCGAGCGCGTGCGGGTCGGCGTACACTTTCAGATCGGCGCACAGCGTCCACTCCGCCATGCCCACCCTGCGCTTCGGTGGGAGTCGGAGCCGCGGCTGGCGCGGGTTTTCTGATCATGGTCAGTTCACCCGTGTAAGACGTTGTGGGCCGTCCGGAGCAACCGACGTCAGGACAGCGGAGTACATGCCGAAAAAAGACGGAGCAATCGAGATCGAGGGTCGGGTCATCGAGCCCCTGCCGAACGCCATGTTCCGGGTGGAGCTCGCGAACGGCCATAAGGTGCTCGCGCACATCAGCGGCAAGATGCGGCAGCACTACATCCGCATCCTGCCGGAGGACCGGGTCGTCGTCGAACTCTCGCCGTACGACCTGACCCGCGGGCGCATCGTCTACCGCTACAAGTAAGCCTGACGGCGGCCGGGAGACCCGTGTCCGTCTTCGACGTCCGGATCGCGCACCGCCGCGGCTCCGGGCCAGATGGGAAGTAAGGCAACCGTGAAGGTCAAGCCGAGCGTCAAGAGGATCTGCAACAAGTGCCGGGTGATCCGCCGGCACGGCCGGGTCATGGTCATCTGCACCGACCCGCGCCACAAGCAGCGCCAGGGCTGACGCCCCACACATCACCAACTCGTCCCAGCCGCGGTCGGGTGCGCAGCGCGTACCCCCTCGTGGTTGACCCCCGGTCGGAGGCCGGGGCCCGCTCGGGCAGCGACCCATCCCGGTCGCCGGCGTTCGTCGCCGGAAGGACAGGGACGTCGCGTAGCGGGGTGGGACGGGTCCACACCTCCGCCACACATCACGAGGAGTACGCCCGCACATGGCACGTCTAGTCGGCGTGGATCTCCCCCGCGAGAAGCGGATGGAGATCGCGCTCACCTACATCTTCGGGGTCGGTCGCACCCGCGCCCTGGAGACGCTCGCCGCGACCGGCATCTCGCCGGACAAGCGCGTTCGGGACCTCACGGACGAGGAGCTCGTCGAGCTCCGGAACCACATCGAGGGCAACTACAAGGTTGAAGGCGACCTGCGCCGCGAGGTCGCCGCTGACATCCGCCGCAAGGTCGAGATCGGCTGCTACGCCGGTATCCGGCACCGCCGTGGTCTGCCCGTGCGTGGCCAGCGCACCAAGACCAACGCGCGGACCCGGAAGGGCCCGAAGCGGACCGTGGCCGGCAAGAAGAAGCCCGGCAAGAAGTAACTAGGAGCGCACAGACTTATGCCACCGAAGGCTCGTGCCGGAGCCGCCGTCAAGAAGGTCCGGCGCAAGGAACGCAAGAACGTCGCCCACGGGCAGGCGCACATCAAGAGCACCTTCAACAACACCATCGTGTCCATCACGGACCCGACCGGTGCGGTCATCTCCTGGGCCTCCTCCGGCCAGGTGGGCTTCAAGGGCTCCCGCAAGTCGACTCCGTTCGCCGCGCAGCTCGCCGCCGAGGCCGCCGCGCGCCGCGCGATGGAGCACGGCATGCGCAAGGTCGACGTGTTCGTCAAGGGTCCCGGCTCCGGCCGGGAAACCGCCATCCGTTCGCTGCAGGCAGTGGGCCTCGAGGTCGGGCAGATCTCCGACGTCACGCCGCAGCCGCACAACGGGTGCCGTCCGCCGAAGCGTCGCCGGGTCTGAGAGGTTAGAGAGAGATGGCTCGTTACACCGGTGCTGACTGCCGCCGTTGCCGGCGGGAGAAGATGAAGCTGTTCCTCAAGGGCAGCAAGTGCGATGGTCCGAAGTGCCCGTTCGAGTCCCGGCCGTTCCCGCCCGGGCAGCACGGCCGCGGCCGCACGAAGGAGACGGAGTACCTGCTCCAGCTCCGTGAGAAGCAGAAGGCCCGTCGTGTCTACGGCGTGCTGGAGAAGCAGTTCCGCGGCTACTACGAAGAGGCCGTGAGCAAGGAGGCCAAGACCGGCGAGGTCCTGCTGCAGATCCTTGAGTCGCGGCTGGACAACGTGGTCTACCGGGCCGGCTACGCCAAGTCCCGGGACATGGCCCGTCAGCTGGTCAAGCACGGTCACTTCACGGTGAACGGCAAGAAGGTCGACATCCCGTCGTACCGGGTCAAGGAGCACGACATCGTCGAGGTGCGTGCGAAGAGCAAGGAACTCACCCCGTTCCTGGTGGCACAGGGTGAGGCCGGCTCGCGGACCGTCCCGGCGTGGCTGGAGGCGATCCCGAGCCAGATGAAGATCCTCGTGCACTCGCTCCCGGCCCGTCAGGTGATCGACACCCAGGTCCAGGAGCAGCTGATCGTCGAGCTCTACTCCAAGTAAGGGCTCGTTGCGGTGGCCCGCTCTCCGGGGCGGGCCACCGGAACAGTTGTGTCGTGGGCGTCAAATAGCGGGCGCCCCGGAAGAGAAGAGAAAAGATGCTCATCAGCCAGCGACCGTCTCTCTCCGAAGAGTCGATCAACGAGACCCGCTCCCGGTTCACCATCGAGCCGCTGGAGCCCGGCTTCGGCTACACCCTGGGCAACTCGCTGCGGCGTACGTTGCTGTCGTCCATCCCGGGTGCGGCTGTCACCTCGATCAAGATCGACGGTGTGCTGCACGAGTTCACCACGATCCCCGGGGTCAAGGAGGACGTGGTCGAGCTCGTCATGAACATCAAGGAGCTGTGCGTCAGCTCCGAGCACGACGAGCCGGTCAGCATGTACCTGCGCAAGCAGGGCCCGGGCGACGTGACCGCCGGTGACATTCAGCCCCCGGCCGGTGTCTCGGTGCACAACCCGGATCTGAAGCTCGCCACCCTCAACGGCAAGGGCCGGCTCGACATGGAGCTGACCGTCGAGCGGGGTCGCGGCTACGTCACTGCGGCGCAGAACAAGCAGGCGGGCGCCGAGATCGGCCGGATCCCGGTCGACTCGATCTACTCGCCCGTGCTCAAGGTGACGTACCGGGTCGAGGCGACCCGTGTCGAGCAGCGCACCGACTTCGACCGGCTGATCATCGACGTCGAGACCAAGCCGTCGATGGGCCCGCGTACCGCGCTGGCCTCGGCCGGCTCGACGCTGGTGGAGCTGTTCGGGCTCGCCCGCGAGCTGGACGAGACGGCCGAGGGCATCGACATCGGGCCGTCCCCGCAGGACGCCCAGCTGGCTGCGGACCTGGCCCTGCCGATCGAGGAGCTGGACCTGACCGTCCGCTCCTACAACTGCCTCAAGCGCGAGGGCATCAACTCCGTTGGTGAGCTCATCGGGCGTACCGAGGCCGACCTCCTCGACATCCGCAACTTCGGTCAGAAGTCGATCGACGAGGTCAAGATGAAGCTCGCCGGGATGGGCCTGGGGCTGAAGGACTCGGCTCCGAACTTCGACCCGGCGCACGTCGTGGACGCCTTCGGCGAGGCCGACTACGACACCGACGACTACCGCGAGACCGAGCAGCTCTAGTCCGCGCTGCCGCCATACCTGAGGAGCACCAAGCATGCCCACGCCCACCAAGGGCCCCCGCCTCGGCGGCAGCCCCGCGCACGAGCGGCTGATGCTGGCCAACCTGGCCACCGCGCTGTTCCAGCACGGCAAGATCCAGACCACCGAGACGAAGGCCCGGCGGCTGCGTCCGCTGGCCGAGCAGCTCATCACCAAGGCCAAGCGCGGCGACCTCGCCTCGCGCCGCCGGGTGCTGGGCGTCGTCAAGGACAAGGACGTGGTCTACGCCCTGTTCGACCAGATCGCGCCCCGGTACGCCAACCGCAACGGTGGCTACACCCGGATCGTGAAGACCGGTCCGCGCAAGGGTGACGCCGCTCCGATGGCGATCATCGAGCTGGTGGAGGAGCTTCAGGTCGCCGAGCCGAAGGCGAACAAGAAGACCGCCGCCCGCAAGGCCGCGCAGCAGGACAAGGTCGAGGCCCTGGCCCCGGCCGAGGAGACCCCGCGCTCCAGCGCCGACGACCAGGACGCCGAGGCGCCGGTCTCGGCGTCCGGTGACACCGCCGCCGCCCGCGAGGACAGCGACGAGGCCACCGAGAACGACAAGGCCTGAGATCAGGCTCGACCGGGCCCGGCATCCCCTCGGGGGTGCCGGGCCCGTCGCCGTCGACAGGAGGTACGAGGTGGACGAGCGGATCCGGCTGCGGCTGGACGTCTCGTACGACGGCACCGACTTCTCCGGCTGGGCGCCCCAGCCGACCCGGCGCACCGTGGCGGGCGTGCTCATGCAGACGCTGGATCTGGTGCTCGGCGCGGGCACGGCGACCGGGCTGACAGTGGCCGGGCGTACCGACGCCGGGGTGCACGCCGCCGGGCAGGTCTGCCACCTCGATCTCCCGGCTGCGGTGTGGCGGGAGCACGAGGGGCGGTTGCTGCGCCGGCTGGCCCGGCTCCTCCCGCCCGACGCCCGGGTACGCGCGATGACCGAGGTGCCGGCCGACTTCGACGCCCGGTTCTCGGCCACGTTCCGGCGCTACGAGTACCGGGTCACCGACGCCCCGTGGGGCGCCGAGCCGCTGCGCCGCCGGGACACTCTGGCCTGGCCGAAGCCGCTGGACCTGGCGGCGCTGAACGCCTCCGCCGCCGGGCTGGTGGGGGAGCACGACTTCGCCGCGTACTGCCGGCGCAAGGAGAACGCCACCACGCTGCGCGAGGTGACCCGGCTGGACTGGCGGCGTGATCCGGACGGGATCCTGGTCGCCACCGTGCAGGCCGACGCGTTCTGCCAGAACATGGTGCGCAGCCTGGTCGGGGCGATGCTGGTGGCCGGCGACGGTCGGCGGCCGGTGCGGTGGCCGGCCGGGCTGCTGACCCGCCGTGAACGCTCCAGCGAGGTGACCGTGGCGCCGGCGCACGGCCTCGCCCTGGTCGAGGTGGGTTACCCGGCCGACCCGGCCGAGTACGCCCGGCGCGCCGAGGAGACCCGCCGGTTGCGGGTGCCGGTGGCCGAGGGCTGAGCGCGGCTCAGTCGGTGCCCCGCTGACCGGCGCTGTCGTCGGCCGAGTCCGCGTCGGGCTGCCCGGCCGTTCCGGTGGCCACCCGGCGGTCCAGCACACCCCGGTTGAGGTGCAGCTCGACCAGGTCGTACATGATCTCGCGGGCGGTCGCGTCGTCGCTCGGGAGGCGCTCGCCGTCGGCGCGGGTGACCAGGCAGTAGGCGACGTAGTGGCCGCGTACCTGCCAGGCGACCCGGGCCGCGGCCTTCTCCACCGCCTCGGTGCCGTCGCCCGCCGCCATGCCACGGAACCGTCCCTGGCGCGCGTCGAGCAGCGGCCGGATGCGGTCGCGTACCCGCTGGGCGGTGGCCACGTCGGTGAGGTTGAACAGACCGGCGGTGATCAGGTGGTCGCCGTCGGGGGAGCGGAGCGTGCCCCGCACGACCTGGTTGCAGCCGAGCCGGACCAGCAGGTCGGCGATCTCGCCGGTGGCCGCGACCTGGCACTTCGTGCTGGCCTGGGTCTTCAGCACCCGGTAGGCCGGCTTCTCGCCGGCGACCACCACGTCCTTGACCGGGAAGACCTCATTGGCGGTGAGTGACGCCTGGTCGGTGTCCCGGGAGTCCAGGTCGGTGCCGCCGGACGGCGTGCTCGGCTCGGTCGGCTGCGGTGTGGGCTGGGCGGCGGGCGGCGTGGCGGTGCGCTCGTCCAGCAGTGCGGCGACTGCGAGCCCGGTGAGCGAGAGCAGGAGCAGTACGGCGGCGCCGCCGACGAGCGTCTGCCAGAACCGGCCGCCGCCGCGGCGCTCGGTGCGCCGGGTCCGGGACGGCTCGGAGGCGGCGGCGCGGGCGGTCGGGCTGGCTTGGATCGGCACCGTCTGCCGGTTCGCCGCGGCCGGTACGGGCGCCGGCATCGGCGGCGCGGGCTGCGGCACCGGGGAGGGCTCCCGCGGTGGCGCGGGGCGTCCGGGTGTGGGTGCCGGGGCCGGTGGCGCCGGCATCGGGGCGCGGTCGTCGGCCGCCTGCTCGTCGGGGCCGGCCTGTTCGTCGGGGCCGGCCGGCGGCAGCGCCGGTTGCGCGGTGGGGCGCGGCGGCGGGGGCAGCGACGGCGTGGGGAAGCGGGAGCGTGACGGACCCGCGGGCGGGGGCGTCGTGGCTGCGGGCCCGTTCGGGGCCGACCCGGGCTTCGGGTACTCCAGGAAGGCGTCCTCATCGGACTCGTACCGGTACACCATGTGGCATAGAGTAAGACTGATTGTCCCTTTCAGGGGTAATATCGGGAAATTCTGGCGGAGTGGCGTCGGACCCTGCCCGTGACACCGTCGCCGGAACCGCTGCGGCCCGGTGCGAGAATGCGGGCGTGACCGGCGACCACTACTTCACCGCTGAGCCCTCGACCCCGGCCCGCCCGCGCGAGGTCGAGTTCACAGTCGCCGGGCGCGACTACACGCTCGCCTCGGCCGGCGGCGTCTTCTCCGCCGACCGGCTCGACCCGGGCACCGCAGTGCTGCTGCGCAAGGCCGAACTGCCGGCCGCCGACGTCACCGGCGCGCTGCTCGACATCGGCTGCGGCTTCGGCCCGATCACCTGCGTCCTGGCCACCACCGCACCGAAGGCCACCGTCTGGGCGGTGGACGTCAACGAGCGCGCCCGCGCCCTCACCACCGCCAACGCGGCCCGGGTCGGCGCCGCCGAGCGGGTACGCGCCGTCGCGCCGGACGAACTGCCGGACGACGTCACCTTCACCCAGATCTGGTC
Source organism: Micromonospora sp. NPDC005257 (assembly GCF_042872445.1). Lineage (NCBI taxonomy): Bacteria > Bacillati > Actinomycetota > Actinomycetes > Micromonosporales > Micromonosporaceae > Micromonospora > Micromonospora sp. NPDC005257. The sequence goes on along the minus strand of NZ_JBIAKL010000002.1, from coordinate 169,710 downwards.
CAACCCGCCGATCCACATCGGCAAGCCGGAACTGCACGGCCTGCTGCTGCGCTGGCTGCCCCGGCTCGCCCCGGACGGCGTGGCCTGGCTCGTCGTCGCCCGGCACCTCGGCGGCGACTCGCTGCACCGCTGGCTGGCCGAGCAGGGCTGGTCAGTCGAACGGCACGCCAGCCAGAAGGGCTACCGGGTACTGCGCGTCACCCGGTAATCCGGTGTCGCCCACCGGCCCGGCTCGGGCAGGATGCCCGCGTGGGATACGTGGACGTGGCAGGAGTCGGGCACATCCTCCCGGACGGGCGTGAGCTGTTCAGCGACGTGTCGTTCCGGGTCGGTGAGGGCGCCAAGGTGGCGCTCGTCGGTCCGAACGGCGCCGGCAAGACCACGCTGCTGCGGATGGTCGCCGGTGACCTGCCGGTGAAGACCGGCGCGATCGCCCGCTCCGGCGGTCTCGGCGTGATGCGGCAGTTCATCGGCATGATCGGGGACGATTCCACGCTCGCCGACATGGCGCTCTCCCTCGCCCCGCCGGCGCTGCGCGACGCCGGGCTGCGGCTCGCCGAGACCGAGGCGGCCATGCGGGCGGCCGAGGTCCGCGGCAAGTACAGCTCCGCCGCCGGCAAGACCCAGCTCGCGTACGCCGAGGCGCTGGCCGTCTGGGGCGAGACCGGCGGGTACGAAGCGGAGGTCCTCTTCGACACCGTCACCACCATCGTGCTCGGCCTGCCCTGGGACAGCGCCCGGGACCGGCCGGTACGCACGCTCTCTGGCGGCCAGCAGAAGCGCTTCGCGCTGGAGTTGCTGCTGCGCGGCCCGGAAGAGGTGCTGCTGCTCGACGAGCCGGACAACTTCCTCGACGTACCCGGCAAGCGCTGGCTGGAGGCGCGGCTACGCGAGTCGGGCAAGTCCGTGCTCTACGTCTCGCACGACCGGGAACTGCTGGCGCAGACCGCCGACCGGGTGGTCGCGGTGGAGGGCGGCAGCGCCTGGGTGCACCCGGGCGGCTTCGCGAGCTGGCACTCCGCCCGGGTTGCCCGGCACGCCCGCCTCGACGAGCTGGGCAAACGCTGGGACGAGGAGCACCAGAAACTGCGTGAGCTGATGCTGATGTACAAGCAGAAGGCCGCGTACAACGCCGGGATGGCCTCCCGCTACCAGGCCGCGCAGACCCGGTTGCGCAAGTTCGAGGAGGCCGGGCCGCCGCCCGTACCCCCGAAGGACCAGGACATCCGGATGCGCCTGACCGGCGGGCGGACCGGCAAACGCGCGGTGATCGCGGAACAGTTGGAGCTGGACGGCCTGACGTACCCCTTCGACCTGGAACTCTGGTACGGCGACCGGGTCGCGGTGCTCGGCGCGAACGGCACCGGCAAGTCGCACTTCCTGCGCCTGCTGGCCCGGGGCGGCACCGACCCGGAGCCCGGCAACACCCCTGTCGACGGCGCCGCCGCGCTCGCGCCCGTCGCGCACGGCGGCGTGGTCCGGCTCGGCGCGCGGGTCCGGCCGGGACACTTCTCGCAGACCCACGACCGGCCGGAGCTGATGGCCAAGACGCTCGTCGAGGTGCTGTGGCGCGGCGACGACCACCGGGCCGGCATGGACCGGCACGCGGCCATGGCGGCGCTGTCCCGGTACGAGCTGGCCGCGCAGGGCGACCAGCGGTTCGGCACGCTCTCCGGCGGGCAGCAGGCCCGGTTCCTGGTGCTGCTGCTGGAACTGTCCGGGGCCACGCTGCTGCTGCTCGACGAGCCCACCGACAACCTCGACCTGGCCTCGGCCGAGGCGCTGGAAGCCGGCCTGACGGCGTTCGAGGGGACGGTGGTCGCGGTGACCCACGACAGGTGGTTCACCCGCACCTTCGACCGGTTCGTGCTGTTCCGCGGCGACGGCGACGTGGTGGAGACGCCGGAGCCGGTCTGGGACGTCGGGTGATCGGCCAGGACCTGGCCGAGCGGCTGTGCGCGGTGGACGGCGTGGTCGCGGTGGCGCTCGGCGGCAGCCGCGCCCGCGGCGACCACCGGCCCGACTCCGACTGGGACCTGGGCCTCTACTACCGCGGTGAGCCCGACCTGGCCGGGCTGCGCGCGGTGGCCGCCTCGGTCGCCGACGGGCCGGTGGACCTCACCGCCCCGGGCGGCTGGGGCCGTGGGTCGACGGTGGCGGCTGGCTGCGCGTCGGCGGCGTGCCCGTGGACTGGATCTACCGCGACCTGGACCGGGTGCACCGGGTCTGGGCGGACTGCCGGGCCGGCCGCTACAGGGTCGAGGTGCAGGCCGGGCACCCGCTCGGCTTCTACTCGCACGCGTACGCCGGGGAGGTGGCGCTCGGGCGGGTGCTCGGCGACCCGACCGGCGAGCTGACCGCGCTGCGGGCCGAGACCGTCGACTACCCGCCCGCGCTCGGCGCCGCGCTGGTCGCCGGTGGCTGGGAGGCCGGGCTGCTGCTCGACGGCGCCGCGAAGGGCGCGGCCGGAGGTGACTCCGGCTACGTGGCCGGCTGCCTGTTCCGGGTGGTCGGGGTGCTCGTCCACGCGCTGCACGGCCGGGCCGGACGATGGCTGGTCAACGAGAAGGGCATGATCGCCTCGGCCGGGCGCCTGCCGGGAGCGCCGCCGGAGTTCGCCGAGCGGGCGCAGGCACTGCTGGGCGCGGTGGGGCGTACCCCCGAGGAACTGGCGGCCACGATCGGCGCCGCCCGGGTGCTGGCCGCCGAGGTGCTGGGCTGAGGTGCTCGCCCGTTGGGCGCCCGGCCCGCGGGCATAGAGTGGATCTCGTGAGTGAGATGACCTATCGCCGGCTGGGCGACTCCGGGCTCGTGGTGTCAGTAGTCGGTATCGGCTGCAACAACTTCGGCCGCAAACTCGATCTCGACGGCACCCGGGCGGTGGTGGACGCGGCGCTCGACGCCGGGATCAACTTCTTCGACACCGCCGACATCTACGGCGAGCCGCAGGGCGCCTCCGAGGAACTGCTCGGGCAGGCGCTCAAGGGCCGCCGCGACGACGTGGTGGTGGCCACCAAGTTCGGCATGGCCATGAACGGCGCGAACGGGCCGGACCACGGCGCCCGGGGCGCCCGCCGCTACATCGCCCGCGCGGTCGAGGCGTCGTTGCGCCGGCTCGGCACCGATCACATCGACCTGTACCAGATGCACGAGCCCGACCCGGGCACCCCGATCGACGAGACGCTCGCCGCGCTGGACGACCTGGTGACCGCCGGGAAGGTGCGCTACCTGGGCAACTCCAACTTCGCCGGCTGGCAGATCGCCGACGCCGACTGGACCGCGTCGTCGCAGGGGCGCACCCGGTTCATCTCCGCGCAGAACCACTACTCGCTGCTGGAACGCGGCGTGGAGGACGAGGTGATCCCGGCCTGCGAGCGGTTCGGCCTCGGCATGCTGCCGTTCTTCCCGCTCGCCAACGGGCTGCTCACCGGCAAGTACACGCGCGGCGAGGCGGCCCCGGCGGGCAGCCGCCTGGCCGGTGGCGGCCGGTACGCCGAGCGGCTCGCCGCCGCGCGCTGGGACGTCATCGAGGCGATCGAGGCGTACGCGGCCGAGCGCGGGATCAGCATGCTCCAGGTGGCCATCGGTGGCCTGGCGGCGCGTCCCGCGGTGACGTCGGTGATCGCCGGTGCCACCACCCCCGAGCAGGTGAGGGCGAACGCCGAAGCCGGCACGTGGCAGCCCACCGACGAGGACCTGGACGCCCTGGACGCCATCCTCTGACGTCCCTGCCCGCGCGGACGCGCCCGCCTGCGCGTCGGGCCCGCGCGCGTTCGGCCCGTCCGCGCGTTCGGTCCGCCCGCGCGTTGGGTCCGCTCGCGCGTCGGGCCCGCTCGCGCGTCGGGCGTGCGCTCGCGCGTTCGGTCCACCCGTGTTCGGTCCGCCCGCGCGTCGCAGGTGCGTCCGCTCGTCGGCGTGCGAGCGTCGGGGCTTGCCCCGGCTCGGCGGGCGTGCGCACACCGGGGCCGCCCGCGCGCGCAGGCACCCATGGCGTTCCACTCAGAGGCAGCGCCCACGATGGGTGGAACGGTATGGGTGTCAAGGAGGCATTGAGACACTCATGGCGTTCCACTCGTCGCCAGATTCAGTCGCGGGTGGAACGCCATAGGTGTCTGCGGGCGGCCTCCTGACGCCCGTGGTGTCTCGGCCGGCCCGGCCCGGCCCGGCCAGACACCGGGTGGCGGTGGCCGGGCCGGGGGCGCGGCGGGGCGAGACTCGGGGCTGCGGGCTGCGGGCGGCGAGCTGGAGGGTGCGGAGGGCGGCGAGCCGAGGGCGCGGATCAGTGGTTTGCTGCGGTGGCACGACGTTCGGCCAGGGCCTGGCGTACCAGGGCGACAGTGGCGTCGGGTCGGCGTAGCACGTCGTCGGCGGTGAACCGGAGTACGACCCACCCGGCCGCGCGCAGCGCGTTCAGGCGCGCCACGTCCCGCCGGAAGTTTGCCCGCTCCCGGTGGTGGTCGCCGTCGTACTCGACCGCGAGGCGGAGAGCCGGCCAGGCCAGGTCCACCCGGGCCACGAAGCGTCCGCCGGCGCGCACCTCGTGCTGGGCGGTGAGCGGGCCGAGACCGGCGTCGAGGAGGAGCAGCCGCAGTCGCGTCTCCATCGGGGACTCGCTCAACGGCTCGGCCAGCGCCAGCACCTCGCGCAGCAGCGGAGCGCCCGGCCAGCCCGGCCGGTCGGCGGCGTAGGCCCGCAGGGCGGGCAGCTTCACGACCCGGCGACGCAGCAGCGCGTCGACGGCGACCAACGCCTCGGCGAGTGAGCCCTGTCGGCCCAGGTCGAACGCGGTACGCAGCGGGGTGGTGACCGGCAGACCGCCGACGAGGGTGCGGTCCCGCTCCGGCAGCGGCGACCGGACCAACCGCAACCGTGGGTGCGGTCGCAGTCGAGCAGCAGTCGGCAGCAGCACGGTGACCGGCGCGTCGCGGGTGAGCACGTCCGCGCCGAACAGCCAGGCGGCGCTGCGCCCCGCCAGCACGCCACCCGGAGGCAGGCGCAACGCCACCGCCTCGCACCACATCCGGTGGTCGTCGGCGCGGTGTCCGTCCCGGTGCACGTACACGTCCGGCAGCAGGCGGATCCACGTCGGCCCGCGCAGCATCGTCCAGGTGAGCAGCCCTTGGGAGACGGCGCGGCCGCCCCGGAACGGCAGGATCGCAAGGTTGCGCGGAACGCGGGCGGGAACGGACATCCGGGCAGCGTGTCGTGAGGAGACGGTCACCCGCTGTCCCAATCCGGCGGACGGCTGGTTCCTGGAAAAACCTCACCCGGCCTTCCGTACGGGCGGGAGGCGTCGTACGGTAGGCCGCAAGTAACCCACGGGAGCCCGGTGCGGACCGGGCTGAGAGGGGGGCTGGGAGCCCCCGACCGTCGAACCTGATCCGGGTAATGCCGGCGCAGGGAGGAGCGTTGCCGTGCTGTCCCTGGGACGACTGCATCTCGTCACCGACACCCGGCCGGGGCGTGACCCGCTCGCCGTGCTGCGTGCCGCCCTGCCGGTGGCCGGCGCCGAACTCGTCGTGCAGGTGCGCGTGGAGGACGACGCCACCGACCGGGAGGCGTACGAGCTGGCGTGCCGGGTGGCGCAGGAGTGCCGGCCGTACGGGGCACAGTGCCTGGTGAACGACCGGCTGCACGTGGCGCTGGCGGTGGGCGCCGCCGGTGGCCACGTCGGCGCGGACGACCTGCCCGTGGCCGCCGCGCGCCGGGTGCTCGGCCCGGACGCCGTGCTGGGCGCGACCGCCCGGGAGCCGGTGGGCGCCCGCGCGGCGGTGGACGCGGGCGCGAGCTACCTGGGCGTGGGCCCGTGTCACGTCACCACGACCAAGTCCGGCCTGCCGGATCCGATCGGCCCCGAGGGGGTACGCGCGGTCGCCGAGGCGGTGGGCGTGCCGATCATCGCGATCGGTGGGGTGACCGCCGCGGGTGTGCCGGCACTGCGGGCGGCCGGGGCGTACGGGGTGGCGGTGGTCGGCGCGCTCAGCACGGCCGCCGATCCCGCACACGCCGCGGCCGAGTTGATGCGGGCGCTGACGTGGTGAGAGAGGGCCCTTCCGCTACCGGAGGCGTTGACAGAGGGCCCGACGTGGCGGTGGTGGGCGCCGGGCCGGTCGGACTCGCCGTCGCGTGGCGGTGCGCGCAGCGCGGACTGCGTGTGGTGGTGCACGACGACCGGCCCGGTTCGGGCGCCTCGTCGGTGGCCGCCGGGATGCTCTCGCCGGTCGCCGAGGCGTACTTCGGTGAGCACGAGCTGACCGCCCTGCTCGTCGGGTCCGCCGCCCGCTGGCCCGGTTTCGCCGCCGAGCTGGCCGAGGCGAGCGGCGTCGACCTCGGCTACCGCACCGAGGGCACGCTCGTCGTCGGGCTCACCGCCGACGACCTGGCCGAGGCGGGGCGGCTGTGGTCGTACCAACGGGGTCTGGGACTGCCGATCACGCCGCTGCGCCCCTCGGAGCTGCGCGACCGCGAGCCGGCGCTGGCGCCGCGCGTGCGCGGTGGCGCGGTGGCCCCCGGCGACCACCAGGTCGACCCGCGCCGGCTGGTCGCGGCGCTGCGCACGGCCGCCGGACGGGCCGGGGTGGAGCTGCGCCCGGCCCGCGTCGGCGCGCTGTCCGAGGTGGACGCCCGGGTCACCGTGGTCGCGGCCGGTTGCGGCGCGGCGGCGCTGACCGGTCTGCCGGTCCGCCCGGTGAAGGGCCAGGTGCTGCGGCTGCGCGCGCCCGGTGGCGGTCCGCCGGCCTTCCGGCACGTGATCCGGGGGTACGCGGACAGCGAGTCGGTCTACCTGGTGCCCCGGGACAGCGGTGAGGTGGTGGTCGGGGCGACAGTCGAGGAGCGCGCGGACACCGAGGTCACCGCCGGCGGGGTGCTGACGCTGCTGCGCGCCGCCGCGGAGCTGGTGCCGGAACTCGTCGAGTACGAGCTGGTGGAGGCCGTCGCCGGGCTGCGCCCCGGTACGCCGGACAACGCGCCGATCATCGGGCCGCTGCCCGGACGGCCGGGGGTGCTCGTGGCCACCGGGCACCACCGGCACGGCATCGTGCTCACCCCGGTCACCGCCGACCTGGTCACCGAGCTGATCGTCACCGGCGAGCCGGATTCCGCGCTCGCCCCCTTCACCCCGGACCGCTTCGGGAAGGAGCGCACGTGGAACTGATCGTCAACGGCACCGGCCGCACGCTGCCCGACGGTGTCACGGTCGCCGAGGTGGTGCGCGCCGTCACCGACCGGGAGCGCGGGCTCGCGGTGGCGGTGAACGGCGAGGTGGTGCCGCGCGGCGGCTGGTCGGCGAGCGTGCTGCGCGACGGCGACCGGGTCGAGGTGCTCAGCGCCACCCAGGGCGGGTGAGCGGCATGTCCACGCTGGAGATCGGCGGGGTCACGTTCGGCTCCCGGCTCGTCCTCGGCACCGGCGGCGCGGCCAACCTGCACGTGCTGGAGCAGGCGATCCGTGCCTCCGGCACCGAGCTGGTGACGCTGGCGCTGCGCCGGGTGGACACCACGCCCGGCGGGTCGGGCGGGCTGCTCGACCTGGTGGAGCGGTGCGGCGTACGGCTGCTGCCGAACACGGCCGGCTGCCGGACCGCCGTGGAGGCGGTGAAGACGGCGCACCTGGCCCGGGAGGCGTTCGACACCGACTGGGTGAAACTTGAGGTGATCGGCGACGAGCGCACGCTCCTGCCCGACGGGGTGGAGCTGCTGCGCGCCGCCGAGGAGTTGGTGGCGGACGGGTTCACGGTGCTGCCGTACACCTCGGACGATCCGGTGCTGGCGCGGCGGCTCGCCGACGTGGGATGCGCGGCGGTGATGCCGGCCGGCTCGCCGATCGGTTCCGGGCTGGGCATCGGCAACCCGCACCACATCCGGCTGATCCGGCAGTCGGTCGACGTGCCGGTGGTGCTCGACGCGGGCATCGGCACCGCCTCCGACGCGGCGCTGGCGATGGAGTTGGGCTGCGACGCGGTGCTGCTGGCCAGCGCCGTGACCCGGGCCGCCGACCCGGTGGCGATGGCCACGGCGATGCGCTACGCGGTCGAGGCCGGCCGCCTCGCGTACGGCGCGGGCCGGATCGCCCGCCGCTTCCACGCGCTGGCCTCCACCCCCGACGACGGACGGCCCGACCTGTGACCGCCGCCCGAGCTTTGGACGATCTTGGTACGGGGGCGCACTCCAAGGGGCGGCCAGATATCAAGAACTACACCGGCCCGACCGGGGTCGTGCTGCTTACCGATCGAAGGGTGGCCCGGGGGGCGCTCGTCGATGTGGTGGCGCACGCGGTGGGCGGGGGAGTGCGGTGGGTGGTGCTGCGGGAGAAGGACCTGCCCCGCGCCGAACGCCTCGCGCTCGCGGTCGACCTGCGCGCGATCCTCGCCGAGGCGGGCGGCACGCTGATCGTCGCCGGACCCGATCCACTCGACGGGGACGCGGTGCACCTGCCCGCCGCCGGCCCGTACCCGCCGCCCGTCGTCGGACTGGTCGGCCGATCCTGCCACGACACCGCCGAGCTGGCCCGGCTCACCACCGAGCACTACGCGACGCTGTCGCCGGTCTACGAGACCCGCACGAAACCCGGCTACGGCCCGGCGCTGCAACCCGATGGACTACACGAGCTGATCGCGGCGAGCCCGGTCCCGGTGCTCGCCCTCGGCGGCATCGAAACCCCGGCGCAGGTCACCGCAGTCGTCGAGGCAGGCGCCACAGGAGTAGCAGTGCTGGGCGCGATCATGCGCGCCCAGGACCCCGCCGAAACCGCCACCACGCTGGGCAGAGCCTTCCAGGAGGCGGTCACCGCAACCACCGGAGAAGACAAGTGACGCCGAGAACAGTCCTCACCATCGCCGGCTCCGACTCCGGCGCGGGAGCAGGCATCCAGGCCGACCTCAAGACGTTCGCCGCGCTCGGCGCGTACGGCACCAGCGTGCTCACCGCCGTCACCGCGCAGAGCACCCGGGGTGTGGACGCCGTCCTGCCGCTGCCCCCGCAGACGGTGCGCGACCAGATGGACAGCGTGCTCGGCGACTTCGACGTGCGTGCCGTGAAGACGGGGATGCTCGGCACGCCGGCGGTCGCCGACGCGGTGGCCGAGGCGGCCCGGGGCGGGCGCCTGCCGCACCTGGTCGTCGATCCGGTGCTGGTCGCCACCAGCGGGCACCGGCTCGGCGTGGTGGAGGCGGTCGAGCGGCTGCTGCCGTACGCGGTGGTGGCGACACCCAATTGCGCGGAGGCCGCTGCCCTCACCGGAGGCCCGGTGGGCACCGTGGCGGAGATGGTCGCGGCGGCCGAGGCGCTCGCCGCGCGCGGACCGGCGTTCGTCGTGGTGACCGGCGGCGACGTGGACGCCGACGGCGAGTCGGTGGACGTGCTCGCGGGCGGCGGAACCACGCGCCTGCTGCGCGCGCCCCGGGTGGACACCCGGCACAACCACGGCACCGGCTGTTCGTTCTCGGCCGCCGTCGCGGTCCGGCTCGCCGCGGGCGACGCGGTGCCGGTCGCTGTGGAGGCCGCCAAGGAGTACGTCACCCGCGCGCTGACCGGCGCGCAGGGCTGGGAGCTGGGCGCGGGCCGCGGGCCGCTCGACCACTTCGGCTGGTCCGCATGAGCGACAGGAGGCTGTCATGCAGGCACGTCGCAAGGTGTACGTGGAAGGGTCACGCCCCGACATCCGGGTGCCGTTCGCCGAGGTGACGCTGACCGGGGACAACCCGCCGGTACGGCTCTACGACACCTCCGGTCCCGGCTCCGACCCGGAGGTGGGGCTGCCCGCGCTGCGCGGGCCGTGGATCGCCGAGCGCGGCGACGTCGCCCCGGTACGCGGCGCCGGCACGCCGCTGGCGGGGGACCCGTCCGACTCAGCTCGCCCACGCGCGGGCCGGGATCGTCACGCCGGAGATGGAGTTCGTGGCGATCCGTGAGTCGGTGTCACCGGAGTTCGTCCGGGACGAGATCGCGGCCGGTCGGGCGGTACTGCCGCTGAACGTCAACCACCCGGAGTGCGAGCCGGCCATCATCGGCAAGGCGTTCCTGGTGAAGGTGAACGCCAACATCGGCACCTCGGCGGTCACCTCGTCGGTGGCCGAGGAGGTGGAGAAGCTGACCTGGGCGACCCGGTGGGGCGCGGACACCGTGATGGACCTGTCCACCGGCAAGCGCATCCACGCCACGCGCGAGGCGATCGTGCGGAACGCGCCGGTGCCGATCGGCACGGTGCCGATCTACCAGGCGCTGGAGAAGGTCGGCGGTGACCCGGTGAAGCTGAGCTGGGAGGTGTTCCGCGAGACGGTCATCGAGCAGGCGGAACAGGGCGTCGACTACATGACCGTGCACGCGGGCGTGCTGCTGCCGTACGTGCCGCTGGCCGTGGACCGGGTCACCGGGATCGTCTCCCGGGGCGGCTCGATCATGGCGGCCTGGTGCCTGGCGCACCACGAGGAGAACTTCCTCTACGCGAACTTCGCCGAGCTGTGCGAGATCCTGGCCCGGTACGACGTGACGTTCTCCCTCGGTGACGGCCTGCGCCCCGGGTCCATCGCCGACGCCAACGACGAGGCGCAGTTCGCCGAGCTGCGCACGCTCGGCGAGCTGACGAAGGTCGCCTGGGAGCACGACGTGCAGGTGATGATCGAGGGCCCCGGGCACGTGCCGATGCACAAGATCAAGGAGAACGTGGACCTCCAGCAGGAGTGGTGCCACGAGGCGCCGTTCTACACGCTCGGACCGCTGACCACCGACGTCGCGCCCGCGTACGACCACATCACCTCGGCGATCGGCGCGGCGATGATCGGGATGTTCGGCACCGCGATGCTCTGCTACGTCACCCCGAAGGAGCACCTCGGGCTGCCCGACCGGGACGACGTGAAGGCGGGCGTGATCGCATACAAGATCGCCGCGCACGCGGCCGACCTGGCCAAGGGGCACCCCGGCGCGCAGGCGTGGGACGACGCGTTGTCGAAGGCCCGGTTCGAGTTCCGCTGGTCCGACCAGTTCAACCTGGCGCTCGACCCGGAGACCGCGCGGGCGTACCACGACGCGACGCTGCCCGCCGAGCCCGCGAAGACCGCGCACTTCTGCTCGATGTGCGGGCCGAAGTTCTGCTCCATGAAGATCACGCAGGAGCTGAAGGACTATGCCGCGCGGGGGCATGCGCGGCAAGTCGGAGGAGTTCGTCGCCTCCGGCTCACGGGTCTACCTGCCGCTGGCCTGAGCGAGGCCGGGGCGGGCCGTCACGATCCGGCCCGCCCCGGCCGCCGTTCAGTCGCGGTGGTGCCGCCCGGTACGCAGCGAGCGGGAGTCGTCGGCGTTGTCGTCCGAGGCGAGACCGGCAACCCAGTCGACGTACTCGTCGTCGGCGGCGGCATCCGGCTCGGCCGTACCGTCGGCCGGCTCCGGGTCGGCCTTGGGCCGGTTACGCCGGAACAGGCCGCGCCGGGTCTTCGTCTTCCCGGCGGGCACGTCGACGTCCTCCGGGCCGGCGTGCCGCCCGCGCCGCAAGTCCGGCTCGCTCGCCTCGGGCAGCGCGGTGTCGGCACCGGCCTCGGCCGGTACGGCGGTCGCCGGCTCCGGTCGGGCGACCGGCAGTGCGGCTTTCGCCTCCGGCCGGGAAACCGGCCCGGCGGGACGGGCGTTCGTGGCGAGCGCGTCCCAGCCGGCGCTCGCGCCCGGCTCGGGCAGACCCCGATGGCGGGGCCGCGGCGCCGGCTCGGCGGGGGTGGTCGCCTCCGCGCCGTCCCGGGTCGGTGCGTCCGGTTCGGCGGTGACGCGCTGCGGGCGGCTCGCCCGGGTGATCGGCCAGGCCGGTCGTACCTCGCCGGGCGCGCCGGCGACCTCCTCGAACATCGGGAACCGGGGCCGGGACGACGGGACCGGCGCCGGGTCGTCGTCGAAGAAGAAACTGCTCCGGGTACGCCCGGCCGATGCGTCCTCGCCGGCTGGGGAGCCGGTGCGGGGCGCCGGGCCGCCGAGGGAACCGTCGGGAGTGCCGGAGTTCACGCGGCCCGGCGTCGAGGCCGCGCTCGCGTCGCCCCGGGCCGGGTCCGCGGCCGGTGGGATCGGGGCGGTGTTCGCGGCGTCCGGGGCCGGGCGGCCCGGCCCGCCGGTCACCGTCGGCGGGACCGCGGTCGAGCCGGACCGCGCGCTGGTGGCCGTGGGCGCGGCTTCGGTCCGTCCGCCCGGCACGTCCGGCCTGGCGGCGGCCGGGTTGCTCGGCGTGGTGCCGGCCGGGTTGCTCGGCGTGGTGCCGGCGGGGCGGCTCGGCGTCGTCGGCATGGCGTCGGTCTGCTCGGCCGGCGTCGTCGGTGTGGCGTCGGCCGGGGCGGCGTCGGCCGGGGCGGTGTCGGGTGCGGCCGGGCCGGCGGCGCGTGGCCCGGCCTTCGGGGTGCGGCCGCGCCGGGAACGGGCGGAGCGACCGGTCCCGGCAGTGGACTCGGCCGGTGGCACGGCGGCGGTGGTGCCGTCCGCGTCGGCCGGGACCGGTCCGGCGAGGTCACCGCCGTCCGTCCGCGGGCCGGGGACGTGGCTCTCGGTGGTGCCGCCGGTGGCCGGCGACGCGTCCCCGGCTGTGGTGCCCGGGGAGGTGGCATCCGCGGTGCGGGGTGCGGTGGAAGCGTCGGCGGGTGACACCGGCCCGTCGGTGGACCGGCCGGCGCGGGTACGCCGGGGCCGGGTCACCCGTGGCGTGGTCGCCGTCGGTTCCTGAGCCGGCCCGGCATCGCCCCTCCCGGCGGCCGTGCCGGCGGTGCTGTCCGCGTGGGCCGTGTCCGTGCCGCTGTCCGCGCCCGGTCCCGCGCCCGAACCCGGGATCGGGCGGCCCGCGGCGAGGACGTCGATGGCCGAGGTCCGGCGCCCCGGGGGCAGCAGCCCCGGCATGGGCTGGCCGTGGGTCGTCCTGTCAACGGTGGCCGGACGGTCGCCCGCCGGCTGATCGGCGGTGGGCAGACCGGGGACGGCGGGCCGGTCGGCGGCGGGAAGATCGGCGCCGACCGGCGCCGACGTCGTGGTCGAGCCGCCGGGCTCCGGCCAGTTCCAGTGCGCGGGCGCGGCGGCGCCGCTCGTCACCGGAGGTGTGGGCGGGGCGGCCGGCGCGACCGGGGTGGACGAGTGCGGCAGCGGCGCGAGGATGTCGGTGGCCTCGACGGCATCGGGGTCACCGGTGACGGTGACCGGTCGCGGCAGCATCGTGGTGGCGGTCGAGCCGAGCGCGCCGGCGATCACGGCGATCAGCGCGCCGTAGTAGGGCGCGACCTGGTAGCGGTCGGTGGCCGAGCCGGGACCGGCGGTCAGGTAGGCGAACGCGACGAGCACCGGGCCGGCTGCCCCGGCCGCGCCACCGACCAGCGGCGGCCACCCGGCCCGGCGGGCGAGCACGCCGACCGCCCCGCCGGCGAGCAGGGCGAGCACGGGCAGCAGCAGCATGGACAGGCGTTGGGCCGCCGCCGCATCCAGCCAGGAGGGTTCGAGCACGCCGAGCCGTACCGTGGCCAGCGGGCGGCTGGAGACGATCGTGGGCGCGACGGAGAGCAGCGCCAGCAGCCAGACGATCCCGGCGGTGATCGCCACCCCCCAGCCGAACGGCGGCTTGAGCAGCACGGCGATCGCGGCGCCCGCCCCGACCACCGCGCCGAGTGCGGCGCAGATGCCGGCGGCCCAGGCCGGGTCGACGGAGCCGCCCAGCTCGGCCGCGCGGGCCGGCTGCATGCACAGCGGGGCGACCACCATCGCGCCCAGCGCGCCGACACCGGCGACGGAGAGCAGTTCGGTGGTGCCGGCGGGACCGTCGTCGCGGCGGGCGATGCGCTCGGTGAGGACGGCTCCGGCGACCGTGGCGACAGCGGCGAACCAGCCCACCCAGACGAGCTGGGCGGGCCACCGGTTTGCCGAGACGTCGACGAACGCGCCGTCGAGGCGTACGACTCCGAAGCCGTACGCGATGCCCAACTGGCCGGCCCCGGCCAGTACGCTCACGCCGAGCGCCGTGAGCAGCAGCCTGCCCCACGTCCGAAAGGCCATGTCCGGCACGTTACGGCCCGGTGACCCCGATCGCCACCTTGCCGCCGCGCGGCGCGGCGAACCCGCCGGCGTGGCTACTTCAGCTCGACCAGGCGCGCGAGGTATGTGGTGTCGCCGACATTCGTGAGCATGTGCACCGCGCCCGGATCCCGGTAGACCACGCCGCCGGTCGGCTCGTCGGCGTCGATGGTGGCGCCGTCGATCGTCTGCACCACGTTCTTCGCGCCCTGGATCGCCACCACCAGGTACGGGTGGTCGTGGCGGTGCAGCGGCTGCCGCTCACCCGGCTCCAGCCGGATGTGCCAGACACGTACCCGGTCGTTCTCGTACACGATCTCCTGGCCCACCGGCCCGAGTTCGAGGTCCGCGGAGAGTTCGGTCATCGTGGTCCGTCCAGTCGGGGGAGCACCTCGGCGGCGATGAGCTCCACGTGGTCGAGGTCGTCGAAGTCGATCAGGCGCAGGTGCACCCGGGTGGCCCCGATCGCGGCGAACTCGCCGATCCGGTCGACGAGCTGGGCGGGGGAGCCGACCACCGGGTCCTCCGGCGGCAGCGCGCTCGTGACGTGCAGCGGCGCGGCCCGGCGCTGCGCCTCGGCGTCGGTGCGCCCGATCGCCACCACGATGCCGGCCGAGAGCGTCAGCGGCGCGCGGCCGGTATCGGCCCGCCCGACGCGGTCGCATGCCTCCCGCACCCGCTCGTACGCGGCGGCGGTCTCGGCCACGCTCTTGAACGGCATGTTGAACTCGTCGGCGTAGCGGGCGGCCAGCTCGGGCGTGCGCTTGGGTCCCCGACCGCCGACGATCACCGGCGGGCCGGGCTGCTGCACCGGCTTGGGCAGCGCGGGGGCGTCGGCCAGCCGGTAGTGCTCGCCGGTGAAGCTGTACGTCTCGTCGGACGGGGAGCGCCACAGCCCGGTGACGATCTCCAGCTGCTCGGCGAGCCGGTCGAAGCGTTCGGCGACGGGCGGGAACGGGATGCCGTACGCGGTGTGCTCGCGCTCGTACCAGCCGGCGCCGATGCCCAGCTCGACCCGGCCGCCGCTCATCCGGTCGACCTGGGCGACCATGACCGCGAGCGGCCCGGGGAGCCGGAACGTGGCGGACGTGACAAGCGTGCCGAGCCGGATCCGGGAGGTCTCCCGGGCCAGCGCGGCGAGCGTCAGCCAGGCGTCGGTGGGGCCGGGCAGCCCCGGCTCGTCCCCCATGGCCCGGTAGTGGTCGGCCCGGAAGAAGCCCTCGAAGCCGGTCTCCTCGACCAGCCGGGCGAACCGGAGCTGGTCGTCGTAGTCCGCTCCGCGGTGGGGTTCGGTGAACACCGAGACCCGCATGGTCACCGTCCTCCCACGGGTACGCCCGGGGCGTCCCGCTCCATCAGCAGTTCGTGCAGTTCGGCGCTGATCCGCGCGACGTCGGCCAGGTGTTCGTGGCGACCCAGCGTGCGGGGCCGGGGCACGTTCACCTCGACCACCTCGCGGATGCGCCCGGGGCGCGGGCTGAGCACGACGACCCGGTCGGCGAGCAGCACCGCCTCGTCGATCGAGTGGGTGACGAAGACGATCGTCGCCTTCGTCTCCATGTGCACCCGCTGGAGTTCGCCGGAGAGTTCTTCCCGGGTGAGCGCGTCGAGGGCGGAGAACGGCTCGTCCATGAGCATCACGCGGGGCGAGCCGATCAGCGACCGGCACAGCGACACGCGCTGCTGCATGCCGCCGGACAGCTCGTGCGGGAGGCGCTTCTCGAAGCCGCCCAGCCCGGCCATCTCCAGCAGATTGCGGGCCCGGTCGCGGTGCTCGGCGCGGCGCCAGCCGAAGATCTCCACCGGCAGCAGCACGTTGTCCAGCACCGAGCGCCAGGGCAGCAGCGCCGGCCGCTGGAACAGCATGGCCACGTCGCGTCGGGGTTTCGTGATCGGCTTACCGGCCACGGTGATCTCACCGTCGGTGACCGGCAATAGGCCGGCGATCATGCGCAGCAGCGTGGACTTGCCGCAGCCGGACCGGCCGAGGACGGCGACGAACTCACCTTCGGCGACGTCGAGGTCGATGCCGCGCAGCGCCTCCACCCGTCCCGAACGGCCGTCGAAGGTGCGGGACACCCCGGACAGTCGAATCATCTCCCGCCGGCTCCCTTCCACATCGTCTCGTCCACGTCGTCTCGAACGCGAGCCGGGCTAGCGTAGCGGGGCGGTGTGCTTATAGCACCGTCCGGGGTGGACGTCAGTCCACTTTCCGTCACGCAACTTCGTTTCCGTTCCGAAACCGGGACGGCGGCGGGAGGTCATCTGCCTTCTCGTACTCTGTTGCGCGCGAAGAGTCCCCTCACGACGGCCCAGTCGGCCCAACTCAGCTGCCGACCCCGTCGGACCCACGACCCGACCGGCGAAGAAGTCCTGGTCGGAAAGGACATGGTGCACTGATGAGAAGGCTGACCCGTACGGTCGCCGCCGCGGCTCTGGCGACCGCCCTCGCCCTGGTGGGCGGCTGCAGCAGCGACTCGGACAAGTCCGAGAGCGGCGGCGGCAACGGCGCGGCGCTGGAGAAGGTGACGTACCTCACCTCGTTCGGCAACTTCGGCCGTGACTCCTACGCCTGGGTGGCGAAGGACAAGGGCTTCTTCAAGGAGGCCGGGTTCGACGTCGACATCAAGCCCGGCCAGGGCACGGGTGGGGTGGTTCAGGTCGCCGGTGGGCAGGCGGACTTCGCCCCGGTCGACCTGACCGGCGCCATCCTCCAGCTCGCCAACGGCCAGGCCCAGGGCTTCGTCGCGGTGGCGGCGATCCAGCAGCGCACCATGGCCGCCATCGCCTCGGTCGAGGGCAAGAACATCGCCACCCCCAAGGACCTCGAGGGCAAGAAGCTCGCCGACACCCCGACCTCCGTCGTGCGCAACCTCTTCCCGACGTACGCGCGGCTCGCCGGCATCGACGCCAGCAAGGTGACCTGGGTCAACGGGGAGGCGCAGACGCTGATCGGCATGCTGGGTTCCGGATCGGTGGACGGCATCGGCCAGTTCGTCGTCGGCCAGCCCACCATCGAGACGGTCACCAAGAAGAAGGCCGTCCTGCTGCCGTACAGCAACGTGATGCAGGACCTCTACGGCAACGTGCTGGTCACCTCCACCAAGAACGCCAAGGAGAAGCCGGAGATGGTGAAGAAGTTCACCGCCGCGCTGCTCAAGGGCCTGGAGTACTCCCTGGCCAACCCGGACGAGGCGGGCGAGATCCTGAAGAAGAACGTGCCCGCCGCCGTCCCGGCCGCGGCCTCCGCCGAGCTGAAGCTGATGGCCGCGTACGTCCGGTCGAGCAACTCCGGCACCGCTATCGGCACGCTCGACAGTGGCCGGGTGGCCAAGAGCATCGCGCTCCTGCAGGGCGCGGGCGCCATCAAGCAGAACCTCACCCCGGACCAGATCATCGACTTCAACCTCGCGCCGAAGGCCTGACCGGCCCGCTCGGGCCAACGGGGTGCGACCCGCCGGACACCCCGGTGGGGCGCACCCCCTTCGCGTGCCGGTCGACCGACCGGCGCAGAGAGGAGGACACGTTGACACAGTTGACCGAGGCCCGGCCGGAGGTGCCGCAACCGCGCCCGGCCGCCGCCCGGCGTGGGTTCGCCGTACGCCCGGCCGCGGTCGGGCTGCCGGCGCTCGGCCTGGTGATCGCGGTGGCCGCCTGGTGGCTGGTCACCTCGGGGCTGAGCCTGGTGCACCCGGCGGCGCTGCCGCCCCCGCAGGCGGTGGGGGAGTCGCTGCTCGGGACCACCGAGGTGCTGGTGCCCGCGTTGGGCATCACCACCTGGATGACCCTGTTCGGCTTCCTGCTCTCGTCGGCAGCCGGCGTGCTGATCGGGATGGCGCTGGCCGCCTCCAGCCGGGTGGAGCGGATGTTCGCGCCGCTGCTGGTGGCGGTGAACGCGGTCCCGAAGATCGCGTTCGGGCCGCTGCTGGTGGTGGCCGTCGGCTGGGGGCAGAAACCCATTCTGACCATGGTGTTCCTGCTCTGCTTCTTCCCGATCGTGCTCTCCACCGCCACCGGGCTGACCACCACCCCGGCGGACCTGGCGGAGCTGGGCCGGTCGCTGAACGCCTCGTGGTGGCAGTCGTTCCGCAAGGTGCGTTTCCCGGCCGCGCTGCCGCAGATCTTCGTCGGGCTCAAGGTGGCCATGCCGCTGGCCGCGATCGGCGCGGTGATCGGCGAGTTCTACTCCGACCGCCCGGGTCTGGGCTACCAGATCCTGCAGTACAACGGGGTTGGCGACACCGCCACCGCGTGGGCGGCGATCGTGCTGGTGGCCCTGATGAGCATCGTGCTATACGCCGCGCTGAGCCTGGTCGAGCGCCTGGCCCTGCCCTGGGTCCGGGCCACCACCTCAGCCCGCTGAGAGCGCGGGGGCCGGCCACGACAGGCGTGGCCCCACCGCAACCGGCGCGGGGATCAAGCCTGTCCGCCCGGAGCCGGTTGCGGTGGGGCCACGCCCCCCACGGCGACTAACCCGCGAGCCGCCAGCGACCACCACGGGCCACGAGCGTCGTCAACGCCTGCGGCATCAACCCGGAGTGGTTGTCCGGCGTCATCCGGATCGGTCCGGACAGCCCGTCGAGCTGGGAGGTCTCCAGCACGTCGCGCAGCGCGTCCCGGTCGACCTTGCCCGGCTCGCCGCCGGCCCGCTGCTCGGCGTCGGCGATCAGCTGGACCGCGTCCGCGGCGAACGAGGAGAAGCCGTTGTAGCCACCGAACCGGGCGGTGTAGTCCTGGAACCACTGCCGCCGCGCGGCCTTGGCCGGGGTGGTGGCGATCACGTCGTCGATCACCATGGTCTGGGTGAAGATCAGCGTCGCCTCCTCGGTGGATCGGGCCGACGGGCCAAGGAAGAGGTCACCGGCGGCCGAGGAGTCGAAGAACAGCGACCCGCGGAACTTGCTCTGCCGGGCGGTGGTGGCGGCGAGCGTGGCCTGCTCCGGCGTGGTCCACAGGACCAGCGCCTGCGGCTTGCGCTCGATCAGCTCGTTGATCTGCGTGGTGACCTCGGTGTCGGTGGACCGCACCGACTGGTTGCCGACCAGCTTCACGCTGGTCTTGCTCAGCTCGCGGCGCAGGGCGGTGAGCCCTTCCTGGCCGTAGCCCTCGGCGCTGTGCAGCAGCGCCACCTTGCGGACGTTGCGCCGGTCCAGTTCGGCGGCGAGCGCGGCGGCGCTGTCCGCGGCGTTCGGGGCGAGCTTGAAGACATATCGCCGCTCGGCCACCGGCTCGGTGACGGCGCTCGACGACGCCAGTGCGATCGTCGGAATGCGCTTCTCACCGATCGTGCGGGCCGCACCGACGGCGCATTCGTTGCAGCCGCCCATGATGACGGCGCTCACCCGTGAGTCACTGCTGAAATCATTGATGTTCCGCAAGGATTCCGCGGCGTCCGAGCGGTTGTCCTTGACCCTCAGATCGATCTTCCGGCCGCCCAGCGCGCCGGAGGCGTTCAACTGCTCGACCTTCAGTTCCAGAGCCCGTTGGTAGACCTTGCCGACGGGCGCCGAAGCGCCGGAGAGCTCCAGATCGGCGGCGATCACGATGGGGCTGGTGTCCTGCGGATCCCCGCCGATCCCGCAGCCGGTGAGCGTGGTGGCCAGCACGGCCGATGCGAGCGCCGCGATGCTCGCGGAGCGGATGGGGCTCAACTCAGTCCTCCAGGTGCGGCGCGGGCCGACGCCCGATCACCGCCGCTAGTCCGTCCTCAGTGGAGGAACGGGATTGGTGTGCCGTACGGTGTGCGCGAAGCCTGCAAAACCTTGCCAATGCCGGGGCCTGTGGTCAAGCCGGGGCCCGGAGTCCTGTTTCGGGACGGCTATCCCACATGCTGGGGACACGGAACATTAACCGACAATTACTGCACAGAAGCGCTCGACCACTCTGGAGTGACATCCCCTGTTCAGGGGGTTGGAGAAAAGAAGGTATTAGGTGATCGGGTCCCGGGTTGCGCCACCCCCGACCGTTTCCTGCCCCACTGCGGCTTCCCAAAAACGATCTCGTCTGATGAAATCGCGGCCGTGCCGCGTGCGGCGCTGGCCGCTGCACCAGGCACGGGTCAGTGGGTCGCGCGTGGAAGAAACGACGGAGGCGATGTCGTGAGCACCGGACCTACGACCCTGCCCGGGAGCCCAAACGCCGAACAGCGGAACCGCCGACGGCGCCTGCCCAGGCTGCGCGACGCGCGGATCCGATCCAAACTCGCCCTCATCCTGGTCGTCCCGGTGGCAGCTGTCATCGCACTGGCAACTATCCGACTCATCTCGGTGGGCCAGGGCGCGTACGAGGCGGACCGGATCCGGTCGCTGAGCGCGGTGTCTGTCGACATCTCGGCGCTCACCCAGGACCTGCACAAGGAGCGGATGGCGGCGGCGGTCTTCCTGGCCGACCCGAATCAGAAGCCGGACGCGTACAACCTGCGCGTGCGTCAGACCGACGAGCGCATCGACGCGTACCAGAAGGGGCGGGCCGATCTCGGCGACCTGCCGGCGGCGATCAGCAACCAGCTCAAGGTGATCGACGCCCACCTGTCCATGTTGAACGGCACCCGGCAGGAGGTGCTGGACCGGCTCCAGATGCCGGTGGCCGAGGCGAGCCTGCGCTACGGCATCGTCCTGGGCGACCTGGTCGCGTACAGCGACGCGCTGGCCCAGCAGCCGGGCGCGGAGAGCCTGGCCGACGCCCGCCGCGCGGTGGCCGCGTTCGCCCACGCCAAGGCCGCGGTGGCCGAGGAGCAGGCGGTGGCCTTCACCGCCCTCGGCGGCGGCCGGATCGACGGCGAGCAGTTCTCCTCCTTCGTGGCCACGCTCACCGGCCAGCAGGAGGCGCTGCTGACCTTCTCCCGGACCGCGACGCCGGGCCAGCGGGCCCTGGTGGACCGCACCGTCTCCGGTGACGCCGTCCAGCTCGCCGACCGGGTCGCCGGCGACATCTCCCGCTCCGTCGAGCGTTCCTCCCTCGTCACCCGCGACGAGGCGTCCGCCGCCATCGGCGCGGTCGACGACCTGATGCGGTGGGCCGAGATCCAGCTCCTGGACGAGATGCTGGCCGACGCCGACGAGGTACGCGCCGACGTGATCCGGCAGGCGATCGTGGAGAGCCTGCTCGTGCTGCTCACGCTCGCCATCGCGGTGACGCTCGCCGTGGTGCTGGCCCGCTCGCTCAACGACTCGCTGCGCCGGCTGCGTGAAGGCGCGCTCGCCGTGGCCAACCACGACCTGCCGGACGCGGTGAGCCGGCTGCAGAACGTCAACGCCATCGGCGACGGCGGCGTGGACGAGATCGTCCAGCAGGTACGGGACCCGATCAAGCTGAGCAACCGCGACGAGGTCGGCCAGGTGGCGGTGGCCTTCAACGTGGTCCACCGCGAGGCGGTCCGGATCGCGGCCGAGCAGGCCGCGCTGCGGACCAGCGTCTCGGCGATGTTCCTCAACCTCGCCCGCCGTTCGCAGAGCCTGGTCGACCGCATGATCGGCGAACTGGACGCGATCGAGCGCTCCGAGGAGGACCCGAAGCGGCTGGCGCAGCTCTTCGAGCTGGACCACCTGGCCACCCGGATGCGCCGCAACGACGAGAACCTGCTGGTGCTGGCCGGTGCCGACTCGGCCGTGCCGCGTCGCGACGACGCGCTCCTGGTCGACGTGCTGCGCGCCGCCCAGTCCGAGGTGGAGCTCTACAACCGGATCGAGTTCGGCACCGTCGACACCGACATCTCGGTCGCCGCGCACGCCGTCAACGACGTCGTCCGGCTGGTCGCCGAGCTGCTCGACAACGCCACCCGGTTCTCGCCGCCGAACACCTCGGTGGTGGCCGACGGCCGCCGGATCCGCGACTACGTGCTGATCCAGATCGAGGACCGCGGTCTGGGGCTCAGCGACGACCAGCTCGACTCGCTCAACCGGCGCCTGGCCGCGCCGCCGACCGTGGACGTGGCCGCGTTCCGGCTGATGGGTCTGGCCGTGGTGAGCCGGCTCGCCTCCCGCTACGGGATCCGCGTCGAACTGCGCCGCAACGTCGAGGGCGGCACCGTCGCCCAGGTCACGCTGCCGAACTCGACTGTGGTGCTGCCGGCCAACCGGGGCCAGGCCCCGCTGACCCGGCCGCGTCAGCCGCTCGCGGTCGAGCAGTCACCGCTCAGCCAGGTCGGCGCCGCCGACGCGCTGGCCGGCGCGGGACGGGGTGCGGCCACCGCGACGCTCGCCGACCAGTGGCGCGGGGCGCCCACCGCCCCGCCGTCCAGGTGGCAGACGCCCGCCGAGACGCGTGACACCACGCCCGCCGTACACCTGGGTGGAGCGACCGGCGCGCTGCCCACGGTGGCGGCGCCCGCCACCGCCGCGCCGGCTCCGGTCTCCGGCGCGGGCTGGTCGGCCGGCCCGACCGTGGCGTACCCCGCGCTCGCCCCCCTGCCCAAGCGGACGCCGGGTGTCGAGGCGGCGCAATCCGCGACCCAGGCCGCACCTCCGGCCTACCAGCCACTCGCCGCGGCGCCGGCGTTGGAGAGCACCCCTGCGACGCCCGTGGTGGCCCGGCCCGAGCAGCGGGCCGAGGCGCCGATATTCCGGGAGATGGAGGCGGTCTGGTTCCGTTCGCACGGAGAGGACGAGACCACCATCTTCAACCGTCCCACGTTCGACGAGCCGCCCGCGCCGGCACAGCCGGCTGTGGCGCCCCCCGCGGCGTCGGCACGTCCGAAGCTGCCCACCCGTACCCCGGGCGCCCAGGCGTCGGGGCTGACCACGCCGCTGGCGTACAGCCCGCCGGAGGTCCCGTCCACGCCTCCGGCGGCCGCGACGCCGCCCCCGGCGCCGCCCGCCGCCGAGCCCGCGCCCGCGCCGTCGATCGACCCGGAGGCCTGGCGTACGGCGGCCGACGAGGGCTGGTCGCGGGCCAGCCGTGCCGCGGATCCCACCACCGGTGGCACCACCCGCTCCGGCCTGCCCAAGCGGGTGCCGCAGGCCCAGCTCGTGCCCGGCGGCATAGAGCCGAAGGGTGGCCGGGACCGCAGCCGGCGCACGCCGGACGAGGTACGCGGCCTGCTCTCCGCCTACCACCGTGGCGTCCAGCGGGGCCGTACGGCCGGCGCCGACCCGAACAGCACCTCGAACAAGGAGACGAACCGATGAACAGGCCGGCGGCCATGCAGGACATGGGGTGGCTCCTCACCAACTTCGCCGACAGCGTCGCGGGCATCGCGCACGTGGTGGCGGTGTCCGCGGACGGACTTCTGCTCGCCTCCTCGCGGGACCTGCCCGGCGACCGGGCCGACCAGCTCGCCGCGATCACCTCCGGCGTGGTGAGCCTGACCGAGGGTGCGGCGCGGATGTTCAGCGCCGGCGGTGTGCTGCAGACCGTGATCGAGATGGACAGCGGCTACCTGTTCCTGATGTCCATCAGCGACGGCTCGTCGATGGCCGTACTCGCGGCGCGTAGCTGCGACGTCGGCCAGGTGGGTTACGAGATGGCGCTGCTGGTGGAGCGGGTCGGCCAGGCATTGGTCCCGCTGCCGAGGGACGCGGTCCGGTCCTGATCGGGCCGGGGTGCTGACGACTGGAGCCGGTGCGGCTCCGAACGAGGGGAGGTGATCGCGAGTTGGAACCGCGACGTGATCCACGTGGCGCGCTGGTAAGGCCGTACGCGGTCACCCGGGGTCGCACCGAGCCGTTGCAGAACATCGCGCTCGAAGCAGTGCTGTCGAGCACGCCTACGCAGTCGGCCGAGGCGCGCTTCGCCGGCCACGACAAGTACCGCATCTCCTCGGTCTGTGAGGGCCGGGCGCAATCGCTTGCGGAAATCGCCGCTTACACCCGGATGCCGCTGGGCGTCACCCGGGTGCTGGTCGCCGACATGGTGGCCGAGGGCCTGCTGACGCTACACACTGCCGCTCCCGCGACGGGTTTCGCGGCGCGGATGAACCTGCTTGGAAGGGTGCTAAGTGGACTTCGCGAACTATGACCCCGACGGGGTGAACCGCGGCCGGGAGATCATCTCCGCGAAGATCGTGATCGCGGGTGGCTTCGGCGTGGGCAAGACAACGCTCGTCGGGGCGATCTCCGAGATTCAGCCGCTGACCACCGAGGCGCTGATGACCGCGGCCGGCGTGGGCATCGACGACGCGTCGAAGGTGCCGGGCAAGGAGACCACCACGGTCGCCATGGACTTCGGCCGTATCACCATGGCCGAGGACCTGATCCTCTATCTGTTCGGCACTCCCGGCCAGACCCGCTTCTGGTTCATGTGGGACGAGATCATCAGGGGCGCGGTGGGTGCGGCGGTGCTCGTGGACACCCGCCGGATCACCGACGCGTTCGCGCCGCTGGACTACTTCGAGAACCGCAAGCTGCCGTACGTCGTGGCGTTGAACCGCTTCGAAGACGCGCCGCACTACGAGCTGGAGGAGATCCGGGAGGCGCTCGCCATCTCCCCGGACGTGCCGATGGTGCTGTGCGACGCCCGGCGGCGCGACTCGGTCAAGCAGGTGCTGGTGACGGTGGTCGAGCACGCCATGCTCCGACTCCAGGCCGAGCACGGCTACCCGGCCTCGGTGGGCTGACCGCCTGCGGGTCAGTCGACCCGCAGGCGGTATCCCCGCTTGACCACCGTCTGCACCACGCGCGGCGCCCTCAGGCCGGCCCGCAGGCGGGCGACCGCCATCTCCACCGCGTGCTCGTCGGCGCCGCGCGGAAGCGTACGCAGCAGCGCGGTGCGGGAGAGCACCTTCCCGGGCGAGGCGGCGAGCGCCCGCAGCACCGCCATCGGGGCCGGCGCCAACTGGCGCAGTTCCCCGTCCACCACCGCGGCGTGCCCGCGCAGCGTCAGCACGTGCCCGGCCGCCTTCACCGAGACGGTGCGCCGGGGCAGCTCCTCGACGATGGTGCGGACCAGCGCGCCCAGCCGGGCCCGGCTCGGCGCGCTCACCGGCACCCCGCGCCGTACCAGCGGCTCGGCGGTGACGGTGCCGACGCACCCGGCCAGCACGTCGCCGCGCAGCGCCTCCAGCACCGTCTCGGTACGGTCCCCGGCCGCCCGCAGCAGCGCCTCGGCCGCCGGGGCCGAGGTGAACGTGACCGCGTCGACGAGCCGCCCGGCCACCAGGTCGATGAGCCGGTGCAGCGGCGCCGGGTCGGCCGGCGGCGCCCACCGGTAGACCGGCACCTCGATCACCGTGGCGCCGGCCGCCACCAGCGCGTCGGTGCACTCGGGCTGCCGCTCGCCGTGCAGTTGCATCGCCACGACCTGGCCGGCCACCCCGCGCCGGACCAGATGCTCGATCACCTCGTCGCAGCTCTCCGACTCCGGGGACCAGTGCTCACGCAGCCCGGCGGCGCGGATGGCCCCGGTCGCCTTCGGGCCCCGGGACACCACGTACGCGTTGGCGAGCGTGGTGCGCAGCGGCTCGGCCAGCCCCCAGCCCTCGGCCGCCTCCAGCCAGCCACGCATGCCGATGCCGGTGTTCGCCATCAGCACGTCCGGTGGGTGTTCCAGGCAGGCCCGGGTGGCCTCACGCAGGTCGCTGTCGTCGGCCAGCGGGACGATCCGCAGTGCCGGGGCGAGCACCACCCGCGCCCCACGCCGCTGGAACAGCGCGGCAAGTTCGTCGCGCCGCCGGTCGGCGGTGACCCCGATGGTGAAGCCGGCCAGCTCGTCCCGCATCATTCCTCCTGCCGTAACCGCACCTCGACCAGGCCGTCCCGGCAGCGCACCGGATGCCGGCGCAGCGTCACGCCCGGAAGGTCCAGGCACCGCCCCGTGGTGAGGTCGTAGACCTGCTTGTGCAGCGGTGAGGCGAGCGTGGGTACCCCGCCCCGGCTGCCGACCAGCCCTCGGGACATGACGTACGCGCCGCCGACCGGGTCGAGGTTGTCCACCGCGTACAGCCCGCTCGCGGTGCGGAAGACGGCCACCTGTACGCCGTCGACGAGCGCCGCCACGCCCCGGTCGGGGTCGAGCCGGTCCAGCGGGCAGACGGGGGTCCAGGTCAGCGTGACGACGGGGCTCATCGGCGTACCTCCGGCAGGCCCAGCACGACGGGCTGGCGGCGGTGTCCGTCGTCCGGGGGCGCGCCCCGGGCCGGCACCGGCTGGCCCCGCTCCTGGGTGAACGTGATGGACGGGTCGGGCACGTCGGGCGCGTTGACGAAGGAGGTGAAGCGGCGCAGCCGGTCCGGGTCGTCCAGCACGTCGCGCCACTCGTCGGAGTAGCTCGCGACGTGCCGGGCCATCGCCGCGTCGAGGTCGGCGCAGAGCCCGAGCGAGTCGTCCACGAGCACCGACCGGAGGTGGTCCAGACCGCCGTCCATGGCCTCGATCCAGGCGGCGGTGCGTTGCAACCGGTCGGCGGTGCGGATGTAGTACATGACGAACCGGTCGATCAGTGTGACCAGCTCCGCCGTGCCCAGGTCGGTGGCGAACAGGTCGGCGTGCCGGGGCCGGAAACCGCCGTTGCCGCCGACGTACAGGTTCCAGCCGGTCTCGGTGGCGATGATCCCGAAGTCCTTGCTCCGGGCCTCGGCGCACTCCCGGGCGCAGCCGGAGACCGCCGACTTGAGCTTGTGCGGCGCGCGCAGCCCTCGGTAGCGCAGCTCCAGCGCGACCGCCAGCCCGACCGAGTCCTGCACGCCGTAGCGGCACCAGGTGTCGCCCACGCAGGACTTCACGGTGCGCAGCGCCTTGCCGTACGCGTGGCCCGACTCGAAGCCCGCGTCGACCAGCCGGCGCCAGATCTGCGGCAACTGGTCGACCCGAGCGCCGAACAGGTCGATCCGCTGCCCACCGGTGATCTTCGTGTACAGCCGGAAGTCGCGCGCCACCTCGCCGATCGCGATCAGCTTCTCCGGGGTGATCTCCCCGCCGGGAATCCGGGGCACCACCGAGTAACTGCCGTCGCGTTGCAGGTTGGCCAGGAAGTGGTCGTTGGTGTCCTGGAGCGACGCCTGCTCGCCGTCGAGCACGTGCCCGGTGCCGAGCGACGCCAGGATCGAGGCCACCACCGGCTTGCAGATGTCGCACCCGCTCCCGCGCCCGTGCTCGGCGACGAGCCGGGAGAACGTGCCGATGCCCCGCACCCGGATCAGGTCGAACAGCTCCTGCCGGCTGTGGTCGAAGTGCTCGCACAACGCTGTGGACTGGCGTACCCCGGCGGCGTCCAGCAACTGCTTGAGCATCGGCACGCAGGAGCCGCAGCTCGTACCGGCCCGGGTGCACGCCTTCAGCGCCGGCACGTCGGTCGTCCCGCCGGCGATCGCCGCGTCCAGGTCGGCCCGGGTCACCGCGTTGCAGGAGCACACCTGCGCGGTGGCGGGCAACGCGCCCGCACCGGCGCCCGCGCCGCCGGCCGGCGCCAGCAACGCCAGCGGGGGACCGGGCAGCGGCCCGCCCACACTGGCCCGCAACGTCGGGTACGCGCTCGCGTCCCCGACCAGCACGCCGCCGAGCAGCGTCCGCGCGTCGTCGGAGAGGACCAGCTTCGCGTACGAGCGGGTGGCCGGGTCGGTGAACGTCACGTCGAGGCAGCCGGGGGTGACGCCGTGCGCGTCACCGAACGAGGCCACGTCCACGCCGAGCAGCTTGAGTTTCGTCGCGGTATCCGCGCCGGGGAACGTGGCCGCGCCGCCGAGCAGCCGGTCGGCGACCACCTCGGCGGTGGCGTACCCGGGCGCGACCAGACCGTGGCAGACCCCGTCGACGGCCGCGCACTCGCCGACCGCCCAGATCCGCTCGTCGGCGGTCCGGCAGGCCGAGTCCACCAGCACGCCGCCACGCGGACCGAGTGGCAGTCCGGCCGCGCGGGCCAGCTCGTCGCGGGGCCGGATCCCGGCGGCCACCACCACCAGTTCCGCGTCGACCGTGCGGCCGTCGGCCAGGTCGAGCGCGGTCACCGTGCCGTCCGTTCCGGGACGCAGGGCCGTGGTGGCCACCCCGAGGTACGGCGTCACGCCCAGCTCCTCCACGTACCGCCGGAGCATCGCCCCGCCCGCCTCGTCCACCTGCACCGGCATCAGCCGGGGCGCGAACTCGACCACGCTCGTGGCGAGCCCGAGCAGCCGCAGCGCGTTCGCCGCCTCCAGCCCGAGCAGCCCGCCGCCGATCACCGCGCCGGTGCGGCGGCCCCGGGCGTGCTCCCGGATCGCGGCCAGGTCGTCCAGCGTCCGGTAGACGAAGACACCCGGCAGGTCCGTGCCGTCCACCGGCGGCACGAAGGCGTACGAGCCGGTGGCCAGCACCAGCGCGTCGTACGGATGTTCACCGGCCGCCGTGGTCACCACCCGCCGCGCCCGGTCGACGCCGGTGGCCGGCTCACCCAGGCGCAGGTCCACCCCGGCGTCGGGGGTGTGCACCGTCAGCTCGTCGGCGTGCGTCCCGTCGAAGACGGCGGAGAGCCGCACCCGGTCGTACGCCGGACGCCGTTCCTCGGCCAGGACCGTGACATGCCACCGCCCGTCGGTGTCCCAGGCCCGCAGCGCCTCGACGAAGCGTTGCCCGACCATGCCGTTCCCGACCACGACCAGCTGCCTCATGACGCCACCTCCACCGTCTCGCGTACCTCGTCGGTCGTGGGCGGGTCGACCTCGGTGAGCCAGGCGGCGATGCCGGCCACCGCGTCCCGGCAACTGCCGCAGCCGGTGGCGGCCCGGGTCGCCGTGGACAGCGCCGCCGCCGTCCGGGCGCCCGCCCGCCAGCACGCCACCAGCGCGCCCTTGCTCACGTCGTTGCAGCGGCACACGGTCGCGGCGTCCGGCATCAGCGCCGGTGACGCCGCCGGTCCGGCCGGCGCCTCGCCGAACGCCCGGCCGAGCAGCAGCGCGCGCCGGTCCGCCGGCACCGGCGCGCTTCTGTCGAAGAGCTGCACCACGGTGCCGACCGCCGGGTTGTCGCCGAGCAGGATCGCGCCGGTCAGCCGCTCGTCCCGGATGCGCAGCCGGGCGTACGTGCCCCGGGCCGGGTCGGCGAAGGTCAGCTCCTCGACCGGGCCGCTCCCGTCCGGGGCGCCGGACCCGGCCATGTCGCCCATCGCGGCCAGGTCGATGCCGGCCGCCTTGAGCCGGGTCACCGCCGGCCGGGGCCGGTAGCGGGCCAGCGGATCAGCGCCGGTCAACACGTCGGCCACCACCCGGGCCTGCGCCCAGGCCGGCGCGACGAGCCCGGTCAGCGTCCCGTCGTGCTGGGCGCAGTCGCCGATCGCGGAGACGTGCCGGTCGCTGGTACGCATCCTGTCGTCGACCACCACACCCCGGTCGACGGCGAGCCCGGCCGCCGTGGCGAGCGCCGTGTCGGGACGTACCCCGCAGCAGAGCACCAGCAGGTCGGCGTCGAGCGGTTCGGTGTCGCCCAGGTGCAGGCGGACGCCGTCGGCGTCGGCGCTCACGGCGGTCGCCGGCGCCCCGAGCCGGGACCGGACGCCCAGGCCGGCGAGCGTGCCCGCGAGGACCGCGCCGGCCGAC
This sequence comes from Micromonospora sp. NPDC005257, assembly GCF_042872445.1. Taxonomy (NCBI): domain Bacteria; kingdom Bacillati; phylum Actinomycetota; class Actinomycetes; order Micromonosporales; family Micromonosporaceae; genus Micromonospora; species Micromonospora sp. NPDC005257. The sequence goes on along the minus strand of NZ_JBIAKL010000002.1, from coordinate 140,253 downwards.
GGGTCGAGCTGCCGTTCCATCAGGTGCCCGACCGGGTGGACCACGGTCACGTCGAGACCGCGGGCGGCCAGCCCGCGGGCCGCCTCCAGGCCCAGCAGCCCGCCGCCGAGCACGACGACGCGGCGCGCGCCCTCGGCGGCGGCGAGGATCCGTCGGCAGTCGCCGAGCGTGCGGAACGGGACGACCCGCTCGGGCAGCGGCGCGAGACCCGGCAGCGGCGGCACCACGGCCCGGCTGCCGGTGGCGAGCACCAGGTGGTCGTACCCGTGCCGGTCGCCGTCGGCGGTGACCACCTCGCGGGCGGCCCGGTCCACGGCGGTGACGGCCGCGCCGGTGCGGACCTCGATCCCCGGCCCGACTGCTTCGACCAGCTCCACGTCCGGCTCGCCGATGCGCCCGGCGAGCAGCGTGGAGAGCATGATCCGGTTGTACGCGCGGTGCGGCTCCGCCCCGAGAACGGTGATCCGCCGGTTCCCGCCGCGCGCGTGCAGCTCGGCGGCGAGCCGGGCGCCGGCCATGCCGTAGCCGACGACGACGATGCGCTCGTTCATGCCGGCTCCACCCGGACCGCGCAGATCTTGAACTCGGGCATGCCGGAGACCGGGTCGAGGGCGTCGTTGGTGACCGAGTTGGCGCGTTGCGCGCCGGGCCAGTGGAACGGCGCGAAGACGGTGTCCGGCCGGATCGCCGTGCTGAGCCTTGCCGGCGCGCGCAGCTCACCCCGGCGGGAGACCACCCGCACCGGTGTCCCCTCGGTCACGCCGATCCGGGCCGCCAGGTCGGGATGCAGCTCGACGAAGCCGCCGGGCGCGGCGCGGCGCAACGCGGCCACCCGCCGGGTCTGCGCGCCGGACTGGTATTGAGCCAGCACCCGGCCGGTGGTGAAGTGCAGCGGGTAGTCGGCGCACACCGGCTCGGCGGCCGGCCGGTGGGTCACCGGATGGAACCGGGCCCGGCCGTCCGGGGTGGGGAAGCGGTCGGCGAACAGCCGGGGCGTGTCCGGGCCGTCCCGGTCCGGACAGGGCCAGAAGACGCCGGTGTCGGTGTCGATCCGGTCCCAGGTGATTCCGGCGTAGTCGGCCGGCCCGCCGGCCGAGGCCCGGCCCAGCTCCGCGAAGACCTCGCGGGGGTCGGCCGGCAGCGGCGTCCCGCCGCCGGTCAGCCGTGCGGCGAGCGCGGCGAGGATCGCCAGCTCGGTACGGACTCCGGCGGGTGGTTCGCGCAGTGCCCGGCGGCGCAGCACCCGGCCCTCCAGGTTGGTCATCGTCCCGTCCTCCTCGGCCCACTGGGCGACCGGCAGCACCACGTCGGCCAGCTCGGCCGTCTCGGAGCGGACGAAGTCCGCCACCACCAGCAGGTCCAGGGCGCGCAGCCGGGACTCGACCCGGGCGGCGCGGGGCGCGGAGACGACCGGGTTGGACCCGAAGACAAGCAGTGCCCGCGCGCCGGACGGCGTGCCGAGCGCGTCGAGAAGCTGGTACGCCGGCACCCCCGGCCCGGGCAGCGCGTCCGGTTCGACGCCCCACACCCCGGCGACGTGCGCCCGGGCCGCCGGGTCGTCGATGCGCCGGTAGCCGGGAAGCTGGTCGGCCTTCTGCCCGTGTTCCCGGCCGCCCTGCCCGTTGCCCTGCCCGGTCAGGCAGCCGTAGCCGGAGCCGGGGCGGCCGGGCAGGCCCAGGGCGAGCGCCAGGTTGATGAAGGCGGTCACCGTGTCGACGCCCTTGGCGTGCTGCTCGGCGCCCCGGGCGGTGAGGATGACCGCGTGGTCCACTGTGGCCAGCGCGCGGGCGGTCGCATACAGGTCGGCCACCGGCACGCCGGAGAGCCGTTCCACCTCCGCCGGCCAGTAGCCGGCCACCGTCCGTCGCACCTCGTCGAAGCCGGTGGTCCGCTCCGCCACGTACGCCCGGTCCAGCCAGCCCTCGGTGAACGCGATGTGCAGCAGCGCGTTCGCCACCGCGAGGTCGGTGCCGGGCAGGGGTTGCAGGTGCAGGTCGGCCTGCCGGGCCGTGGCGGTGACGCGCGGGTCGACCACGATCACCCGGCCGCCGCGTGCCCGCAGGTCGGCGACGTGCCGCATCAGCGGCGGCATGGTCTCGGCCGGGTTCGCGCCGACGAGCAGCAGCGTGTCCGCGTGCCCGAGGTCGGCGAGCGGGAACGGCAGTCCACGGTCGATCCCGAACGCCCGGTTGCCGGCCGCGGCGGCCGACGACATGCACCAGCGCCCGTTGTAGTCGATGTGCCGGGTCCGCAGCGTCACCCGGGCGAAGCGGCCGAGCGCGTACGCCTTCTCGTTGGTGAGGCCGCCGCCGCCGAAGACGGCGACCGCGTCCGGCCCGTGCCGGTGCTGCACGTCCCGAAGGCCGGCGACCACGCGGTCGAGCGCCTCGTCCCAGGTCGCCAGGCGCAGTTCGCCGCCGGGCCGGTCGCGCAGCAGCGGGGTGGTGAGCCGGTCCGGATGGTCGAGCAGGTCGGCGGCGGTCCAGCCCTTCTGGCACAGCCCGCCCCGGTTGGTGGGAAACTCGCGGGCGCCGACCTCGACACCGTCGCCGGTGGAGCGCAGCGACATGCCGCACTGCAAGGCGCAGTACGGGCAGTGCGTGGCGACCTCGACGGGACGTGGCCCCGTTCGCGTCGCCGGGCGTGCACCGTCTGTCATGTCGGAAAAGCGTGCCGTCGGGCGGTTTCCGGTCCGGGTCTGCTCTGTTTCGGTCCTGTCACGAGCGCTTCACACCGCACGTAGGTGACGAGACCGGCCGCAGGGTTTAGAATGTGGGACAATAATCTCATATTTTGGGAGGCGCCATGAGTGTGACGGACGCGTTCGACGCGGTGGCCGGCACCTACGACCAGGCCCGACGCCGCCTGGTGCCCTGCTTCGACGCCTTCTACGGCGCCGCCGTCGAGGTGGCCGCGCCGCCGCTGCGTGCCGCGCTCGCCGCCGGGCGTACCCCCGAGGTGCTCGACCTGGGCGCGGGCACCGGCCTGCTGTCCCTCCTGCTGACCGCGGCCGTCCCCGGCGTCCGCCTGACGCTTGTGGACGGCGCCGCCGGCATGCTCGCGGTGGCCGCCGGGCACCTGGAAGAACGCGGCGTGCCCCATCGCACGGTCCACGCCGACCTGGCCGACCCGCTGCCCGAGGGGCGGTACGACGCGGTGGTGTCCGCGCTGGCCATCCACCACCTCGACGACTCCGGCAAGCGGGCGCTGTACCGGCGGGCGGCCGACGTGCTGGTCCCCGGCGGGGTGTTCGTCAACGCCGAGCAGGTGGCCGGGCCGACCCCGGCGCTGGACCGCCGCTACGACGAGGTGTGGACGGCGCGGATCACCGAGATGGGCTCCGACGCCGAGGAGATCGCCGGTGCCCGGGAGCGGATGCGGCACGACCGCCCGGCCCCGGTGGCCGAGCAGTGCCGCTGGCTGGCCGAGGCGGGCCTGGTGGACGTGGACTGCTTCTTCAAGGAGTGGCGTTTCGCGGTGTTCGGTGGTCGGCGGCCCTGAAGGCCCTGCCCGATTCCCTGATCGGCGGGAACGAGGATGACTGGCGGTCATACCGTTGGGTAGTCTTCTCGGCATGACCGCCAAGGTGACGCTGTCGTTCTCCGACGAGACGATCGAGGAGGCACGCCGGTTCGCCAAGCGGGAAGGGCTCTCCCTCTCCGCCTGGATGGACCAGGCCGCCCGGGAGAAGGCGCTGCGCGAGGTCTTCACCGCGCACGCCGACGCGGTCGGCCGGGCCGGCCTGGACCTGGAAGCCGCCTCCCTGGCCGACGCCCAGGAGGTCGCGCTCGTCCACGACGCCCTGTTCGGCGGACGTCCGCGTGCTGCGTAGAGGCGAGATCTGGCGCATCTCCGGCGCCCGGGAACGACTCGGTCTGGTGATCAGCTCAGACGTCTACAACGCCACCGCGGTGCCCATCGTGATCGTGGCCGAGGTGGTCGAGGAGTCGCTGCTGCGCGACTCGCCGCTCGCCGTGCGGATGGGCGCGTACGTGGTGATGCCCGACCGGATCTCCGCACCGATGAAGAAGTGGTTCGCCGAGTGCGTGGACGTGGCCGACACCGAGACCATGCAGCGGGTCGGCCGGGCGCTGCGGATTCTCCAGGAGTTGTGACCGTCTCACCGGTGCCGCCCGGCGGACGTGCGGTCTCCGTTGCCGGGCCGACGCGCGCGGGGCACGCCGGGGAAACCACCGGCTCCTAGCGTCGCCTCGTCGCCGACGAGGAGGAGTCGCCCGTGAGCACGCTCGTTTCCGCACCCACCACGCCGCCGGCCGCCGACGCCGGCCGGCTCACCGAATGGCGGCCGGAGGACCCGGCGTTCTGGGCCGCCGGTGGCGCCCGGGTGGCCCGGCGCAACCTGTACGTCTCGATCTTCGCCGAGCACGTCGGCTTCTCGGTGTGGAGCCTCTGGTCGGTCATGGTGCTGTTCCTCGGCCCCGGGTACGGCATCGACCCGGCCGGGAAGTTCCTGCTCACCGCCGTGCCGGCCGCGTTGGGGGCGGTGCTGCGCCTGCCGTACACGCTGGCCGTGGCGCGCTTCGGCGGCCGGAACTGGACCATCGTGAGCGCCCTGCTGCTGCTGGTGCCGGCGGTGCCGATGGCACTGCTGATCGAGCCCGGGGTGTCGTACGCCACGCTGATGGTGCTCGCCTGCCTGTCCGGCGTCGGCGGCGGCAACTTCGCCTCCTCGATGGCGAACATCAACCTGTTCTTCCCGGAGCGGCTCAAGGGCCGGGCGCTGGGGCTCAACGCCGGTGGCGGCAACCTGGGCGTACCGGCCGTGCAACTGGTGGGGCTCGCGGTGCTGGCGACCGTAGGCGCCGCGTACCCCCGGTTCGTGCCGGCTGTCTATCTGCCGCTGATCGTGCTGGCCGCGCTGGCAGCGGCCCGCTGGCTGGACAACGTGCCGGGGGCGCGCAACGAGCCGGGCGCGCTGCGCGCGGCCGCCCGCGAGCCGCACACCTGGGTGATGTCGCTGCTCTACGTGGGCACGTTCGGCTCGTTCATCGGCTTCGGCTTCGCCTTCGGGCAGGTGCTCCAGCTCCAGTTCCACGACCGGTTCCCGACGCCGGTGGACGCGGCCTGGCTGACCTTCCTCGGGCCGCTGATCGGCTCGCTGATCCGGCCGGTGGGCGGTCAGCTCGCCGACCGGCTGGGCGGGGCCCGCGTCACGTTCTGGAACTTCGTGGCGATGGCCGCCGGCGCCGGGCTGGTGCTGTACGCCGCCCGGGACCGGTCGTTTCCGCTCTACCTGGCCGGGTTCCTGGCGCTGTTCGTGTTCTCCGGGATCGGCAACGGCTCGACGTACAAGATGATCCCGGCGATCTTCCGGGCCCGGGCCGTCGCGGAGGGGGAGCTGACCGGCGACCCGGAGGCGGCGCAGCGGCGTTCCCGGCGGCTGGCCGGCGCGGTGATCGGCATCGCCGGGGCGGTCGGCGCCTCCGGCGGGGTGCTGGTGAACGTGGCGTTCCGGCAGTCGTTCCTGACCTCCGGCACGGCCGACGCCGCCTACCTGGCGTTCATCGGCTGGTACGCGCTCTGCTTCGTGGTGACCTGGGTGGTCTACCTGCGTCCCGGGTCGCGTACGCTGGTCGGTGTGTGACCTGCGCCATGACGAACCCGCAGGCCACGCGCGGCTCGACCCCGTTTTGACCTGCCACCGGGCGGCCGGGTATCGTTGCCTGCTGTTGTACGACATTCTTAGGCGTGCCGCTCAGGTACGCTTGGTCGTTCGTGCGCGCTGGTCCGGCCGGGAACTCCCGGTCACCTCGGCGCGCGACCCCAGACCGACGACGAGACAAGGTAGACCTGTGCGTACGTACAGCCCGAAGCCGGGTGAGATCGAGCGTCAGTGGCACGTCATCGACGCCTCTGATGTCGTGCTGGGCCGCCTGGCGACCCACGCCGCCACGCTCCTGCGTGGCAAGCACAAGCCGACTTTCGCGCCGCACGTCGACACGGGCGACTTCGTCGTCATCGTGAACGCGGGCAAGGTCGCGCTGACCGGCAACAAGCGTCAGACCAAGGTCGCTTACCGCCACTCCGGTTACCCGGGTGGTCTGAAGCGGGTCGGCTACGACGAGCTGCTCACCAAGCGGCCCGAGCGGGCCATCGAGCTGGCCGTGAAGGGCATGCTCCCGCACAACAAGCTGGGCCGTCAGCTGATCAAGAAGCTGAAGGTCTACGCCGGTGCCGAGCACCCGCACACCGCGCAGCAGCCGGTGCCGTTCGAGATCAAGCAGATCGCGCAGTGAGCGCGGGCGAAGGAAGCAGCATGACCGACATCACCGCCACCGAGGTCGCCCCCGAGGCCACCGAGGCGCCGGCGCCCGTCGCGCGCGCGCCCCGTGGTGACCGCCCGATCCAGACCGTGGGTCGGCGCAAGGAAGCCATCGTCCGGGTCCGGATCGTGCCGGGCACCGGCAAGATCACCTGCAACGGCCGCGACCTCGAGGCCTACTTCCCGAGCAAGGTGCACCAGCAGCTCATCAAGGACCCGCTGGTCACCGCCGAGAAGCCCGAGGCCTTCGACGTGATCGCCAACCTGCGTGGCGGCGGCACCACCGGCCAGGCCGGCGCGCTGCGGCTCGCCATCGCCCGGGCGCTGATCGTCAACGAGCCCGACGACCGCCCGGCCCTGAAGAAGGCCGGCTTCCTGACCCGTGACGCCCGGGTCAAGGAGAGCAAGAAGTACGGCCTCAAGAAGGCCCGCAAGGCTCCCCAGTACTCGAAGCGCTGATCATCACAAGCGTCTTGTACTTCTGACGGACGGCCGGTTCGCCTTCCCTTCCCGGGAGGCGGACCGGCCGTTCCGCGTTTCTCCTCTCATCGGCAGTTCCACGGAGGTTGGCGGGTATGGGCCGGTTGTTCGGCACGGACGGCGTACGCGGGCGGGCGAACGCGGATCTCACCCCGGAGTTGGCGCTGGCGGTCGCGGTGGCTGCGGCGCACACGCTGGCCGAGACCGACAAGAGTCATCCGCCGCTCGCGGTGGTCGGCCGGGACACCCGCGCCAGCGGCGAGATGCTGGAGGCGGCGGTGGTCGCCGGGCTCACCAGCGCCGGGGCCAACGTGGTCCGGGTCGGCGTGCTGCCCACCCCGGCGGTGGCGTTCCTCACCGCCGAGATCAAGGCCGACCTGGGCGTGATGCTCTCCGCCTCGCACAACCCGATGCCGGACAACGGCATCAAGCTGTTCGCCGCCGGCGGGCACAAGCTGCTCGACGAGATCGAGATGCGGATCGAGGCGGCGGTGAAGGCGAACGCCACCACCGCCTGGAAGCGCCCGATCGGCGCCGGTGTCGGCCGGGTCAACGACCTGCTCGACGGCGCCGACCACTACGTGCAGCACCTGGTCGGCACCGTGCCGCACCGCCTCGACGGGATCAAGGTCGTGGTCGACTGCGCCAACGGCGCGGCGGCCGACGTCGCCCCGGTCGCCTACCGGGAGGCCGGCGCCGAGGTGATCGCCATCCACGCCGAGCCGGACGGGCTCAACATCAACGACGAGTGCGGCTCCAACCACATCGACGCGCTGCGCGCCGCGGTGGTCGAGCACGGCGCCCACCTCGGCATCGCCCACGACGGCGACGCCGACCGCTGCGTCGCGGTCACCGCCGACGGGGACGAGGTCGACGGTGACCAGGTCATGGCGATCCTCGCGCTGGCCATGCGGGACGCCGGCGAGCTGACCCAGGACACCCTTGTGGCCACCGTGATGAGCAACCTCGGTCTCCGGCTGGCCATGTCCGAGCAGGGCATCCGGCTGGTCGAGACGAAGGTCGGCGACCGGTACGTGCTGGAGGAGCTGCGCGCCTCCGGCCTGGCGCTCGGCGGCGAGCAGAGCGGCCACATCGTGCTGCCCGCCTACGCCACCACCGGCGACGGCGTGCTGACCGGCCTGCACCTGATGGCACGGATGGCCGCCACCGGCACCTCGCTGGCCGAGTTGGCCGCCGTGATCACCAAGCTGCCCCAGGTGCTGATCAACGTGCCGGTCGGCGACCGTACCGTCGGCGCCGCCGCACCCGCGGTCCGGGCCGAGGTGGAGCGCGCCGAGGCGGAGCTGGGCGAGACCGGCCGGGTGCTGCTGCGCCCCTCCGGTACCGAGCCGCTGGTGCGGGTCATGGTCGAGGCGGCCACCGAGGACACCGCGCGCGAGGTCGCCGAGCGCATCGCCGAGCAGGTCCGCACCGCCAGCCCGGTCGCCTGACCGGGCGCGGAGCGCCGCTTCAGAGTCGCAGGCGGGAGGCCCGGTCGAACGTCTCGGCCGGGTCTTCGCCGTCGGTGAGGTCGATGTCCTCGACGAGCCGGCCGTCGCCGAGCCGGATCAGGCGGTCGCACCGGGCGGCGATGGCCCGCTCGTGCGTGGCCAGCAGGATCGTCATGCCGTGCCGCTCGCGCAGGTCGAGGAGCAGGTCCAGGATCTGCGCGCCGGTGGCGGAGTCCAGGTTGCCGGTGGGTTCGTCGGCAAGCAGCAGCCGTGGTCTGCCCATCAGCGCCCGGGCGATGGCGACCCGCTGCTGCTGACCGCCGGAGAGTTGCGCCGGCAGGGCCCGTTCCCGCCCCTGGAGGCCGACGGCCGCGAGCAGTTCCCGGGCGCGGGCGGCGTGGTCGGCCCGGCCCGGCAGCGGCAGCACCGGTGCGATCACGTTGTCGAGCACCGTCAGCGCCGGCAGCAGGTGGTACCGCTGGAACACGAACCCGACCCGCTGCCGGTAGCGGGCCAGCGCGCCCCGGCGCAGCGCGGTGACCTCCACGTCGTCGACGGTCAGGCTGCCCCGGTCGGCCCGCTCGATCGCGCCGATCAGGTGCAGAAGCGTCGACTTGCCCGAGCCGCTCGGCCCGGTCAGCGCCACCACCGAGCCGCCGGCGATCTCCAGGGAGACCTCGTCGACGGCGGTGAGCCGCGCGGTGCCGGTGCGGAACTCGCGGACCAGCCGGTCCGTGCGCACCGTGCTTCCGGAGGTCGGGTCCATTGTCACTCCTCTGCCAGTAGGCGTGCGGTGGGCAGGCGGTGCAGCAGCGCGGCGGGAACGAGCGCCGCGAGGCAGGTGACCGCCACCCCGGCCCCGGCCACCACAGCCGCGACGGTGACCAGGGCGGAGGGCACCTCACCCACCAGCCAGGCCGCTCCGCCGAGCCCGAGACCGGCCCCGGTGAGCGCGCCGATCCCACCGAGGAACAGGGCCTGGCAGCCGACGAGGCGGGCGAGGGCGCCGTCGGTCCAGCCGGTGGCGCGCAGCGTGGCCAACTCGGCGGCGCGATCCCGGATGTCCAGGTAGAGGACGTCGGCGACGGCGGCGGCACCCAGCAGCACGGTGGCCGCCGCGGCGAGGGTGTCGGCGCCGCGCACACTCAGCGACACGGTGTCGCCGAGCAGGCTGCCGACGACCGCGCCGCGGAAGGCGTAGGTGACCGCTGCGACCAGGGTGAGGGCGGCCACGCCGATGGCCAGCGCGGCGGCGCCCAGCAGGGTCCGCCCCGGGGTGCGGGCCAGGTTGACCAGGGCCATCCCGGCGACGGTCCGGGCCCGCCGGGCTCGGAAGACGCCGGCCACCTGGGGCCGCAGGGCCGCGACGGGGTGGGTGCGGGCGGCCCGCAGCGCCGGCGGCAGGCCCGCCGCCAGCGACAGCAGCAACGCCACCGGTACGGCGAGCAGCGCCTGCCGCCAGTCGACGCCAATGCCGAGGGCGCGGCCGAGGGGTGCCGCGAGACCGACGGCGAGGAGCCCGGCGACCAGGCCCAGAACGGCGACCTCACCGAGGACGAGCGCTCCGATGCGCCGGGCCGACCAGCCGAGACAGGCGAGGACGGCGAGCTCGGAACGGCGGTCCCGGACCGCCGCGGTGACCGCGTTGCCGAGGAACAGGGCGCAGACCACCAGCACCAGGGCGAACAGCACGGCGCTCTTGCGGTCGACCGCCCTGGTGATGACCGACGCGACACCGAGCGCCGACCAGTTCTCGGCCAGTCGCAGGCCGGGGCGGCCGAAGTCGCCCGCGGGCAGGTCGACTGTCTGCGGGGCGGGGGAGGAGCCGAGGGTGATGTCCACGTCGAGACCGGTGGCCACGGCGATCCGCTCGGCGGTCAGCCGGACCCGCTCGGCGGCGCGCTCGCTGTAGCCGTCCACGTCGTCCACCCGGACCCGGATCGCGCTGATCGGGGCGGCGCGTTGCGGGCTGTTGCCGGCCGCGAGCAGCCCGGGCAGGCTGGCCAGGTTGGTGAGCAGCAGTGGGGGCGCGGACAGGTAACCGGACGGGTTGCCGCTGGGCTCCAGCGGCCGTCCGCCGAGCGCGTCCCGGCTGCGCGCGTCCGCACCCTCGGCACGCGGCGGCTCGTACGTCTCCAGCGGCACCCTGCCCACGTCGCTGAAGCCGGTGAGCTTCTCCGGGTCGAACAGCCCGACGGCCTTCCACTGCCGGACGTCCTGTCTGCCGGTGCCGAGCCGCAACGAGGTCAACGGGCGGTGGCCGGTGTCCTCGCTGAGCCATGGGCGGGGCATGGTGACCAGGTCCCGCGAGCTGCCGTACACGGCGGGGTCGGCGGTGACCGGGCGGACCCGCAGGCTGCCGTCGGGCATCCGGTCGTACGTCGCCTGCCCCGGCTGCACGACGACCTGGAGCTGGCCGTGGCAGCAGGCGTCGGGTCCGAGCCCGGCGGCGAGCTGCGACCGGTACGCGCTCACCGCGTCGCGTTCCGCGCCGCCGGCCGCGGTGGACGGCAGACCGCGCAGCCGTTGTGCCAGTTCCCGTGGCGGGACGCCGGCGATGCTCGCGTCGAGCCGGGTGCGGGTGAACGTGGCCCGGACCGCGCCGTCGAGGAACGGCCGGCTGGTGGCGAGCACCGGCACGGTCCGGCTGGACAGCCCACCGCCCAACCTGGCCACCACGGTGGTCTCGGCGGCGGTGAGCGGCCGGCCGTCGACCACCGCGTCGTCCAGGCCCACCAGCTCCTGTTCGGCGGCCGGGTCGACGGCGGCGAGCAGGAACGGCACGGTGAGGCGCACGGTCACGGTCAGGCGGGACAGCGGCGCGAGCGACTCGCCGGCGGTGGCGGGCGACCGCACGTCCGGCCGTTCGAAACGACCGCCGGGCAGCATCCGGAACGCCTCGACCTGCCAGATCCGCCGGTCGCTGAGGTCGTGCAGCAGTTCGCCCCGCAGGTCGCAGATGGGTGCGGTACGCCCACCGGGCAGCACCTCGCGGGGCAGCAGCCCGCAGTCGTTGGTGTCGTACGTCCGCCCGTCGGTGTACCGGACCGCGTCCGGGTAGTACTGGTCGCCGGTGACCGGGTAGGCCAGCGGGCGGGTGGTGACGTACACGTATGTCGGTTCGGCGGCGGCATGGCTGAGGCCGCGTTCGGCGAGGAACTCGCGGTCGATCCGGATGAGTTGCCGGTCGAGGGACGGATCCACCGTCGCGGTCACGTCCAGTGACATCGCGATGGAGGTGGTGGAGTAGCCGAGCATGGCGATCGGGGCCGCGACGTCGACTCCCTCGATGGCCCTGACCTGGTCGTACTGTGCGGTGGTGATTCCGCCGTAGGTGCCGGACAGGTAGTTGGGCCGGACGAGCCCGCGTTCGGACTCCAACGGGGTGCGGGTGCCCTTGGGCCGCACCAGGATGTCGTAGGCGGCGCGGGTCTGGCGTTCCACCGCGCCGGTGACGGCGAGGCGGGAGGTGGTCGTGGCGCCGGTGAGGACCACGAAGCCGGTGGTGGCCACCAGCACGCCGGCCAGCAGCGCGACCGACCGTCCGGCCCGGCCGCGAAGCTGACCCCAGATGAACCCGACCATCGCGCCTCCCCGTGTGCTGAGCACACTGTGCGCGATACATTGTGACAATGCAAGGCCCCGCCCGGGTGCCTGTCCGAACCGGATCGGAGACGACTGTGGCTATCCAGCACGCGGTCCTGGCCCTGCTGGCCCGGGGCCCCAGCCACGGCTACGAGCTGAAGGGCGCCTTCGAGGCGGCGGTCGGGCCGCAGTGGGGGCCGCTCAACATCGGGCACCTCTACCAGATCCTCGACCGTCTCTCCCGGGACGGACTGGTGGTGGCCGAGCGGCAGCCCCAGCCGGTCAAGCCCGACCGGGTGGTCTACGAGATCACCCTCGACGGCCGGGCCGAACTCGACCGCTGGCTGTCCGAGCCCAGCCCGCGCAGCGGCGGTTTCCGGGACGACTTCTTCCTCAAGGTGACCTCCGCCGCCCGCTCCGGCGCGGCAGAGACCGTCCGGCTCGTGCTGGCCAACCAACGCGGCCATCTCATGCGGGAGCTGCGCAACCTCGACGGATCGCGCCGGCACGCCGACGACCCCGTGGTCCGGCTGCTGCTCTCGGCCGCCATCCGGCACGTCGAGGCCGACCTGGCCTTCGTGGACGACGCGGAGGCGGCGCTGCTCGCCGACGACGGCGTCACCCTCGCCGGTCTCGCCGCGGCGGCGTCCAGCGGGAACGGCGTGCCTGGGCGGTCGGCCGCGGACCGGCCGGAACCCGGCGCCGCGCGGGCCGCGGGCTGAGCGACCGGCTCGACGCGCCCGCCGGCCCGGACGGTGGCATGGGAACGGCCGGCCGGTGCGTCGGTAGCCACGGCGGCAAGGTGGACAGGCGGCGCGATCAGGTCGTGCGTACCCGGCGCAGGAAGCGGGCGGCCAGGTCGGCCACCGCGTCGGCGTCCAGCTCCCGCGCCGGCCCCGCCACCGTCACTTCGGCCAGCGCCAGCCCGGACACGTCGGTGTCCCGCCAGCCGCCGACGAACCAGGCTCGCTCCTCCTCGGCCAGGGCGAGGTTGGCCGCGTCCAGCGCCGCCGCCGGATACGGCAGCCAGAACCGGAACTGGTGGGTGTGCGGCGGCGCCGGGTACACCCGGGCGCCGGGCAGGGCGGCCAGCGCCGCCGGCCACTGTTGGAACAGCGTGCCGCCGTAGCGGTGCCGCCAGGCCCGCGCATACCGCAACTCCAGCTCGGCCACGGGTCCGCCCTCGCCGTACAGGTCGGGCAGGTCGTCACCGGCCGTCGCGCCGAGCGCGGTGAGCTGCTCCCGTACCGATGCCGGGCGTACGCCCGAGAGCATCGTGTCGCTGCGGCGCTGGGCGGCGAGCCGTCGCAGCCGCGCGGTGTACCCGTCGCTCATCCGTCTTTCCGGATCCGCCGCAGCCGGGCCACCGCCTCGGCCAGCACCTCCGGCCGCTTGCAGAACGCGAACCGGATCAGGTGCCGGCCGGCCGCCACGTCGTCGTAGAACACCTGCGTCGGCACCGCCACCACGCCGCAGCGCTCCGGCAGCGCCCGGCAGAACTCCAACCCGTCCCGGCCGCCGAGCGGCGTGACGTCGGCGGTGACGAAGTAGGTCCCCTCCGGCGTGAGCACGCTGAACCCGGCGTCGGCGAGCCCGGCGACGAGCTGGTCCCGCCGACGTTGCATGTCGTCCCGGAACCCGGTGAAGTACGCGTCCGGCAGCCCGAGCGCCACCGCGACCGCGGGTTGCAGCGGCCCGGCGTTGACGAACGTCAGGAACTGCTTGACCCGCAGCACGGCGGCCACCAGCGGCGCCGGCCCGCTCACCCAGCCGACCTTCCAGCCGGTGCAGGAGAACGTCTTGCCGGCCGACGAGATGCGCAGCGTCCGCTCCCGCATGCCGGGCAGCGTGGCGAGCGGCACGTGCGGCTCGGCGGCGTCGGTGAAGACCAGGTGCTCGTAGACCTCGTCGGTGACCGCGTACACGTCGTGTTCCCGGCACAGCTCGGCGACCGTTGTCAGCTCGTCGGCGGTGAAGACCTTGCCGGTCGGGTTGTGCGGCGAGTTCAGCAGCACCAGCCGGGTACGAGGCCCGAACGCGGCGCGCAGCGCGTCCGGGTCGAAGGTGTACCGGCCGTCGGCACCGGGACGCAGCGTCACCGGGCGGCGCACCGCACCGGCGAGCGCGATCGAGGCGGCGTACGAGTCGTAGTACGGCTCGAAGCAGATCACCTCGTCACCCGGCTCGCAGAGCGCGAGGATGCTCGCCGCGACCGCCTCGGTGGCGCCGGCCGTCACCACGATCTCGCCGTCCGGGTCGTACTCCAGGCCCCAGAACCGCCGCTGGTGGGCGGCGACGGCGGCGCGCAGCACGGGGATCCCCGGACCGGGCGGGTACTGGTTGTGGCCGGTACGCAGCGCCTCGGCGGCGGCGGCGAGCATCTCCGGCGGGCCGTCGGTGTCCGGGAAGCCCTGCCCCAGGTTGACCGCGCCGGTACGCACGGCCAGCGCGGACATCTCGGCGAACACGGTGGTGCCGAACGGCCGCATCCGGGCCACGAGCGGATCGGTGGTTGTCACGGCGCCCACCCTACGACCCGCCGCCGACGGCTCACGGGATGAAGACGGCTCACGGGATGAAGCAGTCCACGCCGTACCGGCCCGAGTGACTGACGACCACCTGGCCGTCGATGGTGATCTGGCAGGTCACGTTGCCCGAGCCGATCGAGGTGGCGACGAGCCGCACCTGGTCGCGGTTGTTGGTGGTGAACTTCAGCCGCCAGGGCATGGCCACGTTGTCGGGCTGGAGGAACTTGGCGTCGGCGTCGTGGAACAGCACCACCGCCTCACGGGCCGTGCCGGTGACCTCGTACAGCACTGTGAACCGGCCGGGACCGCCGGACGGTGTGGTCGCCGGCGTCGAGAACCGACGCTCCGGCGTGACGGCCCGCTCGCTGGACCGCACCGGCGTCGGGGCGTCGTAGCTCCCGCCCGGGGCTGTCCCGCCGTTGATGGGGCTGTTGATGTAGAACATCCAGATGCGGCCGACGGCGAGGATCGCCAGGACGGTGACGATGCCGAACGCCCAGCTACCGCCGCTGCGGCGGGTCGGCGGGGCGGGATGCGCGTACAGCGGCGGGAGGGAGCCGGGCACCCGGCCCGGCCGCGCCGACGAGCCGGGTACGCCCGAGGCGCCGGGCCGGAACGGCCAACCGGGTGCGCCCCGGACAACTGACGACTGCGGATTGCCGGAGCCCGCCGGGACGGCCGGACGCGACGGCTCGGCCGGTTTCGCCGGTTCCACCGCTTCCACCGGGGCGGCCGGTTTCGCTGCTTCGGCTGGCTTCGCCGGTTCCACCGGTCTGGCTGGTTTCGCCGGTTCGGCCGGTTTAGCTGGTTCGGCGGGGTCGGCGGGTTCGGCCACCGCGCCGCCCGGGGAGGTGGCGGGGTCGGTTCCGGGCGGGCTCTCCGGGCCCGGCTCCGGCCAGGGGGCCGGAGCCGGGGACGGCGACCAGGGCTCGGGCGGAGCCCAGGGTTGCGGAGCGGCCAGCGGGTCCGGCGGCGTCCACATGGAGGGCTGCGGGGCGGTCGGGTCGACCGGCCCGGCGGCCGGCTCGGGGGTGGGGGTCGTCTCGGACATCGGCTCAGCTCACAGGGGTAAGGCGCGGACGACTGCGGGACGGTGGGCCCGGGGGACGGGCACCCGGCCTCAATGTAGGCGGCGCGGGCCACGGTGCGGTCCCGGCCGACGGTCCGCGTGCCGCGTCCCGGACCGGTCCGGGAGGGTCCGAACGACCCGTATGGTGGCCTTGTCCGGCAATGGTCGTCCCGGCGTCCGGTTCGCTCAAATTCAGTGTTCGTTAACCCGCCTTCCGAGCACGCGCGATGAGCGAAACTCGGTTAGGCTGCGGACCATGTGTGGAATCGTGGGTTACGCCGGCGCCCGCCCGGCGCTCGGCATCGTGCTCGACGGACTGCGGCGGCTCGAATACCGCGGCTACGACTCGGCCGGTGTCGCCGTGGTCTGCGAGGACGAGCTGCTGATCGAGAAGAAGGCCGGCAAGCTCGCGAACCTGGAGAAGGTCCTCTCCGAGCGGGCGGCGGACAACCCCGAGGACTGCGCCGCCAGCCCGATCGGCATCGGCGACGGCACCACCGGCATCGGCCACACCCGCTGGGCCACGCACGGCGGCCCGACCGACCGCAACGCCCACCCGCACCTCTCCCCGGACGGCCGGGTCGCGGTGATCCACAACGGCATCATCGAGAACTTCGCGAAGCTCCGCGCCGAGCTGGAGGACGAGGGTGTCGAGTTCGCCAGCGACACCGACACCGAATGCGCCGCGCACCTGATCGCCCGCGCGCTGGCCGACCTGCGCGCGGTCGGTGAGACCGACAGCCCGCAGCTCCTCACCGCCGCCATGCGCGTGGTCTGCGGGCGCCTGGAGGGCGCGTTCACGCTGCTCGCCGTCGACGCCGGCATCCCCGGCGCGGTGGTCGGCGCCCGGCGCAACTCGCCGCTGGTGGTCGGCCGGGGCGACGGCGAGAACTACCTGGCCAGCGACGTCGCCGCGTTCATCGAGCACACCCGGGACGCGGTCGAGCTGGGGCAGGACCAGATCGTCCTGATCACGCCGGACAGCATCGACATCACCGACTTCGCCGGTCAGCCGGCGAGCGGCACGGACTTCCACATCGACTGGGACTCGTCAGCCGCCGAGAAGGGCGGCTACGACTGGTTCATGCTCAAGGAGATCGAGGAGCAGCCGCAGGCCATCGCCGACACGCTGCTGGGCCGGCTCACCGAGACCGGCGAGATCGCCCTCGACGAGGTCCGCCTCAGCGAGCAGGACCTGCGCGACGTCGACAAGATCTTCATCGTCGCCTGCGGCACCTCCTACCATGCCGGCCTGGTCGCCAAGTACGCCATCGAGCACTGGACCCGCATCCCCTGCGAGGTGGAGCTGGCCAGCGAGTTTCGCTACCGCGACCCGGTGCTGGACCGGTCCACGCTGATCGTGGTGATCTCGCAGTCCGGCGAGACGATGGACACGCTGATGGCGCTGCGCCACGCCAAGGAGCAGAAGGCCCGCGTGCTGGCGATCTGCAACACCAACGGCTCGACCATCCCGCGCGAGTCCGACGCGGTGCTCTACACCCACGGCGGGCCGGAGATCGCTGTCGCCTCCACCAAGGCGTTCCTCACCCAGGTCGTCGCCTGCTACCTGATCGGCCTGCACCTGGCCCAGGTGCGCGGCATCAAGTTCGCCGACGAGGTGGGCGCTGTGGTGGCCCAGCTCCAGGAGATGCCGGGCAAGCTGCGGGAGCTGCTGGACCGCATCGAGCCGGTCCGCGAGCTGGGCCGCGAGCTGAAGTCCGAGCCGACGGTGTTGTTCATCGGCCGGCACGTGGGCTACCCGGTGGCGCTGGAGGGCGCGCTGAAGCTGAAGGAGTTGGCGTACATGCACGCCGAGGGCTTCGCCGCCGGCGAGCTGAAGCACGGCCCGATCTCGCTGATCGACAAGGGCACCCCGGTGATCTGCATCGTGCCCTCCCCGGTCGGCCGGGGCATGCTGCACGACAAGGTCGTCTCCAACATCCAGGAGGTACGCGCCCGCGGCGCCCGCACCATCGTGATCGCCGAGGAGGGCGACCAGGCCGTGGTCCGCTACGCCGACCACCTGATCTACGTGCCGCGTACGCCGACGCTGCTGGCGCCGCTGGTGACCACCGTGCCGCTACAGGTGCTGGCCGCCGAGATCGCCGCCGCCCGCGGGCACGACGTCGACCAGCCCCGGAACCTGGCCAAGTCGGTCACCGTCGAGTAGCCCGGTCTCGTCCACGGTCCCTCCGCCCCTTCACCGGGCGGAGGGACCGCGCCGTTGCCGGCCTGCCTCGCGGGCGGTCGCCGGAAGGCTGCGGGCGGCTGCCGGAGGGGGCGCCGGTCACCGGCCCAGCACGATCCGGGCCATGCCGTCCAGCGCCGGGTTGTCCGGATCCCAGTAGCCGGTGTGGCCGTGCGGGGCGCTCGGGAAGCGCCGGCCGCCGAAGCCCGGCGCGCTCGGGTCGGCGCCGAACCAGAGGCGCTCGCCGTGCCCGTCCAGCGCGGCGAGCGCCGGACCGAGCGGCGTACCCGCCAGGAGCGCGCGGCGGGCCAGCTCGTCCGGCGGGCGCGCCAGCCGGATCACGTCGTCCGGCGCGGTCGACGACCAGACCTGGCCGGCGGGCATCCGCAGGTCGGCGGCGTGGTCCACGCCGACTCCCGGGGAGCCCACGAAGACCAGGGCGTCAGCGCTCAACCCGTGGTCGCGGGCGGCGGCGCCGACCACGAGCGAGCCGTAGCTGTGCCCGAGAACCGTCTGCCGGGCCGGCGGGCCCTCGTGCGCGGCCCGCAACCCCTCCTGGAACCGGTGCAGCGCCGGACCGGCCTCCTCGGCCTGCCGGGTGCCGGCCGCGTCGGTGAGGAAGTCCGGCGCGTCGTAGTCCAGCCAGAGCACCGCCGCCACCTCGTCGCCCGGCCCGAGCGCCGCGCACCGCCGCAGCACCCGGGCCGCCCGGCCCAGCTCGGCCGGGGCGTCGGCGAGATCCGAGGTCATGCCCGGGACGTAGGTGAGCACCGAGGCGGCGCGGTCCGGGTTCCCGAGCGCCACCACCGCGCGGCCGTCGCCGGCCGGGTCCAGCCCCAGCAGGTACGCCCGGGGCGTCCCGCCCGACGCCAGCCGCTCGCCGAGCCCGTCCAGCCCGCGTAACGCCGCCTCGACACCGGCCAGCCGGACCCGCCGGGACGCCTCCAACGGGCCGGCCGGAAGCGGGCGCAGCAGCGCGAGCCGCCGGACGCGCAGCTGCTCCCGCCGCTGGCCGAGCAGCAGCCGGTTGGCCTGGTCCCGCGCGGCGGCCGGCAACCCGTCGAGGCGGCCGATTCGATCCGGTTCCCGCCCCACCAGCCAGCGCCGCTCGGCCGCGCTCAGCGCCGCCCACCAGCGGCTCACCTCGGCCGGCCCGGCACCGGGGCCCGGCCGCCACGCGGACGGGACGCTGACCCAGCCGGTCACCGCCGCGGTGGTCAGTTCCGCCAGCCGGACGGCCGCCTCCCGGTCGGCGGCCCCGGCGAGCGTGAGCGCGCCCCGGATCCCGGCCCGCGCGTCGACCACCGCCGGCCCGGCCCGCGCCACCGGCCGGGCCGGATCGGGCCGGACCGCTCCGGTGCGGTCCACGAGCAGGCCACCGGACTCGGCGCGGGCCACCTCGGCGCCGAGCCGGGCCTTCGCCGCGCCCAGGCGCGCGCCGAACTCGGCGAGCACCTGGTCGACCTCGAACAACGCCGGCAGCACGTCGGTGAGCTCGGTGCGCAGGTCCCCGATCCGCCGTTGTGCCGCCGTCGAGGCCGTACCCGACCACCCGGGGCGGAGCGTGCCGATCCGGGTGGCCAGCGCGTCGGCGCGCCGCCGTACCGGCCCGGCGAGTCCCCGCCATGCCGTCGCGGCGGTGAGCCAGGAGGCCGGGTCGGCCCGCCAGAGCTGCGCGTAACCGGCCGGCACGTCGGCGGCGCCGCCGTTCACCGGAGCACCCCGGCGAGCCGACGGGCGGCGCGCTCGTCCGCCGCCTCGTAGCCGTCCGCCCCGCGACGCAACGCCTCGGCGGTGTCGGCCACCCGGGTGCCGAGCGCGCCGGACCAGCGCCGCACCGCCGCCTCCAGGTCGGCCAGCGCCGTCCCGGAGCGCCAGCCGTCCGGCGCCGCCACCAGCAACGACTCCGGCGCCGCACCCGGCCCGCTGGCCAGTCGGTACGCGTCGTCGGCCAGCTCGCGCGCCACCGTGCGCAGCAGCCCCGGGTCGACGTCGAACGGTTTCTCCACCACGTGCCCTCCCTCGCCCGGCACCACCGGCCGGCCCCGGACACCGGGAGGCTAGGCGGCACTGGACAGCGTCCGCCGACCCCTGTGGACAACGTTCCGGGTTATCCACAGGGGCGCTCCGTCAGCCGGTCCGGGCCGCGTACCGCCGGTAGGCTGAGGCCGTGATCGGGGGAGCCGCGGGCGGAAGCTGAGCCGGCGCGACGAACGGGGTGGGGTGGCATGAGACGGGTGTGGCGGGTCGCCGACGTTCGCGCGGCGGAAGCGGGCCTGATGGCCACCCTCCCGCCCGGCACGCTGATGCAGCGGGCCGCGGCCGGGCTGGCCCGCCGCTGCGCGTTGTCGCTCGGCGACCGGGGTGGCGTCTACGGAGCCCGGGTGCTGCTGCTCGTCGGGTCCGGCGACAACGGCGGTGACGCCCTCTACGCGGGCGCGCACCTGGCCCGCCGGGGCGCGGCGGTGACCGCGCTGCTCCTCACGCCGGGCCGGGCGCACGCCGAGGGCCTGACCGCCCTGCGCGCCGCCGGGGGGCGGGTGGCCGACCGGCCACCCGCGGTGGTCGACCTGGTGCTCGACGGCATCGTGGGCATCGGCGGCACCGGCGGGCTGCGGGAGACGGCAGAGCAGCTGGCCGCGAGCCTGACCGGGCAGCGTGGGCGCGACGGCACGCCCGCCACGGTGGTCGCTGTCGACGTGCCGAGCGGCGTCGCCGTCGACACTGGCCACGTCCCGCTCACCGACTCGGGGCGGCCCCGCGCGGTGCGCGCCGACGTGACCGTCGCCTTCGGCGCGCTCAAGCCGGCCCTGGTCGTCGGTCCGGCCGCCGAGCTGGCCGGAGAGGTCGAGCTGGTCGACATCGGGCTGACGCCCTGGCTGCGTGGCACTCCGGCGCTCCAGGTGATCGAGCGGACGGACGTGGCCGACTGGTGGCCGGCGCTCGGCGCGTCCTCGGAGAAGTACTCCCGGGGCGTCGTCGGCGTGGCCACCGGCTCGGCCACCTACCCGGGCGCGGCGGTGCTCTCGGTCGCCGGTGCGCTCGCCGGTCCCACCGGCCTGGTCCGCTACGCCGGGAGCGCCAAGGGCGAGGTGCTGCACCAGCACCCGTCGGTGATCGCCACCGGCCGGGTCGCCGATGCCGGCCGGGTGCAGGCGTGGGTCTGCGGCTCCGGGCTCGGCACCGGCGAGGAGTCCGCGGCCGAACTGCGCGCGGTGCTGGCCGCGCCGGTGCCGGTGGTGCTCGACGCGGACGCCCTGACGCTGCTGGTGGACGGCAAGCTGGCCGACCGGCTGCGCGGCCGGGACGCGCCGATAGTGGTGACGCCGCACGACCGGGAGTTCGCCCGGCTCTGCGGCGAGATGCCGGGGGAGGACCGGGTCGCCGCCGCGCTGCGGCTGGCCGCCTGGATGAACGCGGTGGTGCTGCTCAAGGGGGACCGCACGGTCATCGGCACGCCCGACGGCCGCGCGTACGTGAATCCGACCGGCACCCCGGCACTGGCCACCGGAGGCACCGGTGACGTGCTGGCCGGGCTGCTCGGCTCGCTGCTCGCCGCCGGGCTGGCGCCGGAGCGGGCCGCCGCCGCGGCGGCGTACCTGCACGGGCTGGCCGGCCGGGAGGCGGCGCGCGGCGGTCCGGTGACCGCGCCCGACGTGGCCGCCGCGTTGCGTCCGGTACTGGCCCGGCTGGGCTGATCCGGGCGGCGACGTCAGGTAGCGAGGGCGCCGCCCATCCGGCTCGCCGCTCTGATGATCATTGACGGAAGTAGGCTGAGGACATGTGGCAGTCGGAGGTGCGCGTCGACCTGGACGCGATCCGGGAGAACGTGACCCGGCTCAAGGCCGGCACCAGCGCCGAGCTGATGGCGGTGGTCAAGGGTGACGGGTACGGCCACGGCATGGTGCCGGCCGCCCGCGCGGCGCTCGACGCGGGCGCGGACCAACTGGGCGTCTGCACGCTCGACGAGGCGCTGCGCCTGCGCGAGGCGGGCATCACCGCGCCGGTGCTGGCCTGGCTGCTCGACCCCGGTCTGCCGCTGCACGACGTGATCACCGTCGGGGTCGACCTCGGCTGCGCCAGCCTCGCCCAGCTCGACGAGATGGTCGAGGCGAGCCGCCGGGCGGGCCGCGCGGCCCGGCTGCATCTCAAGATCGACACCGGGTTGGCCCGGGGCGGCGCCACCGTCGCGGACTGGCCGACGCTGCTGGAGGCCGCCGCGAAGGCCCAGGCCGAAGGCCTGGTCGAGGTGGTCGGCGTGTGGAGCCACTTCGTGTACGCGGACTCGCCCGGCCACCCCACCACCAGCCGCCAGCTCGCCGTCTTCCAGGAAGGGCTGGAGATGGTGGCCCGCGCCGGTCTGCGTCCGCGCTATCGGCACCTGGCCAACTCGGCCGCCACGCTCACCCGGCCGGACACCCATTTCGACCTGGTCCGCCCCGGCATCGCCGTCTACGGCCTGTCGCCGGTCGCGGGCGAGCAGTTCGGTCTGCGTCCCGCCATGACCGCCCGCGCCCGGGTGATGCTCACCAAACGCGTAGCGGCCGGCACCGGTGTCTCCTACGGGCACACCTACCTCACCGAGCAGGAGACCAACCTCGCTGTGGTGCCGCTCGGCTATGCCGACGGGGTGCCCCGGCACGCCTCCAACACCGGCCCGGTGCAGCTCGCCGGCAAGCGCCGGACCATCTCCGGCCGGGTCTGCATGGACCAGTTCGTGGTCGACTGCGGCGACGACGAGGTGGCCGCGGGCGACGTGGCGACGCTGTTCGGCAGCGGCGCGGACGGCGAGCCCACCGCCGACGACTGGGCCGAGGCGGTCGGCACGATCAACTACGAGATCGTGACCCGCTTCGGTGGCGTGCGGGTGCCCCGGGTCTACGACGGCGAGCGCGCGTGAACGTCCGGTTGCCGCGTCCGCGTACCGCCGCCGGGAAGGTGGCCGGCCTGGTCGGCGTGGCCGCCGCCGGGCTCGCCGCGGGCGTGGTCGGCGAGCGGGTGCTGGTCCGCCGGCTCAAGAACGACCCGGCCGACCGGTACGCCGGCGAGGTCTTCGGCGAGCAGCGCCACGACGAGGCGTACCGGCTGGAGATGCCGGACGGCACCGACATCCACGTGGAGGTGGTCGAGCCGACCCGACCGGTCGCCGGGCACCCGACGGTGGTGCTGGTGCACGGGTTCTGCCTGGACATGGGCACGTTCCACTTCCAGCGCAAGCGGCTCGCCGAGCGCGGCGACTACCGGGTGGTCGCGTACGACCAGCCGGGGCACGGCCGCTCCGGCCGGCTGGAGAGCGGGGAGTACGACCTGACCGCGCTGGGTCGCACGCTGCGCCGGGTGCTCGACGAGGTGGCCCCGGACGGCCCGCTGGTGCTGGTCGGGCATTCGATGGGCGGCATGACGATCATGGCGCTGGCCGAGCTGTACCCGGAGCTGTTCGGTGACCGCGTGGTCGGCACCGTGCTGATGGCCACCTCGGGCGGCCTGGCGGCGGAGGCCAAGCTGGTGGCGCCCGCGCTGCTCGGGCGCGTCGGCTCGCCGGTGCTCTACATGATGAGTAACGCCACCCGGTACGGCGGCACGGTGATCGATCGGGCCCGCCGGTCGACGGCGAACGTGGCCTGGCTGCTCACCCGCAAGTACGGCTTCGGCACCTCGAAGCCGAGCCCGGCCCTGGTGTCGTACGTCGAGATGATGAACTCGCGCACCTCGGCCGACACCGTCACCCGCTACCTGCGCACGATCGTCACCCACTCCCGGTTCCCCGCGCTGGCCGCGCTGGCCGGCGCGCCGGTGCTGGTGATCGTGGGGGACAAGGACATGATCACGCCGGTGACGCACTCCGAGGAGCTCGTCCGCCGGCTGCCGCACGCCGAGTTCGTGAAGATCCACGACAGCGGGCACGTGGTGATGTTGGAGCACGCAGACGAGGTGAACACGGCGCTGGAGAGGTTCCTGGATTCGCTATGACGGTGATCGTGGAGCTGAAGACAGTCGACGACACCCACGAGTTCGGGCGGCGGCTGGCCGGTGTGCTGCGCGCCGGCGACCTGTTGCTGCTCAGCGGGCCGCTCGGGGCCGGCAAGACCGCGCTGACCCAGGGCATCGGCGCCGGCCTGGGCGTACGCGGGGACATCACCTCGCCCACCTTCGTCATCGCCCGGGTGCACCGGCCCGACCCGGCGCGGGGCGGCCGGGTGACGCTCGTGCACGCCGACGCGTACCGCCTGGGCGAGGCCGCCGACCCGCGGGCGGAGATCGACGACCTCGACCTGGACGCCTCGGTGGACGAGGCGGTCACCGTGGTGGAGTGGGGCGAGGGGATGGTCGAGCAGTTGACCGACGCGCACCTGCGGGTCCGCATCGACCGGCGGGACGACGACACCCGGGCGGTCACGCTGGAGCCGGTCGGCGGCGACTGGGCCGCCCGGGTCGCCGAACTGTCCTAGGGCTGGAGTGGCATCGTCCAGCAGTTGGAGTAGGCAGTGCGACCGGCGAGCCGGTCGGTCAGCCAGGCCACCGCGTCACCCTGGTCGGTGATGAGCGGCGCCAGGTGATTGGTGAGGAGCTTGTCCCCGAGGTTGGGCAGGCTGACGGCCTGGTAGGTCACGTTGGCGCCCTTGCGGCACCAGTCGACAGCCAGTTGGCGGGCCTGCCGGTGCGGCACGATGTCGTCCTGGACGCCGGTGGCCACGCGTACCGGGCCGGCCGGCTTGAGCGTGCCGATGCGCTGCCGGTCGAGCACGGCGCTCGCCTCGGGGGAGGCGGCGATGACGGCGGTGAGGGACCGGCCGCCGGTGATCCATCTGCTGCTCCTGGTGAACGCGTACCGCAGGATCGCGTCACCGACGCACATGGTCGAGGTGTCCGTGAGCGCCGCCCGGCCGGCGTCGTTGACGTTCGCCTCGATGACGTCCCGCACCGCCGGGTCGGACTGGGCGAATCCGTTGAGCGACCAGCCCAGCGCTCCCGCCAGCGCGCTGCCGTCGATGCCGCCGAGGACGGCGGTCAGGTCGGCCGGCGGCGCACCGACGTAGGTGCCGGCCAGCGGCACGTCGGGTGCGTACGTGGGCTGGAGTTCGGCTGCCGCGGCGCTGGCGCCGCCGCCCTGGCTGTAGCCGTACAGGCCGACCCGGGACTGGGCGGTGACCGACGCGCCCGGCACGGCGCGGGCGGCGCGGGCCGCGTCGAGCAGGGCCCGCCCCTCGTCGAGCCGGTTGACGTAGGTGTGCAGCCGGTCGGTCGCGCCCAGACCGACGTAGTCGGTGACCACGACGGCGGCGCCGGTGGCGAGTAGGCGGTAGACGGCCAGCGCCTCGTAGCCGACGGACAGGGTGTCGCCGGTGAGCGTGAGCGGGTGTTGCAGGGCGAACGAGGGCGCGCACTGGTCGCCCTGCCCCATGGTGCCGGAGGCGAGGGCCACCAGCGGACGCGGCCCGGTGCCCCGCCACTGCGCCCACGGTTCGATGTAGGCGCCGGTCACGCCGACGGCCTGGCCGTTGGAGTCGGTGGACCGGTACATCAGCCGGGTGGCCGTGCCGGGCATCGGGCGGCCGTCGAGCCCGGGGATGCTCAGGCCGAGCGGCAGCGGCTCGGTGCGGATCAGCGTGCCGTTGGCGGCGGGCAGGTCGGCGGGCGGTTGGTAGAAGGCGGGGATCGTCACGCCTCGGGAGACCACCGGCGTGGTTCCGGCTACGGCTGCGGTTGCGCCGGATCCGGCCAGGTAGGTGGCTGCCGCCGCGGCGACGGCCAGCATCCGGAGGCCGATCGCGCGGCGGGGGGAGAGGGCAGCGGAGGGCGTGCGGGGACGGGTGTTTCTCCTGCTCACGGGCACTCCTAGCGAGCATCGATGGTGGTGGATGCAAGCTAGCAGTGGTGGTGTGGCGCAAGTAACTTGCCAGTAGGTTACGCTCCGGTAACTTTTCCCGCCAGTGCCCGGACCGCCGCCGCCCGGGAGTGTCGGTCGAGGCTGGTATGAAGAGGGCGACCGACTAGGAGAGGTTGCCGATGCCCGACGCCCCCACCCTGGACCTGCCGGCCCTGCTGCCGGAGGACTGGCGTGCTGTGCTCACCCCCCACCTCGATCCGGCCCGCACCGCGGCGCTGGCCGAGTTCGTCGCCCGGGAATACGCGACAGCCACTGTCTTCCCGCCGCTGGAGGACCTGTTCTCCGCCTACCGGCTGTGCGGGCCGGGCGACACCCGGGTGCTGATCCTCGGGCAGGACCCGTACCACAAGGCGGGCCAGGCGCACGGGCTGAGCTTCAGCGTGCGCGAGGGGGTGGCCGTCCCGCCGTCGCTGCGCAACGTCTTCAAGGAACTGGGCGAGGACCTGGGCGTGCCGAAGCCGCGCAGCGGCAACCTCGACGGCTGGGCCGCGCAGGGCGTCCTGCTGCTCAACTCGGTGCTGACCGTCCGGCAGGCCACGCCCGGCTCGCACGCCAACAAGGGCTGGGAGGAGTTCACCGACGCCACCATCCGGGCGCTCGACGGGCTCGACCAGCGCGTGGTCTTCCTGCTCTGGGGCGGCTACGCCCGCAAGAAGGCGGCGTTGGTGACCAACCCGCGGCACGTCGTGCTGGAGGCCGGGCACCCGAGCCCGATGAACCCGCGCGGCTTCCTCGGCAGCCGCCCGTTCAGCGCGGCCAACAAGGCGCTGGCCGACGCGGGGCTGCCCACCGTCGACTGGGAGCGTTCAGCCGGCTGACCCGTCCGGCGCCTCGCCGCCGCCACCGGTGAGGCGCCGGCGGTGCTCGCCCAGCGGCTCGACCTCGATCCGTGGTTGCCGTCCGAGCGCGGCGAACAGGCGTTCCGCGGTGGTCAGGCTCGGCAGCCGGTCCCCGCGTTCGATCCGGACGCTACGTCCAGCCAGAGCGACCGGGACGGCCAGCGTACTGTGACCGGGCGAGCGGCGAGGGCGTGCCGGAGGCGGGCGGAGCGGACGGCTAGGCTGGCTTACCGTGCTCGTACTCGTGGTGGACTCCTCGACGCCCGCGGTGACCGCGGCGCTGGCCGAGGTCTCGGCGGACGGCGTCGCGCTCCGCGCGTCCCGGTGCACGGTCGACGCCCGCGCCCACGGCGAGCTGCTCGCGCCGCAGGTCGACGCCGTGCTGGCGGACGTCGGCGCCCGGCCCGCCGACCTGGCCGCGATCGTCGCCGGCCTCGGTCCCGGCCCGTTCACCGGGCTGCGGGTCGGGCTGGTCACCGCCGCCACGATGGGTCAGGTGCTCGGCGTGCCCACGTACGGCGTCTGCTCGCTGGACGGGCTCGGCCACCCGGCGGCCGCCGGCGAGCCGGTGCTGGCCGCGAGCGACGCGCGGCGCCGGGAGATCTACTGGGCCGTCTACGACGGCGCCGGCCGGCGCGTGGCCGGGCCGGAGGTGGCGGCCCCGGCGGTGGTCGCGGACCGGGCGCGCGACCTGGCGGTCACCGTCGCGGTCGGCGACGGCGCGCACCGGTACGCCGACGTGCTGGGGCTGCCGGTACGCGACGAGCCGCGCTATCCGGACCCGCTGGCGCTGGTCCGTCTCGCCGGGCCACGGATCCGCGCGGGCGCGCCCGGTGAGACGCTCACCCCGCTCTACCTGCGCCGTCCGGACGCGGTCGCGGCCACCGGCCACAAGCCGGTACTGCCGTGAGGCTGGGCCGGTTCCGCTGGTGGCACATCGACGAGGTGCTGCCCATCGAGGCGGACCTGTTCGGCGCCGAGCAGTGGTCGGCGGGGATGTTCTGGAACGAGCTGGCCAACGGGCACTACTACCTGGTCGCCACCGACGACGACGGCGCCGTGCTCGGCTACGCCGGGCTGGCCGTGGCCCCGCCCGACGAGGCCTGGGTGCAGAACGTCGCGGTCCGCCGGGACGCGCACCGCCGGGGGATCGGCCGGCTGCTGCTGGAGGCGCTGCTCGCCGAGGCGGCCCGGCGCGGCGTCCGCAGCACGCTGCTGGAGGTCGCCGCCGACAACGCGCCCGCGCAACGGCTCTACGCCACCTACGGCTTCGAGCCGATCGGCGTACGGCGCGGCTACTACCAACCGAGCAACACCGACGCGCTGGTCATGCAGCGCAACGAGGACTGACGCGCATGGCTGACGAACCCCTGGTCCTCGGCATCGAGACCTCCTGCGACGAGACCGGCGTGGGCATCGTGCGCGGGCACACGCTGCTCGCCGACGCGCTCGCCTCCAGCGTCGAGGAGCACGCCCGGTTCGGCGGCGTGGTGCCCGAGGTGGCCAGCCGCGCCCACCTGGAGGCCATCGTGCCGACAATGGACCGGGCGTTGCGCGAGGCCGGAGTCACCATCGCCGACATCGACGCGATCGCGGTGACCTCCGGGCCGGGACTGGCCGGCGCGCTGCTCGTCGGGGTCGCCGCCGCCAAGGGGTACGCGGTGGCGGCGGAGAAGCCGGTGTACGGGGTGAACCACCTCGCCGCGCACGTGGCGGTGGACACGCTCGAACACGGCCCGCTGCCCGAGCCCGCGATCGCGCTGCTGGTCTCCGGCGGCCACTCCTCGCTGCTGCGCGTCGACGACCTGGCCCGTGACGTCGTACCGCTCGGCGCCACCATCGACGACGCGGCCGGGGAGGCGTTCGACAAGGTGGCCCGGCTGCTCGGGCTGCCGTTCCCCGGCGGACCGTACATCGACCGCGAGGCGCGCGCCGGTGACCCGGCGGCGATCGCCTTCCCGCGCGGGCTGACCGCGGCGAAGGACCTGGCCCGGCACCGGTACGACTTCTCCTTCTCCGGCCTGAAGACGGCGGTGGCCCGATGGGTGGAGGCGCGGCAGCGGGCCGGTGAGGCGGTGCCCGTCGCCGACGTGGCCGCGTCCTTCCAGGAGGCGGTCTGCGACGTGCTGGTCGGCAAGGCGATCGATGCCTGCCGCAGCAGCGGCATCGACACGCTGGTCATCGGCGGCGGGGTGGCGGCCAACTCCCGGCTGCGGGCGATGGCCGAGCAGCGGGCCGGCAGGCACGGCATCCGGGTGCGTACGCCCCGGCCGAAGCTCTGCACGGACAACGGCGCGATGGTGGCCGCGCTCGGCTCCCACCTGGTCGCGGCGGGTGTCGCGCCGAGCCGGCTGGACCTGCCGGCCGACTCGGCGATGCCGCTGACAGTGGTCAGCGTGTGAGCGGGGAGGGGACCGACATGATCGTCCGGATGTGGGAGGCGAAAGCCGAGTCGTACGGCTTCGCCGACCTGATCACCTGGGTCTGCGACACCGCGCTGCCCGAGTTCGAGCACGACCCGATGCACGTCTCCAGCGAGGTCTTCTCCTCCACCGACCATCGGCTGGTGGTCATCTCCAAGTGGCGGAACAACCCCCGGGAGCTGCCCGAACCGCCGGCCCGGCTGATCGCCCGCCCGCCGCACAGCTGGGACTTCACCCAGGTCGACCGCTGACGCGAGGGTCGTCGGGACGGCCGGAAACTGGTTGGCGTCCGGGGCGCCCCGGCACCTAGCGTCCGTGGGTCATGCGCTTCTCACCGGCCGGCGATCCCGGCACCCCCGACGCGCGGTCGGCCACCCGGTACCTCGTGTGGCTCGCCGGGCGGCACCCCGTCTTCTTCGGCGCGGGTCTCGCGCTCGGCGTGATCTGGATGCTGGCCCAGGCGCTGGTGCCGGCCGTGCTCGGCCGCGCCGTGGAGGCCGGCCTGGCCCAACGCGATCCGGACGCGGTGCTGCGCTGGAGTCTGGTCCTGCTCGGGCTGGGCCTGGTGCAGGCCGTCGCCGGGATCCTGCGCCACCGCTGCGCGGTGCACAACTGGCTCGGCGCCGCCTACCGCACGGTGCAGGTCACTGTGGACGCCACCAACCGGCTCGGTGCCGCGCTGCCCCGCCGGGTCGCGGCCGGCGAGGTGGTGAGCATCGGCACCGCCGACATCGAGCACATCGGCGGCGCCGTCGACATCACCGCCCGGGGCGCCGGGGCGGTGGTCGGCATCGTCACCGTCGCGGTGATCCTGCTCAGCGCCTCCCAGCCGCTCGGCCTCGTGGTGGTCCTCGGGGTGCCGCTGCTGATGGCGTTGGTCGCCCTGCTGATCCGCCCGCTGCACCGGCAGCAGGCCGCGTACCGGGACTCGACCGGCCGGCTCACCGCGCGGGCCGCGGACATCGTCTCCGGCCTGCGTGTGCTGCGCGGCGTCGGCGGCGAGCCGGTGCTCTCCGAGCGCTACCGGCAACGGTCGCAGGCGTTGCGCGCGGACGGGCTGCGGGTGGCCCGGGTCGAGTCGCTGTTGCAGGCCGCGCAGATCCTGCTGCCCGGCGTCTTCGTGGTGCTGGTGACCTGGCTGGGCGCCCGGTTCGCGCTGCGCGGCGAGATCAGCGCCGGCGAGTTGGTCTCGTTCTACGGCTACACCGCGTTCCTGGTCAGCCCGCTGCGCAACCTCACCGAGGCGGCCGACAAGCTGACCCGGGGACATGTGGCGGCCCGCCGGGTGGTCCGGTTGCTGCGGCTCGCGCCGGAGTTCACCGACCCGGCCACCCCGGTGCCGGTGCCGGCCGGGCCGGGCGAGCTGGCGGACGTACGGTCCGGGCTGGTGCTGCGACCGGGCCGGCTCACCGCGCTGGCCGCCGCCACCCCGCAGGACGCCACCGAGATCGCCGACCGCCTCGGTCGGTACGCCGACGGGGACGTCACGCTGCACGGCGTACCGCTGCGGGCGGTGGCGCTGGCGACGGTGCGGGAGCGGATCCTGGTGGCCGACAACGACGCGCAGCTGTTCAGCGGCGTGCTGCGCACGGAGCTGGACCCGCACGACCGGGCCGAGCCCGGCGTGGTGGAGGCGGCGCTGGCCGCGGCGAGCGCGACCGACATCGTCGAGGCGCTGCCCGGCGGCCTGGACGGCGAGGTCGCCGAACGCGGCCGGGAGTTCTCCGGCGGGCAGCGGCAACGGCTGCGGCTGGCCCGCGCGCTCGTCGCCGACCCGGAGACGTTGATCCTGGTCGAGCCGACCAGCGCGGTGGACGCGCACACCGAGGCGCGCATCGCCGAACGGCTCGGCGCGGCCCGCCACGGCCGCACCACGCTCGTCTGCACCACGAGCCCGTTGGTGCTCGGTCACGCCGACCACGTCGTCTTCGTGGAGGACGGCAAGGTCGTCGCCGAGGGCCGGCACGAGGACCTGCTCGCCACCGAGCCGCGCTACGCCGCCACGGTGAGCCGGGAGGAGGATCGATGAGCAACGCGCTGCCCGTCGCCGACGGCGCCCAGGTCCGCCGGTACGCGCGGGAGCTGATCCGTCGTCACCCGCGCGGCCTGGCCGCCGTGCTCGGCCTGCACGCTCTCGCCGCGGGCGCCGGACTCGTCACTCCGCGCCTGCTCGGTGACTTGGTGGAGGGGATCTCCCAGGGCATCGCCGCGACGACGGTGGACCGGGTCGTGGCGGCCATCGCCGCGTTCGTGGTGGTGCAGGCGGTGCTGGTCCGCTTCGCGCACCTGGCCTCGGCCCGGCTCGGTGAGCGGGTGCTCGCCGAGCTGCGGGAGGAGTTCGTCGACCGGGTGCTCGCGCTGCCGCTCGCCACTGTGGAGCGGGCCGGCACCGGAGACCTGCTCACCCGCACCTCGCGGGACGTCGCCGCGCTGTCCCGCACGGTCCGGTTCGCCGGGCCGGAGACGCTCATCGCGGCGCTCACCGTGCTGCTGATCCTCGGCGCGCTGGTGCTGACCGGCCCGCTGCTGGCGCTGCCCAGCCTGCTGTCGGTGCCGGTGCTGTGGGCCGGCACGCGCTGGTACCTGCGCCGCGCGCCGCAGGGCTACCTGCGGGAGAACGCCGCCTACTCGGACATCACCGACGGGATCAGCGAGACGGTCGAGGGGGCGCGGACCACCGAGGCGCTGGGTCAGGCGGCCCGCCGCCGGGCTCGCGGCGACGCGGACATCCGCCGGTCGTACGCCGCCGAGCGCTACACGCTCTACCTGCGGACCGTGTTCTGGCCGGTGGCCGAGTTCGGCTACCTGGTGCCGATGGTCGCGACCCTGCTCATCGGCGGCTGGTTCCACCTGAAGGGCTGGGCCAGCCTCGGCCAGGTCACCGCCGCCACGCTCTACGCCCAGCAGCTCACCGACCCGATCGAGCGGCTGCTCGGCTGGCTGGACGAGTTCCAGGTCGGCGGCGCGTCGCTGGCCCGGCTGCTCGGGGTGGCCGCCGAGCCGGACGAGCGCTCCCCGGCACCCGCCGCGCCGGCCCGGACCGGCGGCGCGGGCCGGCTCGCCGCGTACGACGTCCGGTACGCGTACCGCCCGGGTCACGACGTGCTGCACGGCGTGACGCTGGAGCCCCGGCCAGGGGAGCGGCTGGCGATGGTCGGCCCGTCCGGTGCGGGCAAGTCGACGCTGGGCCGGCTGCTGGCGGGCGTGCACGCGCCGAGCGCCGGCGCGGTGACAGTGGACGGCCGCCCGCTCGCCGCCATGCCCCTGGCCGAACTGCGTACCCATGTCGCCCTGGTCAGCCAGGAGCACCACGTGTTCATCGGCACGCTCGCCGACAACGTGGCGATGGTCCGGCCGGACGCCGATCCGGCGCGGGTACGCGCGGCGCTGGCCGCCGTCGACGCGCTGGACTGGGCGCTGGCCCTGCCGGACGGGCTGGACACGCCGGTCGGCGCGGGCGGCCACCCGCTCACCCCCGCGCAGGCGCAGCAGCTCGCGCTGGCCCGGCTGGTGCTCGCCGACCCGCACACGCTGGTGCTGGACGAGGCCACCTCGCTGATCGACCCGCGGGCGGCGCGGGCCCTGGAACGCTCGCTGTCGGCGGTGCTGCAGGGCCGCACCGTCATCGCCATCGCGCACCGGCTCTTCTCCGCGCACGACGCGGACCGCGTGGCGGTGGTCGCCGACGGCCGGATCACCGAGCTGGGATCACACGACGAACTGGTCGCGGCCGGTGGCTCGTACGCCGCGCTGTGGCGTTCCTGGCACGGCTGAAAGGCGCGACGGGCCCGGCTGAGGACACGCGACGGGCCCCGGCCGACGTGCCGGGGCCCGCTCGACGGCCGGGTCAGGAGCGGCGGGCCAGCCGCCAGGTCGCGTACCCGCCGGTGCCGAGCGCGATCAGGAACACCGCCCACACCACGCCGGTGCCGACCTGGAGCCCACCGCCGCTGCCCACGTTGGCCTGGGCGGCGGCGACGAGCGAGTCGCTCTGCGCGGGCGGCAGCGCGGCCGGCGGCAACTGCTGCCAGCGCACCAGCCCGGTGCTCTCCAGCATGGTCATGTGGTCGTTGACGAACGTGTTGGCGTCCTCGGCCAGCTTGCGCACGATCGGGTCGCGGGTGCTGGCCCGGACCGCGCCGATCACCGGGAAGATCTTGCCGTGGGCGACCCGCAGCCGGGTGACGAAGATCTGGTCGAACCGGCTGCCGGTGGCGTTCTGCATCTCGGTCAGCCACCCCTTCTGCTCGGTCGTCGGATCGGTCGGCAGGGTGGCGCCGAGCTTGTTGGCCGCCTCGACCACCAGTCGGTCCAGCTCCGCATGCTGCTTGGCGATCTCCGCGCCTACCTCGCGTACCCGGGCGGACTGGCCCTTCTCGGCCGCCATCTGCCCGGCCGGCATCTCCCACAACCCGGCCAGCCGTACGCCGTTGAGCAGCGTCATGTCGGCGGCGTTCATCTGCACGCCGGGGTTGGGCGCGGCCTGCGCCGTCCCGGGAACGACGCCGATCCCCGCGCCCAGCGCGGCGAGCAGCAGTACCACCCGGTGCGCCAGCTTGCGGCGTGCGGATTCCAGCGATGCCATGGTTGCGGTGCCTCCTCGGTCCGGACCGGTACGCGGGGACGGCCGCGCAGGCCGGCCGCCCGTCCGCACACTGGTACGGATCGGCGGGCCGATCAGTTCAGCGGGTCGGCGAGGAGCCGTTCGAACGCCAGCTCGGCGGCCCCGATCAGCGCCGCGTCGCCGCCGAGTTTCGGGGTACGCAGCCGCACGTGCTCCAGGCACGCCGGCAGGCCGTTGCAGTTGAGCCGGCTGCGTACCTGCGCCGCGGCGGCCAGGTAGAGGTCACGCATGGTGCCGCCGAAGATGACCATCTCCGGGTTGAAGATGTTCACCAGGTTCGCGACGCCGAAGCCGAGCCAGTCGCCGGCCTGCCGCACCGCTGTCTGGGCGCGGGCGTCGCCCCGGTCGGCGGCGTCGAAGACGGCGAGCAGGGCGTCCCGGCCGCGCGCCTCGGACCGGCCGGCGGCGCGCAGCAGCCCGTGCTCGCCGATCTCGGTCTCCCAGCAGCCGCGCCGGCCGCAGTCGCAGCGCGCCCCGCCGCGGACCACCACCATGTGGCCGACCTCGCCGCCGTAGCCGCCGTGCCCCCGCAGCCGCCGGCCGCCGGCGATGATGCCCGCCCCCACGCCGACGTCGCCGTAGATGTAGATGACGTTGTCGCAGCCGACCGCCGCGCCGCGGGCGTGCTCGGCGTACGCGGCCACGTCGGCCACGTTGCCCACCGTGATCGGTACGTCTATGCCCAGCTCGACGGCGAGCGCCTCGCCGATCGGCTCGTCCACCCAGCCGGTGGTCGGGCTGAGCCGGACCAGGCCGTCCTCCCTGCGGACCATGCCGCAGACCGCCACCCCGGCGCCCACGCAGACCGCGTCCGCCGGCACCGCCTGGTGCATCTCCTTGACCGCGCCCGCGAGTAGCGGGGCGGCCTCCCCGGCGACCAGGTTGCGCGGCCGGTCCAGCTCCCGGCGGTCGAGCACCTCACCGCCGAGCCCGACGCGCGCGGCCCGCAGCCGGTCCACCTCGACGCTGTACGCGTACGCGTAGACCCGCTCCGACTCGGGCCGGACGACGAGCGACGGTCGTCCGGCCCGGCCGGTCTCCTTCGGCGTCCCCTCGCTGACCAGACCGGCGCCGGCCAGGTCCGCGGTCAGCGCGCCGATGGTGCTGCGGTTGAGCCCGAGCGCGGTGGTCAGCTCCGCCCGGCTGGTGGCACCGTGCACGTGCACGTAGCGGAGCAACGCGCCCAGGTTCTGCCGCCGGATCTCGTCCTGACTGGGACCTGCGCGCATTGCCACTGCCATTGTGTTTCCGTACCCGGGTCAGCGGTTGCCGGTGGCGGCGGCCCGCCGACGCGACAGCGCGTCAATGGTCGCCGCGGCGAGCAGCACCACGCCGGTGACCACGTACTTGACGCCCGAGCTGTATCCCATCAGTCCCATACCGTTGTCGATGACCGCGACCACCGCGCCTCCGAGCACGGCGTCGAGGACCCGGCCCTTGCCGCCGAAGAGGCTGGTGCCGCCGATCACCGCCGCGCCGACGGCGTAGAGCAGTACGTTACTGCCCCCGGTGTTGGGGTCGACCGAGTTGCCCCTGCTGGCGGCCACGATGCCGCCGATGGCGGCCATCGAGGAGCAGATGACGAAGACGGAGATGCGAATCCGGTCGACGTTGATGCCGGCCCGACGGGCCGCCTCGGCGTTGCCGCCGACCGCGTAGATGTGCCGTCCGTAGCTGGTGCGCTGGAGCACGAACGTCCAGACGATCAGCAGGATCGCGATGATCGGCACCACGATCGGCACGCCCTTGAGCGAGGTGATCAGCACGTTGCGGCTGCGCTCCAGGTTGAGCACGTAGACCGCGACGCCGAGGACCACTGCCAGGCCGGCGATCCGGGCGGCGACCACAGCGATCGGGTCGGTGAGCAGGCCACGGGCTGCCCGGTTGCGGTGCCGCAGCAACTGCACGGCGGCGTACCCGGCGACGGCCACCGCGGCCAGCGCCCAGCCCAGCGCGGGGGAGAGGTTGCGGTTGGCGATCGCGACGAGCACGTCGTCCCGGATCGCGATGTTGGCACCCTCGTCCATCAGGGTGAGCACGACGCCCTGGAAGGCGAGGAACCCGGCGAGCGTGACCACGAAGGAGGGGATGCCGACCTTGGCGACCAGCAGGCCCAGCACGGTGCCGATGAGCAGGCCGGTGCCGATCGCGGCGGCCACCGCCACGTACCAGGGGTAGCCGAGCACGGTGACCACGTTGGCCAGGATGGCGGCGCAGACGCCGCTGGCGAAGCCGGCGGAGAGGTCGATCTCGCCCAGTAGCAGCACGAAGACCAGGCCCATCGCGATGAGCGTGACAGCCGCGCCCTGGGTGAACAGGTTCGCCAGGTTGCCGGCGGTGAAGAACGACGGGCGGGCGATCGAGAAGCCGACCGCGAGCGCCACCAGCATGACCACAGCGGGCAGCGCGCCGATGTCGCCGCCGCGCACCCGGCGCCAGTAGTTGTTCACGTGGCTGCTCATGGTCGGTGTCGGCGCGACGCCGGCCGGGCCTTCCTTCTTCACGACGATGGCGGTCATCGGACGGCTCCTGGAGTGGTGTCGGCGGGCGCGGCGCCGTTGCCGCCCGGCTCGCCGGCGAGGCCGATGCTGCCGGAGCGGCCGGCGGTGATCAGCTCGACCACCTGCGAGTGGGTGATGTCGGTGGTCTTCACCTGAGCGACCATCTGGCCGAGGTACAGCGCGGCGATCCGGTCGGAGACGGCGAAGACGTCGTTCATGTTGTGCGAGATGAGCACCACGGCCAGGCCGTTGTCGGCCAGCCGGCGGACCAGCTCCAGCACCTGGGCGGTCTGCGCGACGCCGAGCGCGGCGGTCGGCTCGTCCAGGATGACCAGCCGGCTGTTCCAGAGCACGGCCTTGGCGATGGCGACGGTCTGCCGCTGGCCGCCGGAGAGGCTGGCCACGTGCTGACGCAGCGACTTCACGGTGCGCACGCTCAGGCCGGCGAGCGTCTCGGCGGCCATCTGCTCCATGGTCGGCTCGTCGAGCACGATGCCGCTGCGCTTCTCCCGGCCGAGGAACATGTTCTGCACGATGTCGAGGTTGTCGCAGAGCGCGAGGTCCTGGTAGACGACCTCGATACCGAGCGCGGCGGCGTCGCGAGGGCTGTTGATGGTCACCGGCTTGCCGTCGAAGAGGAACTCGCCGGAGTCGGTGGGGTGGATGCCGCTGATGCACTTGACCAGGGTCGACTTGCCGGCGCCGTTGTCGCCGACGAGCGCGGTCACCTCGCCGGGGTGCGCGGCGAAGGCCACGTCGCGCAGCACCTGGACGGGACCGAAGCTCTTGTCGATCCCGCGTAGCTCCAGCAGGGGGGTTGCGGACACGGGGTTCTCCTTTGGGCGGAGGGAGGTCTCGGATCCCGTCCGGCGCGGGCGCCGCCCGGCACGGAGTTCTCCCGTGCCGGGCGGCGCCGCCTGAGGCGGGTGGGTCAGCTCACGCCGGCGTCGGTGCAGAGCTTGGTGAAGGCACCGGTGCAGAGCTCTTCCTTGGTGATGTAGCCGTCGGCCACCACGTCCTTGACGCTGTCCTTGAAGATGGCCTTGGGCTCCAGCAGCACGGCCGGCACGTCCCGGTTGCCCTCCGGGTCCTTGACCGTCTGGCCGGTGTCCTTCTTCTCGCCCTTGGCGAGCGCGATGGCCAGCTCGGCGGCGGCGTCCGCCTCCTTCTTGACCGCCTTGTAGACGGTCATGCACTGGTCACCGGCGAGGATGTTCTGCAGGCCCTCCTTGGTGGCGTCCTGACCGGTCACCGGGACCTTGCCGTTCAGCTTGTTCTTCTTCAGCACCGAGATGGCCGCGTTGCCCAGGCCGTCGTTGGCGGCCAGCACGCCGTCGATCTTGCCGCCGGCCTTGGTCATCTGCTGCTCGAAGATCGTGGCGGCCTGCGCGTTGTCCCAGGCGGGTACCGGGTCGTCGGCGACCTTGGTGTACTCCTTCGAGTCGAACTTCGGCTTGAGCACCGAGTCGTACCCGTTCTTGAACAGGGTGGCGTTGTTGTCGGTGGGCGAGCCGTTGAGGTACGAGATCGACGGGTTCTTGACGCCCTTGTCGGTCAGGCACTTGCTCAGGCCCTCGCCCTGGAGCTTGCCGACGGCCTCGTTGTCGAAGCTGACGTAGTACTGGGCGGAGCCGCCCAGGGTCAGCCGGTCGTAGTCGATGGTCGCGACACCCTGCGACTTGGCCTTGTCGAGCACGGCCTTGCCGGTGCCGGAGTCCAGGTTGACGATCATCAGGACGTTGACGCCGCTGGTGATCATCTGGTCGGCGATGGTCTGGAACGCGGTCTTGTCGTTCTGCGCGTTCTGGATGTCGGACTCGACGCCGGCCGCGTCGAACGCCGCCTTGAGGTACTTGCGGTCCGCGCCCTCCCAGCGGGCGGAGGACTTGCTGTCCGGCAGGATCACGCCGATCTTCGGCTTCTTGGCGTTGGAGCCGCCGGCCTCGTTGGACGAACCGCCGTCGTCGCCGCAGGCGGCCATGCTGCCGGTCGCGAGAAGACCGACGGCCGCGAAGGTGAGGAAGCCCTTGCGCATGTGCAGGGTCCTTTCGGAGGTGGGGGAGTGGTGATGTTTGTTGTGTCCGGCAACGTATTCCCCGCCCTCCATGCGTCGCAAGACTGTCGAGGTCAGAAGTTTGTTGGCGGCGGTAACAATTCCGCAACGTCGGCGACACGCCCGCCCCGTGGGTGCGGCTCCTCGCGGAGCCCGCGCGCGTGGCAGGTGGCAGGTGGCAGGTGGCAGGTGCGCGTGGCGGACGGCGGTGCGGGGTGCGGCGCCAGGGTCGGGCCGGATTACCACATTCCGTGACAGTCTCTTGACGCGGTGCGAAAGTTCCACGAAGATCGCGCTATACATCGACAGGCGTTCACGTTTCCCTCCGTATGGGAGCGCTGTCGACGCGGCTCACAGGGGTGTCCTCATGCGTGTCGAATTCTGCTCCGCACATGACAGGTCGCGCCCGTGAGTGCCGCCGAACTCCTCGCCACCATGTCGATCTGCCTGGTCTCGGCGGTCCTCGTCTGCTCCGGCCTCGGCAAGCTGGCCGCGCCCAGGCACGCCCGCCAGCTCTTCATGGCGCTCCTGCCGGTGCGTCGCGGCACGGCCCTCTCGCTGGTGCGGGCGGTCGCGGTCGTCGAGGCCGTCGTCGGTGCGGCCCTGCTCGTGCCGGCCGGCCGGCCGGCCGCCGCCGCGGCGACCGCCGGCCTGGGGGCCGGCTTCGCGGCGGCCGGTCTCGCGGGTCGGCAGCGCGGGACGACGTTGCCCTGCGGATGCTTCGGTCGGCCCGAGGGCCGTCCGCTGGGTGTGCGGAACGTCCTGATCGGGCTCGCGCTCGTGGGCTTCGGCACCGCGCTCCTGCTCACCTCGCCGGCGGCTCTCCCGGCCGACCGGATGGCCGTCGTGGCCGCGAGTCTCGTCGCGGGCATGACCCTGCTGTTGTGGCGCGGCATGGTCGTCGACCTGGTCCGGCCCCCGACGCGCCCGGCCGGCGCGGAGCTGTCTAAGGAGATCGCTGGATGAGTTACCTCTTCGGGTTCGGGTTGCTGGTGGTCGCGGGCGCCGTGGTGGTGCTCTTCGCGATGCTGGGCGAGCTGTACGCGCGCTCCGGCGGCATGGAGGGCGCGGGCGCGCCCGGCGGCGGCAGCGGCACCGTCCGGTTGCTGGACGGAGCCCGCGTCGGGTCGCGGCCGAAGCGCTGGCCCGCCGGTCTGGCGGAGGTCGCCACCGCGGACCTGCGGGTGGTGCTGGTGTTCAGCACCTCCTGCAACAGCTGCGAGAAGGCGGCCGGCGAGGTCGGCGACCTGGCCGACAGGCGTGACTTCGCCGTCCTGATCTCGACGATCGACCAGGAGCGCGGCGAGGACTTCATGACCCGACACGAACTGGCGGGACTCCCGCACCACATCGACGTGGGTGGCGAATGGGTGGCAGAAGAACTGGGCGTGATGACCAGCCCGTCGGCGCTGGTCTTCCGGCACGGGCGCCTGGTTTCGGCATTGTTGTTCACCGATCTGGCGGCGCTCAGCGGCGCCGTCTTCCCGGTCAAGGAGGCTGTTGGGAATGAATGAGGAGAAAATGACGGCGACAGGCCGTCGCGGGGGTAGCCGGCGAGGCTTCCTCGCAAAGATCGGCGTCGCCGGCCTGGTGGCGTCAGGGGCGGTCTTCGCCCGCTCGACGCCGGCGATGGCGGGCAACTACCAGTGCTGCAACCTCGTCTACGCCCCACCGAACATCTCGTACTCGACGTGCAGCTCGGCCACCTACAAGTACATCTGGTACTGCTCGGTCAACGCCTACCTGCACTGCAACTGCTGCGAGAAGAAGACCAAGTCGGGCAGCATCACCGGATCCGGCGCCCACTGCCAGTACAACTGAGCCCGCCGATGGTCGTCTGGCTCGTCGTCGGCATCGCGGGAGCGGTGCTGCAGATTCTCAGTCCTTGAGGCCTCTCCATGGCTGGGGTCGCCAGCCCTATGTTGAGGCGGAACGTATCGGAAGGACTTCGATTCCTGGCGGGCCTCGCGGTCGGCGGACTCGTCGCCGGAATGGTTCTCGCCGTGCCGGTCTACCTGATCGGATCGGCGGTCGGGGAACTGGTCCCCGAGACATGGCGGGTCGTGGCCCTCGTCGCACTCGCGGTGCTGTTCGGCGTCCTGGATCTGCTCGACCGGACGCCGCACATCTGGCGACAGGTGCCGCAGCGACTGGTCCGGACCCTGCCGGCCGGCACGCTCGGGGTGGTCTGGGGGATCGACCTGGGTCTGTTCTTCACCACGCAGAAGACCACGTCGCTGATCTGGTTGGCCACGGCGGGCGTCGTGCTTGTCGCACCCGGATCCGCG
This sequence comes from Micromonospora sp. NPDC005257, assembly GCF_042872445.1. Classification (NCBI taxonomy): domain Bacteria; kingdom Bacillati; phylum Actinomycetota; class Actinomycetes; order Micromonosporales; family Micromonosporaceae; genus Micromonospora; species Micromonospora sp. NPDC005257. The sequence continues at coordinate 100,053 of NZ_JBIAKL010000002.1, read as the reverse complement.
CCGTTGGTGCTGGTTGTCACGGCCCTCACCGTGACCCTCCTGGTCACTCTCTGGAGCCTGACCAGGAAGGCCGCCGAGATCGAGGAAAGGAGTGACCGGCTATGGGTGAGTCGGGTTCGACGGGTCTCCGGAGCGGCGATGCTGCTGCTGGCGGCAGCCCTCGCCGTGACCGTCGTTTCCCCGTGACCCCCACTCTGGAACCCGACACGACCCAGGGGCAGGTGGTGATCACCAGGTTCCACTGTGGTGATCTGGTGCGCGTGCTGGTCGTCCTGCTGCTGCATCTGCGGGTGAAGCGGGACGTCCGTCGCCATGCCGAGGGCTTCCTCGGCATCAGGCTGCTCGTGCGGTGGCGGGAGCGGACGGTGTGGAGCATCTCGCTCTGGCGGGATCTCGACAGCGTCTACTCGATGGGCGGGGTGTCCAGGCACGTCGCCGCGTCGAGGGTGCCCGCGAAGCTCGGCGTCACCACCAGTTGCGACATCTTCTGCCACGTCGGTGAGTGGACCCGGGTCATGTTCGGCGGCGGCAGGTGTCCGCCCCGGCCCGGCGGACGCTCCGGAGATTGATGTCCGAACACATGTGAACAAACAGGTTCTGCTAATCGGGAGGAGTCCCAGAATGCCTTTGCCAACCGACCGCGGCGTCGTGGTCATCGACGTCGAGGACGACGGTACGAGCACCGTGCGCATCTGTGCGGAGGTCGTGAACGGCGCACCCGTCGACGTCTTCGCGGAACACCACGGCGCCGTACACGTCCGTGTGCACAACGACGTCCCGATGTTCACCCAGGGGCGGCGTAGCGTCTCCAAGCGGATCGCCGAGGTCTACGACGACAACGGCACGATCAACGTCGGCCGGGTCCGCGGCGCGGCCTGATCCGTTAGTCGGCGCGGGGGACGGGCCGGTCGTGCCGGCGGCCGGTCCTCCGCGCGTTTCCCGTTTTCGTCGCCAGACGGGCGGACAGCGGGGCGGCCCGCGCACCCGACAGCGGGGCGGCCTGCGCGTCCGTCACCGGGTGGACAGCGGAGCGACCTGCGCGTCCGTCAACGTCAAGAGGTCGGTCGGGGCCAGCTCGACCTGGAGCCCGCGCCGGCCCGCCGAGACGTAGACGGTGGGGTGGGCGAGCGCCGACGAGTCCAGCATCGTGGGCAGCCGCCGGCGCTGGCCGAGCGGGCTGATCCCGCCGCGCAGGTAGCCGGTGGCCCGCTCGGCCACCGCCCGGTCGGCCATTGCCGCCCGCTTACCGCCGACGGCCGCGGCGAGGGCCTTGAGGTCCAGTTCGCCGGTGACCGGCACGACCGCCACGGTCAGCGCGCCGTCGACCTCGGCGACCAGCGACTTGAACACCCGCTCCGGCGGCACTCCCAGCGCCGCCGCGACCAGCGCGCCGTAGTTCGGCGCGTCCGGGGAGACGTCGTACGGATGGGTGCTGTGCGCGATCCTCCGCTTCACCAGCAGCGCCGTCGCCGGAGTGCCCTGTCCCGCCATGACCGTCACGCTAACCGGGCGCGGCGCGGGTGGGCGAGTTGAAAACACCCGCGCCCCGGGGCGCGGGACGACCGGCGCGTCGGGTGCGGGCAGGGCCGCACCACCTCGTCGGACGGCAGCCCGGCCGGTCGGCGCCTACCCGCCGGGCCGGCAGACCAGCACCGTCGGCGCGCCGGCCACGCGGGTCAGCACCAGGCCGGCCGCCTCGTCGCCGGCCAGCCGCAGGTCACGGCGCAGCTTCTCCGGCTCCAGCGCCGACCCGCGCTTGCGGATCTCCACCCGGCCGACCCGCCGCTCCCGCAGCAGGGCGCGCAGCCGCTTCAGCGAGAACGGCAGCACGTCGGTGATCTCCAGGCAGCGGGCGAACGGGGTGGGGCGGGCCTCGTCGGCGTACAGGTAGGCGATCGACGGGTCGGCGAGCGTGGCGTCGAGGTCGCCGGCCAGCTCGGCGACCAGGTGCGCGCGCACCACCGCCGGATCCGGGTCGTAGAGGAAGCGGCGGACCGGTCCCACCGGCGCCTCCTGAGCGCCCGTGCCGGTGAGGTGATAGGAGGGGACCCTTTTACTACCGGAGGCGTTAATAAGGGGCCCTTCCTTCTCGCGCAGCACAGTGGCGCGGCGCGGGACCTCGGCCAGTTCGCCGCACCAGAGCGCGGCCTCGACCAGGTCGCCGTCCACGCTCACCCACTCCGCCTCGGCGCCGGCCGGGATCAGCGCGTGGTCCAGCCCGGGCGCCACCTTCACCACGGTGCGCGGCACGCGTGCGGCCAGGGCGGTGACGAAGTCCCACGGCGGCGAGTAGGCGTTCGGGTCGAAGACGCGCCGCCCGGTGCCGGCCCGCCGCCGCGCCGGATCGCAGAACACCGCGTCCACCCCGGTCACGTCGAACGCCGTGGCGTCGCCGCACTCCACCGTCACCAGATCCGCGAGCCCGGCCGCCTCGGCGTTCACGGCGGCCATCGCGGCGGTCACCGGGTCGGCCTCCACCGCGTACACCCGGATGCCGGCGCGGCCGGCGGCGAGCGCGTCGGCCCCCAGACCGCATCCCAGGTCCGCGAGCGTGGTCACGCCCGCGGCGCGCAGCCGTGCGGCCCGCCGGTCGGCGACGGCGCGACGGGTGGCCTGCTCCAGCCCCGCCCGGGTGAGGAACATCCCGGCCGCCGCGGCGCCGAACTTGCCTGCTGCCCGGCGGCGCAGCTCCGCCTGGGTGAGCGCGGCGGCGGCGAGGTCCCCGGGCATCCCGGCCGAGCGCAGCGCGGCCGCCGCCGCCAGCGGGTCGCCGCCGGCCACCCGCCCGGCCGCGGCGAGCGCCGCCGACCCCTCGGGGGTACGCAGCGCGGCGAGCTGGTCGAGGTCCACGCGCCCATTCTCCCGGCCCGGTTCGCGGGCGACACGGAGGGCGACGTGCTGGCACTCTCCTTGACGGAGTGCTAGCCGAGGAATAACCTGCGATTAGCACTCTCACCCTGAGGGTGCCAACGCCCGAGCCTCGTGCCCGGGGGTTGAGCGCCAGGCGGACCGGCACCCGCGACGACGGCCCCGCCCGGTGGCATGTAGCAGATTGACGCTGGTCGGCGTGCCGACCGGCAACGACACCAAGTACCCGGGAGGGTATGCCCGTGACTACTGCGACCAAGGTTGCGATCAAGCCGCTCGAGGACCGCATCGTGGTCCAGGCGAACGAGGCCGAGACCACCACCGCCTCGGGCATCGTGATCCCCGACACCGCGAAGGAGAAGCCGCAGGAGGGCACCGTCCTCGCTGTCGGCCCGGGCCGGATCGACGACAAGGGCAACCGCGTGCCGATCGACGTGAAGGTCGGCGACACCGTCCTCTACTCGAAGTACGGCGGCACCGAGGTCAAGTACGCCGGCGAGGAGTACCTGGTGCTCTCCGCCCGCGACGTCCTCGCGGTCATCGAGAAGTAAGCAACCGATCAGTGTCGTTGCCCCGGTCCGGCTCGCCGGGCCGGGGCAACGTCGCTTCGAAGGGATACTGATGGCGAAGATCCTCAGCTTCTCGGACGACGCCCGGCACCTGCTCGAGCACGGTGTCAACGCCCTCGCAGACGTGGTCAAGGTCACCCTCGGCCCGCGCGGGCGCAACGTCGTCCTGGACAAGAAGTTCGGTGCGCCCACGATCACCAACGACGGCGTGACCATCGCCAAGGAGATCGAGCTCACCAACCCGTACGAGAACCTCGGCGCGCAGCTGGTCAAGGAGGTGGCGACCAAGACCAACGACGTCGCCGGCGACGGGACCACCACCGCGACCGTGCTGGCCCAGGCCATGGTCCGCGAGGGCCTGCGCAACGTGACCGCCGGCACCAACCCGACCGGCCTGAAGCGGGGCATCGACGCGGCGGCCGCCAAGGTCTCCGAGGCGCTGCTCGGCAAGGCCGTCGAGGTCTCCGGCAAGGAGTCGATCGCGCACGTCGCCACCGTCTCCGCGCAGGACGCCGCCATCGGTGAGCTGATCGCCGAGGCGATGGAGAAGGTCGGCCGCGACGGCGTCATCACCGTCGAGGAGGGCTCCGCGCTCACCACCGAGCTGGAGGTGACCGAGGGTCTCCAGTTCGACAAGGGCTTCATCTCGCCGAACTTCGTCACCGACCTGGAGGCGCAGGAGGCGGTCCTGGAGGACCCGTACATTCTGATCACCACGCAGAAGATCTCGGCGATCGAGGAGCTGCTGCCGCTGCTGGAGAAGGTCCTCCAGAACAACAAGCCGCTGCTCATCGTCGCCGAGGACGTCGAGGGCCAGGCCCTGTCGACGCTCGTGGTCAACGCGCTGCGCAAGACCGTCAAGGTCTGCGCGGTCAAGGCCCCCGGCTTCGGCGACCGCCGCAAGGCGATGCTCCAGGACATGGCGATCCTGACCGGCGCCGAGCTGGTCGCCCCGGAGCTGGGCTACAAGCTCGACCAGGTCGGCCTGGAGGTGCTCGGCAGCGCCCGGCGCGTCGTGGTCGACAAGGAGAACACCACTGTGGTCGACGGTGGCGGGCAGGCCGCCGAGGTCGCCGACCGGGTCGCCCAGATCCGCAAGGAGATCGAGGCCTCCGACTCCGAGTGGGACCGGGAGAAGCTGGCCGAGCGGCTGGCGAAGCTCTCCGGCGGCATCGCCGTGATCAAGGTCGGCGCGGCCACCGAGGTCGAGATGAAGGAGCGCAAGCACCGCATCGAGGACGCGATCGCCGCGACCAAGGCCGCGGTCGAGGAGGGCACGGTTCCGGGTGGCGGCGCCGCCCTGGCCCAGATCCTGCCGGTGCTCGACGACGACCTGGGCTTCACCGGCGAGGAGAAGGTCGGCGTCTCGATCGTGCGCAAGGCGCTCGTCGAGCCGCTGCGCTGGATCGCGCAGAACGCCGGCCACGACGGCTATGTCGTGGTGCAGAAGGTCATCGCCCAGGAGTGGGGCCACGGCCTCGACGCCGCCACCGGTGAGTACGTCGACCTGGCCAAGGCCGGCATCATCGACCCGGTGAAGGTGACCCGCAACGCGGTCAGCAACGCCGCCTCGATCGCCGGCCTGCTGCTCACCACCGAGAGCCTGGTCGTGGAGAAGCCGGCCGAGCCGGAGCCGGCCGCCGGTGGGCACGGCCACTCGCACGGTCACGGCCACCAGCACGGCCCGGGCTTCTGACCCGAGTACGGCCCGACGTCAGGGCACACCGCCGACCCGGTGGTGTGCCCTGACGCGTATCTCCTTACGGAACGCTGACGGAGTTGGCAGCCGTACCGGCGGGTCGATCAGACTGGATGCCGTGAGCACTTTCTCCCGCCGCCGGGCGGCGCTGGCCGGTGTCGTCGCCGCGGTGGTGGCCCTCGGCGCCGCCGAACCCGTGGCGGTCCTGACCGGCCCTCGGTCCGCTCCGCTCGTCGCCGTCGGCGGACTCGTCGTCGACCTGGTGCCCGAGCCGCTCAAGCAGTTCGCCATCGACGTCTTCGGCACGTACGACAAGATCGCCCTGCTGGTCGGGACGGCGCTGCTGCTCGTCGCGTTCGGGGCGCTGCTCGGCCTGGCGGCGGCCCGGCGGCTGGTGCTCGGCCTGGCCGGCGTCGCCGCGTTCGCCGTGCTCGGCGTCGCCGCCGCCCTGACCCGGGCCGGCGCGAACGTGTTCGACGCGCTGCCCTCGCTGCTCGGCGGCGGACTCGGCGCGCTGACGCTGTGGGCGTTCGTGGCCGGCCCGCTGGGTGCCGGCCGGGCACGCCGGAAGCCGGCCGGGCGCGACGCGGCCGACGCCGCGGACCGGCCCGTGCCGCCTCCGGCGGTCGCCGCGCTCGCCCGCGAGGGGGAGACCCCCGGCGGCTGGGAGCCGGTCCGGCACGACGACGACGCGGAGTCGCGGCGGCGGTTCCTGCGCGGTGCGGGGCTGCTCACCGGCGCGGCGGCGGTGGCCGGGCTGGGCGGGCACTGGCTGGCCGGCCGGCGCGGCGTGTCGGCGGCCCGGGAGGCGGTGACACTGCCCGCCCCGGCCGCGCCCGCCCCGCGGGTGCCGGCCGGAGCGGACCTGTCGTTGTCCAAGCTCGCGCCGTACGTCACGCCGAACCGCGAGTTCTACCGGATCGACACGGCGCTCGTGGTGCCGCAGGTCGACCCGGCCACCTGGCGGCTGCGCATCCACGGGCGGGTGCGCAACCCGATCGAGCTGAGCTTCGACGACCTGCTGGCCCGGTCGATGGTGGAGCGGTACGTGACGCTCGCCTGCGTCTCCAACGAGGTGGGTGGCGACCTGATCGGTAACGCGCGCTGGCTCGGCGTACCGATGAAGGAACTGCTCGACGAGGCCGGCCCGGAGGACGGCGCGGACCAGGTGGTGGGCCGCGCGGTGGACGGCTGGACCTGCGGCACGCCCACCTCGGTGCTGCGCGACGGGCGGGACGCGCTGCTCGCGGTCGGCATGAACGGCGAGCCGCTGCCGATCGAGCACGGCTTCCCGGTGCGGATGGTGGTGCCGGGCCTCTACGGGTACGTCTCGGCCTGCAAGTGGGTGACCGAGTTGGAGCTGACCAGCTTCGCCGACTTCGACGCGTACTGGGTGCCGCGCGGCTGGTCCGCGCAGGGCCCGATCAAGACGCAGTCCCGGATCGACACGCCCCGGCCCCGCAGCCGCCCGGGCGCCGGCCCGGTGACCGTGGCCGGTGTGGCCTGGGCGCAGCACCGAGGCATCGACCGCGTCGAGGTACGCGTCGACGGCGGCCCCTGGCAGGAGGCGACGCTGGCGCCGGCGGTGTCGGCGGACACCTGGGTGCAGTGGTCATGGCGGTGGGACGCGACGCCGGGGGAGCACACACTCCAGGTACGGGCGACGGACACGACCGGCGAGACCCAACCGGAGCAGCCCGCCCCGGTGGCCCCGGACGGCGCGACCGGCTGGCACACCGTCAAGGTCACCGTCGCCTGACCCGCCTCCGCCGCCGGGCGGCAGCGGGGCCGGCCGGCGGCGGCGCGCGACGAGGGCGACAGCGCGACCACGAGGTGCCGGCGCCACAACGAGACGACGCCGCGCCCCGGGGTCCGGGGCGCGGCGTCGGAGATCGTGAAGCGGGTCAGGCGACCTTGCGCTGGTCCGGCACGGCGGTGTTGTGCGGCCGGCCGAGGCGCGCCTCCAGCCGGGGGATGTCCACCTTGCTCTGGCGGCGGTCGGCCAGGTCCTCCCAGCCGAGCGCGATCAGCCGCAGCCGCTCGGACTCGCTGAACCCGCCCCAGACGCCGTACGGCTCGCGGACGGAGAGCGCGTGGGCGGCGCATTCGGCGCGTACCGGGCAGGCACGGCAGACCGACTTGGCGCCCATCTCGCGGCGCATCCGGGAGGAGCCACGCTCGCCGTCCGGGTGGAAGAACTGCGCGCTGTCGCGGCCACGGCAGGCCCCGAGCCGCTGCCAGTCCCAGAGCTCGTCGATCGGTCCAGGCAGCCTACGTACGTTCGACATCAGCACCCCTCCTCCCGCGCGGCACCGCGGAGAATGTTCGTGGCCAGCTACCGGGCGGCGGTCCGCGCGGGATGCCGGTTCCGGATGAACCCCTCGGTACCCGAGCGGTCCGCGCCTCACACATCTGTGATCGAAAAGCTCGGACACGCGGCGGCATATGCCCCATCTGTCGGAAAAGTTCGGATGATTGCCCGGAACCCCCTCCCGACCCCGCCTCCGCATGGTCTGCTCTGAGTCGGAGAGGAGACCACTGTGCGTAGTGTTCTTGTGTGCGTTCGGACACCATTGGCGGCCCAGCATCTGACCTCCGCGGCGGCGCGGCTCGGGCTGTCCGGCGTCGTCCGGACGGCCGTCTCCGACCCGGAGGTGATGTTGCGGCTCGCCGAGCGTCCGGTGGACGTGGTGCTCGCCGACACCGCGCTGACCCGCCCGGACAGCGCCGGGTTCGTCCGGCGGGTGCTCGCTCGCGCCCCGCAGGCGGCGGTGCTGCTGCTCGGCGTCGAGGAGTCGGAGTCGGCGGCGGCCACCATCAGCGCCGGAGCGCGCGGCCTGATCCAGAACGCCGACCACGACCTGACCAGCGCGGTGGCCAAGGCGCTGCTGCTGCTCTCCGCCCCCGGCCGGAGCAACCGGCACCGGGTGGCGGACACCGCCCGGGACGCGGCGGCGGTGGGCGGGCCGACCCGGTCGGCGGCGCCGGGGCGTACCCCGGGTGGGCCCGGCTGGCCGGCGACGGGGCCGGTGGATGCCGCGGGCCTGCCCACCGTGGTGCCGGTGCAGCGGGGCGAGGACCCGGACGACCCGGCGGCGGCCGACGGCGCGGAGGCGTCCCGGCCGGGCGCGGCCCAGCGGCCTGGGCGGACGCCGCGCAGCGCGATCGGGCTGACCGAGCGGGAGCTTCAGGTGCTGCTCGGCATGGCCGAGGGCAAGAGCAACGCGGAGATCGGGCGGGAGCTGTTCGTCTCCGAGGACACGGTCAAGACGCACGCCCGGCGGCTGTTCCGCAAGCTCGGCGCGCGCGACCGGGCGCACGCCGTGGCGGCCGGCTTCCGGGCCGGCCTGGTCGCCTGACCCGGACGGGGAGTCACTCCGGCGCGGAGTCGTCGGTGCCCTCGGTGAGCGTGTCGTGCACGCCGTCGGCGTAGCCCCGGGCGTAGTCCCAGCTCACGTAGTGGTCCGGATCCGGGTCGTAGGCCGGCTCGTGCACCCGGGGACGCCCCGAGTTGAGCAGGTGGCGCAGGTTGCCGCGGAGCAGGTCCCAGTCGAAGTAGTGCGGCTCGCGGCAGTCCTCGCACTCGATCACCAGGCCACGCACGCCGATCGGCTGGAGCAACGCCTGGTAGATCTCCAGATCGGCGAGATCCTCCAGCACGTCCTGGCGCTCGACCTCGGTCAGCGGGTCGAGCGCGTCGTCGTCGCCGAGATCGTGCAGGCCGGCAGCCGGATCGGCCGGGTCGCCGTTGAACGGGTCGATGGGCTCGTCTTGCACCCCCTCACCGTAGACCCCGAGCCGCCGGAAAGCCCGCCCCCGCCCGTGCTGTGGCCCGGCCTACCCCTGGGCCCGCCGCTGCCCGGACCGGGACGGGCAAGTGGGTACGATGAGGCGACGCGCCGTCACCCGGCGCCTGCCGGTGCCCCCGCGCGCCGCCTCGCTGCAGCCCGTTCGACCAGCTCAGGGGAGCAATCGTGGAGAATTCGCCCAGCACCGAGATCCCGGCCGGCGCCGACGGCGGGGAGTTGGGTGGCCATCTGCCCGAGCTGCCGGCCGGTTCGGCCCGGGTGGTGCCGCTCGGGCTGACCTTCGACGACGTGCTGCTCCAGCCGGGCGAGTCGGACGTCGTGCCCAGCCGGGTCAACACCCGCACCCGCCTCACCCGCGACATCGAGTTGACCGTGCCGCTGCTGTCCAGCGCGATGGACACGGTCACCGAGGCGCGGATGGCCATCGCCATGGCCCGCCAGGGTGGCATCGGCGTGCTGCACCGCAACCTCTCGGTCGAGGACCAGGCGCTCCAGGTCGACCTGGTGAAGCGCTCCGAGTCCGGCATGATCACCAACCCGGTGACCGCCAGCCCGGACGACACGCTGCGCGAGGTCGACGCGCTCTGCGGGCGCTACCGCATCTCCGGCGTCCCGGTCGTGGACGGGCAGGGGCAGTTGGTCGGCATCGTCACCAACCGCGACATGCGGTTCGTCTCCGACCCGGCCACGCCGGTCCGCGAGATCATGACCCGCACCCCGCTGATCACCGCCCCGGTCGGGGTGAGCAAGGACGACGCGCTCGGCCTGCTGCGCCAGCACAAGATCGAGAAGCTGCCGATCGTGGACGCGGGCGGCAAGCTGCGCGGCCTGATCACGGTCAAGGACTTCACCAAGAGCGAGCAGTACCCGAACGCCACCAAGGACGACGCGGGCCGGCTCCGGGTCGCCGCCGCGGTCGGCGTGGGTGAGGACGGCTACAAGCGGGCCCGCGCGCTCGTCGACGCCGGGGTGGACGTCGTCATCGTGGACACCGCGCACGGTCACCAGCGGGCCGTGCTGGAGATGGTGGCCCGGCTCAAGCGGGACGTCACCATCGACATCGTGGGTGGCAACATCGCCACCTACGCGGGCGCGAAGGCGCTCGTCGAGGCCGGCGCCGACGGCGTGAAGGTGGGCGTCGGCCCGGGCGCCATCTGCACCACCCGGATCGTCGCCGGGGTGGGCGTACCGCAGATCACCGCGATCATGGAGGCGGCCCGCGCCGCCCGCCCGGCCGGCGTGCCGGTGATCGGCGACGGCGGCATCCAATACTCCGGCGACATCGCCAAGGCGATCGTCGCCGGCGCCGACACGGTGATGCTCGGCAGCCTGCTGGCCGGCTGCGAGGAGAGCCCCGGCGAGCTGATCTTCATCAACGGCAAGCAGTACAAGGCGTACCGGGGGATGGGCTCGCTCGGCGCGATGCAGTCGCGCGGCCAGGCCAAGTCCTACTCCAAGGACCGCTACTTCCAGCAGGACGTGCTCGCCGAGGACAAGCTGGTCCCGGAGGGCGTCGAGGGTCAGGTGCCCTACCGGGGGCCGCTGTCCGCTGTCGCCCACCAGCTCATCGGCGGGCTGCGCGCCGCGATGGGATACGTGGGCGCGGAGAGCATCCCGGAGATGCACCGGCGTGGCCAGCTCATCCGGATCACCGCGGCGGGGCTCAAGGAGAGCCACCCGCACGACATCCAGATGACCGTCGAGGCGCCCAACTACCACTCCCGCTGACCCACCACCCCCCAACCACCTGGAGTCCCTCATGCGTGACGTGGTCGAGATCGGGCTGGGCAAGACCGCGCAGCGCGGTTACCACCTGGACGACATCGCCATCGTGCCGAGCCGCCGCACCCGGGACGTCGATGACGTCTCCACCGCGTGGCAGCTCGACGCGTACCAGTTCGGCATCCCGTGCGTCGCGCACCCCTCGGACGCGACCATGAGCCCCGCCTCGGCGGTCCGGCTCGGCCAGCTCGGCGGCCTCGGCGTCCTGAACGTCGAGGGCCTCTGGACCCGGTACGAGAACCCGGCGAAGATCCTGGAGGAGCTGGCCGGTCTCGACGAGGACGCGCGGGCGACCAAGCGCCTCCAGGAGGTCTACGCCGAGCCGATCCGCCCCGACCTGATCGCCGAGCGGGTGCGTGAGCTGCGCGAGGGCGGCAGCACGGTGGCGGTGCGGGTCTCCCCGCAGCACACCCTGGCGCTGGCCCCGGTGATCCTCGACGCCGGGGTGGACATCCTGGTCATCCAGGGCACGCTCGTCTCGGCGGAGCACGTCTCCACCACCGACGAGCCGCTGAACCTCAAGGAGTTCATCGCCGACCTGGACCTGCCGGTCGTCGTCGGCGGCTGCACCGACTACAAGACCGCGCTGCACCTCATGCGTACGGGCGCGGCCGGCGTGATCGTCGGCATCGGTGGCGACGACTGGTCGACCACCGAGTCGGTGCTCGGCATCCGGGTGCCGATGGCCACCGCGATCGCCGACGCCGCCGCGGCCCGCCGCGACTACCTGGACGAGACCGGCGGCCGGTACGTGCACCTGATCGCCGACGGCGACATGCAGACCTCCGGTGACATCGCCAAGGCGCTCGGCTGCGGCGCGGACGCGGTGATGCTCGGCGAGCCGCTGTCGCTCTGCGAGGAGGCCCCGGCCGGCGGCGCCTGGTGGCACTCCGCGGCCAGCCACCCGTCGCTGCCCCGGGGCGCGTTCGAGGTGGCCGGCGAGCCGCTCGGCTCGATGGAGAGGCTGCTGTTCGGTCCGGCCGACGAGCCGGACGGCCAGCTCAACCTCTTCGGCGGCCTGCGCCGCGCGATGGCCAAGTGCGGCTACCGCGACCTGAAGGAGTTCCAGAAGGTCGGGCTGGTCCTCGACCGCTGAGCACCACGCGGCGGCGCGGGCGGTGGCGCGGACCTGTTCCGGCCCGGCCCGCGCCGTCCGCGTCTAGGCTCGCCGGGTGAGACGCGGGCGGGTCTGGGCGGCGGGGCTGGTGGCGGCGGCGCTCGCGCTGAGCGGGTGCACGGGCGGCGGCGACGACAACGGGTTCCGGCCCGGCGCGGCGGACGCCGGTGACCCGTACGTGCCGGGAGCCGGCAACGGCGGCTACGACGTGGGCCACTACGCGCTCGACGTGCGCTACGACCCGGCCGGGGACCGGCTCACCGGCACCGCCACGCTGACCGTCACCGCCACCCGGGCGCTGTCCCGGTTCCAGCTCGACCTGGCCGGGCTCGACGTCGAGCGGGTGCGGGTGGACGGCGAGGCGGCGAAGCACCGCCACGACGACGCCGAGCTGATCGTCACCCCGGCGCGCGGGCTGCCGTCGGGGAAGCGGTTCACCGTCGAGGTGACGTACGGCGGGGTGCCGCAGCCGCTACCGAACGCCGAACTCGGCGACGGCGGTTTCCACGCCACACCGGACGGCGCGATCGCGCTCGGCCAGCCGGAGTCGGCGAGCACCTGGTATCCGGTGAACGACCACCCGTCGGACAAGGCCACCTACGACCTCGCGGTCACCGTGCCGGACGGCCTCGCCGCGCTGTCGAACGGCGCGCCGGCGGGCCGGACGACGAGCGGCGGCTGGACCACCTGGCGCTGGTCGGAGAGCGCTCCGATGGCCAGCTACCTGAGCACGGTGGTGATCGGTGACTACCGGGTCAGCAGCGGCACGCACGCCGGCAAGCCGATGGTCACCGCCGTCGCCGCGAGCCTGCCCGCGGACGGGCCGGCCGCCGCGTCGGTGGCCCGCACCGGTGAGGTCGCCGACTTCCTGGCCGAGCGCTTCGGGCCGTACCCGTTCGAGGCGTACGGCGGTGTGGTGGTCGCCGACGAACGCATCAGGTACGCGCTGGAGACGCAGAGCCGGCCGGTCTACGGGCCGGCGTTCTTCCGGGGCGACCGGCCGAACACCGAGGTGGTCGCGCACGAGCTGGCGCACCAGTGGTTCGGCGACAGCGTCTCGGTGGCCCGGTGGAGCGACATCTGGCTGAACGAGGGCTTCGCCACGTACGCCGAATGGCTCTGGGCCGAGCACGACGGCGGGCGGACCGTGGCGCAGACCGTCGTCGAACGCTACGCGGCCACCGACTGGTCCGAGCCGACTGTCGACCCGGGCCGGGCCGGGCTGTTCGGCGACGCGGTCTACCAGCGCGGCGCGCTCGCCGTGCACGCGCTGCGCCGCGCGGTGGGCGACGAGGCGTTCCACCGCGTGCTGCGCGGCTGGCTGGCGCAGCACCGCGACGGCAACGTCACCACTGCCGACTTCGTCGGGTACGCCGAACGCACGTCCGGACGGCCGTTGCGGGCGCTGCTCGACGCCTGGCTGGTCGGTGGCACGCCGCCGGGACTGCCGTGACGAACGCGTGACCGCCGCTGGGTAGGCTGCCGCGGTCGGAGCGGCCCGTGGGCGGGGCCGCCGAACGGGCCCGGGAGGGATCGAGGCGATGACGCGGCGCGGCGCACGACGACGGCTCGGGTTGCTGGTCTGCGGCACGGTGCTGGTGGCCGGCTGCGGTTCGGCCGAGCCGGACCCGGGTCCCGCGAGCCCGGCCGGCCCCGCGCCCGCGACCTCGCGCAGCTTCGCGCCGGGCGGGGCCGGCGCAGGCGATCCGTACTTCCCGAGCTACGGCAACGGCGGGTACGACGTCGCGCACTACACGGTGAAGGTGCGTTACGACCCGGAGACGGACAAGCTCGGCGGCACCACCACGCTGCGGGCCACCGCCACCGCCGACCTGTCCGCGTTCAATCTGGACCTGGCCGGGCTGACCGTCCGGTCGGTGACAGTGGACGGCGCCGCCGCCCGGCACAGCCGTACCGAGGACGAGCTGGTGGTCACCCCGGCCGTCGGACTGACCTCCGGCAACGGTTTCACCGCCGAGATCCGGTACGACGGCCGGCCGGAGGCGCTGCGTACCGAGTCGCTCGGCGAGGGCGGCTGGCTGCACACCGCCGACGGGGCGATCGCGCTCGGGCAGCCGGAGTCGGCGAGCACCTGGTTCCCGGTCAACGACCACCCGTCGGACAAGGCCACCTACGACATGGAGATCACCGTCCCGAAGGGACTGACGGCGATCTCCAACGGCGTGCCGAAGGGGAAGACGACAAGCGGTGACTGGACCACCTGGAAGTGGTCGGAGACCGCGCCGACGGCCAGCTACCTGACCATGGTGGCGATCGGGAAGTTCCGGATCACCACCGCACGGCACAAGGGACGGCCGGTCTACAGCGCGGTCACCACCCAGGTGGCGCAGGGCGCGCCGGACCGGTCCGTCGCGCGCACCGTCGAGGTCGCCGACTACCTGGAGAGCGTCTTCGGGCCGTACCCGTTCGATGCGTACGGCGGCGTGGTGATCGCCGACGAGCGGATCCGGTACGCGCTGGAGACGCAGAGCCGGCCGGTCTACTCGGCGAGCTTCTTCCAGCGGGGCGACAACACCGGCGTGGTCGCGCACGAGCTGGCCCACCAGTGGTACGGCAACAGCGTGTCGATCCAGCGCTGGCAGGACATCTGGCTCAACGAGGGGCTCGCCACGTACGCCGAGTGGCTGTGGGCCGAGCACGACGGCTCGACCACCGTGCAGCGCACGTTCGAGCAGAAGTACGCGAACGCCGGCGGGCAGGTGTGGCGTACGCCGCCGGGCAAGCCGGGCGTGGCGGACCTGTTCAGCCGCTCGGTCTACGACCGGGGCGGGATGACTGTGCACGCGCTGCGGGTGGCGGTGGGCGACGTCGCGTTCTTCGCCATCCTGCGCACCTGGGCGGCGGAGCGGAAGAACGGCAACGCCACCACTGCCGACTTCACGGCGCTGGCCGAGCGGATCTCCGGCAAGAAGCTGGCGAAGGTCTTCGACCCGTGGCTGTACGGCACCGAGCGTCCGCCCGCCCCGAAGCCGCTGTAGGGGTCAGTTCTTCACGCGCAGCGACGGGTGGGCGGCCAGGAACGCGTCGGCCCGCCCGCCGCGCAGCGCGGTGAGGAAGTCGCGGCCGAGCGGCTTGAGCTGCTCACCCCGGTACGCGCCGCCGCTGCCCACCCCGGCGCCGGGCAGCACGACGAGCGTGAGCCGGTCCGCCGGCAGGCCACCCAGGGCGTACGCGAAGTCGATCAGCTTCCGGCCGCCACCGGCGTACACCAGGGTCCGGCCCAGCGCGGCCACCACCTGCTCGACCCGCTGCGGGTCGCGGGCCGTGCCCTGGGCGAGGATCTTGCGGGCCAGCGCGCGGAGCAGCTGCTGCTGGTGCCGCTGCCGGGTGTAGTCGCCGCCCGCGGTGTAGCGCTGCCGCGCGTAGTCCAGTGCCTGCCAGCCGGTGAGGTGCCGGGTGCCCTTCTCGTAGACCATCTGCGGCCCGGTGTACCCGCCGCCGGTCAGGGTCCGCATGGTGCCGTCGGGGCGGCGGTGGCGGGAGGCGACCTGCTGGTCGACGTAGAGGTCCACGCCGCCGAGCGTGTCCACCAGCCTGTCGAAGCCGCCGAACGTGATCACCGCCCCGGCGTCGATGCGCAGGCCGGTGTAGCGGGAGACGGTGGCGCGCAGCAACTCGTACCCCTGGGCGGTGCTGGGGTTGCCCTTGTCGCCCGGCACCCGGCTGCCGTAGCTCATCGCGTGGGTGAGCTTGGTCCGGCCGCCCGGGTAGCGGGCCTTCGGGTAGGCGGGGATGTCCACGACCAGGTCGCGGGGGAGCGAGAACAGGTACGCCCGGTCCAGCCCGGCCGGTACGTGCAGCAGCAGCACGGCGTCGGCGTGCGGCTCCCAGCCGGGGATGCTGACCCGGGTGTCCACGCCGACGAGCAGCAGGTTGAGCGGGCCCTTCAGTTCTGCCCCGGGCGGCGGCGTCGGGCTGGCGGTGGTCGGGGCGGGCGTGGGTGAGGCCGGGGCCGGGGTGGTCGGGCCGGCGACCGGTGCGGCGGGCCGGTTCGCCACGAGCCGGGTGGTCACCACCGCTCCGGTGGCCACCAGCAGCGCCGCCACCAGTGCGGCCAGGCCCAGCAGGCGTCGTCTCGTCACGTCCGTTCCTCCCCGTGGATTCGACGCGCCAGGTGGGCCCACGGGTTGCAACGGCGGGATTCCCGGCGGTCGAGCGCTCTGCATGATGTGCGAAAAAGCCTCGTTGGCGCTATAGCTACCGGTCGGTAATGATGCGTCCATGCGCTACGACGTGGTCGTCATCGGTTCCGGGTTCGGCGGCAGCGTCACCGCGCTGCGGCTGGCCGAGAAGGGTTACTCGGTAGGGGTCCTGGAGGCCGGGCGGCGCTTCGCCGACGACGAGTTCCCGCGTACCTCCTGGCGGGCGCGGCGGTTCCTCTGGGCGCCCCGGCTCGGCTGCTTCGGGCTCCAGCGGATCACGCTGCTGCGCTCGGCCGACCGCAAGGCCGGCGGCGGTGTGCTGGTGCTCTCCGGCGCCGGGGTCGGCGGTGGGTCGCTCGTCTACGCGAACACGCTCTACGAGCCGCTGGACGCGTTCTACACCGACCCGCAGTGGCGGGACATCACCGACTGGCGCGACGAGCTGGCCCGCCACTACGACCAGGCGAAGCGGATGCTCGGCGTCACCACGTACCCGATCGACACGCGTGCGGACCGGGCCGTGCGCGCGGTGGCCGAGCGGATGGGGGTGGCGCACACCTACCACCCGACGCCGGTCGGCGTGCACATCGGCCGCCCCGGCGAGCGGGTGGCGGACCCGTACTTCGGTGGGGCCGGGCCCGACCGCACGGGCTGCAGCCACTGCGGGTCGTGCATGACCGGCTGCCGGCACGGCGCCAAGAACACGCTGGTGAAGAACTACCTCTGGCTGGCCGAACGGCTCGGCGTGCGGGTGCACCCGCTGACCACTGTCACCGCCGTCCACCCGGACCCGGCCGGCGGCTACGCGGTGCACATCGAGCGCACCGGCGCCTGGCTGCGCAAGCGGCGCGAGGTGATCCACGCCGACCAGGTGGTCTTCGCGGCCGGCGCGCTCGGCACCCAGCGGCTGCTGCACAAGATGAAGGCGACCGGCACGCTGCCGGCGCTCTCGCCCCGGCTGGGCGAGCTGACCCGGACCAACTCCGAGGCCATCCTCGGCGCCTCGGTGGCGCCCGGCGCGGCCCGCCGGCGCGGCCTCGACTTCACCGAGGGGGTGGCGATCACCAGTTCCTTCCACCCCGACCCGCAGACCCACATCGAGCCGGTCCGCTACGGCAAGGGCTCCAACGCGATGGGCCTGCTCCAGTCGCTGCTCGTCGACGGCGGTCCCCACCGGGTCCGGCGCTGGCTGGGCAGCATCGTCCGGCAGCCCACGGTGGCGGCACGGATGCTGTCGGTACGCCGCTGGTCCGAGCGCACCGTCATCGCGCTCGTCATGCAGTCGGTCGACAACTCGCTGACCACCCGCTACCGCAGGGGCCGGCTGGTCTCCGGCCCCGGCCACGGCGATCCCAACCCGACCTGGATCCCGGCCGGCAACACGGCAGCCCGGCTGCTCGCCGAGGAGATCGGCGGCACCCCCGGCGGTGCGGTGACCGAGCCGTTCAACATCCCGGTCACCGCGCACATCCTCGGCGGTGCGGTGATCGGCGCCACCCCGGACGAGGGGGTCGTCGACCCGTGGCACCGGGTGTACGGCCACCCGGGGCTGCACGTGGTGGACGGCGCGGCGGTCTCGGCGAACCTCGGCGTCAACCCGTCGCTGACGATCACCGCGCAGGCCGAGCGCGCCATGTCGTACTGGCCGAACAAGGGCGAGGTGGACCCGCGTCCGGCGCTCGGGTCGGCGTACACCCGGGTCGCGCCGGTCGCGCCGCAGCGGCCCGCCGTCCCCGCGCACGCCCCCGCCGCCCTGCGCTGAGCGCGCTGCCGCCAGGTTCATCCCGCCACACCGCCGGGGCGCGTCCGCGCGGCCGGTGACTGTCGGTAGGCTTTGCGCACATGAGCACGCCTCGCCCCGTCCTCGTGGTGGACTTCGGAGCCCAGTACGCCCAGCTCATCGCGCGCCGTGTCCGCGAGGCGAAGGTCTACTCGGAGATCGTCCCGCATTCCATGCCGGTGTCCGAGATGCTGGCGAAGAACCCCGCCGCGATCATCCTGTCCGGCGGCCCGGCCAGCGTCTACGCCCCGGACGCGCCGCAGATCGACGCCGGGATGTTCGACGCCGGCGTACCGGTCTTCGGCATCTGCTACGGCTTCCAGGCCATGGCCCAGGCGCTCGGCGGCACCGTCGCCCGCACCGGCAACCGCGAGTACGGCGGCACCCCGCTGCGCCCGCGCCTGACCGAGCCCGGGGTGCTGCTGCGTGACCTGCCGGCCGACCTGCCGGTCTGGATGAGCCACGGAGACTGCGTCACCGAGGCCCCGGACGGCTTCACCGTCACCGCCGAGTCGGCGGGCGCCCCGGTCGCCGCGTTCGAGGACGTGGCCGGCCGCCGGGCCGGCGTGCAGTTCCACCCCGAGGTCGGGCACACCGCGCACGGCCAGGAGATGCTGACCCGCTTCCTGTACGACATCGCCGGCATCGAACCGACGTGGACGCCGTCGAACATCATCGACGAGCAGGTCGCCCGGATCCGGGAGCAGATCGGCGACAAGGAGGTCATCTGCGGCCTCTCCGGCGGCGTCGACTCGGCGGTCGCCGCGGCGCTCGTGCACCGCGCCGTGGGCGATCAGCTCACCTGCGTGTTCGTGGACCACGGGCTGCTGCGCGCCGGTGAGGCCGAGCAGGTCGAGAAGGACTACGTGGCGGCCACCGGCATCAAGCTCAAGGTGGTGGACGCCCGGGAGCGGTTCCTCGGCGCGCTCGCCGGGGTGACCGACCCGGAGCAGAAGCGCAAGATCATCGGCCGGGAGTTCATCCGGGTCTTCGAGGCCGCCGCCCGGGAGATCGCCGCGCACGGCGACGTGGAATACCTGGTGCAGGGCACGCTCTACCCGGACGTGGTGGAGTCCGGCGGCGGCACCGGCACCGCCAACATCAAGAGCCACCACAACGTCGGCGGCCTGCCCGAGGACCTGAAGTTCTCACTGGTGGAGCCGCTGCGCACGCTGTTCAAGGACGAGGTCCGCACGATCGGCCTGGAGCTGGGCCTGCCCGAGGCGATGGTGTGGCGGCACCCGTTCCCGGGGCCGGGGCTGGCCATCCGGATCATCGGCGCGGTTGACGAGGAGCGCCTCGCCGTGCTCCGCAAGGCCGACCTGATCGCCCGGCAGGAGCTGACCGCGGCCGGTCTGGACCGGGGCGTCTGGCAGTTCCCGGTGGTGCTGCTGGCCGACGTCCGCAGCGTCGGGGTGCAGGGCGACGGCCGCACCTACGGTCACCCGGTGGTGCTGCGCCCGGTCTCCAGCGAGGACGCGATGACCGCCGACTGGTCGCGGCTGCCCTACGACGTGGTGGCCCGGATCTCCACCCGGATCACCAACGAGGTCGCCGAGGTCAACCGCGTGGTCCTGGACGTGACGAGCAAGCCGCCGGGCACCATCGAGTGGGAGTGACGCGGCTCAGGCCGCGGGCGGCGCTCCGGCGTCCGGCGGCGTCTGCGGTCCGGCCTCGGGGCGCGGCGTCCGCGGCGTGACCTGCGTGGTCGGCGGGACCGGTCCGGCCGGCGGGACCGGTGGCCAGCCCGGCGCGGTGCCCGGCGGGTGCGGCCAGGCGGGGGCGCCGGCCGGCTCCTCGGGCATCAGGAACCACATGATCGGGTACGCGAGCGCGGCCAGCCCGCCGGTGAGCACGGTGGCGGTCGCGAAGATCACCCGGATCAGCGTGGGGTCGGCGGCGAAGTAGCGGCCGAGGCCGCTCGCCACCCCGGCGATCATGCGGTCGCTGACCGGCCGGCGGAGCTGCTTGTACGGGGCCTGGGAGGGGTTCGGGAAGGTCATGTGTCAACGGTCGCGCGCGTCCCGGCGGGCGACCTCGGTGACCGCCCCGACGCCTACCCTGAACCGTCCCTGAGGCGCCAGCCGAGAGTCAGGAATCTGACTCTTTTCGATCGCGGTAACCCACTCCGGGGAGAATTTGCTCCCGTGACCACCTCGCTGGAGCCGCTGCGCAGGATCGCGGCATACGCAGTTTCTGCTGATTCACACGGCCGAGTGTTGCTGGTCCGCGCATCGGAGCGCTCCGGCACCCCCGGCACCTGGTCGCTTCCCGGAGGCGCGGTCGACCACGGTGAGGACCCCAAACACACTGTCGTACGCGAGACCGCTGCCGAAACCGGGCTCTCGGTGGCTGTGGCCGGCCTCCAGGACGTGCTCGCCGACATGCGGGCGCTGCCCGAGCGGCACATCACGATCCACACCGACCGGCTGCTCTACACCGTCTCGGTACGCGGCGGGACGCTCACCGAGCGGGTCGACCGCCCGACCGACCTGGCCCGCTGGTTCACCCTCGACGAGGCCCGGGATCTGCCGCTGCGGTCGTTCACCGCGCGCGCCCTGGGCCTGCCCACCTCCACCGACGACATCGTGCCGGAGGAGGTGCCCGAGTTCCCCTCGTTCTACGCCGTACCCGGCCCGGACGGGCTGCACCGGGCGCAGCGCTTCGCCGCGTACGCGGTGGTGACCGACCCGGAGGAGCGCGTGCTGCTGACCCGGGTGTCCGACGGCTACCCGGGCGCCGGCTGCTGGCACCTGCCCGGCGGCGGCACCGACTACGGCGAGCAGCCGGGCGCGGCCCTGATCCGGGAACTCGTCGAGGAGACCGGCCAGACCGGCCGCCTGGTCGAGCTGCTCGGCGTGGCCAGCCACCGGGACGCCGCCTCGCTCGGCCCGGAGGGCTACCCGATCGACTGGCACGGCGTACGCGCGTTCTACCGGGTGGTCGTCGACCAGCCCGCGCCACCCACGGTGGCCGACATCGGCGGCTCCACCTGCGAGGCCCGCTGGTTCCGCCTCGAGGAACTGGGCGCCCTCCCCACCGACCGTCTCACCGAGGTGACAGCCGAAGCAGTCCAGGCCGCCCACCTCCTCTGACCGCGCCGCCCTCACCCACCCGGCGATCATGAAGTTGACGGCGCGAAACGGCCCCCTCGGTGCCGCTAACCTCATGATCGACGGGGCGGGTGCGGGGAGTGCGCGGGGGCGCGGGCGGGGGAGGGTGCTGTGGAGCAGCGGCGGCGGGTCGGGGCCTACGGGGTGCTGCGGGACTCCGAGGGGCGGGTGTTGCTGGCGCGCGGCTCGGCGCGGTGCCCGTGCCCGGGGGTGTGGCAGGTGCCCGGCGGCGGCGTCGAGCACGCGGAGCACCCGGCCCACACCGTCGTACGCGAGTTCGCCGAGGAAACCGGCCTGACCGTCGCGCCCGGCGTGATCCGGGCCGCTGTGGCCGACGTGACCACGTTCCGCGCCGAGCGCGTCGCCATGCACACGGATCGGCTGATCTTCGAGGTCGAGGCGCGGGGCGGGCGGGTGCGGCCCGAGCCGGCCGGTGGCACCGACGAGGTGGGCTGGTTCACGCCCGAGGAGGCCGCCGCCCGCCCGCTGATGCCGTTCACCGCCGAGCTGCTCGGCCTGCCGGTGTCGCCCCTGCCGGCCGACATGCCCCGAGGGCTGCCCGTCGACCCGGCCGGGCCGGCCGTCGACCGCCGGCAGCGCTTCGCCGCGTACGGGCTGGTCACCGACCCCGCCGACCGGGTACTGCTCACCATGATCGCCGACGGCTACCCCGGGGCGGGCTGCTGGCACCTGCCCGGTGGCGGCACTGACCACGGCGAGCAGCCGGCCGCCGGTCTGCTGCGCGAGCTGGTCGAGGAGGCCGGGCAACTGGGCCGGGTGGTCGACCTGATCGCTGTGGACAACCTGCACAACCCGGCCGCGCTCGGTCCCGAGGGTCGTCCGCTGGACTGGCACGGCGTCCGGGTGATCTACCGGGTACGCGTGGACGTGCCGACCGAGGCGGTGGTGACCGAGTCGGCAGGCGGATCGACGGCGCGGGCGGCCTGGTTCGCCCCGGAGCAGGTCACGACCCTGCGGATGACAGATGTGGCAGCCCGCGCCACCGTGCGGCGGGTGACCTGAATCGCTCGCCGAGCCGCCCTTGGTGACCTCCGGTACAGTCAGGAGGAAGGGTTGGCACCGAAAACGGGCGATGAAGCCCGAGATGGGAATGGTTGAGCGGTTCGCGCGGTTAGGGGAGATATAACTACCGTCGGCAGCTATCGCCAAGCCCTTGTCCCCTGTGCAATGGTGTACTCCGCAAATGGGCTGCCGGACCCGAAAGGTCCGGCACGAGACAGCCGGACACCCGCCCCGCCAAGGGCGGTCAGCCGATCCGGTGATGGAGGAAACGTGCCGAGAGCCCCATGGCGCCGGCGTCGTACGACTGACAGTCCGCGCCCCGCAGGGCGTCGCTGGGCGGGCCGGTTGCGCCGCAGCAGCACGTTCGCCCGCCAGGTGCTTCTGGTCCGAGTGGGCCGCCGGGACGGTACTGCCGTCTCGGGGACCGACCGGGTCACCCCCGACCACCGCTACGCCGATCGCCAGCGCCTCCGCTACGGCCGGCTCGACACCGAGATCGAGGCGGTACGCCCGGTCAGCCCGGCGCTCGCCCCGGCCGCCCCGGTCGACGACGAGGCCTCGGCGATGTCGATCCCGCTCCTGCCGGGTGAGCGCACCGCCGCCCGCCGGGCCAAGTTCGCACTCGTCAACGCGTGCACACTGAGCAGCCTCATGCTCGGTATGCTGGCCATCTTCCTGGCCATGCGCGGTGACGTGCAGATCGCCGCGATCTTCCTGATCGCCTGCGTCGCGTTCGACGGCCTCGACGGCGCGCTGGCCCGCAAGCTCGGCGTGGCCAGCCCGTTCGGCGCGCAGATGGATTCGCTCGCCGACATGTGCTCGTTCGGCCTGGCCGCGCCCGTCGTGGTCTACGCCTCGCTTGCCGGTTCGGCGCCCCCGGCGGCCGCCGCGGTCTCCTGCGCGCTCGTTGCCGCCTGCGCGGCGATCCGGCTCGCCCGGTTCAACGTCTCGCCGAAGGACGGCCGCTTCTTCTGCGGCGTGCCGACCACCATGGCGGCGGCCGTGCTGGCCCTGACCGTGGCCATCGGCGTGCCGGTCCCCGGCCTGGTCATGGTGGCTGGCGTGGCGCTGCTCGCCTTCGCCATGGTGTCCAGTTTCCCGTACGCCAAGCTCGCCCGGCTGCTGAAGCTGCCGCCGTGGCTCTGGCTGGCCCTGGTGGTGGGCGCGCTGGTCGACATCCGGCTCACGTTCGCCCTCGTGGTGGTGAGCTACCTGGTCAGCGGCCCGCTGCTCTGGCTGCATCAGCGCCGTACCGCCTGATCCGAGAACGACGCAAGGGGCGCCGCGAGAGCGGCGCCCCTTGCGCGTGTCCGGCGCTCAGCGCCAGCGGGCGATCACCGTGGCGCCGCCGACCACCTTGTCACCCGGACCGACGAGCGGGTCCGCGGCGTCGGCCGGCAGATAGACGTCGGTACGCGAGCCGAACCGGATCAGGCCGAAGCGCTCGCCCCGGGCCAGCAGCGAACCGACCGGCGCCCGCTGCACGATCCGGCGGGCGATCAGCCCGGTACGCTGCGCCACCACCACGGCGCCGTGGTCGGTGTCCAGCACCGTGTACGCCGCCACGTTGTGCTCGGCGTCCGGCTTCATGGCGTTGACGAACCCGCCGTCGGCGACGAAGTAGTCGACCACCTTGCCGGCCACCGGAGCGCGGTTGACGTGCACGTCCAGCACCGACAGGAAGACCGCGATCCGCAGCCACTCGCCGTCACCGAAGCGCTCGTCCGCCAGCCGCTGCACGGACAGCACCCGACCGTCCGCCGAGGCCACCACCGCCGACGGGTCCTCGGGAACGTCCCGCTCCGGGTCCCGGAAGAACGCGGCCACCGGCGCGGCGGCCAGCGCCGGCAGCAGCCAGAGCTTCGACTTCGGCCGCGCGACCCGGGCCAGGGCGGCCAGGCCGAGCGTGATGCCCGCGGCGGCCACGCCGTTCGAGTCGATGTGCATGCCCCGGGTCAGCGGCACGCTCGACGGCCGGTACGCCGGGGACAGGGAGGCCGCGAGCGCGACCGGCGCCGGGGCGAAGCGCAGGTGGTGCACGCGTACCGGCGGGGTGTTGCGCAGCACCAGGTCGGTGCGTACGCCGTGCAGCACGCCCTGCCGGTCCAGCTCGCCGTCGGCGCCCTCGGTGCGGAACAGCGGCGCGGAGACGCTCAGCACCGCGCCCTCGGCGAGGTACTTCACCAGCCCGTCGACGGCGGCGCGCGCCTCTTCCGCGGTGCCGGTGAACGGCTCGGCGACGATCACCACCGCGGCGGCGTCCGCCTCGGCGAGCGTGTCGGCCACACGTACCCGGTCGGCGACCCAGCGGCCCTGCGCGGTGACGTGTTCGCGCAGCGCCGCCGCCGAGGCGCCCTCCGCCGGCACCACTGTCAGCCGGTCGCCGGGGAGCAGCGCCTCGATCGCGGCGGCCAGCACCGCGGACTCCGGGGTCGCGCCGACCAGCAGGCCGGCCTTCGGGTCGTTGCGCCGGGCGAACTCGCTGACGAGCGTGCGGGCGGCGCGCTCGCCGATGCGGACCGCACCGGAGGGACCGGTGACGCGCACGGCGGGGGACTGGGTCATGTCGGACGGGCTCCTGACGAGATAGCGAACGGACGGGCAGCTCCGGCGACCCGACCGGCGGCTCCGGTGAGTCGAGGGGCGCGGGCCGGCCGGCGGAGGTGAGATCTCCGCCGACCAGCATAGGCCGCGTCCGAAGGGCGCCGCAGTGGCGCGGTCAGGCCGGTTCCCCCGGCGTACGGCGCTGCTGAACCGGTTCGTCGGCCGGTTCGTCGAGCGGCGGCAGTTCGCGGGTGGCCGGCTCGGCGGAGTCGGTGGTCGCCTCGGTAACCCATTCGTCGGCACCGTCGGTCGTCGCCGTGCCGCCGGCCGGGGAGCCGTACGGCGCGGCGACGGTGACCTCCGGTGCGGGCGGGGCGGGCTGCTCCGGGGCGCGGCCCGAGCGCAGCGCGCCGACCAGTCCGAGCAGTCCGATCACCACCAGCCCGCCGGCCAGGAACCAGCCGACCGGCGGTACGGAGAGACCGAGGATCCGGGCCAGCAGCCACCAGACGGACAGGCCGAGGAACAGGAGTCCGAAAGCGAGCGACACGAGGTCGGTACGGTGCGCCTTCACCGGGTCACCTCCAGCTTGCCGGCGTTCACGTGGACGTAGAGGCGCAACTTGCCGCCACCGGGACCGTCGGGGCCGACGTCGGTGGTCTCCCACTGAGGGCCGCCGAGCCCGCCGTTGCGCTGGCCGAAGACCGTGGCGTCACCGGCGTTCACGTCGGCCACCGTGGTCACGTCGACGTTCGGCGGTACGACGACCGTCGCGTTGCCGAGGTTCACGTCGACCGTCACCTGGACGTCCTGCTTGTCGAAGTCGATGCCGCGCAGGTCGAGCGTCGCGTCACCGAGGTTGTTCTCGTACCGGCTGGCCAGGTCGCGCAGGTCGGTCGGCGCCCAGGTGACGTTGCCGTCGATGCCGCGTACCCGGTCGTAGGACTCGGCGACGGTGGCGATGCCGAGCGCCGCCGCGGTCACCAGGCCCAGCGCGATCAGCCAGCGGGCCCGGCCGAACCAGGTGCCGACGAGCAGGCCGAGGCCGATGGTCGCGAGCACTGCGGCGAAGTAGCCGGCGGCGCCGACCGGGAAGACGTCGAGCAGGTCGAGCATGGCCACCACGCCGAGCGCCAGGAAGATCAGCGAGAACGTGATCGCGCCGAGCGGCGAGCGCTCCTTGGGCCGCTTCGGTGGTCGCGGCGGCCGGACCGGTGGCGGGACGGGCGGGACGGGCGGTGACCCGGCGTAGGGGCCGTGCGGGGCGAACGGCGGCCGGTAACCGCGGGGCGGCAGGGGTGCGCCCACCGGCGCGGGCGGCGGCACGGCGGCCGGCTCGTCCAGCCGGGCGCCCGAGTCCCGCGCGCCCGGCCAGGCCGGGTTCCCGCCGTACGCGGGCCAGGAGGCGGTGTCGGCGACCGCGCCGGTCACGTGCCGCATCGCGACGGTTGTCGGCTCGGCCGGGGCCGGCCGGGTGCCCGCAGCAGCGGGCCAGCCCGGCGCGGGCAGCGTCGGGTAGCCGGTCGTGGGCCCGGAGAAGCCCTCCGGCGTCGCCGGGTTGCCCGGCTCACGCTCCGCGCCGGACGTCGCCGGGTCCTCCGGCTCGGCGGCGGACACCGTCGGGTAGCCGGGCTCGGACGCGGACACCGTCGGGTAGCCGGGCTCCGCGTGGGTGGCGGGCAGCGTGCCAGGGCGTGCCGGCGGCACGGCCGGTCCGGCGGGCGCGCCGGTCCACGGCGCCGCGGGGGGAGCCGCGGTCCAGGTACCCGGCGCCGGGGCCTGCGGTGCGGGCCAGGCCACCGGCGGCACCGGACCCGGCGGGGGACCGTGCGGCGGCACCGGCTGAGCCGGGCGCTGCGCCGGTCCGCGCTGATCGCGGTTGAGCAGGAGCGCGCCGCCGATCAGGATCACCGCGCCGAGCAGGATCGCCCGGAACCCGTCGGTCACGACGTAGGCGAAGCCGAGCGCCACCACGATGCTGAGCACGATCACCGTGATCGGGGACATGCTGGACCGGCCCCGGCCGAGCATGGCCTCCAGCGGCGAGGCGGTGTCGCCCTCGCCGGGGACGATCAGCCAGCCGGCGATGTACACGATGATGCCGATGCCGCCGAAGAAGCCGAGCACGGCCAGCAGCACGCGCCACAGCACCGGGTCGGTGTTCGTGGCCCGGCCGATGGCGGCGCACACCCCGGCCAGGTAGCGGCCCTGGCGAGGGCGTACCAGGCCGTACCGGGTGGTGAAGCCGGCGGCGCCGGGCGGTGGGGCGTACCCACCGGGTGGCGGACCGGCGAACGGCGTGCCGCCGGGCGGCGGGGGCGCCTGGTCGGTGGTGGGCGCCGCTCCCGGCGGGGGCGGCGGCGGGGTGTCCTGTGCTGCCGCCCAGGGGCGGGGCGGACGGGCAGCGTCCTCGTTCATGGCTTCGATACTGCTGCCCCGGCCGCCCGAGCAGCCTCCGGACCCGACCCTGACCCCACCCTGAGATCCGGCGCGGGTGAAACTCCGGGGCGTCCCCGTGGTCCGGGGTGTCGCCATCGTGTGACGATCTGAGCGTCGGCGCCGCCGGCACACCCACCTCGACCTGGGAGCCTCCGATCAGCAGCACCCCCGCCCCGCACGCCCCGCGCCTCTACCGCGCCACCGAGCACCGGCTGGCCGCCGGGGTGGCCGCGGGCATCGCCGAGCACCTGGGCATCCCGGTGCTGCGGGTCCGCGTGGCGTTCATGGTGCTGCTCGGGCTGAGCGGTCTCGGGCTGCTGCTCTACGCCGCCTTCTGGGCGGTGGTCCCGCCCCGGCCCGGCGACACCGCCGCCCCGCCCCGCCGCGACCTCGCCCAGTTGCTGCCGTTCGTGGTGATCGGGCTCGGTGTGCTGCTGCTCCAGGTGGTCGCGTTCAACTCGGTGGGCGCGGCCGGCACCGCCGGCTGGCTGGTGGCGATCATCGCGGTCGGCGCGGGCGTCATCTGGCACCAGGCCGCCCCGGAGCGCCGCCGGCAGTGGGGCGACTCGGCGGTGCCCTGGCTGGGCGCGGTGGTGGAGGAGAGCGACAGGCGCGCGTTCGTGCTGCGCTTCATCGGCGGCGGCGTGCTCGTCGCGGTCGGCATCATCGGCGTGGCCGCCGTCTACTCCCCGGCGCAGAACTTCGACGCGGTGCTCAACGGCGTGATCTTCGCGCTGGTCGGGCTGGCCGGCGTGGGTGTGGTCACCGGTCCGGTGCTCTGGCGCACCTGGAACCAGCTCCGGTCCGAGCGGGAGGGGCGCATCCGGGAGCAGGAACGCGCCGAACTGGCCGCGATGGTGCACGACCAGGTGCTGCACACGCTGGCCCTGATCCAGCGCAACGCCAGCGACGTCAAGACGGTGCAGCGGCTGGCCCGTGGTCAGGAACGGTCGCTGCGCAACTGGCTCTACAAGCCGACCGCCTCGCCCACCGAGCGCTTCGCGGCCGCCCTGGAGCAGGCCGCCGCCGAGGTGGAGGACACCTTCGCCATCACCGTCGAGGCGGTGGTGGTCGGCGACCGGGAGACCGACGAGCGGGTGGGCGCGATCGTTGCCGCCGCCCGGGAGGCCCTGGTCAACGCGGCCCGGCACGCCGGTGTGCAGACCGTGTCGCTGTACGCGGAGGTGGAGCCGGAGCAGGTGAGCGTGTTCGTCCGGGACCGGGGCAAGGGCTTCGACCCGGATACGGTGGAGAATCACCGGCACGGCGTCCGGGGCTCGATCATCGGACGGATGAAGCGGCACGGCGGCCGGGCGGAGATCCGGTCCGAGCCGGGGGAAGGGACCGAGGTCCGGCTGATCCTGCCGATCAGCGGCTCCGGCTCCACGGCGGAAAGGGACAAGTGACATGTCCGAGCAGGAACCGGTCGAGGGTACGGCGCCGCGCGGGCCGCTGCGGGTGTTCCTCGTCGACGACCACGCGATGTTCCGGGCCGGCGTCCGCGCCGAACTGGGTGCGCGGGTGGACGTGGTCGGCGAGGCCAGCTCGGTGGCCGAGGCGGTGACCCGGATCGCGGCCAGCGCGCCGGACGTGGTGCTGCTCGACGTGCACATGCCCGACGGCGGTGGCCGCGCGGTGCTGGAGGCGATGCGGCGTACCCACCCGCAGGTGCGGTTCCTGGCGCTGAGCGTCTCCGACGCCGCCGAGGACGTGATCGGCCTGATCCGCGCCGGCGCGCGGGGGTACGTCACGAAGACGATCTCGCCGGAGGAGCTGACCGACGCGATCCGCCGGGTGGCCGACGGCGACGCGGTGTTCAGCCCGCGGCTGGCCGGGTTCGTGCTCGACGCGTTCGCCTCCCGGCCGGACGCGCCGGTGGCCGACCCGGAGCTGGACCAGCTCACCAACCGCGAGCGCGAGGTGCTGCGGCTGCTCGCCCGGGGGTACGCGTACAAGGAGATCGCCAAGGAGCTGTACATCTCGATCAAGACGGTCGAGACGCACGTCTCCAACGTGTTGCGCAAGCTCCAGATGTCGAACCGGTACGAGTTGTCCCGCTGGGCCGCCGACCGCCGGCTGGTCTAGGACCGGCCGCCACCCTGGGCGCGGCCTCGACGGCCTCATCCACCGAGGTGGTCGCGTCGCCCGCTCAGTCGGCATGGCATCATCCGGACGGACAGAAAACGCGACAGTCGTACGCCCACGAGGAACGGCCGCATCGGCGCGGTGAACGTCACAGCTCTCCTGTGGCAGGGACATCTGTCGACCTCTTGCTGCCCGTTCCTCCTGTTCAGGGCCTTGTCGTCCGCACACTTTGTGATCTTTTCTCAAGTATCGGCAACGCGGCGACCAACTAACGGCTTGATAACGGCACCTTCACGGAAAGGGCCGGTTGGTGTCACAGTGGCAGCACCTCACCCCCCGGTGTGAGGCACTTCGTCGGGCCTGTCGAACACGCGACGCCGTCTTTTGCGTCGTCGCGCGGTCGCCGACCCTGCGCGGTGTCTCGTCCAGGGTGTGGCGCCCGGCGGATCGGTACCCCTGGGGTGTCCCGAATTCCTCTGCGGTAACCGGTGTCCTGTGGTTCGGGCCGCCGGTGGTGTCACCCCCCAAAGACGTGCGTGAAACTCACGACGGAACCAGGTTAGAAAGAGGAGGCCCCTCGTAATGAGAGTCTCGAAGCGGGCGAGCGGCGCGCTCGCGGTGGGCGCGGCATTCGCGCTCGTCGCGTCCGGCTGCTCCAGCGGGAACAACGACGGTGGCGACGTCGGCGCCAACAAGGACGGCGCGATCGTCATCGACGGCACCCAGCCGGAGAACCCCCTGGTTCCGGCGAACACCACCGAGACCGGTGGTGGCAAGGTCATCGACTGGCTGTGGAGCGGCCTGGTCGAGTACCCCAACAACGGTGGGGCGCCGCAGAACCTGCTGGCCGAGTCGATCGACACGACCGACTCGAAGGTCTTCAAGATCAAGATCAAGCAGAACACCAAGTTCCACGACGGCACCACCGTCAAGGCCGAGAGCTTCGTCAAGGCCTGGAACTGGGCGGCGTACGGCCCGAACGGCGCGCAGAACGCCTCCTTCTTCGCCGACATCCAGGGCTTCGACGACGTCTACACCGAGGACCCGGACGGCCCGGACGGCCCGAAGAAGGCTCCGGAGCCCAAGGCCAAGGACATGTCCGGCCTGAAGGTCGTCGACGACTGGAACTTCGAGGTCACGCTCTCCGCGCCGACCTCCGTGTTCCCGACCAAGCTCGGCTACAGCGCCTTCATGCCGCTGCCGGACGCGTTCTTCTCCGCCGCCCCGGCCGACTTCGGTAAGAAGCCGATCGGTAACGGCCCGGTCAAGCTCGTCTCGTGGCAGGACGACGTCGAGATCAAGCTGTCCCGCTTCGACGACTACAGCCTGCGCGACAAGATGAAGATCAAGGACGTCACCGTCAAGATCTACCAGGACGACACGGCGGCGTACAACGACCTGCTCGCCGGCAACCTGGACTTCCAGCAGCAGGTTCCGGTCTCCGCGCTGGCCGGTGAGAAGTGGAAGACCGACCTGGGTGAGCGGGCCATGCCCACGACCACCCCGTCGACCGGCATCATCGCCTTCCCGATCTACGACAAGCGCTTCCAGAACCCGAAGCTGCGCAAGGCGATCTCGCTGTCCGTCGACCGGCAGTCGATCACCGACAAGATCTTCTTCGGTAACCGCAAGCCGGCCGACAGCTGGGCCAACCCGCTGACCCCGGGCGCCGAGCCGGGCAACTGCACCGCTTGCAAGTTCGACGTGGACCAGGCCAAGCAGCTCCTCGCCGAGGCCGGTGGCTTCCAGGGCAAGCTGACCCTGTCGTACAACGCGGACGCCAGCCACAAGGAGTGGATGGAGGCCGTCGCCCAGCAGATCAAGACCAACCTGGGCATCGACGCGGTCGCCGTCGGCGTGCCGACCTTCGCGGTCTTCCGCGCCAACATCAACGCCTACAAGATGACCGGCGCCTACCGGGCCGGCTGGCAGCAGGACTACCCGGACGTCGAGAACTGGATCAACCCGCTCTACGTCACCGGTGGTTCCTCGAACGACGGCAAGTACAGCAACCCCGAGGTGGACCGTCTCGCCAAGGAGGCCTCCGCGGCCCCCAGCCTCGAGGAGGCCCACAAGAAGTTCGCTGAGGCCGTCAAGCTGATCGACCAGGACGTCCCCACCATGCCGATCTACTTCGGTGGCCAGCAGTCCGGCTACTCGGAGAAGATCAAGAAGCTGGAGCTGTCCAACGTCGGTGAGCTCGACATCACCTCGGTCGAGCTCTGATCCGAACGGTCTGACCCCGGGTCGGGCTCGCCTACCGGTGAGCCCGGCCCGGGGCCGTTCCGCGAGGGGGTGTACAACGAACCCCTCGCACGTTGTCGCCGTCGCGTCGGCCTACCCGGCGCTCCCTGTCTGGAGGACCACCCCATGGGCCGTTATCTCTTGAGACGGCTGCTGCAACTCGTGCCGGTGTTCATCGGTACGACGTTCCTGATCTATTGGCTCGTCTGGTCCGTGCCCGGTGACCCCTTCGCCGGCAAGTGCGGTGACCGAGGTTGCCCGCCGAACTACCGGGCCATGATGACCGAGAAGTACCATCTCGACGACTCGATCTGGGTGCAGTACGCCAGCTACATGAAGAACCTTCTCCAGGGTGACTTCGGTATCACGTTCGGCGGTCGCGAAATCAGCGACATCATCGCCACGTCGTACCCGAACACCCTGAAGCTGGCGGTGGTCGCCCTCACCATCGAGGCCGTGATCGGTCTCGGCGCGGGCATCCTGACCGGTCTGCGTCGCAACGGCTTCCTGGACAACCTGGTCCTGGTCTCCACGCTCTTCCTGATCGCCCTGCCGGTCTTCGTCATCGGCTTCGTGCTTCAGTGGCTGCTCGGCGTCAAGTGGGGCATCATCAACCCGACCGTCTCCAACGAGATGCGGTTCAGCGAACTGATCGTGCCCGGTTTCGTGCTCGGCAGCGCCTCGATGGCGTACGTGGCGCGTGTCGCCCGGACGAGCATCGCCGAGAACCGGCGTGCCGACTACGTCCGTACCGCGATCGCCAAGGGCCTGCCCATGCGCCGCGTGGTCGGCGTGCACCTGCTGCGCAATTCGCTCATCCCGGTGGTCACCCTGCTCGGCACCGATCTCGGTGCGCTGATGGGTGGCGCGATCGTGACCGAGGGCATCTTCGGCATCAACGGCATCGGCCGCCAGGTGCTCCGCTCGATCGTCACGAAGGAGAGCGCTACCGTTGTGGGCATCGTGGTGGTGTTGGTGCTCGTCTATCTCATCATGAACCTGGTGGTCGACCTGCTCTACGCCGCCCTCGACCCGAGGATCCGCTATGAGTGACCGCCGCAGCGAACGAATCGTCCCAGCAGTCTGCGCGGGTAACCACGCCCGCGCCGAGCGCAACGAGGTGCGGGCATGAGTGACCCGAGTACCGCGTCGATCGTGACGACGCCGCCCGCGACCATGCCCACCGAGGCCGGGTCGGGCGCGCCCACAAACGCCGGCCTGCCGGAGAGCGCGAAGCAGCACAAGCCCCGCGGTCTGCTCGGCGACGCCTGGATCGACCTGCGCCGCAAGCCGCTGTTCTGGATCTCGGCGTCGTTCATCCTGCTGTTCATCCTGATGGCCGCCTTCCCGTCGTTGTTCACCTCCGGCGACGCGGTGAACGGCACGCTGGAGCGCAGCCGGGTCGAACCGTCCTCCTCCGCCTGGTTCGGCTACGACGTGCAGGGTCGCGACGTCTACGCCCGGGTCATCTACGGCGCCCGCGCCTCGATCGTGGTCGCGGTGGTCTCCACCCTCCTGACGCTGTTCGTCGGTGGCGCGATGGGCATCATCGCCGGCTACCGCGGCGGCTGGGTGGACGCGCTGCTGTCCCGGATCGCGGACATCTTCTTCGGTCTGCCGTTCGTGCTCGGCTCGATCGTCATCCTGACCACGTTCAACGGGTCCGGCACCGACAACGGCGAGTGGACGATCATGGGCCTGGTGATCATGTCCCTGAGCGTGCTGACCTGGCCGGTGGTGATGCGGCTCATGCGCTCCTCGGTGCTCTCCACCAAGGAGGCCGACTACATCGTCGCGGCCCGCGCCCTGGGCGCGGGCACCGGCCGGATCATCCTCAAGCACCTGCTGCCGAACTGCCTGGCACCGCTGCTGGTCTACGGCACGATCCTGGTGGGCTCGTTCATCGGCGCGGAGGCCACGCTCTCGTTCCTCGGCATCGGCCTGAAGAACCCGGTGGTTTCCTGGGGCATCATGATCAGCGAGGCGCAGAACTACATCCGGGTCTCGCCGTTCCTGCTGTTCTTCCCCGCCGCGTTCCTCGTCACCGCCGTGCTGAGCTTCGTCATGCTCGGCGAGGCGGTCCGCGAGGCCCTCGACCCGAAGCTCCGATAGGGGAACTGAGTTGTCCGACATTCTCGTGTCCGAGCAGTCCGCGCCGGGCGCCGACGGATCCGGCCGCCCCTCGGGCCGCCTGCTCGAGGTCGACGACCTTCGGGTGGAGTTCCGCACCCGGGACGGCGTCGCCAAGGTCATCAACGGAGTCACGTACCACGTCGACGCGGGGGAGACCCTCGCCGTGCTCGGCGAGTCCGGCTCCGGCAAGAGCGTCACGGCGCAGACCATCATGGGCATCCTGGACACCCCGCCCGGGTTCGTCACCGGCGGCGAGGTCCGCTTCCACGGCAAGGACATGCTCAAGCAGTCCGCCGAGCAGCGGCGACGGATCCGTGGCGAGGGCATCGCCATGATCTTCCAGGACTCGCTCTCGGCTCTCAACCCGGTTTTCACCGTCGGCTTCCAGATCGCCGAGCAGTTCCGCATCCGGCGCGGCATGAGCCGCTCGGACGCCAAGAAGCGCGCGATCGAGATGCTCGACCAGGTGAAGATCCCCAACGCCAAGGGCCGGTTCAGCAACTACCCGCACCAGTTCTCCGGTGGTATGCGGCAGCGCGCCATGATCGCCATGTCGCTGGCGCTGGACCCCGAGGTGCTCATCGCCGACGAGCCGACCACAGCGCTGGACGTGACAGTGCAGGCCCAGATCATGGACCTGCTCGGCGAGCTGCAGCGGGAACGGCAGATGGGCATGATCCTGATCACCCACGACCTCGGCGTGGTCGCCGACGTCGCGGACCGGATCGCGGTCATGTACGCCGGCCGGATCGTCGAGGAAGCCGACGTCTACGAGCTGTACCGCAAGCCTGCGCACCCGTACACGCTGGGCCTGCTCGACTCGATCCCCCGGATGGACGAGAAGGGCCAGGAGCTCCGCACCATCAAGGGCCTCCCGCCGAACCTGATGAACATCCCGCCGGGCTGCGCGTTCAACCCGCGTTGCCCGATGGCGCAGCCGGTGTGCCGGGAGAAGGTCCCGCCGCTGCTGCAACT
The DNA here is from genome assembly GCF_042872445.1 of Micromonospora sp. NPDC005257. NCBI lineage: Bacteria > Bacillati > Actinomycetota > Actinomycetes > Micromonosporales > Micromonosporaceae > Micromonospora > Micromonospora sp. NPDC005257. The sequence goes on along the minus strand of NZ_JBIAKL010000002.1, from coordinate 65,710 downwards.
GGGTAACGGCCGGGCCAGCGCCTGCCACTTCGCCGAGGAGCTGGTGAACCGTGACTGAGCACATCATCGAGGTTCGTGACCTGGTCAAGCACTACCCGGTGACCCGGGGTGTGGTGTTCAAGAAGACCATCGGCCAGGTCAAGGCCGTCGACGGCGTCTCGTTCGATCTCAAGGCCGGCGAGACGCTCGGAGTGGTCGGCGAGTCCGGCTGCGGTAAGTCGACGCTCGCCCGGGTGCTGATGAACCTGGAGAAGCCGACCTCCGGTTCGGTCCTCTACAAGGGCCAGGACATCTCGAAGCTCTCCGGCGGTGCGCTGCGGCGACTGCGCCGGCAGATCCAGCTCGTGATGCAGGACCCGTACACCTCGCTGAACCCCCGGATGACCGTGGGTGACCTGATCGGCGAGCCGTTCGAGATCCACCCCGAGGTGGCCCCGCGCGGCAGCCGGCGTGGCAAGGTCAAGGAGCTGCTCGACCTGGTCGGCCTCAACCCGGAGCACATCAACCGGTACCCGCACCAGTTCTCCGGCGGCCAGCGGCAGCGCATCGGCATCGCCCGGGCGCTGGCGCTGCGGCCCGAGGTGATCGTCTGCGACGAGCCGGTGTCGGCCCTGGACGTCTCGATCCAGGCCCAGGTGATGAACCTGCTGGAGAAGCTCCAGGCCGAGTTCGGGCTGTCCTACGTCTTCATCGCCCACGACCTGTCCGTGGTGCGGCACCTGTCCGACCGGGTCGCCGTGATGTACCTGGGCAAGATGGTGGAGATCGGCACCGAGGACGAGATCTACGAGCGGCCGACCCACCCGTACACCCAGGCTCTGCTGTCGGCGGTGCCGGTGCCGGACCCGACCGTACGGGAGAGCAAGGCGATCATCCGGCTCCAGGGCGACGTGCCCTCGCCGGTCAGCCCGCCCTCGGGCTGCCGGTTCCGCACGCGGTGCTGGAAGGCGCAGGACATCTGCGCCCAGGAGGCGCCGCTGCTGGAGATCCGGCCGGGCTCGGATCACCCGAGCGCCTGCCACTTCGCGGAGAAGCGGGAGATCGTCGTCACCCACGAGGTGGCCTGATCCGAACCGGACCGCCTGCCGGCGTCAACTACGACGCAGGCAGGCGGTTCGTCGTCTCCACAGCCGTCACAGCGGGCCGCGGCCGGCGCGCAGCAGCAGGAGCGCGAGCTGGGTGCCGTCGGCGCCGAGCTCGGCCCGGAACCGCTCCAGGATCTCCCGCTCGCGGGAGAGCACCAGCCGGGTTCCACCGGACGCCATCCGGGTCGCGCCGACCTCCTGGGAGAGCGCGGCCCGCTCCTGCCAGAGCGCGATGAGCGTACGGTCGATCTCGTCGATCCGCCGCCGGATCTCGCCGATCCGCTCCGCCGCCGCCGCGTCGTCGGTGCCGGTCCGGGCAGCGGCGGCCCCGGTCGGGGCGCCGTCGGCCGGCCGGTCGTGCCGCGCCAGGCTGCCGCTGGGCTCCACCACGTCAGTCATCATCGTCGTCCCTCTCGGGGCTCGGGCCCGGTACCCGGATCCCGGAACGAAAACGCCCCGGGCTCTGGGGAGCCCGGGGCGTTTCGCAGGTCAGTGATCAGGCGCGACCCACGGCTGCCGGACTCCCGGTGCCGTAGTAAAAGTAGAAGCGCTGATCGAACACGCGTCGAGTATGCCGACCACCCGGGCGCGCGCGCAAGAAGACGCACCAACAGGTGAGACGTGCCGGTGCGCCGACCGGCGGCGCGGGCGGGGAAGTGTCCGCCGGGCGGCATAGACTCGGGCTGCGATGCATCCTCTCTTCGACATTCCCGCGTCCCCGCCCGCGCCGGAGTCCCGGCCGACCCCGCCGCGCCGCCCCGGACGCCCTGGGCCGGACCCGGGTGCCCTCCTCGACGGCCTGAACGGCCCCCAGCGGGACGCCGTGACCCACGCCGGCTCCCCGCTGCTGATCGTGGCCGGCGCCGGCTCCGGCAAGACCCGGGTGCTCACCAACCGGATCGCCTACCTGCTCGCCGCCCGCGACGTGCATCCCGGCGAGATCATCGCGATCACGTTCACGAACAAGGCCGCCGGTGAGATGAAGGAGCGGGTGGCCGCGCTGGTCGGCCCGCGCGCCCGGCTCATGTGGGTCTCGACGTTCCACTCGGCCTGCGTACGCATCCTGCGGGCCGAGCACGAGCACGCCGGCCTGAAGTCGACGTTCTCGATCTACGACGCGGACGACTCGCGCCGGTTGATGCAGATGGTCGTCCGCGAGCTGGATCTGGACCCGAAGCGCTACCCGGCCCGGGGCCTGGCCGCCCAGGTGTCGAACCTGAAGAACGAGCTGGTCGACCCGGAGGAGTTCGCCTGCCGGGCCAAGGGGCCCAACGAGCGGGCGCTGGCCGAGGCGTACACGCTCTACCAGCGGCGGCTGCGCGAGGCGCACGCGCTGGACTTCGACGACCTGATCATGACGACGGTGCATCTGCTCCAGTCGCACCCGCACGTGGCGGAGAGCTACCGGCGCCGGTTCCGGCACGTGCTCGTCGACGAGTACCAGGACACCAACCACGCCCAGTACGTGCTGATCAAGGAGCTGGTCTCCGGGACCGAGGGGATCCCGCCGGCCGAGCTGTGCGTGGTCGGCGACGCCGACCAGTCGATCTACGCGTTCCGCGGCGCGACCATCCGCAACATCCTGGAGTTCGAGCGGGACTTCACCGACGCCCGCACGATCCTGCTGGAGCAGAACTACCGCTCGACCCAGACCATCCTCAACGCGGCGAACGCGGTGATCGACCGCAACACCTCCCGCAAGCCGAAGCGGCTGTGGAGCGACGCCGGGTCCGGTGAGCAGATCGTCGGGTACGTCGCCGACACCGAGCACGCCGAGGCCGACTGGGTGGCCCGGGAGATCGACCGGCTGGTCGACGACGGCGAGACCCGCCCGGGCGACGTGGCGGTGTTCTACCGCACCAACGCCATGTCCCGGGTGTTCGAGGAGGTGTTCATCCGGGTCGGCCTGCCCTACAAGGTGGTCGGCGGGGTGCGCTTCTACGAGCGCAAGGAGGTCCGCGACGCGCTCGCCTACCTGCGCGCCGTGGTGAACGACGACGACACGGTCAGCCTGCGCCGGATTCTCAACACCCCCCGCCGGGGCATCGGCGAGCGGGCCGAGGCGTGCGTGGAGGCGCTGGCCGCGCGGGACCGCATCTCCTTCGGCGCCGCGCTGCGCCGGGCCAAGGACGCGCCGGGCATCTCCACCCGGGCGGCGAACGGCATCGCCGAGTTCGTCGCGCTGCTCGACGCGGCGCGGGAGATGGCCGACACCGGCACGCCGGAGGAGGTGCTGGAGGCGGTGCTGACCCGCTCGGGCTACCTGGCCGAGCTGGAGGAGAGCCTCGACCCGCAGGACGCCGGCCGGGTGGACAACCTCCAGGAACTGGTGAGCGTCGCCCGGGAGTACACCGAGCGGATCGAGGCGCTCGGCGCCGACGACGAGCGGGCCACCCTGGCCGGCTTCCTGGAGCAGGTGGCGCTCGTCGCCGACGCCGACCAGCTCCCGTCCGACGATCCGGACCACCAGGGCGTGGTCACCCTGATGACTCTGCACACCGCGAAGGGCCTGGAGTTCCCGGTGGTCTTCCTGACCGGCTTGGAGGACGGCGTCTTCCCGCACCTGCGCTCGCTCGGCGACACCCGTGAGCTGGAGGAGGAGCGGCGGCTGGCGTACGTGGGCATCACCCGGGCCCGCCAGCGCCTCTACCTGTCCCGCGCGGTGACCCGGTCGGCCTGGGGCGCGCCCGCGTACAACCCGCCGTCGCGGTTCCTGGAGGAGCTGCCGCCGGAGCTGGTCCGCTGGGAGCGCACCGAGGGGTCGTACACCTCGTGGGGTGGCGGAGGCGGCGGCGTCGGCGGCCGGGCGGACCGGCTGGGCCGCGGCGGCTTCGCCGGCGGCACGCCCAAGGCGACCGAGCTGGCCAAGCGGCTGGGCGTGGACGCCAGCCGGCTGTCCACCGCGAGCGAGCTGAAGCAGGCCCCGAAGGTCTCGGCCGGCGACCGGGTCAACCACCAGCGGTACGGCCTGGGCCGGGTGCTGGCGGTGGAGGGGGCCGGGCCGGGCGCCCGTGCGCAGATCGACTTCGGCGACCAGACCATGTGGCTGGTGCTGCGGCACGCCCCGATCGACAAGCTGTGAGCGTCGGGCGGTCCTGACCGGCCCACTCAACCCCCGGACGCGGCCGGGCCGCCCGGCGGCGGCTCGGCCACGCCGACGGACCACCTCGCGTCAGCAGGCCACGCCGACGCCCCGTGCGCGCAGGAACGGCGCCGGGTCGATCTGGCTCCACATCGCGCCCTGGTGCACCTCGAAGTGCAGGTGCGGGCCGGTGGAGTCGCCGGTGGAGCCCTCGTAGCCGATGACCTGACCGGCGGTGACCTTGTCGCCCACGCCGACGGCGAGCCGGCTCTGGTGGGCGTAGTGGGTCAGGTAGCCGTTGTGGTGGTCGATGAAGACGGAGATGCCGTACCCGTCGCCCACGTCACCGGCCTTGACCACGGTGCCCGCCGCGGCGGCGTGGATCGGCGTGCCGGCCGGCATGGCGAAGTCGATGCCGGCGTGCTGGGTGCCCCAGCGGGGCCCGTAGCAGGAGGTGATGCCGGCGCCCTTCATCGGGATGACCCAGGCCGGCTTCTTCGCCGCTGTCGTCCTCTTGGGCTTCGGCTTGGGTTTCGCGGTCGCCGTCTTCTTCGGCTTCCTCGGCGCCGGGGTGGTCGCGCTCGCGCTCGGCGAAGGGCTGGCCGGAACGGCGGACGGGGTGACCGGCTCGCGGGCCGAGCGGTCGGCGCGGGCGGCGTCGTCGGCGCGGGCCGCTACGCCGAGGTCGACGGCGGCCGGCGTCGGGGCGGTGGTGACGACCACGCCGCCGATGCCGAGGCCGAGCAGGGCCACCGCGCCGGTGACCACGTAGACGGTACGCCGGGCGGGGCGCGGGCGCCGGGGCCGGGCGGGGGCGTTGTCCGGGGTGGGGCTGCTGTGCTGCACGGGATCCTTCATCGGTTCGAGGGGCACGTGACCTCGAAATACTGGTGTCGGCGCAGCTCGCAGCGGGTATCGGGGGTGCGGAGGCGGCGGCGTGGGCCGTCACGGCGCGTCCGGTTTCCCGCCGCGCGACCGGTTCGGTCGAAGAGTCGATCTTCGACCACCGTGGTCCCACTCACACTCGCGGATGTGACGTGGGATACATCGGCACAGACGAAACCGCCCGGACCGTGCGGTCCGGGCGGTTAAGAGGCGTTACGGAGCGTCAGGAAGCGGCTGCGTCGCTGTAGAACTCTTCGAGTTCGAGCTGGATGTTCACGCCGCGGTCCTTGAGGTATGCCACCGGGTCCTGCGGCTGGCCCTTGACATGGATCTCGAGGTGCAGGTGGGAGCCGTAGGAGTGGCCGGTGTTGCCGACCAGGCCGAGCTGGTCGCCGGCCCTCACCTCCTGGCCTTCCTTGACCGTCACGGCGGAGGAGTGGCCGTAGATGGCCTCGCTGCCGTCGGCGTGCTTGACGATGACGGCGTAGCCGTAGCCGCCGAACCAGCCGGCCTTGGTGACCGTGCCGGCGTGGATCGCCTTGTAGGGCGTGCCTTCCGAGGCGACCAGGTCGACGCCGGTGTGCAGCTTGCCCCAGCGCATGCCGTAGGGGGACTTGAAGTCGTAGCCGTGCAGCGGCAGGAGCCACGGGTCCTGCTCGGCGGCCTTGCTGTCGGAGCGGTCGGAGCGGGAGGCGGCGTCCGCGCTCTTGCCACGGTCGGCGGCGTCCTGGCTGGCGACCGAGGCCTGCCGGAGCTCGTCGAGGACCGACGGGTTGACGCTCTTGGCGTCGGGGAGGGCGTTCGCGCCGATGGCGACGATGCCGGCGCCGACGAACGCGGTGGTGACCACCGCCGCGTAGCGGCTCCGCGGTGGGGTGGGTACGCGGCGGCGGCCGCGATAGCGATCGGGCTCAGACGACAGGCGCTGGCGCACGCACACCCTCCGTTGTCGGGGATCCGATGCGACTCCGGACCGTTCGGTGGAGCTCGGTGGAAACTCCGGTGTCGCGTCGTCACCCGTCCGTGGACCTGATGACAACCGTGGTCACGTTAGCCAACAGCCACTCCTGTCACAAGCCGAAGCGCCGAACTGCTGATTCGTTATGTCCAATTCTATCCGATCTTGTTATATCTCGTGTCGCCGGTCGGATGCCTGTTGACTGCCCATTCGTCGCGGACAGTGACCGAACGGCGGAGGTGTCCGGCTTTCCGCGTGGGGGCATGGGCGGTAGAGGGACGGGCCCGGTTGTGGGACGGTTCCGGCCCGGCTTCCCGCCTCCCGTCCGGCCGGGTTACCGTTCGTTCAGGTCAGGAGTGCCGGTGAAAGGTGTGCGCAGATGAGCTCTCGTATCCGGGTCGTCGTCGCGAAGCCCGGCCTTGACGGCCACGACCGGGGGGCCAAGGTGGTCGCCCGCGCCCTGCGCGACGGGGGCATGGAGGTCATCTACACGGGCCTGCACCAGACGCCCGAGCAGATCGTCGAGACCGCCATCCAGGAGGACGCGGACGCAGTCGGCCTGTCGGTGCTCTCCGGCGCGCACATGACGCTGTTCAAGCGCGTCGTCGAACTGCTCGGCGAGCGCGACGCCACCGACATCGTGGTGTTCGGCGGCGGCATCATCCCCGACGCCGACATCCCGGAGCTGGAGCGGCTCGGCGTCGCGAAGATCTTCACCCCGGGCGCGACCACCGGCTCGATCGTCGAGTGGGTCCGGGAGAACGTCGCCCAGCCGGTCGGCTGACCCGCCGCGTCTGCGGCCTCGCGTTCCCTCCCCCGGGCACGGGGGAGGGGCCGGACGCACCCCTCACACGCCCGGCCCCTCTATGCACGATGCCCCGCCGCCACCCCTCGACCGACAGGGCATCGGCCGCTCCCGTCGTCGCGCTTGACCAGCGCGCCGACATCACACTCAACGAGGCCCCCGACGGGCGGTTACGCCCCGGGCCGGACATCCCCCGGACGGCTGACGCCCGCCCGCGCCGACGCGGCGGTGACCGGGCCGGCCGAGCCCGGCCTGTGCATTACCGCACACCGCGCACCCGCTCGGTTGCCGCCCGTTCCCATCTCGTTAGGCTGCGGCAAATGGCCTGTCTCATCTGATGACAGGCGTCAAACTGATTTCCGAAGCTGGTGGCGGCGCGACGGCGCGCCGCGGAGACGGGACGGGACGCGCAATCGTGGACCTGTACGAGTACCAGGGGCGGGACCTCTTCGAGCGGCACGGCTTGCCCGTGCTCGCCGGCGGCGTCGCCACTACCCCGGAAGAGGCCCGCGCGATCGCCGAACGCCTCGGCGGCCGGGTGGTCGTCAAGGCGCAGGTGAAGGTCGGTGGCCGCGGCAAGGCCGGCGGCGTGAAGCTGGCCGAGGGCGCGGAGGAGACGGTGGCCCGGGCCACCGACATCCTCGGCATGGACATCAAGGGTCACACCGTCCACAAGGTCATGATCACCGTGACCGCGGACGTGGCCGAGGAGTACTACTTCTCCTATCTGCTCGACCGGGCGAACCGCACCTTCCTCTGCATCGCCAGCGTGGCCGGCGGCATGGACATCGAGCAGGTCGCGGCCGAGACCCCGGACCGGGTCGTGAAGGCGCCGATCGACGCCAACACCGGCGTGGACGAGGCCAAGGCCCGGGAGATCGTCACCGCGGCCGGTTTCCCGGCCGAGATCGCCGACCAGGTGGTCGACGTCGCGGTCAAGCTCTGGCAGGCGTTCGTGGCCGAGGACGCCACGCTCGTCGAGGTGAACCCGCTGGCCACCACCAAGGACGGCAAGCTGCTGCTCCTGGACGCCAAGATCACCCTGGACGAGAACGCCGCGTTCCGGCACCCGGACCACGAGGCCCTGGTCGACCAGGCGTCGGTGGACCCGCTGGAGCAGGCCGCGAAGGCCAAGGACCTCAACTACGTCAAGCTCGACGGCGAGGTCGGCATCATCGGCAACGGCGCGGGCCTGGTCATGTCCACGCTCGACGTGGTCGCGTACGCGGGCGAGCGGCACGGCGGCGTGAAGCCGGCCAACTTCCTCGACATCGGCGGCGGCGCGAGCGCCGAGGTGATGGCGAACGGCCTGGAGATCGTCCTGTCCGACCCGTCGGTCAAGAGCGTCTTCGTCAACGTGTTCGGCGGCATCACCGCCTGTGACGCGGTGGCGAACGGCATCGTGCAGGCGCTGGCGCTGCTGGAGCAGCGGGGCGAGAAGGCCACCAAGCCGCTCGTCGTGCGCCTCGACGGCAACAACGCCGAGGCCGGTCGGGCCATCCTCGACGGCGCGGCCAACCCGCTGATCCAGCGGGTCGACACCATGGACGGCGCGGCCGAGCGGGCCGCCGAGCTGGCAGCTGCGGGGGTCTGACAATGGCTATCTGGCTGACCAAGGACTCCAAGGTCATCGTGCAGGGGATGACCGGTTCCGAGGGTTCCAAGCACACCCGGCGGATGCTCGCCGCCGGCACCAACGTGGTCGGCGGCGTCAACCCGCGCAAGGCCGGCACCACTGTCGACTTCGACGGCACCGAGCTGCCCGTCTTCGCCTCCGTCGCGGACGCGATGAAGGACACCGGCGCGGACGTCACCGTCATCTTCGTGCCGCCGCAGTTCACCAAGGCCGCTGTGGTCGAGGCGATCGACGCCGGCATCGACCTGGCCGTGGTGATCACCGAGGGCGTGCCGGTGCACGACACCGCCGCCTTCTGGGCGTACAACCAGTCCAAGGGCGAGCGGACCCGGATCATCGGCCCGAACTGCCCGGGCATCGCCTCGCCGGGCGCGTCCAACGCCGGCATCATCCCGGCCGACATCACCGGCTCCGGCCGGATCGGCCTGGTCAGCAAGAGCGGCACGCTGACCTACCAGATGATGTACGAGCTGCGCGACATCGGCTTCTCCACCTGCGTCGGCATCGGCGGTGACCCGATCATCGGCACCACCCACATCGACGCCCTGGCCGCCTTCGAGGCGGACCCGGAGACCGACGCGATCGTCATGATCGGTGAGATCGGTGGCGACGCCGAGGAGCGGGCGGCCGAGTTCATCAAGGCCAACGTCACCAAGCCGGTGGTCGGCTACATCGCCGGCTTCACCGCCCCGCCCGGCAAGACGATGGGCCACGCCGGCGCCATCATCTCGGGCTCGGCGGGCACCGCCGACGCGAAGAAGGCAGCGCTGGAGGCGGTGGGCGTCAAGGTCGGCAAGACCCCGACCGAGACCGCCAACCTGATGCGGGAGCTCATGTCCGGCCGCTGAGCGGTCGAGTGACGCGCCGAGGGGGCCGACCGGGTTACCGGTCGGCCCCCTCGCGCTCAGCGGTACCAGTACGGGTAGTACGAGTTGCCCCGGGCGCGCACGACGGCGCTGGCGATGATGTTGATCACGCCGAACGCGACGCCCAGCCAGCCGAGCAACTGCGACCTGCGGTTGCGCCGGGCGTCACGGATCGACAGCGCGCCGAAGACGATGCCCAGGATGCCGCAGCAGAACAGGCCGAAGACGATGCCGAGGACGCCCCAGAGCGTGGTCCGGTCGCGGCCGGCGGCCGGTGGCGGCGGTGGCGGCGGATACGGAGCGTGCACGGCTTCCTCCGGACGGTCGGCGCCGCGACGGGAACGGTCGCGTCTGAGGCCGAGGCTAGACCGGATCACCGCCGCCGGGCCGGGGTTCGGCGAACTCGCCGCGCTGCCGACCCGGTATCGGACTGCCGTCCTTCGCGCGGCGTGCCAGAGTAGACACGATGTCACGCGTCACCCCTGATCAGCCCCGCCGTCCGGCCACCGGTCCTTCGGCCGGCGTCCGGCCGCCCGGCCGCGCCCGTCCGGCCGCGCGGGTGCCCGCGCCCCGATCGGGTGAGGAGCCGCGCAGCCGGGCTCCGCTACCGGTCGCCGCCGGGGTGGCCGCGCTCTGGGCGGCGCTGACCTCCTGGCTGCCGGTCTCCGCCGTGCTCGGCCTCGCCCAGCTCAGCGAGGACGCCGGGTCGTTCGGCGGCGCGTTGCGCGCCGGCCTGGTCGGCTGGCTGCTCGGCCACGGGGTCCCGTTGCAGACCACCGCCGGGCCGCTGGGCCTGGCGCCGCTCGCGCTCAGCGCGCTCGCCGTCTGGCGGCTCACCCGCGCCGGGGTGCACGTCAGCCGGGCCGTCGGGGCACGCGGGGTGGGCTCGCCCCGCCAGGCGCTCACCGTCGCGGTCGCCGTCGGCATCGGGTACGCGCTGCTCGGTGCGCTCGCCGCGCTCGCTGTCGACGCGGGTGGCCTGCGGGTCTCCCCGGTCACCGCCGCGCTCACGTTCGCCGCGTTCGGCGTACCGGCCGCCCTGGTCGGCGCGCTGCGCACCACAGGCGTCTGGGCGCTGCTGGCCACGCGCTGCCCCCCACCGGTGCGCGACGGCCTGCGTACCGGACTGGTCGCGGCGCTGCTCCTGTGCGGCGCGGGCGCCGGTGCGGCCGGGCTGGCGGTGGCCACCGGCGGCGGCGACGCGGCCGACATGATCGGGGCGTACCGGACCGGGGTGGCCGGTCAGGCGGGCATCACGCTGGTCAGCCTCGCCTACGCGCCGAACGCCGTCGCCTGGTCGGCCAGCTACCTGCTCGGTCCCGGGTTCGCGGTCGGCACCGACAGCGCCGTACGCACGAGCGAGGTCTCCGTCGGCGCGCTGCCGGCCGTACCGCTGCTGGCCGGCCTGCCGCGCGGGCCGATGGACGGGCTGGGTGGCGCGTTGCTGGCCGTGCCGGTGCTGGCCGCGATGGCGGCCGGCTGGCTGCTGGCCCGGCGGCTGCTGCGCACGGCGGCCGAGGAGCGGGCCGAGGTGGGCTGGCCGGCGCTGCTGCTGCCGGCAGCGCTCGCCGGGCCGGTCGCCGGCGCGCTGCTCGGACTGTTCGCGGCGGCCTCCGGCGGGCCGCTCGGCGGCGGCCGGCTGGCCGAGATCGGCCCGTCGCCGTGGGCGGTGGCCGCGGTGGCCACGCTCGTGATCGGCGTGGGCGCGGTGCTCGGCGCCGCCGCCACCCGCACGCTCGCCCGCGCCCGCTGACGCGCGGCGCCTGGCGGGGCCGGAATACGCGTCAGGGGCGCCCACCGGTCGGCGGACGCCCCTGAACGGGGACGATCAGGGCTGGGTCGGCAGGCCGATGTTGGCGACCACGCCCAGGATGATCAGGATGATGCCCAGGCCGGCGCCGATCGCGCCGCAGATCAGACCGGTCTTGGCCTGACCGTCGTTGTTGGCGAGCCCCTGCGCGGCCTTCTGGCGGCCCAGGTAGCCGGTGATGACCGCGGCGATACCGAGCGGGATGCCCAGGTAGAAGCAGCAGACCATCGGGATCGAGGCGATACCGAGGATCATCGAGACGAGACCCAGCGTGTTGCTCGGGGCCTGGCCCGGCCCGGCCGGGTAGCCGGTGCCCGGGTACTGCGGCGCGGCGCCGTACGGCTGCTTCTGCGCGTACGGGTCCTGGCCGTAGGCGGGCTGACCCGAGGTGGGCTGGCCGTACGGCTGGCCCGAGATGGGCTGCTGTCCGTACTCCGGCTGCTGTCCGTACTCCGGCTGCTGCCCGTACTGCGGCTGCTGCCCGTACTGCGGCTGCTGGCCGTACTGCGGGGCCTGCGGCGGCGGGGCGTACGGGTCATGCGGCTGACTGGTCGGATCCTGGTTCGGCTGCTGGCCGTACGGGTCCTGTCCGGGGTAACCGGGCTGCATGTCTGGGTGCTCCTCAGATCGGTTCGGGTTGTCGGTCAGTTCGTGCTGCTGCCACCGACGAGACCGGCCAGGCCGCCGAAGAGGCAACACACCACGATGATGCCGATCCAGATCAGGCCGACGATGAGGGCCCACTTGGACCACTTCTTGGACTCGGCGGCGGCGGCCTGGGCGCCGGCGTAGTCACCCTGCTGGATCAGCGGGTTGACCTTCGACGCGTTGATGATGGCCGGGATCGCGAGCGGCCAGAACAGGAAGATCGCGACGATGGACATCGTCATGTTGTTGTCGATCTGCTGCGGCTGCTGCGGGGGGTATCCGGGCTGCATGCGAAGACTCCTCGGTCCGACGGCACGCGGCGTGCCGGGTTCTACGTGGGGGTGCGGGCCGGGCGCGAGACCGGACACCGAGCGACCGGCAGCGTACCGCGATCGTGCCATCGGCGAGGTCAGCCGATGGGCTGCCGCCCCGTAACCGAGCCGCCTGACCTGCCCGATAGGGTTGCCCGGTGACCGAGCCCGCGTCCGTCGCCCGCCTCGTCGTCCTCATCTCCGGCTCCGGCAGCAACCTCCAGGCGCTGCTGGACGCCACCGCCGACCCCGGGTACGGCGCCCGGGTGGTCGCCGTCGGCGCCGACCGGGACGGGATCGCCGGCCTGGACCGGGCCGCCAACGCGGGTGTGCCGTCCTTCGTCGAGCGCGTCAAGGACCACCCCACCCGCGTCGACTGGGACAAGGCGCTCACCGCGCGGGTCGCCGAGCACCGGCCCGACCTGGTCATCAGCGCCGGTTTCCTCAAGCTGGTCGGCCCGGAGTTCCTGGCCGCGTTCGGCGACCGCTACCTCAACACGCACAACACGCTGCTGCCGGCGTTCCCCGGCATCCACGGCCCCCGCGACGCGCTGGCGTACGGCGTGAAGGTCACCGGGGCCACCCTGTTCTTCGTCGACGCCGGCATGGACACCGGGCCGATCGTGGCCCAGGTCGCCGTGCCGGTGCACGACGACGACGACGAGGACGCGCTCACCGAGCGCATCAAGTCCGCCGAGCGGCGCCAGCTCGTCGAGCAGGTCGGCCGCCTGGTTCGTGAAGGTTGGACGATCACCGGCAGAAAGGTCACCATCCCGTGAACGCCACTGAGGACGCCGGCCGCCGCCCGATCCGGCGCGCGCTGGTCAGCGTCTACGACAAGACCGGCCTGGCCGAGCTGGCCCGCGCTCTGCACGAGGCCGGCGTGGAGATCGTGTCGACCGGGAGCACCGCGTCGACGATCTCCGGCGCCGGGGTGCCGGTGACGCCGGTCGAGCAGGTCACCGGCTTCCCGGAGATCCTCGACGGGCGGGTCAAGACGCTGCACCCGACGATCCACGGCGGCCTCCTCGCCGACCTGCGCAAGGACGCGCACGCCGCCCAGCTCGACGAGCACGGCATCGCCGGCATCGACCTGCTGGTCTCCAACCTCTACCCGTTCCAGGCCACCGTCGCCTCCGGCGCCGACGCCGACGAGTGCGTGGAGCAGATCGACATCGGCGGCCCGGCGATGGTGCGGGCCGCGGCGAAGAACCACGCCTCGGTGGCGGTGGTGACCGACCCGGCGGCGTACCCGGCGGTGGTCGCCGCGCTCGCCGACGGCGGCTTCACGCTGGCCCAGCGCCGGGCGCTCGCCGCCCGCGCGTTCGCCGACATCGCCGACTACGACGTCGCGGTGGCCGACTGGTTCGCCACCACAGTGGCGCCGGCGCAGGACGGCTGGCCGCAGTTCGCCGGGCTGGCGCTGCGCCGCCAGGCGGTGCTGCGGTACGGCGAGAACCCGCACCAGGCGGCAGCGCTCTACACCGACCCGGGCGCGCCGGCCGGGCTGGCCCAGGCCGAGCAGTTGCACGGCAAGGAGATGTCCTACAACAACTACGTCGACGCGGACGCCGCCTGGCGGGCCGCCAACGACTTCCCGGACCAGCCGGCGGTGGCGATCATCAAGCACGCCAACCCGTGCGGCATCGCGGTCGGCGCGGACGTGGCCGAGGCGCACCGCAAGGCGCACGCCTGCGACCCGGTCTCCGCGTTCGGCGGCGTGATCGCGGTGAACCGGCCGGTCGGCGCGGCGATGGCCGGTCAGGTCGCGGAGATCTTCACCGAGGTGCTGGTGGCGCCCGGCTTCGACGAGGCCGCGCTGGAGTTGCTGCGGGCCAAGAAGAACCTCCGCCTGCTGCGGGCGCCCGCGTTCGCCGTACGGCCGGCGGAGTGGCGGCAGGTCAGCGGCGGCGTGCTGGTGCAGACGCGGGACGCGGTCGACGCGCCCGGCGACGACCCGTCCGGCTGGACGCTGGCCACCGGCGACCCGGCCGACGAGGCGACGCTGCGCGACCTGGCGTTCGCCTGGCGGGCGGTCCGCGCGGTGAAGAGCAACGCCATCCTGCTGGCCCGCGACGGCGCCACCGTCGGCGTCGGCATGGGCCAGGTGAACCGGGTGGACTCGGCGCGGCTGGCGGTCAGCCGGGCCGGTGACGAGCGGGCCCGTGGCTCGGTCTGCGCCTCGGACGCGTTCTTCCCGTTCGCCGACGGTCCGCAGATCCTCATCGACGCCGGGGTACGGGCGATCGTGCAGCCCGGCGGCTCGATCCGCGACGAGGAGACCATCGCGGCCTGCAAGGCGGCCGGCGTGACCATGTACCTCACCGGCACCCGGCACTTCTTCCACTGACCGGTCGGGCCCTGCCCGTCCGGGTGCGTCAGTCGTCCACACGGCGGACGCACCCGGACGCCGGGCCGTTGCCCGCCGACGGAGGCGGTTGCTAGCGTGTGCGCGGCGACGATCGATCGTCTCCGCTGTCTGTGAGCCCGGCAGGTGTGCCATGCGCGTTCGCGACCGGTTGATCGCCGTCGTCGTCACGCTGGCGTTCGTCCTGGCCGGGCTGGGAGCGGCGGCCGCGCCCGCCGTCACCGCACCGATCGTCGCAGCGCTCGCCGACGCGCCGCCCGCCGCGGCCGCCGCCTCGGCGAGCGGAACGAGCCCTGTCGCGCTGCGTGGCACGTACCCCGGAATCTCCCGGCCGGAGCTCGTCGCCGGGCCGTGGCACGAGCACGGCGGCGGCCTCGGCTACACCGACGGCCCGGACGACCCGGCCCCGGCCGCGCTCCCGCGCGTGGCCGGCCCGGTCGTGCCGGAGCCGGTCGCGCCCGCGCCCCGACCGCCGGTCGTGCCGCTGCCGCCGCGCGGCCCGCTCGCCGCGCGCGCCCCGCCGGCCGCCTGAGCGCACCGAACCCGCAGCCCGCGCCGGGACGCCGCGCTCGCGCCGTACCGGAACCGCCGCGTCGACCCGGCGGTTCCGCCGCGAGCTGCCGTGCGCCGGTACGGCGGCGCGCCTCACGCCGCCGGGCCCTCTCGGGTTCGTCCGGGTCCGCCGTCCGCACGCGTGCCCGCATCGGAGGCCCCGCCCCCTCTTCCTCCGGGGGACGGGGCCTCCGTCGTCACGCCTCGGCGCGTACCTCGGCGAAGTGGCAGGCGCTGGGGTGCGGGTCCGCCGCGCGGGGCACCGCCTGCGGATCCTGCGTCGCGCAGACCTCCTCGGCCTTCCAGCAGCGGGTCCGGAAGTGACAGCCGGACGGCGGCTCGGCCGGGCTGGGCACGTCGCCGGTGAGCCGGATGATGGTCCGCCGGTCGCGGGCCTCCGGGTCCGGCACCGGCACCGCCGACAGCAGCGCCTGGGTGTACGGGTGGGTAGCGCGCTGGTAGATCTGCTCCTCGGTGCCGATCTCCACGATCCGGCCCAGGTACATCACCGCCACCCGGTCGGAGATGTGCCGCACCACCGACAGGTCGTGGGCGATGAAGATGTACGACAGCCCCAGCTCGTCCTGGAGCTGCCCCAACAGGTTGATCACCTGGGCCTGGATGGACACGTCGAGGGCCGACACCGGCTCGTCGCAGACGATGATCTCGGGCCGCAGCGCCAGCGCCCGGGCGATGCCGATGCGCTGCCGCTGGCCGCCGGAGAACTGGTGCGGGTAGCGGTTGACGTGCTCCGGGTTGAGCCCGACCACCTCCAGCAGCTCCTGCACCCGCTGCCGCCGGCTGCGCTTCGGCGCGACCTCCGGGTGGATCTCGAACGGCTCGCCGACGATGTCGCCGACCGTCATTCGCGGGTTCAGCGAGGTGTACGGATCCTGCATCACCATCTGCATGTTGCGGCGCAGCCGGCGCAGGTCCGCCCCGGTGGCCCGGAGCAGGTCGCGTCCCTCCAGCGTGACCCGCCCGGCGGTGGGCGTCTCCAGGCGCATGAGCAGCCGGGCCAGCGTCGACTTGCCGCAGCCGGACTCGCCCACCACGCCGAGCGTCTCGCCGCGCCGCAGCTCGAACGAGACGCCGTCGACGGCCTTGACCTGGCCGATGGTCTTCTTGAACAGCACGCCCTGGCTGATCGGAAAGTGCTTGACCAGGTGGTCGACGGCGAGGAGCGTCTCGCCGCGCACCTTGGCGGGTTCAGCCGTCGCGGTCATCGTGCACCTCCTGGGCGAAGTGACACGCGCTGGTCCGCCCGTCGCCGAGCACCAGGTCGTGCGGCACCTCGTCCACGCAGACCGGCTGGACGTACGGGCACCGGGGGTGGAACGGGCAGCCGGACGGGATCGCCATCAGGTTCGGCGGCAGCCCGCGGATGCTGGACAGTGCCTGGCCGCGCACGTCCAGGCGCGGGATCGACTCCAGCAACCCCTTCGTGTACGGGTGAGCCGGCGCCCGGTACAGCGCGTGCACGCCGGCGTGCTCGATGATCCGGCCCGCGTACATGACCGCGATCCGGTCCGCCACGCCGGCGACCACGCCCAGGTCGTGGGTGATCAGGATGAGCGCCATGCCGAGATCCCGGCGCAGGTCGGCCAGGAGGTCCATGATCTGCGCCTGCACCGTGACGTCCAGCGCGGTGGTCGGCTCGTCGGCGATCAGCACCTTCGGGTCGAGCGCCAGCGCCATGGCGATCATGACGCGTTGCCGCATGCCGCCGGAGAACTGGTGCGGGTAGTCGCCGAGCCGCTTCGCCGCCGCCGGGATCCGGACCAGGTCCATCAGCTCGACGGTGCGCCTGCGCGCGTCGGCGCGGGACATGCCGGCCCGCTCGCGCAGCGACTCGCCGATCTGCCAGCCGACGGGAAAGACCGGGTTCAACGCCGACAGCGCGTCCTGGAAGATCATCGCGATCTCGGCGCCGCGGACCTGCCGGCGCTCCTCCTCCGGGCGGGTGAGCAGGTCCCGCCCCTGGTAGAGGATCTGCCCGCCGCGCACGTACGCGGGCGGAGTGTCCAGGATGCCCATGATCGCCTGCGCGGTGACGGACTTGCCGGAGCCGGACTCGCCGAGCACCGCGAGCGTCTCACCGGCGTCCAGGTGGTACGTCACCCCGTTGATCACCCGGGCCACGCCCTCCCGGGTACGGAACTCGACGTGCAGGTCCCGTACCTCAAGCAGGTGCCCGCCCGGCGGGGTGGGTGAGGCCGGCGTGGGCCGGACCGCGTTCTGAGACATGAACGGTCACCGCAGCTTCGGGTCGAAGGCGTCGCGGATCGCGTCGCCGAGCATGATGAAGGCGAGCACGGTCAGGGCGAGGAACGTCGACGGCACGATCAGCGGGGTGGCCGACTCGCGCATGTGCACCCGGCCGGCGTCGATGTCGATGCCCCAGGAGATGGTCGGCGCCTTGAGGCCGATGCCGAGGAAGCTCAGCGTCGCCTCGGCCGCGATGAAGGACCCGAGCGCGATGGTGAGGACCACGATGGCCGGGGCGAGCGCGTTCGGCAGGATGTGCCGCCACATGATCCGGCCGTTACCGGCCCCGAGCATCCGGGCGGCCGCCACGTAGTCCTGCTCCCGGGCGGTGATCACCGAGGAGCGGACCACCCGGGCCGCCGTGGTCCACCCGAGCAGCGCCAGGACGAGGATCACCGCGAACAGCCGTACCGTGTCGCCGCTGGTGCTCACGCGCTTGAGCAGCACGATCGCGGCCAGCAGCAGCGGGATGCCGAGCACGATGTCGATCACCCGGGACAGCACCGCGTCGACCCAGCCGCCGAAGTAGCCGGCGAGCATGCCGACGACCAGCGCGATGACGCCGGTGATCAGCGCGGAGAACGCGCCGACGAGCAGCGAGGCGCGAGCGCCGTAGACCGCCCGGGCGAACGTGTCGCAGCCCTGGAAGTCGTACCCGAAGATGGCCCCGCCGGACGGTCCGGCGTGCTGCCGGGACAGCACGCAGTCACGCGGGTCGTTGGCGGCGAACAGCCCGGGTGCGACGGCCATCGCGGCGACCAGCACCACCAGCAGCAGGCTGATCCAGAAGACCGGGTTGCGGCGCAGGTCCCGCCAGGCGTCCCCGGCCAGGCTGCGGGCCCGGTCCGGCCGCCCGGCGCGGCCGGGCGTGCCCGGTTCGCCGGAGACGCCGCGCCGCGCGGCCTGGTTCTCGGTCGCCGCCACCGTCTCGAAGTCGCTCACGGCCGCACCTCGCTGCGCTCACTCATAGCGGATCCTCGGGTCGAGGACGGCGTAGAGCACGTCCACCACCAGGTTGGACAGCAGGTAGACCACGACGAGCACGCTGACGATGCCGACCACCAGCGGGCCGTCCTCGGTGCGGATGCCGCGGAACAGGTTGAAGCCGACGCCGGGGACGTTGAACACGCCCTCGGTGATGATCGCGCCGCCCATCAGGTTGCCCAGCTCGACGCCGAGGAAGGTGATCACCGGGATGAGTGAGTTGCGCAGCACGTGCACGCCGACGATGCGGCGCCGCCGCAGCCCTTTGGAGCGGGCGGTGCGGACGTAGTCGGCGCGCAGGTTCTCGGTCACCGAGGTACGGGTCAGCCGCAGCGCGGTGGCCAGGGACAGCGAGCCGAGCACGATGCCGGGCAGCAGCAGCGCGTAGAAGGACGGCTGGGCCCCGGCGGTGGGCGGGAAGACCGGCCACCGTACGCCGAGGAAGTACTGGGCCAGCGGAGCCAGCACGATGGTGGGGATGCCGAGCACCAGCAGCGTGAGCACGAGCGTGGCGTGGTCGAACACGCCGGAGCGGCGGATGGCCGCGATCACGCCGGCGGTGACCCCGAAGATCACCGTCACGGCCATCGCGATCACGGCCAGCTTCACGGTGACCGGCCAGGCGGCGGCGAGGATGTCGCTGATCTGCCGCCCGGTCAGCGACTGCCCGAGGTCCCCCTGGACCAGGCCGCCCAGGTAGTCGAAGTAGCGGTAGAAGAAGCCGCCGACCCCCGTCGCGTCCAGGTGGTACTTCTCGGTCAGGTAGGCCCGCTGCGCCGCGGTCACCGGCCGCTCTCCGGCGAGGGCCTGGATCGGGTCGCCCTGCCCGGCGAACATCAGCGCGTAGACGATCAACGTGGTCCCGAAGAACGCGAGGACCATCTGGAGGAGTCGCCGCAGGATGAAGCGGAGCATGCTGGCAAGTCTGCCGAAAACAGGGTAAATGCGGGCCAATGCCAGGGCCGGGCCACCCGGTGGGGGTGGCCCGGCCCGTCAGCGGGGTGTCAGGCGATTTCGATCTTCAGCAGGTCCACCCGGTCGAACAGGTCCACGTGGACGTTCTTGACCTTGGTCGAGTGGCCGAAGTTGTTCTGCCCGTACCGCAGCGGGATCACCGGCATGTCCTGCGCCAGCAGGTCCTCCGCCGCCTGGTACTTCTTGATCGCCTCGTCCTCGGTGGCCGCGCGGGCGCCCTCGGCGAGCAGCTTGTCGAACTCCGGATTGCTGTAGCCGTAGTAGTTCGACGAGCCGGTGCTGCTGTACAGCGGGCCGAGGTAGTTCTCCATGGACGGGTAGTCCATGACCCAGCCCATCCGGAACAGGCCGACCGGCTGCTTCTGCTTGACCTTGGTCAGCAGGTCCGCGAACTTCGGCTCGGCGGTGCCGACGCAATCCACGCCCAGGTTGGCCTTGAGCTGGTTGCAGGTGGCGTCGACCCAGTCCTTGTGGCCGCCGTCGCCGTTGTAGGACAGCTCGATCTTCTTCGGGCCGCCCGCGGCCTCGTACGCCGCCTTGGCCTTGACCGGGTCGAACGCGCCGGCCGTGCCGATGGTGTTCTCCCGGTAACCCGCGACGACCGGCGAGACGAACGAGCGGGCCGGCTGCTGCGAGTCCTTGAAGATCGACTTGGTGATCTCGTCCCGGTCGATCGCCATCGAGATCGCCTTGCGCACCTCGGGCTTGCTGAACTCCTCCTGGAACGTCGGGAAGGCCAGCACCTGCAGCGACGAGGCCGGGCTCTGCAGGAAGCGGTCGCCCAGGTCGGTCCCGGCGGTGGACAGGTTCTCGGTCGGGATCGTCTTGATCACGTCGAGGTTGTCCGACAGCACGTCCGCGTACGCGGCGGTCGGCTGCTGGTAGATGCGGAACTCGACGCCGCCGACCTTGGGCTGCTGACCCGGGAACGCGTCGTAGCGCTCCACCTCGACCTTGGCGTCGTGCTGCCAGGTGCCCTTCATCTTGAACGGGCCCTGGCCGATCGGCGCCTGCTCGTAGCCCTCGGCCAGCACGCCCGGCGCGGAGAAGGCCGCCTCGGGCAGCGGGTAGAAGGCGGTGTAGCCGAGCATGGACCTGAAGTCCACGTACGGCTCGGTGAGCGTCACGGTGAAGGTCAGGTCGTCGACCTTCTTCAGGCCGCTGAGCGTCTTGGCCTTCGGGCTTTCGCCCTGCAGGTCGTCGTAACCGGCCACCTTCTCGAAGAAGTAGCTGGAGTTCTGGCCGTTCGGCGCGTACGCGCCGTAGTTCCAGGCGTCGATGTAGTTGTCGGCGGTGACCTGCTCGCCGTTGTGGAACGTGTAGCCGGGCTTCAGCTTGATCGTCCAGACCTTGTTGTCCGACGTCGTCACCGAGTCGGCCGCCACCTCGTGCGGCTTGTTCGCGTCGTCGTAGTCGACGAGCGGGCTGAAAAGGGCCGACAGGACCTGGGAGCCGCTCGTCTCGTTGGTGTTTGTGGGCACCAGGTGCTGCGGCTCGGCGATCTCGATCCGCACGGCCGCGTCGGAGTCGCCGGTGCCGCCGCCGCTGCCGCCCGAGCCGCAGGCCGTCAGGCCGAGCGTCACCGCGAGCGGGAGCGCGGCCCAGGCCGCGAGCCTACGAACACGCATGGGGGTCTCCTCATCTCCTCGCGCTGCGCGGTCGTCCCGACGCTGGGTGACTCTGCGCAACGAGTCGTAACGGTAGGTCGCGATTCGGCCGGTCGACAACATTGGCGTGGTCAATCGATGACAGATCGTGCTCGCCGCGCGTGGCCGAAGGTCGCCTCAGCGTGCTAGATAGGCCACTAGCTGGCCGTATGTTCGTCCTCGGCTGGTCGGGTGGGGTGTTGCCCGGGGCGTCTGGGGTGGTTGTCTCGTCCGTCCCGTGCATGCCCGCCGGGGTGCGGCAGGGCCTCCCTGTCGCCGTGACTAGTTACCCTCCGTGACGTACGGCACGTTGCGGAACGTGATCGTGGGCCGTGGTCGTCCGGCACCGGCGGCGGACGTGAGACGATCACGACGTGACGGCGACGATCCTGGACGGCAAGGCCACCGCGGCGGAGATCAAGGACGAGCTACGAGACCGGGTCAAGGCGCTGGCGGAACGCGGCATCACCCCGGGCCTCGGCACGGTGCTGGTCGGCGAGGACCCCGGCTCCCAGGCGTACGTCAACGGCAAGCACCGCGACTGCGCCGAGGTCGGCATCGCCTCGCTGCGCGTCGCGCTGCCGGCGGATGCCACCCAGGAGCAGCTCGACACGGCACTGGCCGAGCTGAACGCCGACCCGGCCTGCCACGGCTACATCGTCCAGCTCCCGCTCCCCGGGCACCTCGACACCCAGCGCGCGCTGGAGTCGATCGACCCGGACAAGGACGCCGACGGGCTGCATCCGGTCAACCTGGGCCGGCTCGTCCTCGGGTACGACGCGCCGCTGCCCTGCACCCCGCGCGGCATCGTGGAGCTGCTGCGCCGGCACGACGTGCCGCTGCGCGGCGCGAACGTCGCGGTCGTCGGCCGGGGCAACACGGTCGGCCGCCCGCTGGGCCTGCTGCTGACCCGGCGCAGCGAGAACGCGACGGTGACGCTCTGCCACACCGGCACGCTCGACCTGGCCGCGCACACCCGTGCCGCCGACGTCGTCATCGTCGCGGCGGGCGTGCCGGGCCTGCTCACCGCCGACATGGTCAACCCGGGTGCGACGGTGGTGGACGTCGGCATCACGCGGGTGATCGGCGAGGACGGCAAGGGCCGCTACACCGGCGACGTCGACCCGGAGGTCGCCGAGGTCGCCGGCAAGCTGGTGCCGATGCCCGGCGGCGTCGGGCCGATGACCCGGGCGATGCTGCTGACGAACGTGGTGGAACGGGCCGAGCGGGCGGGCTGACACCCAGGCAGGTCATAACCGTCCGCCCCTGACCCGATCGGTGCCAGGATGGCTGATACGGTCCGGAAAACCGACTGGGATCAGGGAGTGGGACGACCATGGGTAAGAAGGTCACTGTCGTCGGCGCCGGCTTCTACGGCTCGACCACCGCACAGCGCCTGGCCGAGTACGACGTCTTCGACACCGTCGTGATCACCGACATCGTGGAGGGCAAGCCGGCGGGCCTCGCGCTGGACCTCAACCAGTCCCGCGCGGTCGAGGGCTTCGAGACCAAGGTCGTCGGCGTCACCACCGGCCCGAACGGCGAGGGCTACGACGCCATCGAGGGCTCGGACGTCGTCGTCATCACCGCCGGCCTGCCGCGCAAGCCGGGCATGAGCCGGATGGACCTGCTGGAGACCAACGCCAAGATCGTCCGGCAGGTCGCCGAGAACGTCGCCAAGTACGCCCCGAACGCCGTCGTCATCGTGGTGTCCAACCCGCTCGACGAGATGACCGCGCTGGCCCAGCTCGCCACCCAGTTCCCGAAGAACCGGGTGCTCGGCCAGGCCGGCATGCTGGACACCGCCCGCTTCACCAACTTCGTCGCCGAGGCGCTGAGCGTACCGGTGAAGTCGGTACGGACCCTGACGCTCGGCTCGCACGGCGACACCATGGTCCCGGTGCCGTCCAAGAGCACCGTGAACGGCAAGCCGCTGCGTGACGTCATGCCGGCCGAGCAGATCGAGGAGCTGGTCGTCAAGACCCGCAACGGTGGCGCCGAGGTCGTCGCGCTGCTCAAGACCGGCTCGGCGTACTACGCCCCGTCCGCCGCCGCGGCCCGGATGGCGAAGGCCGTGGCCGAGGACTCCGGCGCCGTCATGCCGGTCTGCGCCTGGGTCGACGGCGAGTACGGCATCTCCGGCGTCTACCTGGGCGTCGAGGCCGAGATCGGTGCCGAGGGCGTGAAGCGGGTCGTCGAGACCGACCTGGACGCCGACGAGCTGGCCGCGCTGAAGGAGGCCGCCGAGGCGGTCCGCGCCAAGCAGGGCGACGTCGCCAGCATGTGACACCCGAACACTGCGCCTGAAGGCCCGCCGGCTCCCGCCGTCGGGCCTTCACCGTCCCGTCCGCGGCGGCGGGTGGGGGGTGAAGGGGGCGGTCAGGTGGGGAGTGGCCAGGACGGCGGGGGAGAGGGTTGCCAGCAGGTTCTGCCGGGAGTGGCGGGCCCTGTCCGGGTCCACCTCGTGGGCGTACGCCAGGTCCGGTTCCACCAACTGGATGGCGTGCACGAGCAGGTCGCCGGTGATCAGGAGACGGTCGTCGTCCGCCTCGACCAGCACCGACTGGTGACCCGGCGTGTGCCCGGGCGTGTGCAGCAGCCGTACCCCGGGGGTGAGTGACGTCGCACCGTCGACCACCCGCAGCCGGCCGGCGGCGCGCAACGGCGCCAGCAGCCGGGCCGGCAGGTCCGGGTGGAACAGCTCCAGCGCGTCCACCTCGGCGCGCTGGACCAGGTGGTCCGCGTTCGGGAAGAGCGGACCGGCCCAGCCCACGTGGTCGGTGTGCAGGTGGGTGAGGACCACGGTGCGGACGTCGGCCGGATCGATCCCGGCGGCGGCCAGCTCGGCGGGGAGCCGGCCCGGCACCGGCGCCCAACTCGCGGCGAGCGAGTCGGCCGGGCCGATCCCGGCGTCGACGAGCGTGACCGGCCCGTCGCCGACCCGCACGGCGAACGCGCGGAACCGCAGCCACCACCGGCCGTCGTCGGTGACCGCGCCCAGGTCGAGCCGGTCGGCCGCCTGCCAGTGCGTCTCGGTGGCGTCGGGAAAGGCCTCGCCGCGGGGCTGGAAGAAGGGCCCCTCGCCGTCGGAGAGCGCGGTGACCGTGATAGACCCGAGGGTGCGGTTGTGCGGCATCGGCAGATGATGCCAGCGGGTCGCGGTGCGACGCAGCCCGCTTTTCCGGCGGTCCACCCGGGCCGCCTGGGGACTGCCGGCCAGTTTCCAGTACGCTCGTACTGCTTGAGCACGTGTCCCCCGAGAGGAGCGCCGGCCGATGGCGAAGATCAAGGTAAACAACCCGGTCGTGGAGATCGACGGCGACGAGATGACCCGGATCATCTGGAAGCAGATCCGGGAGCAGCTGATCCTGCCCTACCTCGACGTCGACCTGCACTACTACGACCTGTCGATCCAGCACCGTGACGCCACCGACGACCAGGTCACGGTCGACGCCGCCAACGCCATCAAGGAGCACGGCGTCGGCGTCAAGTGCGCCACCATCACCCCGGACGAGGCCCGGGTGGAGGAGTTCGGCCTGAAGAAGATGTGGCGGTCGCCGAACGGCACCATCCGCAACATCCTCGGCGGCGTGGTCTTCCGCGAGCCGATCATCATGTCGAACGTGCCGCGGCTCGTCCCGGGCTGGACCAAGCCGATCATCATCGGCCGGCACGCGCACGGCGACCAGTACAAGGCCACCGACTTCGTCGTTCCCGGCCCGGGCAAGGTGACCATCACCTACACCCCGGCCGACGGCAGCGCCCCGATGGAGATGGAGGTCGCCAACTTCCCCGGCAGCGGCATCGCCATGGGCATGTACAACTACGACGAGTCGATCCGGGACTTCGCCCGCGCCTCGTTCCGGTACGGCCTGGACCGCAAGTACCCGGTCTACCTGTCGACCAAGAACACCATCCTCAAGGCGTACGACGGCCGGTTCAAGGACCTCTTCGCCGAGGTCTTCGAGAACGAGTTCAAGGCCGAGTTCGACGCCGCCGGCATCACCTACGAGCACCGGCTGATCGACGACATGGTCGCCGCCGCGCTCAAGTGGGAGGGTGGCTACGTCTGGGCCTGCAAGAACTACGACGGTGACGTGCAGTCCGACACCGTCGCGCAGGGCTTCGGCTCGCTGGGCCTGATGACCTCGGTGCTGCTCTCCCCGGACGGCCGCACCGTCGAGGCCGAGGCCGCGCACGGCACCGTCACCCGGCACTACCGGCAGTACCAGAAGGGCGAGAAGACCTCGACCAACCCGATCGCCTCGATCTACGCCTGGACCCGGGGCCTGGCCCACCGGGGCAAGCTGGACGGCACCCCGGCGGTCACCGAGTTCGCCGACACGCTGGAGAAGGTCATCGTGGACACCGTCGAGGGCGGCCAGATGACCAAGGACCTCGCGCTGCTCATCTCGCGGGACGCCCCGTGGCTGACCACCGACGAGTTCATGAACGCGCTCGACGAGAACTTGGCCCGCCGGCTCGCCGCCTGACGTGCAAGGAAGGGCCCCTTCTTAACGCCTCGCGTTGTAGAAGGGGCCCTTTTAACACCTCAGGGCCGTCGGGGCGGCGTGACCTCGCTCGGTGCGCTCTCGTTGACAGGGTGGACGAGATGCCAGTCGCGTCCAGGAAGGTGGGTCACGGTCGCGCGCCGGCCGGCCGACCTTCGTGGCTGCTGAGCGCAGCCAGCCGTCCCTTCCCTGCGGGGGGTCCTGTCCCGGGCCCCCCGCGCCCCCACGCCCGGGCCGCGGTTGTTAACAAGGGGCCCTTCCTCTACCGCAGGCGTTAATAGGGGGCCCTTCCTTTCACGCGGCGCGCAGCAGCTCGGCGGCGCGTTCCGGGGCGATGTCGTTGATGAACACGCCCATGCCGGACTCCGACCCGGCCAGGTACTTCAGCTTGTCCTTGGCCCGCCGGATGCTGAACAGCTGCAGGTGCAGGTGGCCCAGCTCCCGGTCGATCCGTACCGGCGCCTGGTGCCAGGCCGCGATGTACGGCATGGGCATGTCGAACAGCCCGTCGAAGCGGCGCAGCAGGTCCAGGTAGAGCGGCCCGAACGCGTCGCGCTCGGCGTCGTCGAGCGCCGGGATGTCCGGCACCGGCCGGTGCGGCGCCACGTGCACCTCGAACGGCCAGCGCGCCGCCGCCGGGACGTACGCCGTCCAGTGCGCGTTGCTCGTCACCACCCGCTCCCCGGCGGCCCGTTCGGCGGCCAGCACGTCGGCGTAGAGGTTGCCCCCGGTGCGCTCGGCGTGCCGCCGGGCGGCGGCAAGCATGGTGCGGGTGCGCGGCGTGACGAACGGGTACGCGTAGACCTGCCCGTGCGGGTGGTGCAGCGTCACCCCGATCTCCACGCCCCGGTTCTCGAACGGGAAGACCTGCTCCACGCCGGGCAGCGCGCTCAGCGCCGTGGTGCGGTCGGCGAGCGCGTCGAGCACCGTCCGCACCCGGTGCGGGGAGAGCCGGGCGAACGAGGCGTTGTGGTCGTCGGTGAAGCAGACCACCTCGCACCTGCCGAGTCCGGGGCGTACCGGGGTGAACGGCGTGATCTCGGCCGGTTCGTCGGCTACCCGCTGGCTCAGCGACGGGAACCGGTTCTCGAAGACCACCACGTCGTAGTCGGGTGCCGGGATCTCGCTGTGCCGCTCGCCCCGGGACGGGCAGAGCGGGCACTGGTCGGCCGGGGGCAGGAACGTGCGGGTCTGCCGGTGTACCGCCACCGCCACCCACTCGTCGGTCAGCGGGTCGTACCGCAGCTGTGAGGCGGGCGGGGGCGGGGGCAGGTCCCGCCGGTCCGGCTGGTCGCGGACCGCGTCGTCCCGCTCGTCGAAGTAGATCAGCTCGCGGCCGTCGGCCAGCGCGATCTGCGTACGCTTCACTCCGCCCCCCTCGTCGTGGGCACCGTCACCAGCTCGCCCACCCTGTCGTCGAGTACCCGTCGGGCCCCGGGTGCCAACCGGTCGTCGGTGACCAGCACGTCCGCCGCGTCCAGGGGCACGATCGACGAGATGCCGACGGTGCCCCACTTGGTGTGGTCGGCGAGCACCACGAGCCGGTCCGCCGCTGCCACGAGCGCCCGGTTCGTGTCCGCCTCCATCAGATTGGGCGTGGTGAAGCCGGCCCGTTCGCTGATCCCGTGTACGCCGAGAAACAGCAGGTCCAGGTGGAGCGCGGCGATCGCGGCCACGGCGAGCGGGCCGACGAGCGCGTCCGACGGCGTGCGTACGCCGCCGGTGAGCACCACCGTCTGGTCCGGCCGGCCCCCGACGTGCAGGACCTCCGCCACCGGCAGCGAGTTGGTGACCACCGTGAGGCCGGGCACGTCCACCAGCCGCCGGGCCAGTTCGGCCGTGGTGGTGCCGGCGGAGAGCGCGATCGCGGCGCCGGGCCGGACCAGCCGCGCGGCGTGCTCGGCGATCGCGGCCTTCTCGGCGGACTGGCGGACGGACTTGGCGTGGAAGCCGGGCTCGTCGGTGGAACCGGGACCGGCCGGCGTCGCGCCCCCGTGCACCTTGGCGAGCAGGCCCTGCTCGTGCAGCGTGTCCAGGTCGCGTCGGATCGTCATGTCGGAGACGCCGAACTCGGCCGCCAGCTCGGTGACCCGGACGCCGCCGGCGCGGCGCAGTCGTTCCAGGATCGCCGTCTGCCGCTGCCGCGCCAGCATCCCCGGCTCACCTCCGCGTCTCACCGACCGCGCGGACACTCGACGCGGTCGAACGTGTTCCAACAAAGGCGAACACTACCGCGCAGCGAGGGGTGAGGCGAAACCGCCGCCGTCCGGAAGGCCGGACGGCGGCGGTCGACGTGCGGGGTGTGCCGGAACGCAGCCGGCGATCAGGCGGGCTGGAGGCGGGGCTCCACCCAGCCCGTCTCGGTGAGGTGTTCCATCACCTTCCCGACGGCCTCCTCGACGCTGATCTCCGAGGTGTCGACCACCAGGTCGGCGTCGGTGGGCTCCTCGTACGGGTCGTCGATGCCGGTCATCCCGGTGATCAGGCCGGCGCGGGCGCGGGCGTACAGGCCCTTGCGGTCGCGCTGCTCACAGACCGCCAGCGGCGTCGCCACGTGGACCAGCAGGAAGCCCGCCCCGGCCGTCTCCGCCATCTCCCGGGCGGTGGCGCGAGCCGCCGCGTACGGCGCGATCGGGCAGCAGATGCCGACGCCCCGGTGCCGGGCGATCTCCGCGGCCACCCAGCCGATCCGGCGCACGTTGAGATCCCGGTCGGCCTTGCTGAACCCCAGCCCGGCGGAGAGCTCCCGCCGCACCACGTCGCCGTCGAGCAGCGTGATCGTGCGGTCGCCCTGCTCGCGGAGCACGTCGGCGAGCCCTCTGGCGATCGTCGACTTGCCCGAGCCGGACAGGCCGGTCAGGAAGATCACCAGGCCCCGGTGCCGCCGCGGCGGACGGGCCCGGGTCAGTTCCTTCGCCACCGCCGGCGGGGTGTGCCACTCGGGCAGCGGGAAACCCCGGTCCAGCAGGTCGTCGATCTCCCGTGTGCTCAGCGCCAGCCGGCGGTTGCGCGGCGGGATGTCCTCGCGCCAGCGCCACTGGCCGTCCCGGTTGTCGTAGGCCAGCTCGCGGGGCACCAGCACGCGCAGGCCGGCGCCGGAGAGCATGCCCTCGGTGGAGAGCAGGTGGGTAACCCCGTACGCGCCGGCGACCCGGGCCCGCAGCAGCGCGTCGCTGATCTCGTCGCGCCGCCGGACCAGCGGCGCCGCCACGAGCGTCGCCGGGGGCATCCGGTCGCGGGCGGCGAACACGCTGCGCACCAGCGCCTCGGCCGGCAGGCCGCCGATCGACTCCTCACCCACCGGGATCATCACCAGCAGGTGCGCGCCGAGCGTACGGGCCGCGTGCGCGATCTGCGCGAGCTGCGGCCGGTGCAACGGGCGGTCGGCGAACACGCCGAGCACCCGGCCCGGCGGCAGCAACCCGCGTACCTCGTCGGGGCCGCGCCGCAGCCGCTGGAACGGCCCGTGGCCGCCGTCGCCCAGGCGGCGCACCGCGCCACCGACCCCCACCATGCCCTCACGGCCCGGCCAGACGTCGGTCACGTCCATCGCCGCCACCGGCGCGCCCTCACCGTCGGTGAGCACCACCGCCCGGCGTGCCGGGTCCGCCGGGTCCAGCCCGTCGGCGAGCGCCGCCGGAACCTGGAGCGTCACCGGCACCGGCCACGACGTGCCGTCGGCCAGCCGGCCGCGCCGCTTCAGCGAGGCCAGGTCGGCCCGGCTCATGAAACCGGTGAGCGGTGCGTACGCGCCACTCAGCAACAACTGGAGATCGGCCAGCTCAGCGGGTCTGGGCGCGTACGACGGCGCATCCCGCAGAACGTCCTCGGGCAGCAGCCACCCGTTGCTCATCGAACCCCCAACTCACCGGCCGGCACACAGTTTCGCAGCCCACCGGCGATCGGTCGAGAGCGCCACCCGGCCTCCCGGTGATCGCGTGTCCGGCGACAGTGCCGAGGACGAGCCGGGTCACCGAATCCTTACCGGCCGGCCCCGGCCGGTCGATCGTGCGAACGGCTGCCGGCGCGCGCCGACCGGCCGACCGCGCGGTCCCGCAGTCGCCGGACCGCGTGGCGGATCCGGGACCGCAGCCGGCGCGCGTCCTCCACCCGGGGCGGGCCGCCGTCGGCCGCGCAACGCACCACCAGCGGCAGGCGGGTGTCGAGCGCCCAGCCGGCCTGGACCACCCGGGCCCGCACCTCCCAGGTGCCCCGGGTCCGGCCGCCGGCGAGCGCCGCGAAGTCGACGGTCGCGGTGCTGCGGTGCCGTATCCGGCCGTCGTCGACCCGCTCGGTGCTGGTGCCGACCGGCAGGAAGAACTCCTCCCGGGTCTCCCGGCGGCGGACGACGAGGTCGGTCCTCGCCCCGCCGGCCCGCAGCACGGCCCCGGCCGGCGCCGTGTTCGCCAGCGGAAGCACCGGCAGCCCCTGGTCGTCGAAGCGCAGCGGCTCGTCCCCCGCGGCCAGGTGGGCGGAGACGGAGACGGCCAGCGTCCGCCCCCGCACCCGCCACGTGTCGACTGTGGCGTGCGCCCGGACGCTGGCCTCCCACTCCGCCAGCCGGCGCAGATCCGCCATCCGCCCCTGCCCGGCGAGGTGTGCGATCACCTGGAAGATCGGCGGCAGCCCGGCGACCGCCTCCGGCGCGAAGCGCTCCTTGAGGAGCTGACCCACCTCGCCGGCCACCTGGTCCGCCCACTGCTGCGGCGCGCTCAGCAGGGCCTGCCCGCGCAGCCGGCTCAGCATCTCCTTGCGCAGCCAGCGCCGGTGCAGCCGGAGGCGGGCCGTGGCGGCCGGCCGGTGCTCGTCGACGATGTCCAGCGCCGAGCGCAACGCCGCGTAGTACTCGGCCGGGTCCATCCGGGTGGCGGTGACGTTGCCCGCGTCCACCCGGCGGACGTGGTGGTAGCAGGGGTGGTCGGCCAGCACGCAGACGTGCCCCGCGAGCAGGTAGGCCGCCGCCATCAGCCGGTGGTCCTCCAGGCGGCGGGGGTGACCCTCCGGGAACCGCAGCCCGTGCTGCTCCAGGAAGGACCGCCGGAACAGTTTGTGACAGGTCATGCTGTCGGCCAGCGGCGCGTCGGCGAGCGTGGCGGCGAACCGGTTCTCCCGGAACAGTTCCCGCGGGACGCCCCGCCGGTGCCCGACCATCCGGCCGATGACGATGTCCGCGTCGTGGTCCCGGGCGCAGGCGTGCAGGCGGGCCAGCGCCTCGTCGCCGAACCAGTCGTCGTCGTCGGCGAAGAAGACGTACTCGCCGCGCGCCTGCTCCAGGCCGCAGTTGCGCGGGTGCGACGGCCAGCCCGAGTGCTCCAGGTGCAGCACCCGCACGTGCGGGTCGGCGGCGGCCAGCTCGTCCAGCCGCTGCGGCGTACCGTCCGTCGACCCGTCGTCGGCGAAAACCACCTCGTATCCACCGGGCGGCAGGCCCTGCCGCGTCAGCGAGGCGACGAGCGGATCGATGTTGGCGCCGCAGTTGTACGTGGGCACCACCACGCTCACCGCCGGCCGGTCCGTGCCGTCGCTCATGCCGCCCCCGTCGATTCGCCCACATACGGTGGCAGCTTCCCCGCCCGGCCGCTACCCCGTCCCCGCCACCTAGGGGAGCAAGCGGTCGAGGATCAGGGGATCGCCGGGGTCCGGACGGGCTCGGGCGCAGCTCTGGAGTTCTACGCTGAACGGCGTGACACTGCTCGCGACCGAGTCGCTGACCAAGACGTACGGAGGCCGGGTCACCGCGTTGACCGACCTCACCGTGTCGGTCGAGCCGGGGATCATCGGGCTGGTGGGCGCGAACGGCGCCGGCAAGTCCACTCTGATCAAGATCCTGCTGGGTCTGCTCCCGCCGACCAGCGGTCGGGTGCAGGTGCTCGGCCTCGACCCCACCACCGACCCGGCCGCGGTCCGCGCCCGCGTCGGCTACATGCCCGAGCACGACGCCCTCCCGCCCGACCTGTCCGCCGCCGAGCTGGTGACCCACCTGGGCCGCATCAGCGGTCTGCCGCGCACCGTCGCCCGGGAACGGGCCTCCGAGGCGCTGCGCCACGTCGGTCTGCACGAGGAACGGCACCGGGCTGTCGGTGGCTACTCCACCGGCATGAAGCAGCGGGTCAAGCTCGCCCAGGCGCTCGTACACGATCCCGACCTGTTGCTGCTCGACGAGCCGACGAACGGCCTCGACCCGGCCGGCCGGGACGCCATGCTCGCGCTGATCCACCGGATCGGCACCGAGTTCGGCATCTCGGTGATGGTCTGCTCGCACCTGCTCGGTGAGGTCGAGCGGATCTGCGACACGCTCGTCGCCATCGACGGCGGCCGGCTGCTGCGCGCCGACCGGGTGGCCGCCATGACCACCGCCACCGACGTGCTCGCCGTCGAGGTGAGCGAGGGCACCGAGGAACTGGCCGCCCGGCTCGCCGCGCTCGACCTGCCGGTGAGCCGCGACGGGCGGCTGCTGCTCGTCCCGCTCGCCGACGACGCCACCTACGACCAGATCCTCGGCGCGGTCGCCGAGCTGGACCTGCCGCTGCACCGGCTGGACCAGCGGCGGCACCGGGTGGCCGAGCTCTTCGCCGCGAGGGAGCCCAGCCATGTCTGACGCGACCGGGGTCATCCACGACATCGGCTACCAGCGCTACACCGGTCCGCGGCTCGGCCGCCGGCAGGTCTTCGGTGCGCTCTACCTGCACGGTGTGCGTACCGTCTTCGGGCTGGGCCGCAGCGCCAAGGCCAAGATCTTCCCGTGGCTGGTGGTCTCCGTGGTCACCGTGGTGGCCGCCGGGGTGACCGCGGTGCGCAGCCAGATCGGCGAGGTGGTGATGACGTACGCCCAGTTCGCCGACGCGATGAGCTGGCTGGTCATCTTCTTCACCGCGGTGGCCGCGCCCGAGCTGGTCTCCCGCGACCTGCGCAGCGGCGTGCTGCCGCTGTACTTCTCCCGCCCGCTGCCGCGCGGCGACTACGCCCTGTCCAAGCTGCTGGCGCTCGTCACCGCGCTCTGGCTGCTGCTCGGCGGCCCGCAACTGGTGATGTTCCTCGGCGCCGCGTTCACCACGAACCGGGGCGTACGCGGGGTGTGGGACGAACTGCTCGACCTGCTGCCCGGCCTGCTCTACGCCGGGCTCTGGGCAGTGGTGTTCGCCTCGATCGCCCTGCTCGTCGCCTCGCTCACCGGCAAGCGCGCGTTCGCCGCCGGTGGCATCGTGGCGGTCTTCCTGATGACCACGCCGGTGGTCGGCGTGCTGTCCATCCTCCCGTCGGCCACCGTGAACGAGCTGGCCTTCCTCGTCTCCCCGCCGACGCTCGTCGGTGGCGTGGGCGCCTGGGCGCTCGGCGACGCGCTGACCCAGGGCCAGGGCGGGGGCATGCCGATAGGTGACTTCGGGCCGGTCTACGCCGCGGTCGCCGTGCTGCTGGTCGCCGTCTGCGTCAGCCTGCTGCTCCTGCGATACCGGAAGGTGGCCGCCCGATGACGGCGATCAGCACCCAGCCGGCGGCCGGCACGCCCGCCGCCACGACGAGCACGCTCGACCTGGCGGGCGTCTCCCGCTGGTACGGCAACGTGGTGGCCGTCAACGACGTCACCATGCGGCTCGGCCCCGGCGTGACCGGCCTGCTCGGCCCCAACGGCGCCGGCAAGACCACGCTGCTGCACATGATGGCCGGCTTCCTGTCCGCGTCCCGGGGCACCGTGACGCTGGACGGCGAGCCGACCTGGCGCAACCCCGCCGTCTACCGGCGGCTGGGTCTGGTCAGCGAGCGCGAGGCGGTGCACACGTTCCTCAGCGCGTACGAGTTCGTGCTCGCCAGCGCGAAGCTGCACGGGCTGCCCGACCCGGAGACGGCGACGCGGCGGGCGATCGAGCTGGTCGAGATGGAGGACGCGCAGACCCGCCGGATCGGCACCTACTCCAAGGGCATGCGGCAGCGCACCCGGGTCGCCGCCGCGCTGGTGCACGATCCGCAGGTGCTGCTGCTCGACGAGCCGTTCAACGGGATGGACCCACGCCAGCGGCTGCACATGATGGCGCTGCTGCACCGGCTCGGCGACGCGGGACGGACCATCCTGTTCAGCTCGCACATCCTGGAGGAGGTCGAGCAGGTCTCCGGCACGGTCCAGGTGATGGTCGCCGGCCGGCTGGCCGCCTCCGGCGACTACCGCACCATCCGCCGCCTGATGACCAACCGGCCGCACGTGTTCGCGGTCCGCTCCACCGACGACCGGGCGCTGGCGGTGGCGCTGATGGCCGAGGCGTCGGTATCCGGCGTCGAGCTGGGCCGTAGCGGCCTGACCGTCAAGGCCGGTGATTACGGCGCGTTCACCCGGGCCCTGCCCCGGATCGCGCTCCGGCACGGCATCCGGGTCCGGCAGCTCCTGCCGGAGGACGAGTCGCTGGAGAGCGTCTTCTCGTATCTGGTGGAGGCATGATGTCGACAGTCACCTGGATCACCGCGCGCGGCCTGTTCGGCCGGAGCCGGTTCCTCATGCTCCTGCCGCTGCCGCTGGTCCTCATCGGCCTGGCGGTGCTCTGCCGGTCGCTCGGCGTCGACCCGGGTCAGTGGGGTCCGCCGGTGCTCGTCGGCCTCGGCCTGGCGGTGGTGCTGCCGGTGGTCTCCCTGATCGTGGGCACCGGCGTGCTGGGCGCGGAGATCGACGACGGGACCGTCGTGCACATCCTCACCAAGCCGCTGCCGCGCTGGCAGATCGTGCTGCCGAAGCTGGCGGTCGCGGCCGGGGTCAGCGCGGTCACCGTGGGCGTCCCGATCTACGTCGCGGGCGTGCTGGCCGATTCGGTACGCCTCGGACTCGCCCTGGTCGCCGCCTCGGCGGCAGGCGCGCTGGCGTACTCGGCGCTGTTCCTGGCGCTGAGCCTGGTGACCCGGCGGCCGGTGCTGCTCGGCCTGGTCTACGTGCTGATCTGGGAAGGGCTGCTGGGCCGGTTCGTCGGCGGTACCCGGGTGCTGTCGATCCAGCAGTGGGTGATCGCCCTGGCCGACCGGATGGCGCCGACGCCGTTGCTCGGCACCAGCGTCTCGGTGCCGGTCGCGGCCGTCCTCACCGCCCTGGTGGCGGTCGGGTTCACGGTGCTGGCGATCGACCGCCTGCGCTCGTTCAGCGTGGCCGGCGAGACGAGCTGACCTCGGACGGGGCGGCCGGCATGACGCCGGCCGCCCCGCACGGTCAGAACGCGCAGGCGATGACCAGTTCGGTGGTGCGGTCGGGCAGCAGGTCCAGTTTCGCGATCCGGCCCGCCGAGCGTAGGTCGTCGGCGACGGCGCCGAGCTGGTCGAGCACTGCCGCCGGTCCGAGCGCCTCGGCCAGCGGCACGTCCGCCTTCATCGACAGCTTCCGTTCCGACTTGGCGCGGCGCACCTGACCCAGCGCGTCCGCGGCCAGCCGCAGCAGCTCCGGGTCACCCGGCGCGGCCATCGCGCGGCTCACCTCGTACGTGGTCGGCCACGGCGAGCGGTGCACCGAGCCGTACCGCCACCACGACCAGACCTCCTCGGTGACGAACGGCAGCACCGGCGCGAACAGGCGCAACTGCACCGACAGCGCGGTCGCCAGCGCCGCCCGGGCCGAGTCCGCCGCCGGCCCGGTGCCGTAGGCGCGCTCCTTCACCAACTCGATGTAGTCGTCGCAGAACCGCCAGAAGAACGCCTCGGTGGCCATCAGGGCGGCGGTGTGGTCGTACCCGTCGAAGGCGGACGTCGCCGTCCCGACCACGCCGGAAAGTTCGGCGAGCATCGCGGTGTCCAGCGGTTGGGTCACCGGGGCCCGCAGCGCGTCGGCGGCGCCCAGCCCGAGCGCGAACCGGGACGCGTTGAGCAGCTTGGTGGCCAGCCTGCGGCCCACCTTGACCTGGGCCGGGTCGTACGCCAGGTCCGTGCCCGGCTTGCCGCTGGCGGCCCAGTAGCGGACCGCGTCGGATCCGTTCTGCTCCAGCAGCGCCATCGGCGTGACCACGTTGCCCTTGGACTTGGACATCTTCTTGCGGTCCGGGTCGAGGATCCAGCCGGAGAGCACAGCGGTGTGCCAGGGCAGCGCGCCGTGTTCCAGGTGGGACCGGGCCACCGTGGCGAACAGCCAGGTCCGGATGATGTCGTGCCCCTGCGGGCGCAGGTCCATCGGGAAGACCCGGCCGAACAGGTCCGGATCGGTCTCCCAGCCGCCGACGATCTGCGGGGTCAGCGACGAGGTGGCCCAGGTGTCCAGCACGTCCGGGTCGCCGGTGAAACCACCCGGCTCGCCACGCTGCGACTCGTCGTATCCGGGCGGCGGCTCGCTCGTCGGGTCGATCGGGAGCATCGCCTCGTCCGGTGTGAGAGGGTGGGACCAGTCCGGCTCGACAGCGTCGTCGAGCCGGTACCACACCGGCACCGGCACGCCGAAGAACCGCTGCCGGCTGACCAGCCAGTCGCCGGTGAGGCCGCCCACCCAGTGCTCGTACCGGTGCCGCATGTGCTCCGGCGCCCAGCGCAGCTCCCGCCCCCGGGCCAGCAACTCCTCACGCAGGCCGGCGTCCCGGCCGCCGTTGCGCAGATACCACTGCCGGGTCGACACGATCTCCAGCGGCCGGTCGCCGCGCTCGTAGAACTTCACCGGATGGGTGATCGGCCGCGGCTCGCCGACCAGGTCGCCCGCGTCGGCAAGCAGCTCCACCAGCGTCCGCCGGGCGCCGTTGACGCTCTGCCCGGCCAGCGCCGCGTAGGGCTCCGCCGGCACGCCGGCCGGCGGCTCCGGCAGCAGCCGCCCGTCCCGGCCGATCACCACCCGGGTGTCCAGCCGCAGCTCCCGCCACCAGGTCACGTCGGTCAGGTCACCGAACGTGCAGACCATCGCGATGCCCGTGCCCTTGGCCGGGTCCGCCAGCGGGTGCGCGCGCACCGGCACCTCGACCCCGAACACCGGGGTACGCACGGACGCGCCGACCAGGTCCGCGTACCGCTCGTCGTCGGGGTGGCAGACCAGCGCCACGCAGGCCGGCAGCAGCTCCGGCCGGGTGGTGTCGATCAGGACCTCGCGGCCGGCCGGGCCGGTGAACCGCAGCCGGTGGTACGCGCCGGGCCGCTCCCGGTCCTCCAGTTCCGCCTGCGCGACAGCGGTGCCGTACCCGACGTCCCAGAGCGTCGGCGCCTCGGCCTGGTACGCCTCGCCCCGGGCCAGGTTGCGCAGGAACGCGCGCTGGCTGGCCGCGCGGGCCGCCGACCCGATGGTCGTGTACGTCAGCGACCAGTCCACCGACAGCCCGAGCCGCCGCCACAGCGTCTCGAACGCCTTCTCGTCCTCGACAGTGAGCAGCTCGCACAGCTCGATGAAGTTGCGCCGGGAGATCGCCGTCGGGTTCTTCCGGGCCGCGTCGTCCACCGGCGCGCCCGGCGGGCGCCAGTCCCTGTCGTACGGCAGCGCCGGGTCGGGGCGCACGCCGTAGACGTTCTGCACCCGTCGCTCGGTGGGCAGCCCATTGTCGTCCCAGCCCATCGGGTAGAAGACGGTCCGCCCGCGCATCCGCTGGAACCGGGCCACCGTGTCGGTGTGGGTGTACGAGAAGACGTGCCCCATGTGCAGTTCGCCCGACACGGTCGGCGGGGGAGTGTCGATCGCGTATACGTCCGAGCGCTCCTTCGTACGGTCGAACGCGTACGTGCCGTCGGACTGCCAGCGGCGAGCCCAGGTCTCCTCGAGGCCGTCCAGGCTCGGACGCTCGGGGACGCCGCCGCGGGCGCTGATCGTCGTGTCGGTCATCAGCCGATGGTAGGGATTCGGGCCGTGCCGCTCCACGGCTTTGCCGTGCTGAGCGGCGTGCGGCCCTTGACGGGTCGTGTAGGCATCGCACCGTCCACGATGCCGAAAAGGCGCCATGATCGCAGCCATCGGCGCCGGCCTGGCGATCGGCGCCGGTCTGGTACTGGTCGCCGCCGACCCGTCGGACGCCCTCGATCCGGAGCCCGGCCGGGCGGCCGCCGTGCTGGCGTCCGGCGCGGCCGCGATGACGGTGTCCGCCGTGGCTGGCCCCGGCCATGCCGCTGCTCCGCAGTGTCACCCGGGGCATGGCCGTACCGGCGCCGGATGCCTGTCAGCGCAGGGAGTCGCGCCACTGCCGGTGCAGGGCGGCGTAGCGGCCGCCGGCCGTGACGAGCCGGGCCGGCGGGCCGTCTTCCACGACCCGTCCGCCGTCGAGCACCAGCACCCGGTCAGCGGTTTCCACAGTGGACAGCCGGTGGGCGATGACGAGCGCGGTCCGGTCGCGCAACACCTGGTGCAGCGCCCGCTGCACCAGGCGTTCCGTCGGCACGTCGAGCGACGAGGTCGCCTCGTCGAGGATCAGCACCCGGGGGTCGGCCAGGAACGCCCGGGCGAACGCCACGAGCTGCCGCTGCCCCGCCGAGAGCCGCCCGCCGCGCCGGTGCACGTCGGTCGCGTACCCGTCGGGCAGCGCGGCGATGAACTCGTGCGCGCCGATCGCCCGGGCCGCCGCCACCACCGCCTCGTCGTCGGCGTCGGGGCGGCCGAACCTGACGTTGTCGGCCACGGAACCGCTGAACAGGTGGGTCTCCTGGGTCACCAGCACCACCGCCCGGCGCAGCTCGGCGTCGGCCAGGTCGCACAGATCCACCCCGTCCAGGCACACCGACCCGGCGTCCGGGTCGTGGAAGCGGGCCAGCAGCTTGGCGACTGTGGACTTCCCGGCGCCGGTCGGCCCGATCAACGCCACGGTCTGCCCGGCCGGCACGGTCAGGTCCAGGCCGGACAGGATCGGCGTCTGCCGGCGGTAGCCGAAGGAGACCGACCGAAAGGTCACCGCGCCGCGCGGCGGCCCGGCGGGCAGCGGCACCGGCCGGACCGGTTCGGGCACCGCCGGGCGTTCGTCGAGCACCCCGGCCAGCTTCTCCAGCGCCGCGGTCGCCGACTGGAGCGAGTTGTAGAACTGGCTCAGCTCCTCCATCGGCTCGAAGAAGCGGCGCAGGTAGAGCAGGAACGCGGCGAGCACGCCCACCTCCACGTCGCCGCCCAGCACCCGCCACCCGCCGTACCCGAGCACCACCGCCGCGGTCAGGTTGCCGATCAGCCGGATGCCCGGCGAGTAGATCGCGATCAGCCGGAACGCGCGCAGGCTGGAGCGCCGGTAGTCGTCGTTCACCCCGCCGAAGATGTGCTCGTTGCGCTCCTCCCGCCGGTACGCCTGCACGGCCCGGATCCCGCGCAGCGACTCGACGAAGTGCACGATGACCAGCGCCACCGCCTCCCGGGTGCGCCGGTACGCCCCGGCCGACGCGTGGGCGAACCAGCGCGACAGCACGAACAGGAACGGGAACGCGAGCAGCGTCACCGCCGCCAGCGGCAGGTCCAGCCAGAGCAGGATGCCCGCCACCGACAGCACGGAGAGCCCGGCCATCGCCAGCTTGTCGATGCCGCCGTCGACCAGCTCGGCGATCGACTCCAGGTCGCTGGTCAGCCGGGACACCATCCGGCCGGACGTGTAGCGCTCGTGGAACCCGACGTCGAGGCGGAGGAAGTGCCCGTACACCCGGCGGCGCAGGTCGAGCAGGACGGCCTGGCCGATCCGGGCGGCGAGGGTGAGGAACGCGCGCCGGGCCGCGTACTCGACAGCGGTCGCGGCCACGAACGCGGCGGCCACGGCGATCAGCGGGCCGGGACCACCGGACCGCAGCGGCCCGATGCCCCGGTCGATGCCGAGCATGACCAGGTACGGCCCGGACATCGCGGCGGCGTTCTGGGCCAGCAGCAACGCCACCGCCAGGCCGAGCGTCCGCCGGTGCGGGCGCAGCAGCCGCCGCAGCAGCAGCCGGCTGCGGGCGCGCAGCCGGGCCACCGCCTCCGGGGAGGAGTCCTCGGCCCGGCTGCGGTCGGCGTCCGGATCGCTGGCCCGCCCTCGCCAGTGGGACAGGTCGTCATCGTCGCCGTGGCGTTCGCCGGTCGCACCGTCACCGTTCGGCGCGTCGCGCGGCCGGGGCACCCGCGGCACACGGCCGGTCACGAGCGCACCAGTCCGACGCCGCCGGTCCGGCGCTCCGGCTCGGCGGACAGCACCGCCCGGTACGCGGGCACCCGGGCCAGCAGATCCGAGTGGGTGCCGACGGCGGCGATCCGGCCGTCGTCGAGCAACGCCACCCGATCCGCCAGCGCCACTGTCGAGGGGCGGTGCGCCACCAGCAGGGTGGTGGTCGCGGTCTCCCGCAGCACCCGGCGCAGGGCCGTCTCGACGAGCGCCTCGGTGTGCACGTCGAGCGCGGAGAGCGGGTCGTCGAGCACCAGCACCGCGGGCCGGCCGAGCACCGCACGCGCCAGCGCGAGCCGCTGCCGCTGCCCGCCGGACAACGACAGCCCCTGCTCACCGACCCGGGTGGCCAGCCCCCACGGCAGCCCGTACGCGAACTCCGCCTGGGCCAGCGCCAGCGCGGCCCGGACCTCGTCCTCGCTCGCGTCCGGCCGGCCCAGGGTGAGGTTCTCCCAGACCGACATGGAGAACAGCGTCGGCTCCTCGAACGCCACGGCGACCAGTCGGCGCAACGAATCCAACCGCAGGTCACGCACGTCGTTCCCGTCGAGTGTGAGCCGGCCGCCGGTCGCCTCGTGCAGCCGGGGGACGAGCGACAGCAGCGTGCTCTTGCCGCAGCCGGTGACGCCGACCAGCGCCATCGTCTCGCCCGGTTCGACGGTCAGGTCCAGGTCGCGCAGCACCGGCGCGGACGTGCCGGGATAGCGGAAGCGGACCCCCTCGAAGCGGAGCCGGCCGCGTACCTCGCTCCGGTCGAGCGGCCGGGCCTGCGGGCCGTCCACGATGGTCGGCGGCGTGTCCAGCACCTCCTGGATCCGGTCGGCGGCGGTCGCGGCCTCCTGACCGTTTGCGATGATCCAGCCCAGCGACTGTACCGGCCAGATCAGCATGAGCTGGAGGCTGACGAACGCGACCAGCTCGCCGATGGACAGGGCGCCGTCGGCGACCGCCGCGGCGCCGGCCACCAGGACGGCGCCGAGCGTCAGGTTGGGCACCAGGTCGAACAGCGCGGACGTACGGGCCAGCAGCCGGGCCTTACCGATCCCGGTGTCGTGCAGCCGGCGCGCGCCGACGGCGAACCGGGCCGCCAGTTCCGGCCCGCGCCCGTACGCCCGCATGGTGCGTAGCCCCAGCGCCGTCTCCTCGACCAGTGTGGCGACGTCGCCCTGCTGGTCCTGCATCCGGCGCGACGCCGCGTGGTAGTGGCGCGCGAAACGGCGGCTGATCAGGAACAGCGGTACGGCGCTGGCCGCGACCAGCAGTCCCAGCCACGGGTGCAGCCGGATCAGCAGCGCCACCACTGCCGCGTAGGTGACCAGGTTGAGCACCAGGAACAGCAGCCCGAAGGAGAGGAACCGCCGGATCACCGACAGGTCGCTGGTGATCCGGGACAGCAACTGACCGGACTGCCAGCGGTCGTGGAAGGAGGCCGGAAGCCGCTGCAGGTGGGCGTAGATCTCGGCGCGGATGGCGGCCTCCATGCCCACCGAGGACGACGACTGCGTCCAGCGGCGAATGAAGATCAGGACCGCCTCGGCCATGCCGAGCAGCAGCGCCAGGCCACCGAGCCGGAGCAGCCCGGCCTCGTCGTGCCGGGCCACCGGCCCGTCGACCACCCGCTGCACCACCAGCGGGACGGCCAGGCTCGCCGCGGTGGCGGCGAGCGCCGCCACCAGCAGCCAGGCGAACTCCATCGCGTACGGGCGCAGGTAGGGCCGCAGCCGCCAGAGGTTGTGCAGCGGCTGGGACCGGGCGTCGATATGCGCCGCGGGATTGCCGTCGCTGGACGCGGGCACTACCAGACGGTAGCCGCCGGGGGTGCCGGTGCGGCTGTCAGCTAGCCGTCACCCGTCCCTCATGCCCGAGAAGCCACTTCTTCACATCCAGCCCCCAGCGGTAGCCGCCCAGCGTGCCATCGGTGCGCAGCACCCGGTGGCACGGCACGAACAGCGCGGCGGCGTTGCGGGCGCAGGCCGCCGCGGCGGCCCGCACGGCAGCCGGTCGCCCGGCCAGCGCGGCGAACCCGGTGTAGGTGACCGGGTCGCCGGGCTTGACGTCGCGCAGCACCCGCCAGGCGTGCGTCAGGAAGGGCCCGCCGGTGTGCTGCTCGACCGCCACCGCGTCGATGGCGGCCAGGTCACCGTCCAGGTAGGCGCGAACGGCGGCGGTCACCGGACCGAGTTCGGCCCGTTCCCGCAGCTCACCGCGCAGACTCGGGTGGATCAACAGCATCAGGGCCGCCGGGTCGGCGGTGAAACCCGCCGCGCGTACCGCCCCGCTGGGGCCGGCGAGCACGCTCAACGGGCCGCTGGGGGTGTCGATGACTGTGCTGTCCACAGTGCTCATGCTGCTCTCCAGAGTCGGATGGTCGCGTACGACCGCCAGGGGCGCCAGCGGTCGGCGTACGCGGACAGGGTCTTCGGGTCGTCGGACAGGCCGAGCGCTGCCGCGCCGCGGCGGACGCCCAGGTCGGTGGTGAGCGCGACGTCGGGGTCGCCGAGTGCGCGCATGGCCAGGTAGCCGGTGGTCCACGGGCCGATGCCGGGCACCGAGGCCAGGAGCCGGACCGCCTCCTCCCGGTCGCCGCCGGGTTCCAGGTCCAGCTCGCCGTCGGCGACCGTGCGGGCCAGCGCCCGGATCGTCTCCCGGCGGGCCGCCGGCATCCGGAACGCCGTGTCCGGCGCGGCGAGCACCTCGGCCGGGCCGGGGAACGCCACCAGGCCGTCCGCCGGGTCGCCGGCACCCGTCCCGGTGGCGGACCGGGTGGCGGCGAGCAGGCGGGTGAGCGTGGTCCGCGCCGAGGTCAGCGAGACCTGCTGGGTGGCGACGGCGCGGACGGCCAGCTCGAAGCCGTCGACCGCGTGCGGCAGCCGGACGCCCGGCTCCGCCGCGACGGCCCGGGCCAGCGCGGGGTCGGCGGCCAGTGTGGCGTCCACCGCGACCGGGTCGGCGTCCAGGTCGAGCAGGCGGCGGCAGCGGGCCACGGCCGGGGCCAGGTCACGCATGTCGGCCAGCCGCAGCGTGGCGGCCACGTATCCGTCGGCGGGGGTCAGCGCCACCGTGGCGGGACCGTGCGGCAGGCGCAGCCCTCGGTGGTAGGTGCGCTCGCGGACCACCTCGATGCCGGGTAGCGCACGCAGCGCGAGGAAGTCCAGCAGCGCGCCCGCGTGCAGCGGAGGCCGGTGGGCCAGCCGTAGCGCGAGCGTGCCCGCCCCGGCGGTCGCGGCCGGGCCGCGTCGCCCGGCCCGCAGCTCGGACGGGGTGCCGCCGTAGACGTCGCGGACCGTGTCGTTGAACTGCCGGACGCTGCCGAACCCGGCGGCGAAGGCCACCTCGGCCAGGCCGAGGCCGGTGGTCTCGATCAGGATCCGGGCGGTCTGCGCGCGCTGGGCCCGGGCCAGCGCCAGCGGGCCGGCGCCCAGCTCGGCCCGGAGCATCCGGTGCAGGTGCCGCTCGGTGTAGCCCAGCCGGGTGGCCAGACCGGGCACCCCGTCCCGGTCCACCACGCCGTCGGCGATCAGCCGCATGGCGCGGCCGACCAGGTCGGCCCGGACGTCCCACTGGGGCGAGCCCGGTGCCGCGTCCGGCCGGCACCGGCGGCACGCCCGCAGCCCGGCTCCCTGCGCGGCGGCGGCGGACGGGAAGAACCGGACGTTGCGCCGCTTCGGTGTCATGGCCGGACACGACGGCCGGCAGTAGATCCCGGTCGACGTCACGCCGGTGTAGAACCAGCCGTCGAACCGCGGGTCGCGGCTGTCGACGGCCCGGTAGCACCGCTCGAAGTCCAGCTCCATGCCCTCGATCCTGCCTCGCAGCTCCCAGGCTCGGCTGGCGGGATTCGGACATGACGTGAGGCAGTCGCGCCAGCTCGGGGAGGTGGCGGTATCCCCGGCCCCGGGATGCCGCCACCTCGGCGAGGTGGCGTGGATCATGACCAGCGGACCCGAGAAAGTGTCGTAAGTGGTCGGTAGCGTCCCGCCACCAACTCAAGAAGAGGTGCGGGGGATGGCGAGCGTGGCCGGGCGGGGTGTCCGCTGATGCGATCGGGGCGGGCGCCGTTGGACGCGGCGGTGGTGGAGGGCTTCTACGAGCGGATGCGGGCGGTGGCGCCGGCCGCCTACGGCGCGATCGAGCGTGACCGGGCCGGTGACCCCGGCCGCCCCTTCGCGGACACCGCCTGCGGGCGGCTCGCCGGCTCTCTCGACCCGGACGGGCTGCGCGCGCTCGGCATGTGGGCACACCACTGGTGCATGCGCTTCTACGACGACGACACCCGGGTCGGCCTGCGGCTGGTCCGGGAGATCGCGGCCCGCCCCGGCCTGGGCTGGACCGCGGACGAGGTGCGGTGGCTGCTCGACCGGTCGTATGCGGCCGGGCCCGCCGCCGCGCACCGGTTCACGCTGCCGCTCGCGGCCGCGGCGCAGCTGCCGGCCGGTGTGCTGCCCGAGGGCATCGCCGCCGACACCCGGCCGGAGGACTGGCGCCGGCTGCGGGCCGGCTGAGCGCCGGGTGGCATCGCCGTTCGGTCCGGCAACTGGGCGAGCATCATGGCCGCCACGGCCACCGCGAACCCGGTGAGCTGGACCGGGTCCAGCGCCTGGCCGAGCACCACCCAGCCGAGCGCGGCGGCGGTGAGCGGGCTCAGCGCGCCCAGCACCGACACGCGGGACACCGGCAGCCGCGCCGCGCCGCGGAACCACAGCACGTACGCCAGCGCGGTGCCCGCCAGCCCGAGCCACGCGTACCCGAGCACTGCCGGCCCGTCGAGCGCGGGCGGCGCGCCCTCGACGGCCGCGGCGACCGGCGCGATCATCAGGCCGCCGGCC
Source organism: Micromonospora sp. NPDC005257 (assembly GCF_042872445.1). NCBI lineage: Bacteria > Bacillati > Actinomycetota > Actinomycetes > Micromonosporales > Micromonosporaceae > Micromonospora > Micromonospora sp. NPDC005257. The sequence goes on along the minus strand of NZ_JBIAKL010000002.1, from coordinate 21,473 downwards.
ACGAGCTGCCAGCTCGTCGCGGCGAGGACGCCCACACCGGGTGGCCGTCCCCAGCGGCGGGTGAGCACCAGCCCGGCGGCCATCGCCACGGCGCCGGCCAGTCCGGCGGCGACGCCGAGCGGGTCGAGGCCGGCACCCGGACGCAGCACCACGAGGGCGACGCCGAGCGGTGCGGCCACGGCGGCGACCAGCGCCGGCCGGGTGGGGCGGTCGCGGAGCACCGCGACTGTGAGCACCGCCACCAGCAGCGGCTGTGTGGCGCCGAGCACGGCGGCGGTGCCGCCGGGCAGCCGGTACGCGGCGAGGAACAACAGCGGGAAGAACACCCCGATGTTCAGCGCGCCGAGCACGGCGGCTCGTCCCCACCAGGGGCCGTGTGGTCGCCGGCGGGTCAGGGCGAGCAGCAGCAGACCGGCCGGGAGGGCGCGGATCGCCCCGGCCCAGAGCGGCCGGTCCGGGGGAAGGAGTTCGGCGGTCACCAGGTAGGTGGTGCCCCAGGTGAGCGGCGCGGCGGCGGTGAGCGCGACGTCGGTCCAGTGGCGGTTCATGGCAGCCTCTTCTTGGGCATAAGTATCTTAGCGCTAAGCTAATCAGCCCCGAACGAAAAGGGGAAGTGGGACGTGCGGCACAATCGGCAGCCGTGACAGGCGACGAGGTGGACGTGATCGTCGAGCAGTGGCGGCGGGAGCGCCCCGGCATGCGGCCCGAGCCGATGGCCGTGTTCGGCCGCATCTACCGGCTCGCCCGCCTGGTCGGCGACGGCCAGGAGAAGGTGTACGCGGACTGGGGCATCGGCCGGGGCGAGTTCGACGTGCTGGCCGCGCTGCGGCGCTCCGGCTCGCCGTACACACTGGCGCCGAAGGCGCTCGCCGCCTCGCTGATGCTCACCTCGGGCGGCATGACCGGGCGGCTCGACCGGCTGGAACGGGCCGGCCTGGTGCGGCGCTCGCCGGACCCGGCCGACCGGCGGGCGCTGCGGGTCAGCCTCACCGACACCGGCCGCCGGGTGGTCGACGAGTCGGTCGAGGCCGGGCTCGCGGTGCAGCGGCGGATCCTCGACGCGCTTCCGCCCGCCGACCAGGACCGGCTGGCCGACCTGTTGCGCACGTTGCTCGCGGCGGCCGGCACCGACGCTTCGGGTCCGGCACAATGATCGGCACCGTCACCGGAAGGACGCCCATGCCCGCCAGCGAACCGACGATCGTCGCCACCAGCATGGGTTTCTCCAGCCGTCGGCGTGGCCCCTGGGACGCGCGGCCCAGCGCCCTGTTCGACCTGATGGCCGAGCTGGCCGGGGCCGGTGACGCGCCGCGCGTCTGCTACCTCGGCCAGGCCACCGGCGACCAGCCGACCGGGTTCACCGTCTTCTACGGCGCCTTCGCCGGCACCCGGTTCCGCGCCTCCCACCTGGCGCTCTACCCGATGCCGAACGTCGAGGACATTCGCGCCCACCTGCTCGCGCAGGACGTCATCTGGGTCGGCGGCGGTAGCGTGGCGAACCTCTGCGCGGTCTGGCGGGTGCACGGCCTGCCGGAGATCCTGCACGAGTGCTGGCAGGCCGGAGTGGTGCTCGGCGGGGTCTCCGCCGGGTCGATCTGCTGGCACACCGGCGGCGCCACCGACAGTTACGGCCCGACGCTGCGGCCCTTCACCGAAGGGCTGGGCTGGCTCCCGTACGGCAACGGCGTGCACTACGACAGCGAGGAGCAGCGCCGCCCGCTCATGCACCGGCTGGTCGCCGACGGCACGCTGCCGGCCAGCCACTGCACCGACGACGGGGTGGGGCTGATCTACCGGGGCACCCGGCTGGCCGAGGCCGTTGCCGACCGGCCCGGCGTGGCCGCGTACGAGTTGGTCCGCGCCGAGGACGGCACCGTCGCCGAGACCCGGATCGAGCCGCGCCTGCTGTCCGCCGCGTCGGAGTGACCGGCTTCGCGGACCTGCCTGCCCGGCGCGGGCGGCGAACCGCGTAAGCTGACTCGTCGTGAGTCTCACCATCGGCATCGTCGGCCTACCCAACGTGGGCAAGAGCACCCTGTTCAACGCGCTGACCAAGAACGACGTGCTCGCCGCGAACTACCCGTTCGCCACCATCGAGCCGAACGTCGGTGTGGTCGGGCTGCCCGACGAGCGGCTGGCCAAGCTGGCCGAGATCTTCTCCTCGCAGAAGGTGCTGCCGGCGCCGGTCTCGTTCGTCGACATCGCGGGCCTGGTCCGAGGCGCCTCCAAGGGGCAGGGACGGGGCAACGCGTTCCTCGCCAACATCCGGGACGCATCGGCGATCTGCCAGGTGGTGCGTGCCTTCTCCGACCCGAACGTGGTGCACGTCGACGGCAAGGTCTCCCCGGCCGACGACATCGAGACGATCAACACCGAGCTGATCCTGGCCGACATCCAGACGCTGGAGAAGGCGCTGCCCCGGCTGGAGAAGGAGGCCAAGCTCCGCAAGGACCGGGCCGCCGCCGTCGAGGCCGCCAAGAAGGCGGTCGAGGTCCTGGACAGCGGCGTCACCCTCTACGCGGGCGCCGCCGCCGCGAAGGTCGAGCTGGAACACCTGCGTGAGCTGCACCTGCTCACCACCAAGCCGTTCCTCTACGTCTTCAACGTCGACGAGGCCGAGCTGGGCAACGCCGAGTTCCTCGACGAGCTGCGCGGCCTGGTCGCGCCCGCCGAGGCGGTCTTCATGGACGCCAAGATCGAGTCGGAGCTGGTGGACCTGCCCGAGGAGGAGGCCCGCGAGCTGCTGGAGTCGATCGGGCAGTCCGAGCCCGGCCTGAACCAGCTCGTGCGGGTGGGCTTCCGGACGCTCGGGCTCCAGACGTACCTGACGGCCGGCCCCAAGGAGGCGCGGGCCTGGACGATCCCGGTCGGCGCGACCGCGCCGGAGGCCGCCGGGGTGATCCACAGCGACTTCCAGCGCGGCTTCATCAAGGCCGAGGTGGTCTCCTACGCCGACCTGGTCGCGGCCGGATCGATGGCGGCGGCCAAGGCCGCCGGCAAGGTCCGGATCGAGGGCAAGGAGTACGTGATGCAGGACGGCGACGTGGTGGAGTTCCGCTTCAACGTCTGAATCTGGCCTGTTGTCGCAGGTCACGAGGTTGGTTCCTCGCCTGGGGTTCACCGGGAGCACACCCCACGCCTGCACCCCGGAGGGCACGACGGTCGGCAGGCGGCGGTAGCCGAGTGGAGTCGCGGCAGCGTGCCACCTGTTCGCCCGGCAGCGGATGGCGGTCAACCAACTGCTCACACCGGTTTCAGGGCCGGGCTGAGGGCTCGGCGTGATATGCCTCGTGCAGGAGGTGGGCGAAGTTGGCGCCGTTCGCGAGCTGCCTGTCTCCCAGGCGGGAGACATGAATGGCTGGGGTCCACGAGTTCATGACGACGACGGCCAGGTCCTCGCTCAGGTCGGCTCGGCGGATTTCGCGAGTCTGCTGAGGGACGCCGAGCTTCTGGAGCTGGCGGGTGACGATCTGCATGGTTACTCCGGGCAGGATGTCGGCCTGCGGCCAGATGACCCGCTCGCCATCCCACAGGGCGAGGTTCCAAATGGTCGCTTCGCTCAACCGGCCCTCACCGAAGGCGGGTACGCGGAGGACCCCGTCGGGGTCGCCGAGACGATCCGGGGGGGGGCTCGACGCCGGGGCGGTAGGTGTCAACCTGGAAGACGGTCCGCGGCCGGCCGCCGAACACGCCGAACGGATCGCGGCTGCGCGGAAGGCCGCCGGTTCGGCGCTGTTCATCAACGCCCGGATCGACACCTACCTGATGTCGCTCGGAGATCCCTCCACCCGGCTGCGGGATACGCTTGACCGCGCGGCGGCCTACATCGCCGCTGGCGCAGACGGCGTCTTTGTGCCCGGTGTGGCCGATGCCGAGACCGTGGCGGCGCTCGCCGCCAAGCTCACGGTGCCGTTGAACGTCATGGCCGGTCCGGGCTCACCCTCGATCGGTGAGCTTGCCGGCCTGGGCGTCACGAGGGTCAGCCTCGGCCCGGCGATCGCCCTGGCCGCGTACGCGGCGGCGCGGCGCGCCGCTTGCGAGTTGCTGACCGCCGGCACCTACCAGGCCCTCGACGGCTCACTCGGCTTCGCCGAGACCGATGCGCTGATGGCTGCGATCCCCTCGAAGGGCTGACTCGAGCGGTGGTCCTCCGGTCGCCTGGTTGCGTTCGGTGGTCAACCCTCAATGTGTCGGGCCGGAGTCCTGGGTGAACGCCGTGGTGTGGTCGGTGGCCCACTGGCGGAACGTTCGAGCTGGCCTTCCGAGCAGGTCGGATACCGTGGAAGTGACGTGTGCGGGGCGTCCTGTCGCTGCGTTCCACGCGGCAAGGAGCATGTCCACGGCCGGGCGCGAGGCCACTGGGGTCTCACGCCGGAACTCGTCGGGCGACAGTTCCTCGAACGTGATCCGACGATCCAGCGAGTCTCCGATGATGCGCACCTGTTCGGCCTGGGTGAGTGATTCGGGGCCGGTCAGGACGTAATCGCCGCCGGCGTGCCCGTTCTCGGACAGGGTCCGCGCGACGACCGCAGCCACGTCTCGGTCGTCGACCGGGGCTGTCTCGGCCGCGCCGTAGGGCCACCGGACCACGCCGCCGCCACGGATCGCGGCGGCCCACCAGTGGAGGGCGTTCGACGCGAACATCCCCGGCCGGACGATCGTCGAGTCGAGGCCGGTGGCCGCGATGAGCCGCTCGATCTCGGCGTGCAGCCTCGCCATCGGGTTCGGTTGCTGGAAGAACGGGTGCGGGGTCCGATGTGGTGCGGACAGGTAGACGACCCGCCGTGCGTGGGTGGCCAGCCGGTCGACGACGGCCGCCGCGGTCTGTGGCGGGGCGGTCCAGACGAGGAAGACCGTGCTGACGGCGTGCAGCGCGGTGCCGAGCGATTCGGGAGCGGTGAGATCGCCGGTGACGATCTCGACATCGGGGGACAGTGTCGCCGCCGACTCTGCGCGGCGCACGAGGGCGCTGACCGGCACGCCCGCGTCGGTCAGCAGGTTGATCACGCCGCGTCCGACTCGTCCGGTCGCCCCGATGACGAGGATCGGTGGTCTCCCCCGAGGCGTCGTGGCAGCGTCGCCGGTTGCCGACGGGCGGCGGGTGTCTGTCTGTTCCATGACCCCCATCGAAACGTTACCGGGTAAAAAAAGCAACCCGGTAATAAATGTTACGGTGGCAGGGTGACCGAGCCGGTCGGGCTGCGCGCCCGCAAGAAGGTGCGAACCCGGGACGCGATCGCTGATGCGGCGATCTCGCTGGTCCTGGCGCGCGGGTTCGATCAGGTGTCGGTGTCTGACATCGCCGCGGCGGCCGAGGTGTCGAAGCCGACCCTGTTCCGCTACTTCGCCACCAAGGAAGACCTGATTCTGCACCGCTTCGCGGACCACAACGGCGAGGCCGCACGGGTGGTCCGTGACCGTCAGCCGGACATCGCCCCGGTGACGGCGCTGCACCGGCATTTCCGGGCCGGTCTCGATCGCTTCGAGCCGGTCACCGGCCTCAATGATCATCCGGAGGTGGTGGCCTTTCATCGGCTGGTGTTCACCACCCCGAGTCTGGCCGGACGCCTCCTGCAGTACATGTTCGACGATGAGGACGCACTGGCCGCCGTCATCGCACCGGGTGTTCGGGGCCGACTGCAAGCCGCCCAGTTGATCGCGGTGCAACGCGTACTGGCCCGCACCAACTGGCAGAAGATCGCCGACGGGCGGACCGCACGCGATGTGCAACCCGAGGCGGTCGCCGACGCAGACCAGGCCTTCGCCCAACTGGATCAGGCAACGGGCGGCTCCTGAGGCCGGACGTCGGCATCGCGGTCCTCACCGGCGCGGTAAGCCGTTCTTCGTGGCCCTGGACAACCGCTCCGACAGGCCGACAACCGTCGCGCAGACGACCGCCGGCCCGCGTTTCGCGGACCGGCGGCCGGGTGGTGCGCAACCGTCAGGCGTTGGCCCGGCGGATGGCCGCCATGCCCCCGAGCGCGGCCACGACGGCCACCAGGGCCGGCCATCCCACCAGCAGGCTGGCCTGGTCCTGGCTGCTCAGCCACTGCCAGATGTCGCCGAACCAGCCCTGCCAGATGACCAACGCGGTGAGCAGGCCGGTCACCAGGATCAGGGCCGCGCCGGCGCCGAGGAGGCCGTTCATGCCGAACCGGACGTACCAGACGGCGACGAAGATGGAGACGAAGTTCAGGAACAGGAACGGCACCGCGTAGACGGCGATCTGCAGCAGCCCGTTGTCGACGTCGATGTACGGGATCCGGAAGAACCGCAGCTCGATCCCGAAGCCGCCGGTGGCACCCTCGATCAGGTTGAGCAGGTAGAGCAGGACGCCGTAGACGACCGCCTGCACCACGTTCACCAGCATGGTGGCGAGATAGAAGGTACGTCTGGTGACGCCCATGCCGAGCGCGAACGGGAACACCTGGCTGATCGAGGCGGCGGCGACGATCGAGCAGACGATGTAGAGGCTGGCCAGGCCGCCCGTGGTGTTCTTGCCCGGCGCCGCCTCGCCGATCGAGGCGAAGATCAGCAGGTTGACGCCGAGCGAGAGGGCCATGATGCCCCACGGCCAGGCCAACTGGCCGAGCCAGGCGATGGTGTGCATCCGGGCGACGTCGAGGATGCGAGTCATCGGGAGTTCGTCCTTTCCGTCGTCAGGCGCACCACGGCCTGCTGCAGTGATACGGGCGCCAGGTCGATGCCGAGCTTCTTGGCGCGCAGCCGTTCGGCGTTGTCGAACGAGCCGCGCAGCGTCGTCCGGGCCGCACCGCCCAGATGCTCGCGGTGCAGCACCACGTACGCGGTCCCGAACTCGTCCACTGCCTCGGCGGGGCCGGTCGCCTCCATCACCTCTCCGCGCAGGTCGTCGCTGGGTGAGTCGAGCAGCAGCCTGCCGTGGTCGAGCAGCACCACGTGCTCGATCAGGTCGGCCACCTCGTCGATGAGGTGCGTGGAGAGCACGACGGTGCGCGGGTTCTCGGCGTAGTCGGCCAGCAGGCGGTCGTAGAAGAGCTGCCGGGCGACGGCGTCGAGCCCCAGGTACGGCTCGTCGAAGAAGGTCAGCGGCGCCCGTGCGGCCAGGCCGATCGTGACGCCCAGCGCGGACGTCATGCCTCGGGACAGCTTGCGGACGTTGCGCTTGCGTGGCAGCTCGAAGCCGTCCACGAGGGACTGCGCGAAGTCCTCGTCCCAGTTCGGGAACAGCCGCCTCGCCAGGCTCAGGACGTGCCGTACCTGGTAGGCGGCCGGGTACGTCTGGCTCTCCTTGATGAAGGCCACGCGCGACAGCGCCCGTTCGTTCTCGTACGGCCGCTCGCCGAAGACCGTCAGGTCGCCACTGGTGACGCTCTGCTGGCCGGTGATCAGTTGCATCAGCGTCGTCTTGCCGGCGCCGTTGCGGCCGAGAAGTCCGTAGATCTTGTTGCCCGTCAGCGTGAAGGTGACGTCGTCCAGAGCGGCCACGTCGCCGTACCGCTTCGTGAGGCCGGCAGCCGCCACGACGCTCATCGTTGTTCCTCCCATGTCTCGATGAGCTTCTTCAGCTCGTCGGTGCCGATGCCCAATTTGCGGGCCTCCTCGATGAGGGGCCGCACGTACTGATCAGAGAACTCGTGCCGGCGACGCTCTCGGAGCGTTTCGCTGGCCCCCGTTGCCACGAACATTCCGATTCCCCGGCGTTTGTAGAGAAGCCCGTCATCGACCAGGCGGTTGATCCCCTTGGCGGCGGTCGCCGGATTGATCCGGTGGAACGCCGCCAGCTCGTTTGTGGACGGCACCTGGGTCTCCTCCGCGTACGTCCCGTCGATGATCGAGTTCTCGATCAGTTCCGCGATCTGGACGAAGATCGGACGACCGTCATCCATGCCAGCTCCGTTGGTTCGTTACTCATGTAGCTAACCATCGCACCAGCGCGCCCTCGCGTCAAGTGCCTTTCGGGTACGCGCAGCCGCCCCCAACCGCCCGCGTGATCAAGGAGTTCGGGTCGCCTCAGCCGCCCAGAGCGGACACAAACTCCTTGATCACCGGGGTGAGGGGAGGGGGAAGGGGAGGGTCAGATGCGAGGGCTGCGGCGTTCGATGAGGGTTACGTCGCGCCAGGTGCCGTGGTGGCGGCCGACCCGCTCGCGGGTGCCGACGACCCGGAAGCCGCACGCCGCGTGCAGCGCGAGGCTCGCGGTGTTCTCCGGGAAGACGCCGGACTGGATGGTCCAGATCCCGGCCGCCTCGGTGGAGGCGATCAGCGCGTCCAGCAGCGCCCGGCCGACGCCGCGCCCGCGCCCGCGCGGGTGCACGTAGACGGAGTGCTCGACCACCCCGGCGTAGACGCAGCGGTCGGAGACCGCCGAGCAGGCCACCCAGCCGAGCACGTCGCCGGCCTCGTCGAGCGCCACCCAGCGGTGGCCGGGCAGCCGCCCGGCGGTGAACCGCGCCCAGTCCGGCGGCTCGGTCTCGAACGTGGCGTTGCCCTCGGCGATGCCCAGACGGTAGATCTCCAGCACGGCGTCGGCGTGCGAGTCGTCCATCGCGGCGACGGTGACGGTCATCGGCCCCTCCTGCCGGGGACCGCGCAGACCCCGGCGGCGTCAGCGTAATCGGCGCCGGCCGAGGACCGGGACGGGACGCCCCGGCCCCCGGCACGACCGCTACCGGGGCCGGTAGACGGAGATGTGCGAACGGCTGTCCGCGTCGAACGGCGACCGGTCCCAGTCGGCGTACCGCTCGGTGAGCCGCAGCCCGGCCCGCTCCGCCAGCTCGTCGACCTGCTCCGGCCAGGCGTAGCGCATCGCGAACGGCTTCAGGTGCACGCCGGAGGCGTCGAACGTGACGGTCTGCCGCACGAACGTCTGCGCCGCCCGGTCGTACCGGTGCATGCGGACGGTGGCCGAGTCCTCGGTCACCTCCCGCACCTGGACCTGCTCGTCCCGGTCGAAGTCCGCCGGGTCGGGCACGAATGCCTCGATGACGAACGCCCCGCCGGGCGCGAGCACCCGGGCGACGTTGCGGAAGCACGCCGCCTGGCGCTCCTCCGAGACCAGGTTGAACAGCGTGTTGAACACCAGGAAGACCAGACGGTACGGCCCGGGGACCGGGACGTCCGCCATGTCGCCGATGGTGACGGGCATGTCCGCGCCGCCCGGCTTGGCGCGCAGGTGCGCGACCATCTCCGGGGACGCCTCGACGCCCTCGACTGCGAGCCCGCGCTCGGCCAGTGGCAGGGCCACCCGGCCGGTGCCGATCGCCAGTTCGAGCACCGGGCCGCCCTCGGCCAGCCGGGCGAGGAGGTCGACGGCCGGGGCCGGGTCGGGATTGCCGGGACCGTCGTAGGTGGCGGCCCAGAGCCGGCCGAACAGGCCGGGATCGTCGAAGACGGACATCACGCGCCCGCCCGTCGGGTGGAGGGGACGCGACGCGGCGCGAGGTCAGTGACCTGCGCCGGAATGGGGTACGACAACACGAAGCCTCGTTTCGGATGAGGGGACGACGGGTGGGCTGGGCTTCGCAGCGTTCGGCATGGCGGTGCTCCCTCCGGTCGGCTTCGAGGGGTCCAGCAGACCAGCAGCCGTGCCGAGGGACAACCGGATTACGTCCGCAGCGCGTCGTCCACTCCGGTCTCCCGGCGGCCGAGGTGCACCGGGTCACGCCCGGTGAGGACGTCGGCGGCGGCCTTCAGACACGCGCCGTACTCCCGGGTGGAGCTGATCCGCCACTGGCCGGCGTATCGCCTGGCGGTGTCGTCGCCGACGCCGACGGCCTCGATGCCGGCGGCCCGGCAGAGCGCCACCGCGCGCGGCAGGTGGAACGACTGGGTGACCACTGTGGCCTGCCGCACCCCGAAGACCCGGTACGCGCGCACGCACGAGTCGTACGTGTCGAATCCGGCGTGGTCCAGCACCGTCTTCTCCGCCGGCACACCCCGGTCGACGAGCCAGCGCCGCATCGCGTCCGGCTCGTCGTAGTCCCAGTCCATGTGGTCGCCGGAGAGCAGGAGCACCTTGACCTTGCCGCTCGCGTACAACCGCCGGGCGGTCTCCAGCCGGCCGGCCAGGAACGGTGCGGGCGTGCCGTCCGGTTCCACCTTGGTGCCCAGCACCAGGGCCACCGGCGTCTCCGGCACGCCCGCGGCGTCGAACAGGTGGCCCTCTGCCGCGTCGCGAACCCAGGTCACGCTGGCGACGGTCGCGGCGCCAAGCAGCAGCGCGACGGCGGTGGCGAGCACCAGGAGGCGGCCGACCAGGCGTACGACCCGCCGATGAGCGTCTCGAAAGACCCGCCATCGCGCTGTCAGCCCTCGCATGGCGGCGATTGTGTCAGGAGATGTGATGCAGGATCACGTTGTGTACGTGGTGGCTCTTCTGCTCGCCCCGGAACTCGACCTCGTAGGTGTGCGTGCCGACGTGCACAGCGATCGACCCGGTGGAGAAGAACGAACCACCCCAGGACTTGTTGCTCACCACGCTCACGCTGGTGATCTTCGAGTACGGGATGCTGGTGATCGCGTACCGCTTGCCGACGAATGAGCGGTCCTGGATGATCACGCGGCGGTCGGTCAGGCCGATGAAGCCGGTGCCGGTGCCGATCGCGTCGTAGACGGCGATGATCTGCTCACCGGGCAGCAGCCCGCTCTGGACCTGCTGGAACTGTTCCTTGCGGTCGTACGTGGGGCCAGACATGCGCCCAGGGTAGGCGGGGTGCGCCAGCCCGGAGGAGCCCCGAACGGTCGTGGCCCCGTCCACCGGGACGGGGCCACGAGCGTGTACCGGGGGTCAGTGGTCGACGCGCGGGTCGTGGTCGCGGCTGCGGCTGCCGGCCTTGGCCAGGCCGCGGCTGACGAGGTAACCGATGGTCAGCAGCGTGATGTACCACCACGCCTTGTCGGCGGCGAAGTAGTCGGCGCCGTTGTCCGCCGCGCCGTCACCGACGGCGTTCGAGGCGATGAGGACACCGATGACGGCGAGCACGTAGACGGCCAGCTCGGTGGTCTTCCATGCCGGCTTGGTCTCCTCGCCGTGGCGGCGCGGGTGCCGCACGTCGCGTTCGACGTGTCCGGTGTGCCCGTGGTCGGTGGACCGGTCGGTGGCCGCGGTGGGTGTCGTCATGGTCAGCTCCTATGGGGTTATCGCACAGTCCGTCTGCTTCGGGAGCCTTGCGCCTCCCGTTGCTGGATGTCCCACCCCTACAGGTTTTTCCGAATCCGGAATTTCCAGCGATCTTTGAGGAAACGTCAGGATTCGGTGACGGCCCGGACCGCGTCCTCGATGCGTGCCGCCAGCAGGACCTCGCCCTCGGTGAGCGGCTCGCCGTCGTCGTGGCCCAGCCTGATCTGCGTACGATCGGCCCGCCGGCTGATCTCGGGGCGCAGCCGCAGCGCGTCGGCCACCACCGCCACCCGCTCGGTGAGCGCGGCGTGCTGGGTGTCGTCGAGAACGATGGTGCGGCGGATCTGTTCGCCCTCCCGGGTCCACCCGGTCAGCAGGGCCAGTGCGTCGCTGAGGTAGTCGTGCTTCGCACGGCCGCTGAACAGCACGCGCATCACCGCACCTCCCAGGCGTCGTTGCCGGCTTGTGGCCAAATCGTCGCCATCCCGTGTCCCAGTCGACGCCCTCTAGTCTCTCGCCACTCAGATGGTGTGTCCACGCCCACACTTCCGTGTTCTGCTGACCTGACGGCCGACGCCGCTACCCAAACCGCCGATTGATCTGGCACGCTGGTGGTCCGTGCGGACCGAACGGGTTAGCGGAGGCGGGCAGGCCGACCGGCGGGAGCCGAGGGTGGTCGTCGGGGCGGCGATCATCGAGGGTGGCCGGGTGCTGGCGTGTGAGCGCTCCGCGCCCCCCGAGGCGGCGGGGCGCTGGGAGTTCCCGGGCGGAAAGGTCGAGCCGGGCGAGGCCGAGACCGACGCGCTGGCCCGGGAGTGCGCCGAGGAGTTGGGCGTACGGGTGGCGGTCGGTGCGCGTGTCGGCCGCGACGTACGGATGGCGCACGGCCGGTCCGTGCTGCGCGTCTACGCTGCCCGTCTGCTGCACGGCGAGGAGCCGAAGGCCCTGGAACACGCCGAGTTGCGCTGGCTGTCCGCAGCCGAGCTGGACAGCGTCGACTGGCTGCCGGCCGACGTGCCGATCGTGGCCGCGCTTCGCCCGTTGCTCGACGCCTCCTGACCGTCGCCGGGCGTCGTGCCCGCCGCGTCGGTGAGCCGGGCCGGCCGGACGCCACCGGCTGGGCTCGACGTCGCACCGGACAGCCCGGGCGTAAACGGGACGGGGGCCTGCGGCGTGTGCCGCGGGCCCCCGTCATCGTCGTGCTGCTGTTCAGTGCTTCGGCTCGTCCTGCTGCGGGTGAGCGAAGTTGAGGTGCTCCGGTGGCAGGGGGAACGTCACGTCGTCGCCGAACGGCGACGGCGCGGCGGCCTTGTTGAACGTCAGTTCGGTCAGCGGCAGCCTGCCGTTGGCGTCCACCGCCGGGGCGGTCGGGTGTGGCACCTCGCGGTGCCAGTTGACGCCCTGCTGCGCCTGACGCTCGGCGGCGCTGTCGTGCGAGCCGCCCGCGTGCGAGTGCACCCCGGCGGGCGAGGAGCCGCCGTGCGCGTGCGCCCCGCCGTGCGCCGCTCCGGACGTGCCGGTACCGCTCGAATGCCCGCTGGTCGCGCTGGTCTGAGGCACCTGACCCCTCCGGAAGATCTTGTTACCGAGCCACACAAGGGGATCGTACCTGCGGTCGACGACCCGTTCCTTCATGGGGATGATCCCGTTGTCGGTGATCTTGATGTGCTCGGGGCAGACCTCGGTGCAGCACTTGGTGATGTTGCAGAATCCGAGCCCCATGTCCGACTGCGCGTACTCCCGCCGGTCGGTACGGGCGTCGAGCGGGTGCATGTCCAGCTCGGCCGCCCGGATGAAGAACCGGGGACCGGAGAAGGCCGGCTTGTTCTCGTCGTGGTCACGGATCACGTGGCAGACGTTCTGGCACAGGAAGCACTCGATGCACTTGCGGAACTCCTGCGAGCGCTCCACGTCGACCTGCTGCATCCGGTAGTCGCCGGGCGCCACGTCGGCCGGCGGCGCGAACGCCGGGGTCTCCCGGGCTTTCTCGTAGTTGAACGAGACGTCGGTGACCAGGTCCCGGATCACCGGGAAGGTGCGCAGCGGGGTGACAGTGACGGTCTCGGACTCCTCGAACGTCGACATCCGGGTCATGCAGCCCAGCCGCGGCTTGCCGTTGATCTCCATGGAGCAGGAGCCGCACTTGCCGGCCTTGCAGTTCCACCGGCACGCCAGGTCCGGCGCCTCGGTGGCCTGGAGCCGGTGGATCACGTCGAGGACCACCTCGCCCTCGTTCACCTCGACGGTGTAGTCCTGCAGGTCGCCGCCGGTCTCGTCGCCCCGCCAGATGCGGAACTGGCGTTTCGCGCCCGGCTTGCCGGTCGCCTGCTGCGGATCGGTTCCCATTCCTCAGCGCTCCTGTTCGGTGAGGGCGTCGAACTCGGCGAGTTCCTCGTCGGTCAGGTACTTGGCCAGCTCGGCCCGGTCGAACAGCCCGATCAGCTCCGGCCGCATCTTCGGCAGCGGCTTCTCGGTGAGCCGGACCGCGTCACCGTCCAGCGAGCAGACCAGGTTGACCCGCCGCCACTTCGGGTCCATCGCCGGATAGTCCTCCCGAGTGTGCCCGCCGCGTGACTCCTGCCGCTCCAGCGCCGCCATCGCGGTGCACTCCGAGACCACGAGCATGTTGCGCAGATCCAACGCCAGGTGCCAGCCCGGGTTGTAGCGCCGGCCCCCGACCGCGCTCACCTTCGCCACCCGCTCCCGCAGCTCGGCCAGCCTGCGCATGGCGTCTTCGAGCTCACTCTCCCGGCGGATGATGCCGACCAGGTCGCCCATCACCGCTTGGAGGTCCTGCTGGAGCTGGTACGGACTCTCGCCGGTGTCCCGCTGCAACGGCGCCAGCGCCGTCTCCACGGCGGCCTCGACCGCCGCCACCGACACCGCCGGGCGGGCGGTGAGCTGGTCGGTGTACGTGGCGGCGTGCCCGCCCGCGCGCTTGCCGAAGACCAGCAGGTCGGACAGGGAGTTGCCGCCGAGCCGGTTCGAGCCGTGCATGCCGCCGGACACCTCGCCGGCTGCGTAGAGGCCGCGCACCGTGCCGTACGCCGCGCCGGAGTCCGGGTCCACCTCGACGCCGCCCATCACGTAGTGACAGGTCGGGCCGACCTCCATCGGCTCCTTGGTGATGTCGACGTCGGCCAGCTCCTTGAACTGGTGGTACATCGACGGCAGGCGGCGGCGGATCTCCTCGGCCGACTTACGGGAGGCGATGTCCAGGTAGACGCCGCCGGCCGGCGTACCCCGGCCCTCCTTGACCTCGCTGTTGATCGCGCGGGCGACCTCGTCGCGGGGCAGCAGCTCCGGCGGACGCCGGTTGTTGTCCGGGTCGGTGTACCAGCGGTCCGCCTCCTCCTCGGTCTCCGCGTACTGCTTGCGGAACACGTCCGGGACGTAGTCGAACATGAACCGCTTGCCCTCGGAGTTCTTCAGCACCCCGCCGTCGCCGCGTACCGACTCGGTGACCAGGATGCCCTTCACCGAAGGCGGCCAGACCATGCCGGTCGGGTGGAACTGGAGGAACTCCATGTTGATCAGCGTGGCCCCGGCGCGCAGCGCCAGCGCGTGGCCGTCGCCGGTGTACTCCCACGAGTTCGAGGTGACCTTGTAGGACCGTCCGACACCGCCGGTGGCCAGCACCACCGCGGGCGCCTCGAAGAGGATGAACTCGCCGGACTCGCGGTAGTAGCCGAACGCGCCAGCGATCCGGTCGCCGTCGAGCAGCAGCTCGGTGATCGTGGTCTCGGAGAAGACCCGGATCCGCGCGTCGTAGCTGCCGAACTCCTGCTTGTCCTCCTGCTGGAGCGAGACGATCTTCTGCTGGAGCGTACGGATCAGTTCCAGGCCGGTCCGGTCGCCGACGTGTGCCAGGCGCGGGTACTCGTGGCCGCCGAAGTTGCGCTGCGAGATCTTCCCGTCCTTGGTGCGGTCGAACAGCGCGCCGTACGTCTCCAGCTCCCAGATCCGCTGCGGCGCCTCCTTGGCGTGCAGCTCGGCCATCCGGAAGTTGTTGAGGAACTTGCCGCCGCGCATGGTGTCCCGGAAGTGCACCTGCCAGTTGTCGCGCGAGTTCACGTTGCCCATGGCGGCAGCGGCGCCGCCCTCGGCCATCACCGTGTGCGCCTTGCCGAACAGCGACTTCGAGATGATCGCGGTCTTCTTGCCGGCCAGCCGGGCCTCGATCGCCGCGCGCAGGCCGGCGCCACCGGCCCCGATCACGACGACGTCGTAGTGGTGTCGTTCGATTCGCGTCTCAGTCATGTCCAGGCTCTCAGTTGATGAACCGCAGGTCGCTGAACCAGCCGGCGGCCAGCGCCATCACGTAGAAGTCGGTGAACGCCAGGGTGCCCAGGGTGATCCAGGCGAGCTGCATGTGCCGGACGTTCAACCAGGACACCCCGGTCCACGCCTTGTAGCGCATCGGGTGCTTCGAGAAGTGCTTGAGCCGCCCGCCGATGATGTGTCGGCAGGAGTGGCAGGAGATCGTGTACGCCCACAGCATCACCACGTTGCCGATCAGGATGATGTTGCCCAGGCCGAAGCCGAAGCCCTCGGGGGAGTGGAAGGCCAGGATCGCGTCCCAGGTGTTGATCAGCGAGATGATCGCGGCGGCGTAGAAGAAGTAGCGGTGCAGGTTCTGCCCGAGCAGCGGGAACCGCGTCTCGCCGCTGTACGACTGGTGCCCGTCGGGCACGGCGCAGGCCGGCGGCGACAGCCAGAACGACCGGTAGTACGCCTTGCGGTAGTAGTAGCAGGTCAGCCGGAACAGCAACAGGAACGGCAGGGTGAGCGCCGCGTCCGGGATGATCCACCAGCCGGGCAGGAACGAGCCGAAGTGCGAGGAGCCCTCGACACAGCGGTCGGTGACGCAGGGGGAGTAGAACGGCGTCAGGTAGTGGTACTGCTCCACCCAGTACCACTTGTGCATGAAGACCCGGACCGTCGCGTAGATGACCCACGCGCTGAGCCCCACCACTGTGATCAGCGGGGCGAGCCACCATCTGTCGGTCCGCAACGTCTTCGCCGCGATGGCGGCGCGTGCCCGCCCTCCCCGCGGCTGCGGTCTCGGCGTCCTGGCCGACGTAGTTGTCATTCGAGTCATCTCCCTGACGTCACTGTCACGTCCTGCGCACGCGCGAGGCCACACCGGCGAACCGGTGCGGCTAGGTGACACACGTTACGCCGATCTTCACGGCCCGGCCGCGCAACGCAGTGTCCCGTGTGTCCCGCAGCTTGGAAAGAGTCAGTTCATGATCAATGTGACGGTGGGTCGAACGGTGCGCCGACCGGTGCCCTGGCACGCCCGGAGGCGCGGCGTCACCCGGACGCGCCGCCGGTGAAGTGCCAGGAGGACAGCCGCAGCGTCGGCGCCTCGTACCAGGAGCCGTCGACGCGGCCCGGCTGGCGCACCGCCGTCCGGCCCAGGCCGAGCACCCGGCCCGGCCCCAGCGCCCGGGGGTACGACTCGGTGAACCGGAAGTCGCGTACCGCGCGGGTCGGCACGCCGTCCTCGACCAGCCACACCCCGTTGCGGGTCAACCCGGTGACCACAAGTTGCTTCGGGTCCAGTACGCGGGTGTACCAGAAGTCGCTCACCAGCAGCCCGCGTCGCATCCCGGCCACCAGTGCGGCGGTGTCCGGGTCGCCCACCGCCCCGGTCACGCCCGCGCTCAAAGGGCCGTCCGCGACGGTCACGCCCGCATCGGCGACGCGCGGGTCCGCCGACAGGCGGATGTTGTGCGGGATCGGCCCGAAGGTCGCGCTGCCCGGCATACCGTGGCCGGTGGACCCGGCGCCCGCCGCCGCGCCGGCGCGCCTGTCGTACGCCACCGCCCCGGTGGTGCCCCCCTCGACCAGCGGCAACGCCCGCCGGGGCGTGCCCTCCAGGTCGAACGGCAGCGTGCCGGCGCGCAGCGGGTCGTCCACCAGCGTCACCGCCGGGTCGAACTGGGCGGTGCCCGGCTCGGCGAAGGACTGCCGCTCGGCGTACCGCTTGCCGTTGAAGCCGTACCAGGCCAGGTTCTGCAGCAGGTCGGCGACGGCCGCCGGTTCGAGCACCACCTCGTAGTGCCCGGGCGGCAGCTCGACCGGGTCGGCCGCGGCGCGCGCCTTCGCCGCCGCGCTGGCGCCGAGCGCCGTGCCGTCGAGGCCGGCCAGCCGGTCGGCGCAGAGCCGAGCCACCCCGTCCGCGCCGCCGGCCCGGGCGATGCCGTCCATCGCCGCCTCGGCCGCCCGGCCGGTCGCCGTGTGCCCGGCGGAGTTGGCGAACGCCCCCGACCGGTACGCGGTGCGGCAGTAGCCGGCCGCCTCCAGTCCCTCGACCGCGTCCACGAACGCGCGTACCCGCTCGGCCCGCTCGTCGGGCGCGGCGAACGCGGTGGCCTCGTCGACGGCCGGACCGGACGGCACCGGCGTCGGCGGGGTGAGTCCCGGCCAGGCCGGGTCGGGCGGCGCGAGCCGGGTCGCGGCCCGGGCCCGCTCGACGAGCGCGGCCAGCCCGTCCGCGTCGACCCGGCTGCCGCTGCCGGTCGCGGTCCGCCCGTCCACGTGCAACCGCAGGTGTACGGCGACGCCGGTCTCGGCCACGTTCTGGTGGATGAACGAGTTGGCGAACCGGGTCAGCGCCAGATCGGTTCGGGTCACCAGCACCTCGGCCTCGGCGGACGGACCGGCCGTGTGCCGGACCAGGTCCACCACCCCGACGGCGATCTCCAACTCGGCGCTCATGCCGGCACTCCGCTTCGCTCCGTGCCGTCATGAGGCACCGTCGCCCTGAGCCTGCTGATTCGCTCGCTGCGCTCGCTCATGCCCGCACCCCCACCCGGACGCCGCGGAACCGGGCCGGCGCGGCCGGGTGGCCGGTGTGCCCGATCTGGCCGGGCTGCCCCTTCCCGCAGTTGGGCGTGCCCCAGGCGACGGTCTCCGAGGAGAGCATGTCCATCGAGCGCCAGAAGACCGGCCCGATGCCGGTGTAGGTCGGGTTGCGCAGCATCCGCCCCCGGCGGCCCTTCTTCACCTCCCAGCCGATCTCGCAGCCGAACTGGAAGTTGAGCCGCTTGTCGTCGATCGACCAGGACCGGTTGACGTCCATCAGCACCCCGTCGTCGGTGGCCGCGATGATCTCGTCGAGCGTGTGCGGGCCCGGTTCCAGGCCCACGTTCGTCATCCGCACCATCGGCAGCCGGGCCCAGCCGTCCGCCCGTACGCTGCCGCCGTAGTCAACGCCGGCGACGGCGGCCGAGTCCCGCCCGGCGAGCACCCCGACCCACCGCCCGTCGCGCACCGCGTCGCGGGCGACCGCCGGTGAGCCCTCGTCGTCGTAGCCGAAGCTGCCGAGCGCGCCCGGGATGGTCGGGTCGATCGTCACGTTCATCAGCTCCGAGCCGTAACGCAGCGAGCCGAGCCGGGCCAGGTCTAGCCAGGACGTGCCGGCGAACGCCGCCTCCCAGCCGAGGATGCGGTCCAGCTCGATGGCGTGCCCGACCGACTCGTGGATCTGAAGCGCGAGCTGCTCGCCGCCGAGGATCAGGTCGGTCTCGCCGCTCGGGCAGAGCGGCGCGCTGAGCAGCTCGCGGGACTCCTCGGCGATCCGGGCGGCGTGCGCGGCCAGGTCCAGCGAGGTGACCAGCTCCCAGCCGGTGGTGCCGTACTGCCCCCGGTAGCTCGGGTAGGACCGGCGTTGGGTCTCGCCGGCACCGATCGAGGTGGCCGAGATCCCGCCGCCGCACTCACGGATGCGCTGGTCGATGCGGTGACCCTCGCTGGAGACGAACCACTTCGAGGTGTCCCAGATCTGATAGAGCCCTTCGCCCAGGTCGGCGCCGTGCTCGCGCATCGTGGCGGTGGCCCGGACCAGCAGGTCGCCCTTGTCCGACAGCGGCACCCCGAGCGGGTCGACAACGCAGTCCGAGGCCCAGCTCGCCACCGTCGCCTCGACCGGCACCAGGTCGATCGGCGGCCCGGGAACCCGGGCGCTCGCGGTGGCGATCGCCGCGGCACGCCGGCCGGCGTCGCGGGCCGCCGCGTCGGACAGATCGGGTACGGCGTGGAAGCCCCAACCCGACCCGACGAGCGCGCGGACGCCCAGCCCGATGCTCTCGTCCTGGCTCAGCTCCTCGATGTCGCCGTTGCGTGCCGACATCGACTCGTAGCGGCGGTGCATGACCCGGGCGTCGGCGTAGCGGGCGCCCGCGTCGAGGGCGGCCTGGACGGCGGCGGTCGCCGCGTCGAACTCGCTCATGCGTTCGACCCTAGGCGAGCGCACCGACATCCGTCAGGGGACGAGGTCATCCGGCGGTGCGGCCGCCTGTCTCGAAATCGACGCCGGTCAGGGCGGTCGCGGGGCAACCGGAATCGGTCAACGCTGATAAGAAATCCCCATGTCTGCCACTTCCGCGCACCGACTACTCCGCGGTGCGTTGACGCTCGTCGTCATGGTTGCCGCGACCATGTTCGGCGCCACTGCCGCCCACGCCGCGGCCCCGCGACTCGGGCTCGCCGCCCTCGCGTTCGCCGAGACCACGGTGGACGCGACGGGTGACTACGCCGCCAACAAGCTGACCTGGACGGTCACCAACTCCGATCCCGCCGCCGACTTCGTCTTCGGTACGGTCACGATGCGCATGCGTAGCACGGTCACCGGCGAACTGGTCGGCCACGACTGGGTCGCGCGCTACGCGTACCAGGAGACCTGCTGCGGCGACGGCGTGTACGAATCGGGAACGCCGCAGAGGTCCACCTACTCCTTCGACCTCCCGGTCCGGCGCTTCTCCGACGCGGACACCGCCCTGTGGGAGGTCACCAAGGTCACCATCGGTTACCGGGGCACCACGGCCACGGTCTCCGGAACCCGCCTCCAGGCCTTCGGCTACCAGTTCACGGCCCGGACGCTGATCGACTCGTCCGGGCCGAGCGCCGACTCGATCTCGTTGAACTGGCTCCTGCGCCGTCCCTACCTCTATCTGGGCAACGGTCCGGCGACGGTGGCCTACGACTTCACGGTGCAGGACTGGCAGTCCGGCTTCTGGAAGGGCACGATCCGGCTGGCCGGTCCGGGCGGCGCGAGCATCACCACGGCCTTCACCTGGGAACGTGAGGAGTACAGCACGGGTCTGCGGTGCGGCCGGGTCAGCAGCGGTCAGCAGGACGGCGTCTCCATGACGTGCGCTGTCGACGTGGCGTTGCCCTCCGACACGGCCACCGGCAACTGGCGGGTGGCGGCCCTGGTGCTCCGGAACAATGCCGGCGGGACGACCACCTACAAGAATCCGACCGCGCCGTCCGTCACCACCACGACGAACTCCACGCTACGGGCGAGCGACTTCGCGGTGAGCCCGAACCCGGTGGACAACTGGCGTGACTCGGTGATGACCGATGTCAGCATGGTCGTGACCGACGCGCGGAAGGGGCTCTCGACCATTCAGCTCGACCTCGTCGGCGGCTGCCAGCAGTACGGCCTGCCCACCGCCGGGGCGGACGGCCGCGTGGCGGTGCGGGTCATGGTGTACCAGCAGACCGAGAAGTGCGTGGTCGAGGGCCTGGCGGTGGTCGACGGCGCGGGCAACGTGGCGCTGTACGGGAGCATGTACCGCGCGCCGGATCCGGGGTTGACCATCACCCGGGTGCCGAGCACCAACCCGCCGATGGCGCGGAGCGCCACTCTCGACCCGTCCTCGGTGCCGTCGAGCGAGGTGGGACAGGCCTCGGTCAAGCTCACCATCGACGCCGAGGTGCAGGTCGCACCCATCAACGGCGTGGACGTCCACCTGTACGACGCCGACGGCGACGTGGTGTCCCAGTCCTTCGGGGGCACAAGTCAGGCGCCCGACGGGACGGTGACCACCTGGCTCTACCTTCCGTGGCAGGGGTTGTCCCCGGGGAGGTACACGGTGGGATTCGCGCTGAGCGACGCCGCCCGGGCCAGCACCACCTGGAACATGCCGGATCGCTCCGACAGTCGCACGCTGCCCGGTGGCCCGGTGGTCCTCACCGTCACCGAAGGCTGATGTGTCTCCCGGTGGGCGGGCCGAGCCGCCCACCGGGAGCGCGTGCGGTGAGGGCGGATCTGCGGCAGGATCGGCTGATCGGAAACCATGTCGTTACACTCCGGCCGCTGACAGCTCGCTCTTTGTAGCTTATTTTCACCTTCGGTGATTTCCTGTAGGTTCTCTTCATCACCGAAGGGGAGGCGGTCAATGGGCAGGTCGGAGGCGGTGCCGTCTGGGGAGCCGGACCGCCCGGAGGTGCCGGAGCAGCGCTCCGGCGACGGGCCCTATCTCCAGGTCAGGGATCTGCGGGTGCGGTTCGACACCGAGGACGGTGTGGTGCGGGCTGTGGACGGTGTGTCGTTCGCGGTCGAGCGGGGTCGCACGTT